>DAIDJF010000023.1 GCA_027451525.1 Ktedonobacterales bacterium
TTGCTGTAATCGGAGCAATAATACTCGTCTGAAACGCGGCCTGTAATATATCTTGCTGCTGTGGCACAAGTTCATGACGAATATCATGTAGCATCAGGCTGTGATCGTGCGCGGTATGGCTCAACATGTAGCGTGCCACGAGTCGTAGTCGCTCCTCAATGCTCTCATTCCGTCTGCCAATACGCTCCAGTGCCGCCTTTGACTTTGCTAACTCTTCTTGCATGACCGCGACATAGAGGTCACGCTTATCGGCGAAGTAGTGGTAGAGAGCGGGTTGTGTCAGTCCACAGGCATCCGCGATTTGGCGCGTGGTGACAGCGCGATAGCCCTGCTCCATGAATAACTCCTGAGCAGTGCGTAAGATGGTACGCTTTGTTTCTTCCATGTCCTCATGAGAACCATGCTGACGTTGTCCATGCGTTCGCGTCATACTGCCTGCTATCTTGCCCTTTCACCACATATACATTTATCAGCTGATAAGTAGTGTATCGGATGGAGACCTCGTTTGTCAAGGTTCCATCGGCAACCCTCTCTTAGAATAAAAGACGCCATAGCTTTGCTTAGTGGGTAAAAAACGAGAGCAATCGAGATTGGCACCGTGAATGATGCTCGTTGCTCTCATCGTTGGGCAGATGTTACTGCATGTTTTTCTGCAAGACAGATATAAGGCCCGTGTGAGGATGACAGTTGTGAAACGCAAATGATTGTAAGATGCTGTCGATCTCGTTGTCTGACATGCCCTTGAAGCATTCGGCAAAGCTGCGTTGTAGGATAGCTCCCGCGTAGATATCAAGAGCGGCCTGTGTAAAAAAGCGTTCATTCGCTGCCGTATCAAGGGAGGGGTCATCGGCGATCTCGGCGATAGAATGGGCCAGTTCATTCGTCATCTGGCGTATGGGGGTAGGTGAAAGCCAGTGCATCCAGAAGTCAGTATGCAGTTGACGTTTAGTTCTCAGGATAGGGGCAATTACCTGCATGTAGTCTGAGGCGGGATCAAGGGTGACCCAACCCATGACGCCAACATCCTTATACGTCCACGCCGTCCAGTGGGCATTGCACTGATTGAATGTCGCGAGTTGATCGTCGAGTGCGCGCAAGCGATCTGGCTCTTCCTCGATGGGACCGTTGATAACGGAGCCGAATTCACCGACCCAGAGTGGGACATTGCGCTGGCGGGCATAGTGTACGCCTTCAGTGGCCAGGAATAGTTCCATTTGTGTGTCTCTATTCCATTCGCGCCCGTTGATCGTGCCAGGGTAGATCCCAGGTCCAAATCCAGCATCGGTGTAGTTATGGCTGCTATAGGCCAGATTATCCGCGTAGTTGACTTCAAGCTGCGAGAAATGCGTAGAGAAAAGATCACCTTCGAGAAAGATGATATGTTGATCGCCTGCCGAGCGAATGGCGCGTACCGCACGTCTGTAAATGGTATTGAGGATTTCCCAATCGGGGGTGTAGTTGAAGCTGAAAAGGCCATACGGTGCGTTAGTGACAGGTTCGTTCATGATATCGTAGGCGGCAATGATCTCGTTGTCGCGATAGCGACGCGCAAATTCAGCCCATAGCGCGACAAAACGGTCCTGAAAGTGAGGATGCTGCCAGAAAAGCGTGTTGCGACTGGTATTATCGCTATGCCAGTCGGTATTTTGCCAGCCCTGCACAGCGTGGAGATCGAGAATGGCATACAGGCCATATTTGGCGCACCAACCGAGCACGCGATCAAGTCGCTGGAAACCCGCTTCTAAGTAGGTAAACGGATAACGATCATCCTCAAAATGGCGATAGTTGAGCGGCAGGCGCACAACAGTGCTGCCACTGGCTTTGAGAAAAGCGATATCATCTTCCGAAAGAAAATAATCAAGCAATCGCTCAAAGAAGAACTGCGTTTTGTTGGCGCCTAGAATATGGCTCATGGTAGCTTTAAGGCTGCCCTCTGCACCTGGGTAGCCATTGATAAAATTCTCCATATTCATCCACCCGCCAACGCCAGCACCGCGCAAGGCAACGGCGGGCGTGCCAGGTAGATGGGCGGCAACAATGGTTCCGTTCTGTATTTGTAGCATGTGTTGCTCTCTTTCCTTGAGATCTCTGAGTCTATACAGGCAGCCCCTCATCATGAGAAGCTGCCTGTATGGGATGCAAGTGGTCAATGGTTGGTCACAGATGATGCATTAGGCGGCGTGCAGGTTAAGAACGACGATCTCTGCATCAGGAAAGGTATATGGCGATGGTACAGCATAGGGATGATTCTGGTCGGGCCAGCCGACGAAACGGGCCGTGCTATATTCGTACCACTGCGCGTTATAGACCAGCGGGATAGTAGGCAATTGCTCAACCATGATCTTCTCCAGACCCGCGATAGCCTGTTGCTGTGTATTGGGATCGACCGAGTTCGCGTATTGGTTCAACAATGCGTCAGTGTTGCTATCCTTCCAGCGTTCCCAGTTTGAGTTTGCCGCTTTGCCAACAGGTGCGGTATTGGTGCTGTTGAGCATCGAATTATACAGGAAGAAAGGCGTTGGGCCTGCATTCGTCCACGACATCACCATGTCGAAGTTGCCCAGTTGCATCGCGCTGTAGTAAGCGTTGAACGAAAGAGCATTGACATTGACCGCGATACCAACTTGTTTGAGGTCGCTGGCGATAAGCTGGCAGTCCGTCACCCAGTCGGTCCAACCTGTAACGACGTTGAGCGAGAAGGACAAACGGTTACCTTTGCTATCCACATAGATGCCGTCACTGCCCTTGTGGAAGCCTGCACCGGTAATCAGTGAGGTTGCCTGCGCGTCGTCAAGACTGAAATTAGTACTGCTATAGTCAGAGGTTAAGTACGACTTATTGGCGGGCAAGACCAACCCTGTTGGGCTGGCAGGCGGCTCATAGCCATTTTCACCCGTTTTGTAGAGTGCGTCGCGATTGATCGCAAGACTGATTGCCTGACGAACAGGTAACAGATTGAAGGGATACTTGGCGGTGTTCAGGTAGAGCGTCTGAACACTGCTGGGTGGGAACCAGTAATGGTTATGTGCCGGATCACGCGCGACGAAGGTACTCTGAATATCCGGCGTATACAGACCTGTCCAGTCAACACCACCTTGTGAAAGAAGTAATTGCGCACCCGTGTTGGAGTTGAACGAGGGATAGCGCACCTCGTTGATCGATGGTTTGCCGGGTTGCCAGTAGTGGGCATTGCGATAGTAGTCAATCAATTGCGGGGAAAACGATTTGAGCGTGAATGGGCCTGTCCCAACCGGGTTGCTATCGGCATATTTGGTAGGGTCGCCTACGCTGGACCAGATATGTTTGGGTAGCATATAGGTCTGTCCGCCCAGGTACCAGAGTAACGGCGAGTAGGTCTGCTTGAGCGCAACGACTACCGTCGTAGGATCAGGATTGCTCACGCTACTTATGACCGACCAAAGCTGATTGGCATCGGTTGCTGGATACTGGTGCAGCATGTTGAGCGTGAATGCAACATCATCGCTGGTAAATGCTTGACCATCCGACCAGGTAACATTTGGACGCAGGTGAAGCGTTAACGTCTTTCCATCGCTAGAGAACTGATAGCTTGACGCCAACCAGGGGTGGACACTGCCATCTTCACGGTTAAAGAAAAACAAGGTTTCATAGACCAGACCGAGCGAACCGTAACTAGGGTTAGGGGCATAAGGGTTGAAGTTTTGCGTGAAGTCACCAATTGGACTGGGTACGATAGTTAATGTTCCACCTTGTTTGCTGTTGCCACTGGTGGGCGTAGCCTGACCACCACAAGCGGCAAGAAGCATCACAAGACCAAACAGGATCGAGAGGAGTGGCAACCAGCGACGTTGCTTATACATGGATATAGGAGTCAGGGAACTCATAAACCAACCTCCTAACGGTTGAAAATAAGGACACAGGTAAGAGAACAACTTCGGTCTACAGGTCATGCAGGCATACTAATCTTTATCGGCCAGATGTGGATGTGTACGACTCTTCCCTCTCTTTCTGCCTTCGGCATGTAGCAAATACGGTTCGCCTTCCAGAGAAGCATGTTCTCGCTCATGACATGTATGCGCATCCGAAAAATAGGCGATATGTGACACATGACAGGCATAACTCTTCTGTAAACGTTACCGTAAGCGTTACCGATAACGTTTACGATAGTAAGTATACTGATGAAAAGGGATGCTGTCAATGGTTGTAGGGATAAAATTCGCGCGCGAAAAGGCGGTCGCTCCACTCTTCCAAGTGGAGCGACCGCCTGTATAAAAAGCAGCCGAAGAGTTAAGGAATGTTTTCTGGTGGCACAAGAGAGCCGCTAATGATTTGTTGTGCGTAGCTGTCTGCCAGCTGTTTGGCATCGGCTGGAACGGCACTGCTGACGGGAGCATAGCCAACGCCATTGTGAACAAGATCGAACTTGGGTGGACTGCTGGTGAACTGGCCTTTTTGGAAGCTGTCAATCGTGTCATACACGGCGACATCAACCTTTTTGAGCGCGCTGGTAATCACGCTGGGGTAGAGGTAGCCCTGGTCGGCATCCACGCCAATGCCATAAACGCCCTTTGAGTTGGCGGCGTCAAGTGCGCCAACGCCACAACCGCCTGCAACCTGGAAGATGATATCGGCCTGGTGCTGGTCGATCTGGCTGGTGGCGATGTCTTTACATTTTGCTGTTGCCGCGAAATCCTGCGAGTAGTTGATGATAACCTTGACGGTGGGATCAACCTTGGTTGCGCAGTATTTGTAACCCGCGATATAGCGGTTTACTGGTGGGATTGAGAGGCCACCAACGGCGGCGATAGTATTTGCGCCGAGCAGGTGAGGGACCTTTGCTTTGCCATCAACCTCCATTTGGCCCGCGACTGCGCCAACCAGACAGCCCGCTTCTTGTTCTTTGAAGAAGAGTGGGGCGACGTTTGGCAGAGGATCGCAGTTGCCGTTTGTGTCGGTTGCGCAGCCATCGACAATGGCGAATTTCTTGTTGGGGAATTGCTTTGCCACCTGGTCGAGCGGTGTCTGCATCAAGAAACCGACAGCGATCACCAGATCAGCCGCTTGGGCGGCCTGTGTCAGGTTACCAACATAGTCGCTCTGGGATTGTGTCTGAATAACTTTTGAAGTGAAGCCGTACTGCTGTTGGGCTTTCGTATAGCCTGTATAGGCAAGGTGGTTAAAGCCATTGTCATTGAGGCCGCCGATGTCAGTAACCAGAGCTACCTTAAGGGCTGTTTTGGTCGGGGTGCTGCCCGTGCTGGTTCCTGTTGTGCTGCCGCTGCTGCCACAGGCGGCAAGCAATATGGCAACGATGGTCAGCAGGGATGCGACCTGAGCGAGACCACCAAACTTGCGCATAGATAGGTTCCTTTCTGCTCTCTCGGATGAGATACGGTCTGCCAGAAAAACTGAGTGTTTTTCCTACAAATAGCATGGGACAATGTTTCCCAATGACAAATAGACGGTAGGAGGTTGGGAGCCATTGTTCCATAGTATTGATTGCCTGGTGAAGGTGTTGGTGTGAGCGCGTATACAATCAATCGAGGGTATAGGCGACACGAACAACTTCAATAATAAAAATACGTAACGTAGAGGCAGTTTCTCACAAGAATAGCGGAGTTAATGTGTGGCTCAGTGAGTGCGTCTGATGATTGCGTATAGAGAGGCGAGGGGGCGATGATGGAGATGAGCAAATCATAGGTTGGGCCATGCAAGAGATCGAGGGGCAAGGCGACCCTCGCGGTCGCCCTGCCCCTGTCAAACATGAGTGTTAGGAGCGGATCTCTTCGAGCATAGAGAGGTTGACGAACAGATCACAGCTCTGGCGCAGTGTCGCTGACATCGCTTCATCGAAGGCAGCAACTTCGACGCGCACGCCATGATCGGAACAGTAGTCGAGCATTGGCATAAAGTCGCTGTCGCCGCTGACCAATACGACACAATCAACGGCCCGACCATCGACGAGGCGCACGACATCCATGCACAGGTCTAAGTCCAGGTCGGCTTTTTTCGCGCCACTGGCGAACGTTTTATAGTTTTTTGTTGTGATGCGATAGCCCAGTCCTTTGACGGCTTGCAGGAACATCTGCTCGTCACCGGCCTGGGGGCTGGTTGGACAATAGGCATGGGCGCGCACGAGACGGCGGTTGCCGCGCAAGAAGTTGAGCAATTTGCCGAAATCGACCGCAATACGCAGCGTGCGTGCCGAGTAAAGCAGGTTTGCCACATCCACGAAGACGCCGACGCGCTCTGTCGAGGGGAATGGCGGGAATGAGACAGAGACATTAGTCGGAGCCTGATTTGCGCGATGCAATTCCGCGACCATGCGATCTGTCTGTGTCTGGATTGCTTGCGAGAGAACGCTAGCAAGCTGTTGAATCGAGTTCGCAGATGGCTCCGCAGTGCGCGACGGATAGACTGGCATCCGTTGAGATTCGGCTCGATTGATGGTGCGACCATCGCGCGAGAGAACGCTACCACGCGCAGGTGAAGGCTCTGGAGCCATGAAGGGTCCACCGAGATCGTTGCCCTGGTTCATCTGGTTAACGGTGTAGCCAGAGACGATAGTATATTGCGCTGCTGCTGCCGATGTTGGTGGTGGTGCTGCTTTACTTCCTGCTCCCGCTCCTGTCGCGGGTAGCTGTGGTGCCGCTACCTGTGCTGCTGGAAGCGCGGGTGGGATGAGCGGTGCTGGAATGGGTGCCACATCGACTTTGGCTACCACTGGCGTTGCAACGGTAGGGGCAGCCGTGGCATTATTCGTGCCCGTGCGATGGCGGCGGCGACGGCGCGATGTCGCTTTCTGTAATTCGGCGTACTCTAACGGTGGAAGGTCTTCTGGTGCGATATCTTCAATCATCATAGCTGGTATTTGCTCCGCAACTGGTGTAGGTGTTTCCTGTACAGGTGGTACTGTCGGGGGTGTTACTGGCGCGTTGGCGGCTGGGGCAACGGGCGTTTGCGCTTGTTGTGCTGGCTGATCCTTTTCACGAGGCCGATCTTGTCCATGACGGCGGCGGCGGTCCTGGTCGCTAATCGCGGAAATGCCATTTGAGGCAGGAGGCGTCTGGCTCTCCTGCGCGACAGGTTGCGCGCTAGCAGGCTTTGGCGCAGGTTGCGCGCCATTGCTGTTATGCCCATTTGTTGCCACAGCCTTTGGCTGTACAGTGGCCTCACCCTGGGAGGCAGGCGCAGTATTTTCCGCACGTGCTGGTGTTGGCGTGGGAGATGCGGAAGCGGCAGTTTGTGGTTTCGCTTCTTCAGTACGAGCCTGTGGTGTTTGGGTAGTGGCGGCCGGGCTGGCTCCAGCGGCAGCATGGCTGCTGGCAGATGCTGGACGATCAAAACGATACCGACGTGCTGGACGCTGTGGTTCAGCGGTGGCAGGTGTGTTCTGTTGCTCGGCGGCAAGGGTGTCATTGCCAGATCCAGTTTGTGCATCTGTTGCTGGCGGTGTGTGTTCCTCATTATGCTCTCGTGAGCGTATCAGGCCATGACGGGGCACGCGCAAACGCGTGGCCGGGCGCAAGAGCGGAGACACTGGTCGTACGGCGGGTGTGCTTATCGCCGTGGGACTCTCCACAATCTCCGTGTTGTCGTGTGCTGCTCTCTCCTGCGTGCTGGTATCGGCTACGTTCTCTTGCTTTTCCTCACCGGTGGTTACTTCTGCAACCACTTCCTGGTCGGCTGGCGCATCATGTGTGCCTGTTTCAAGCATAGTGCTCCCCTGTGGCTCTGCTGCCTCTAGTGGTGTATCTTCAAAGCCATACGTAAAGCTGGTAACTGCTTCGAGCAAGGCAAATGGCTCATTTGTTGGCTCAGAGCCGAAAATGGGCAATGTATTGACGCCACGCTGGGCCTCGGTCTGACGGAACTCCTCGATGAAGGCCGTAAAGGGCAAGACTGCTTCTGGTTCTTGCGTTTCGCTCGCAGGTGTCGCGGATTGTGCTTCTTCCGGCTGCGCGAATCCAGAGGCCATCTCTAACTCCGCTGTTGGTGTATTTGCCTGCGCTTCCGTATCCGTTACCGCCTCAAGTGCTTCTGCATCTCCCTGATCTGAGGTGATAGCGGCTGGTGCTGCTACAGCGGTATCTTGCGCGTCGAGCGGCAATTGTTCCACATGTTGTTCAACAGGAAGGGTATCTGTGGTTGTCGCCTCATGAGACGGCTGTTCTGCTGCAGTAGTTGAAGCAATGGGTGTATCACTCAGTGGCGCGGCTGTTTCTGCCGCTGTTGCGGTCGCCTCATCAACGGTTGTGCCCTCTGCAGTTGCCTCCGACGCCGATGGAACTGAGACGAGCGATGCGTCATCTGCGTGATATTCCGAGGATGGAACCTCCTGTGTTGTTGTGTGAAGAGCCTCGTCTACAGAAGTGGAAGAGGTCTCGGTTTCGTTTGTCTGTTCCTCATGACTAGTGATAGCGGGGGTAGGTAGAGAAGCAGACGTGTCTGTCTCTCCTAAATCGCTAGCGATGGAGGGTGTTGGTGTGTCTACTGTTATAGATGTAGCAGCATCAAGAACCTGAGTTGGTTCGAGAGAAGGTGAGTCAGCTCCCGATTCGGAGGCATGAAGCTGCTCTGCGACGGAGACATCGGCGTCGCGCTGCTCATCATGTGTATGTTGTGTTGTCACTAAGATCTCCAGTCTCAGTTGCTAAGGACCGGAGCGCAGGCGAGTAGGACAGAAAACGCGACTGAAGATAGTAGGGGCGGACCTGTACATCTCTTCTCTTTGGTACGCCAGGTTGTATAACAGATGGGCAGGCATCAGCGTTGTGTAAAACACATCTCATAGATGACATGTCGGTTCCCGACAAAATTCCTATATTCCCTCATACCACTGTTATTTGTATATGCTGACTACACAATCGCGATGAACCGCCCCGATCTTCTCCTCTGGAAGTCTTTTGCGCTGCGCTATCTGCTGATTCGGTCCAGTATTACCATTGTCTACGCCATTTGCATCACTCTTTAGGTACACCCCCGTGAAATGGCGGAACACGAGTGGGTACAGGACGAGCGGAAGGATCGTGGGTCACGTTCGTCCTAACTGTTGTTGGCAGATGGCGTTCGTCCGTTCTGGCGTTCTGCGGCTGAGATGAATCTGGCTTGTGACCGTCAGGCGAGCCATCTGGCATCGCTGCTTCTTTGGTCATGTGCCAAACATAAATCATACGTTCAACCGCTGTCACATTTGAGAAGACTGCCAGAAGGGCCACAGCCCACATACAGATGCCTGTGCCGGATAAGAGTCCAATTGCCAGGATAATGACACGTTCGGGGCGTGCGAGCAGACCTTTTCTGCATTCTAAGCCCAATCCTTCAGCGCGTGCTTTGGTATAGCTAACCATCAACGAACCGACGACCGCGATATAGATCAGTGCAATCATCCACGACTGCTCGTGCGCAACAGGCCAGAGTGCGTCATGGAGGCCCGGCTGGTTTAGAGCATAATAGAGCAGCCCGAACAGGATAATGCTTTCCGAAAAGCGGTCGAGCGTTGAGTCAAAAAACGCTCCGAAAGTCGTGGCGGCATGAAGTATGCGCGCCATCGCCCCGTCAAACATATCAAAGATGCCAGCGAAAAGCACCAGCACACCACCCGCAAATAGGTTCCCCTGCGATATGACCACTGCTGTCACTATACTAAGCAGGAGTCCAATCATGGTCAATGTATTTGGCGAAACACCTAGCCGTGCAAATGGTTGAATGAGCAGCATTACCAGGTGTCTGGCGCGTTGCTGTATGCGTCTGCTAAACATAATTCTATTGTATCATACTTGACGTGAGAGAACTAGTAGGGGAGTAGATATCTGACTAATTTCGTGTCTTTTTCTGTCAACAATATGTGAACGGCAAAGAATGTGCTACATTTGTCCGAAAACCCATACCCCCACACGGATGTGATTTATCGCAAAGCTGTGTAAATGCACATTTTATCTTCCAATATAAGAATATATCATTATATCAACGACAGGCTTAAAGTATCTGTCAACGCGATTTTACCAATTCCTTGCAGGAATACCGGTGTACATGGCTAGAGTAATTTTCAGGCAGGGCGACCGCAAGAGTCCTTACACATGTAGGTTTTTTGGACCCATTGCCGCATGGTGTGGAACGGACGGGCGACCACAAGGGTCCCCACCCATCCCCAGCACCGCCCCCGCCCCTACTATATTACGACGCACGTCGTGCAGGGATGTTTCGCACCCGCGTGCGGGTGCAAGGGCGTGTATAGTAGGGGCAGGGGTGGGGTGGACGTGGGGTGGGGACCCGTGTGGTCGCCCGTCGTACACCATATGCACCCAATGCCCTCTTCACCAAAAACCCTCCCCGTGTAAGCCGCAAGAGTCGCCCTGCTCATAATGCCATGATTGTATTGGATGCAAGCGGCTTGCAATTGTCCTGCTCGCTTAAGCAACCGACTCTGAGATACTCTCGCCTTCGCCCATCGCGGCTGTCATCATGCGGCGTGCCTCACGTCCTTCTTTGCTGACGCGATAACGAGCCCAGTTGAGGTAGTCCTGAACATCCCAGAGACGTCCCCCAGGAGCACTTAAACCACTCTCAATGGTTACACGCACGTCTTGCGCGGTTTTGCCCTCGAACCATGTGCAACCACGCCCAATAGCGTTGAGTGTGTGGGCATCGCTATTGCCCAATTCCGGCAATTTGTAGATGTCACGGTTCACGCTCATTGTCAGACGATTTGCGTAGATGCCGCAAAAGCTGGCATTCCAGGTTTCAATGCCATCAAACCAGACATCACTGGCGGCATGAATGCGATCCATCACTTCACGAGAACAGCTATGGCGGAAGAGTGGGTGCAGAGGATGGGCGATAACTGCCAATCCGCCTTGCTCATGAATCAGATCAATACTGCGTTCCATGCTCAGGCCGGGGCGAATACGTTTCTCGATAAAGAGAGCCAGGAGGTGGCCCTCGCTTGTAGAGATTTCTTCACCCACGACGAAATCAAAACGATAGTTGCCACTAGCCCACAGGTCGCGGGCTCGCAGTGAACCCTCGATGACATCGTGATCGGTGAGCGCGATAACATCGAGATTGGTGCGTTGCTGGGCATAATCAAGAATCTGCTCAATAGTGCCGATGCCGTCGCTGTACGTGCTGTGCATATGCAGGTCGGCGCGTCCAACCTTGCCTGCTTGTAGAGCCTGCTGCTGAGTCATCTGTCTGCGTTTCTTCAACGTAGCTGTGCCAGCACTGGTACGCGCAGAGACAGGGGTGATGCTATTGTGCTTGATGGTTGTCATGCAACTCCTCTTCTTTTTCTTTCAGTTTTGTATCTGTATTTCTTCTTGGTGTATTGGTATACACAATTCGCCCGTCCGCCTCCCTCATATGTACTCTACCATGAAGAGGTTAAAAATCAGGCTTAAATGGTTGTAAAGATTTGTTAACATTTGCTATACTGAAGTCACACGGAGAGATAGGGGTAGAACCTGCTCTGCCATAATCCTGGTTCTAGCAAGGGCGGGGCGGCACGGGGTATCTGTTATTCTTCCATACCGAGATCAACTTCCAGGAGCGCATCCCCGCTCGGTAACGACGCACTATGCACATTGGGGTCAATGAGCAGACCCAGAGCGTGAAGGCATTGTTGGAAGCGTTCACGGTTGAGAGTGCAGTAGACCAGGCGACCGGCACGGTGGGTTTCAACCAGGCCCGCACGCTTCAAACGGCGTAGATGCCATGAGACAAGCGGCTGGCTAATATTCAGGCGATCAGTCAGGTCGGTTACGGTAACACGCTCCTGACGCGCCAGATGATAAACGATGGTCAGACGGGCAACGTCTGCTAGTGATTTTAGCATTATTTTAAGTTCGCGCCAGTTATTCATGCTACTCTCTAGTGATGATGGAGATATTTCATCCATCGTAATTACATAAACGTCTGTTTATATTTTATGTCGCGTAGTTGGGGTTTGTCAAGGGGCGTGACATGGCTGAAATATCAAGCGCAAGCGAAACTTTGCCTTGACACAGCCTCAGAAGAGACGTAAGATGTGTTAGACATCGGCACACTCTCCAACAAGGAGCCTTTTCTATGTCATTTCAGATTTGTATTAAAACCGATAAAACCTTACAGCAACTTACCACTGATATTTGTACACTGTTCTCGCTTCCACCTTCCCGCCGTAATTCCGCTGCGGGCGAATCCTACTATCAATTTGAGATGTTGGGCATGTTGATCCTCGTTCATGCTGCCGATGAAGAGATACGTGATCCTGAAGTTGCCAGCTATCCTTATTCCTTTGATCTTCAGCTCTCCTTTGCCGATCATGAACTTGATACTGATGATATGGAATATCGTCTTCAACCCTACTACGCGCAACTGCTCACCTTTCATTTAGGCGTGGAAACTGCTTATCATGAGAAGCAAAAAGTTGGACGCCACTGGCAAATTCGTTATCAATTCTGTCGCAAGAATTCACACTGGGACGGCTCAGTTCTCTATGGTGAGCCGGGGTGGGAGCCTGCTGTGATCGTTGGTACACCATCTTCCTGGCGCACTATGCATCCTTTGTTGTAAAGGGAGGATAATCCGCCAGAAAGAGCAACGTTCTCGGCTGTTGAAGGTCGCTAGTCACCACGAATGGCACGATCAAGCGTGTGTGGCGATGATTCGAGGAAGTGGTCCCACGCGCTTGTCTGCCAATCATCAACCTGGCCCGGCACGCTAATCCAGCGCGGCAAAGGCGTGAGCAAGTATTGGGCCAGCCCTTGCACAAATGGCTCATACATGCCGCGTAGCTGTTTGAGCCGTTTCTCTGTTGCCTCTGTATCGCCTACCATAAAGCCTGCCGCTACTAACATGGAGTGGAGATGCGCGAAGTCCTCTGTTGGCAGGCGATCAGGCATCTTCAGGGGGGCAACATTTAAGATTTGGGCCAGGTCTACCGCTGCGTGGCGCGCTATCGCAAAGGTAAATTTTGCAGGCTTCGTGGGAATATTTTCTACACCTGCTAGAATAAGAGCGCATACATCCAACACTGTTGTGAGTGCACCTAGCCAGGATTGGCTCATGTGTTGAGAGCGATAGTAGGCCAATACAGGGTAGGAGATAACGTTTTCGAGTAATTCGGCACTCCAGTGTTCCCATTCATGTAAGTAGGCAATTACCTCGTCGGGAATACTGTGTTGATGGCGCAATAGCAAGGCCGATGCGCTCGGCGGAGAACCAGCGCGGGCATCAAGGAGCGAGATATTCGATTCACGATGTGAGAATGCCTGATAAATGACAGGCACATATCCGATAACGAGGGCGAGGAAGGCAAATCCTGTGCCCGCCTCGATAATGACAAAACCGCGCCCCGCGCCCGAAAGCGGCACGACATCGCCCAACCCAAGCGTGATAAAGGTCGTTCCGCTCATATAGAGGTATGTGCCAAAGCCTGTGTTGTGATCGAGTGTGCCCAATGGACTGTCCATGCCCCATTGCAAGCAGGCAAAGCCAAGCACTAATAACCAGGCCCAGAGAATAAGTAGTAGGATGAGTGAGAGGGGGCCGAAGTACCCAAGATAGTATTCGCGCCGATTGCCTGGATGCCACTTGCGTGCTGGCAGAGACCAGAGCGACCACATGAAGGTATAAAAGAGGCGTGCAAGGCGAAATTTGCGCGAGACACGGCGTGGGAGGATGATCGTTTCAAAGCCATCTTGTAGCGCAAGTAACACCAAAATAATGCCGCATATGGCGGCAAAAACACGTATAAAGTTCATAAATATGTTGTTCTCCCCAGGTAAGTTGCCCTATAATCTGCAGTCTCCTAATTATTACACATCTTGCCCAGAGATAATTCCATCGCTGTTATATGGAGTGCACAGGGGATAAACGCTTCGCGTCGATGCTACAGGCTACAAACAGCATTAATGGCCGGGCAGGTATGCCAGCATCGCCTCTTAAAGCCGGAGGTACGAAGGGGGAAGCGCACCTCGCGGTAGAGAAGTATGTGTTAGGCGACGCCAGCCTACCTGCTCACCAGTCCCCATGGAAAGAACATCTCTATGTGGTCTCCGTTGTAAGTAAATGGTCAACGGTATCCAACAACTCGTCCAGGTCAAAGGGCTTACTCATGCCAATCATATGACGTTTTTGCATTTCTTGCGTTGGTAGATAGGCACTCATCATAATGACAGGTACTTGTGTCCACTCATGAATGTTCTGTAGTTGGTCATAGAATTCGATGCCATTCATCTCTGGAAGCCGATAATCAGTAATACATAGTGACGGTTTTATGCTTTTTGCTATTTGCAGAGCTTGAAATCCGTCAGTTACAAGTAATGGTCTGTAGGATGTTTCGAGCGAAAACACGGTGACCAAAAATTTACCAATGTTGTCATCATCCTCGACAATAAGAATAGTCTTTTCGTAACTATGTTTTTTTTTATTAGGAAGAACTGTTTGGCATCGCATCGTAAAATCTCCTGTACCCGTTAGGTTCATAGGAATCCCCATATGTACTCTATTCACGTACTAAAAAAAGAGAAGGTTTCGTTCTATAACTCTTTTGGCTATTCAAAAACGCTAGTAATAGTATTTCTAACATCTTCCTAATCTACATCTACATAGTCTAAGACCTTTTTTTAAGAAAAACGCAAAACCAGCATCTTTTTGCGGTTGCCATATGTGGAGAGAAAATGCTTGACAGTTCGGCTCGGTGACGGTATAATCACTGTGTGAAATCGAAGTATCTTTCACGCCGATGTAGCTCAGGGGCAGAGCAGCTGTTTTGTAAACAGCCGGTCGTCGGTTCGAATCCGACCATCGGCTTTTTTGTGCCTAAAATCCCCTCACACCAGTCTACAAGCCGTTTCAGACCGTTTCACTTATCCTCATTACCTACGTAAAACCCCCTCAAACGAGCCTTCTTTTAACTGAACTTCTTGTGGCTAGCTTTGCTATTGGAAACCCAGTGTGTGGCCCTCTTTTATAATGCGTCTGGTATTCACTGTACCCTAGCTGTGACTCGTGCTTGCGTGAAGAGGTTGAACCCATTGAGCAGGGACACGATGACATTTTTTGAGAAATTTTTGAGTGCGGTTATCGTTCTTCTGAACGCCTCTTGACGAATCCCCTGCTATACTCTGTTTGGAACACGGAAAGCCTGACTATTCCTGTTATGATGAATGCACATTCTAATGTACTGATGGTAAATTTTTCAGCGTGCTGTGTGTGGATATGCCTTTATTCTTACATACAAAGGATAAAGGCTGTGTTTGTGCATCTTTTCTGTCAAATAGCGGGCTAGCGGTTTTACTGCCCGTAATTTCTGAGGAGGAATCTCGTGCTTGATCTGATTGTTGTGGTCGTAACACTTGTTGCGTTCGCGGCCCTGATTGCTTTTGCTTATGGCTGTGATCGCTTATAGCGCACGGGGAAAGAGAGGAACATCACATGAATACGCCACTGGAATATATCCTTGTTGGTATTGTCACGCTTGCAATCATCGTGTATCTGGTCATTGCATTGCTCGCGCCTGAGAAGTTCTAATTTTGTCTTTCGATAGTGAGGGAAATCCCGATGCCTGTCACATTCAATAGCGTGCTACAGATTGTGGTCTTCCTGGTCATCGTTTTGTTGATCACGAAGCCGCTTGGACTCTATATGACCCATGTTTTCGCAGGCGAACGCACGTGGTTCTCGCCTGTCCTGGTTCCTGTAGAGCGCGTGCTATATAAAATCTCGCGTGTTAATGCAGAAGAAGAACATGGCTGGTTGCACTACACCATTGATATGTTGGTGTTTAGCGTGGTAGGCATGTTGCTCTTATATCTCATCGAGCGAACGCAACAGGTTCTGCCACTTAATCCTCAAGGTTTTGGTGCAGTCGAGCCTGGGCTGGCCTTTAATACTGCGTCGTCGTTTACCACTAATACTAACTGGCAAAACTATGCAGGTGAGCAGACCATGAGCTATTTCACGCAAATGGTCGGGCTGGCCTTTCACAATTTTGTTTCGGCGGCCGTGGGCATTGCCTTGGCTGTTGCGGTCGTGCGTGGTCTGACCCGTCGCAGTGCGCAACACCTGGGAAACTTCTATGTAGACCTGACGCGCTGTATTCTCTACGTGCTATTGCCCATTTCGATTATTGGCGCACTGTTCTACGTCTCGCAGGGCATGGTACAAAACTTCAATCCCTATGTCGTGATTCATACATTGGAGGGTCATACGCAGATTATCGCGCAAGGGCCATTTGCTTCGCAGGAGTGGATCAAGGATTTCGGCACGAATGGTGGTGGACCCTTCAATGCCAACTCTGCCCATCCGTATGAAAATCCGAATGCATTGACCAATCTGGTGATCCTGGTCTCCGTCTTTGCGATCCCCGCTGGCCTTTTCTATCTGTTTGGGAAGATGGCTGGTGATACGCGCCAGGGCTGGGGACTGTGGATTGTCTCAGCAGTGCTGTTTCTGGTTGGTATCGCGGTGGCCTTGCCAGCCGAGCAGATTGGCAATCCATTGTTTAATCAGTACGGTATAGATCAGCATCCTTCAGCGATACAGGCAGGGGGCAATATGGAGGGAAAGGAGGTGCGCTTCGGCATCACAGACTCTGTCTGGTTCGATACCGTTTCGACTGATACCTCCTGTGGATGCGTGAACAGTTTCGTAGACAGTTATACGCCAATAGGTGGCTTGGTTCCATTGACCAATATTGCGCTTGGTGAACTGGTCTTTGGTGGTGTTGGTTCTGGGCTGTATGACTTGCTGGTCTTTGCCATCCTCGCGGTGTTTATCGCTGGTTTGATGGTAGGGCGTACACCTGAATACCTGGGCAAGAAGATTGAGCGAAAGGAGATTATGATGGCGGCCCTCGCCATCCTCATACTCCCTGCATCGATCCTGGGCTTTTCCGCTGTTGCGGTCGTCATTCCGCAAGGGGTGTCCTCTATTCTCAACACGGGGCCGCACGGATTATCTGAGATTCTGTATGCCTATACATCGGCGAATGGCAACAACGGCTCGGCTTTTGCTGGATTGAATGGGAATACACCCTTTTTTAACTGGACACTGGGACTTGCATTCCTGATCGGGCGCATTATGTTCGTGATCCCGATTATGGCTCTGGCGGGTTCCCTGGTCAAAAAGCGTGTTGTTCCCGCTGGCTTGGGAACATTCCCCACAACGGGTGCGCTCTGGGTAGCGCTGTTGATTGGCGTCATTATTATTGTTGGCGCACTCACCTACTTCCCTGCCTATTCGCTCGGACCAATTGTTGAGCATCTGTTGATGCTACAAGGAAAGATTTTCTAAGATGACTACGCAAGCACAACTTCAACCAGTACAGCAGCCTGAATCAGCAGAGGAACGGGAGTCATCGCGCCGCAAAGGCGACCTCTCGATCTTCGATCCCAAGATTCTTCGACGGGCGACGCTCGATTCGTTCAAGAAGCTTGATCCACGTGTGCAGTTGCGAAACCCTGTCATGTTTGTCGTGGAAGTGGGCAGCGTGGTCACAACGATTGAATTCGTGCGCTTGCTCTTTACCGCACCCACACGAACGTTTACGCAACAAACGTTGACCTATGAGACCATTTTCGTGCT
Organism: Ktedonobacterales bacterium; assembly: GCA_027451525.1. GTDB lineage: Bacteria > Chloroflexota > Ktedonobacteria > Ktedonobacterales > Ktedonobacteraceae > DTNP01. Next base: position 17,548 of record DAIDJF010000023.1, read on the forward strand.
GGCCGTGGCGATCTGGTTATGGTTCACGGTCCTGTTCGCGAACTTTGCCGAGGCGATGGCGGAGGGACGTGGCAAGGCACAAGCTGATACGTTGCGTAAAGCGCGTACAACAACAGTGGCAAAACGTCTGAGTAGCCGTGAGCGAACAGCGCGTTATACAGAGGTTGCCGCTCCCGATTTGCGCAAAGGCGACCTCGTGTTGGTCGAAGCAGGCGATGTGATCCCTGGTGATGGCGAGGTCGTTGAGGGCGTGGCATCCGTTGACGAGTCGGCGATCACTGGTGAGTCTGCTCCTGTTATTCGTGAAAGTGGCGGCGATAGAAGTGCGGTTACAGGCGGTACGCGCGTCCTGTCCGACTGGATTATTGTGCGCGTGACTGCCAATCCAGGCGAGACGTTCCTGGATCGCATGATTGCATTGGTCGAAGGAGCGCAACGCCAGAAGACGCCCAACGAGATTGCGTTAAACATTCTCCTTGCCAGCTTGACAATCATCTTTGTGTTGGTCGTCGTTTCGCTCGAGCCGTTTGCTATCTATTCAGGTGCTCCCGTCTCGATTACTACGCTGATCGCGCTGCTTGTCTGCCTTATCCCAACGACGATTGGCGGTTTGCTCTCAGCTATTGGTATCGCGGGTATGGACCGCATGGTGCAACGGAACGTGTTGGCAATGAGCGGACGCGCGGTTGAGGCGGCAGGCGATGTCGATGTCTTGCTGCTGGATAAGACGGGCACCATCACGATTGGCAACCGTCAAGCCAGTCGTTTTGTCCCACTGCAAGGCGTTGAAGAGCAAGATTTGGCAAAAGCTGCCTTGCTTTCCAGTCTGGCCGATGAGACACCAGAGGGCCGTTCGATTGTAACCCTTGCCAAAGAAAAGTACGGATTATCGGAAGAGGCCGCACCCTCGGCAACGTTTGTGCCCTTCTCCGCGACAACGCGCATGAGCGGTGTCGATATGGAAGAAGGGACAGCAACGCTGCACGCTATTCGTAAAGGCGCGGGTGAGTCGATTGCTGCCTGGGTCGCTGAGCATGGCGGTCAGAGCAGCGACGAATTAAGAAGTACGGTTGAGGGTATCGCGCGCGCAGGTAGCACGCCGCTAGTTGTTGCTGAGCTTACAAATACAGGTACAGGTGAGCAGGCACGTTTGCTTGGCGTCATCGAACTGAAAGATATCGTCAAGCATGGCATGCAGACCCGCTTTGAGCAACTGCGCAAAATGGGTATTCGCACGATCATGATTACGGGCGATAACCCGCTGACCGCTGCCGCGATTGCCAAAGAAGCGGGTGTCGATGATTTTCTGGCTCAGGCTACGCCAGAAACCAAGATGAAGCTGATTAAAGATCAGCAACTTGGCGGTCGGCTCGTCGCAATGACAGGCGATGGCACAAATGATGCCCCCGCACTGGCGCAGGCTGATGTCGGTGTGGCAATGAACACAGGCACGCAAGCCGCGAAAGAGGCGGCCAATATGGTTGACCTCGACTCGAATCCTACCAAACTGATTGAAGTGGTCGAGGTTGGCAAGCAGCTACTGATTACACGTGGAGCTTTAACGACCTTCAGTATTGCCAATGATGTCGCCAAATACTTTGCGATCATTCCAGCGGCATTTGCGGCTACGTATCCGCAATTGAATGCTCTGAATGTCATGCATCTGGCGACGCCTCACAGCGCGGTACTGGCAGCGGTTATCTTTAACGCATTGATTATCATCGCGCTGGTGCCTCTGGCGTTGCGCGGTGTCAAATATCGTCCGATTGGAGCGGGTCAACTGTTGCGTAACAATTTGCTGCTCTATGGCCTGGGCGGTATCATTATCCCCTTCGTCGGCATTAAGATTATCGACCTGATTCTGGTCGCGCTGCACTTAACCTTGTAATTGCCTTCCGTAGGGAGAGTGGATAGCGAGAGAAAGAGAGAAACGCATCATGAGTACAACACAGATATCACCTGCCCAGGAGCAGCGCACACCCGCGCCGCGCCCTGTCACAGTGTTGACCTATCTCTGGCCTGCGGTAGCAATGACGCTGCTCTTTACCATCATCACGGGACTGATCTACCCTGGAATTGTCACAGGATTGGCCCAGGTGATTTTCCCCAATCAAGCGAATGGCAGTTTCATCACTGTCAATGGCAAAGTTGTTGGCTCGGACCTGATAGGACAATATTGGACCTCATCGAAATACTTTCACGGACGACCATCAGCGACCTCGAATCCCAGTACAGGCGCGTCATCGCCGTATGAAGGTGACAACTCTTCGGCCTCGAACTTAGGACCGACGAACTCGGCCCTGCTCAATGGCAATGGGAGTCAGGTCACAATTGCGCCGGGTACGCCTGTGCCAGCGAACGCCACGCCAGTCGCCGGGCAGAAAAATACCTACTACGTGCCTGGAACGTATCTGGGCGTAAAAAATTATGCTCAGCAGTTCCGTCAGGAGAATGGGTTAGCTCCCAACACACCACTGCCCTCGGATATTGTTACAGCATCAGGCTCTGGGCTTGACCCCGATATCTCTGTCGAAGCGGCCCTCTTACAGGTCAATCGCGTCGCGCAGGTACGTGGACTTCCGGTGACAGTGGTGCATAATCTGGTGATGAGTCAGGTGCATGGACGTTTCCTCGGCATCTTTGGTGAGCCGTATATTAATGTGCTGGAACTCAATATCGCCCTGGACAACTTAAAATAGCCTCTTCGCTTTTCATCAGGAGATGTCGAGCGGAGAAGTTCAATGCGTGTAAAACCACCTCTCAGATCACGAGAGGTGGTTTTATATTACTGGGCGGGTGTCGCAGACACTGTAGGAGTGGGCGTGCCTTTTTTAATCGCTCTTCCCGCGAGGAAACGATCAAGTTGTGTGGGTTGCTTCTCGAACCGTTTGATAATTGCCTGGACCTGTTTCTGTGTCAACTCACCGCTTGTTACTGATGCTTGTAGGCTTGTCTGAATTGCGGTGCTGACAATTGTTTGTAGTTGTGTAGATGAAACTCCTTGTGTACTTGCTATCTGAGTTAGCGTTTGTCCTCCTTGCAGGTCTGTGGTCAATTGCGTTGGGCTGAGTTTGAGGCCCTGCGCGATCTGGTTGATGATATCACTACGGTTTGTGCGCAAGGCGAGCGTGGTCGGATTGACGGTTTTGTTTGCGGTGACTGCGATGGTTGGTGCTGGTGTTGCTGCTGTCTTTTGACTGGCAGAGGTAAGCGTGGGAATGAGGAATAGTGCGCCGATACTTAGCAAGAATATAAGTAGTAAGATGCCAATAATAGTAAACAGGACACGTTTATTCATATTTTATACTCCTCTATATACGCGATATCACGGGCTTGGTGTCTTGACATCTTTAGTATAAGTGAAAGCGTTCAAGAAAATGTTTATGACGGTTCAAGGTTTGCTCAAGATTGTATGCGAACTGTTGTGAAGCGAGAAAAAATAGAACCAGAACAATTCTTGTTATTCGCCAGCCTCTGCGAGAAGACGAGCAAGAAGATCAGGATGAAAGCGTCTTCCCTGGTTGAGCATTTGGGTAATAGGTGGACGAAGTGCCAGAATATATCCCAATTGCTTGGCGCGCAAGAGTACAGCCAACGTTCCTGCTAGCGGCAAACCAAGCTGAGCAGCAATTCTGCGCGCCTTGCGCTCATCCAGCAAGATCAGGCGCGCACCCACCATTTGCGCCAAAGAAATTGCTGCCGCTTCGCCGACATCCAGGAGCGGAAGTGTCGGATCAATCGTGACATCGACCACACGCAGCCAGGACAACTGTGTCAGGTCCGGTTCGGTCGGTGGAGCCTTTGCTTGATACTCCTGGAGAACGATACGCGGAGCCCAGATGCTGCCATACAGGAGTGGAAGAAGATCAAGCAGTCCTACTCCGGCAAGGGTAATCAGAGGCGTTGTGTTCGTCACAACTGGCGGACTATCCGTGGCTGGCCTCTTTCTGGAAATCTATTTCGTCATCGAACAGCGAAACATTGTACTGACTTAATAGGTCGAGAAATTCTCGTCGGGTGCAACCCAGGAGCGTTGCCCCCTCTCCTGAAGAGAGTTCGCCCAGTGCGTAGAGTCGCACCACTAGTGCCTCAAAAGCGAGTGCCTCTAGCTGTTGCTGATTTTTCCCTGTTAGATGCTCAGGAACGTGCAAATGCAATTGCATGGAGACCTTCTCCTTTATTGGTAATAGTAACACGCATCTCTTTCCTTATTATACGATACAAATCAGCAGCTCCTCGCGAGGGTCAGCACGCAGATTTCACGACAGACGAAGAGAGAGGTAGATATTCGCTCCCCTCCTAAAAGAGGATGAAGAAACTTCTCATGGAATCTTATACTTGTACGTTGCTTTGTCTCATGCGTTGCACACAATCCCTGGGCAGGTTCTTCAGCATCCACCAGATACTGATGGTGTAGTGTTGTCAGCACCGTCCTTAGTGCAGAAGAATGCTGGCCTTGCCCGATGATGAGGACCAGATCGATATCAGAGGCACTCTGTTGCATGCCGTGAATGGAGCTAGCGAGAGAGCCACCGATGTACGAGGAGATACCAACCTCCTGGAGAGTCTCTATGACAGGAACTACGATTTTTGTGAGGTCGATGGGCTGTTCTTGCCACTCAGGCGCAGCCTTTTGCCGCCTGTTTTGTTCGCGCTTGGGGCCGTACAAGCAGAAGAAGCGACAGCGACGCTAGTGTGCCGTGTCCTCTGCCGTTTCTTCAAATTCAACGTCGATGTACGCTTCAGAAAAAGGAAAATGGATGCCCAGGCTATGCAGGAGAATTTCGTCTGTCGTTTCAAACGCTTCGTAAATCCATTTGTTTTCTTCTTTGTGGTAGCTTTCAATTTTCCGTGATTGTGAATCTACCAGTACATACTCTTCGATGGTCGGATGAGCGCAATAGTTCTTGAGCTTCCATGTTCTGTCGGTGAGTTCTGTCGTGGGGGAAAGCACTTCGACCACGAGGCGTGGCGCAGAAATGGCTTGCGTTCTTCCTCGGTCGCGTGGATCACAGGTGACCGTGACATCGGGATGGAAGTAGCGTGTTTCAGAAACGTACACTTTCATATCGGAACTGTAAACACGACAAGGGCCTCCACGCAACAGATGCCAAAGAAGACGCTGAATATTGGATTTGATGGTGTCATGATTGGCGGTTCCGCCTGCCAGCGCGTACACGCGACCATCGATATAGTCGTAGTTCGTCTCAGGATGGGTTGCTTCGAGTTGAAAGTAGGCGTCAACATTCATGATCTGCTGATGCTCTAATGCCATGGGCCGCTCCTTCCATGTACACATGATTGTCTGAACAGCCTGCGTAGATCTGCCCTATTATACCATACCGAATAACTCACCGCTCGCCGAAAGCGGGTGTGTAGTCTGCCTTCTTCGATTCGTTCCAATGGAGAGCGGCGAGGAAGACGGCTGGCGAGGTATCTTTGAAGCCCTTTTCCATCCGTCTCCCTCCGATATCTTCTCTATCATGCTGTCACTTCCTGGCACTGGGTGGTGTTTATCCACCAAGAAAGTGAAGAAACTGCGAGAGTTGAGAAAAGCCGCCGGAGAAGAAAAGACATCCTACGATAATGAGGATAATTGGTGCAAGAATGCTAATCGCTCTCATAACTGCAATTCCAGCCAGGATCATCCCGACCGCGAGGAAGTAAAAGCCGATGTCCAGGGAATATGAGATGTAATGGGCCGCGGCTAACCCAGAGGCTGACGTTGAATGATTGATGCTGGCATAGCCAAAATGGACCGCCAAAAGGGTGAGCAACAGCCATCCCAACGCTTCGAGGAGCAGCGCAAATGCCTGAATTAGTCCCTTTACCCCTTGCGTGAAATTCCAATGCAGCAAGTGGGCAAGAGCACTTACCACGGCAGTGCTGCTGTCCTCGGAGAAAAAGAGCGACAAAACATCGAATAAGCCTAAGCATAACAAGGCAATGACTGCGGTACGTACAACGCTTTCAGGTGAGTTACTGGGCATGTTCAGCACAGTATACACATTGTTTGCTGCATTATAGCGCTGTCCGTCCACCATCGCATAGCCGCCTGGAGGGGCAAATTTAATTGTGTACCAGGGAAGAAAAGCGCCTATCAGGGTAATGATGGCACCACCAGCAGTCAAGGCTGCACGTACCGTTCGTTCCATCAGTGGACTGGGTGGTATTGGCAAGACACAACTCGCTATCGAGTATGCCTATCGCTATGCCCATGAGTACGAGGCGGTGCTCTGGGTACAGGCTACTTCACGTGAAGTACTCGTTTCCGACTTCGCCAGTCTAGCTCAGACGCTGGATTTGCCAGACAAAAGAGAAAAGGATCAGTTGCGTATCATTAGAGAGGTGAAACATTGGTTGCAAGAACACAGTACATGGTTGCTGATCCTGGATAACGCAGATGATTTAAATGTGATCGTAGACTTCTTACCTCGTGCAGTGGGGGGAGCGACGTTGATAACAACGCGCTCTCAGGTCACCGGAAAAATCGCCAGGAGGATTGCAGTAGAAAAGATGGAGATGTCCGAAGGCATCCGCTTCGTGCTACGCCGGGCCAAAGTGTTAGAGGAAGACGAGCCACTGGAGAAGGTGTCATCAGCCAGCCGTATCGCGGCCCAGCATCTGGTTGAGGAGCTTGGTGGCTTGCCATTAGCACTGGATCAAGCAGGAGCATATATCGAAGAAACTGGATGTAATTTCCTAGAATATCTAGACCTCTACGGACAGCACCGTCTGATGCTACTCAAACGTGAGAGCAGTATGCCAGACGAGTATCCTCATACAGTAGCTAGCACATGGACGCTCTCCTTCTTCCAGGTCGAGCAGGCTAATACGATTGCTCAACTCTGCAAACAGTATCAGCTCATTGGCGAGGAAGCTGGACGCTTGTTCTATGAGGCGGCGACCTATCTTCGGCAGCGTGCTCGTTATCAGGAAGCGGAGTCACTCTATCAGCATGCATTACACATTCGCGAACAGCAGTTAGGGCCAGAGCATCCTCATGCAGCCTATCCACTCAATGGGCTAGCAATCCTTTACGATGAGCAGGGCAAGTATATAGAGGCGGAGCCGCTCTACCTGCGTGCGTTGCGCATCCGCGAACAGCAGTTAGGTCCGCGACATCCCCTTGTGGCGTATTCGCTCTACGGCTTGGCAAACTTTTACTACGAGCAAAGTCAATACGAGCAGGCGGAGCCGCTTTACCTACGAGCTTGGCACATCAGAGAACAGCAACTAGGGCCAGAGCATCCCCAGTTGGCTTATCCACTCAACGGCTTGGCGAACCTCTATGGTGAGCAAGGTAAATATGCGCAAGCGGAGCCACTCTACCTACAAGCCTTACACATCAGAGAACAGAGTCTGGGATTGGAGCATCTTGAAATGGCGACAACGCTTCAGGATTTTGCAGCTTTTCAGGAAATACGAGGAAATCAGCAGGATGCGTGTTCTCTTTACCTGCGTGCGCTCAATATCCGCGAGCATGTGCTTGGAACACAGCATCCTAAAACAATCCAGATACGCACGCGCCTTATCGCCTTGCGGCACGCACTGGGACAATACGAGGATGAACCTCCTCCGAATCCTCAAAGCTAAGATATATTCAGCAAATTAACGCAGGATCAGCAGATGGTTTAGCAAACGGATAACAAAAATCTGCTGTAGCAGAACTGGTCAAAATCGGTTATTGGGAGAGCGTCTCGGTGATCTGGCGGATGCGTTGTTGTATCTCTATGAGTGTTTGATGGACCTGCTGCGCTTGCCTTTGTAATGCTGCGAGTTCGGCTCCCCCTTTTGTCCCTGGAGGCATTCTATCAATCGCACGGTCAAGAAAAGCAAAGCTGCTCAGTGCTTTCCCATACGCCTGATGCGAAAATTCCTGTGCTCTTTGAAGGAGTGGGCGTTGCGTGAGTTGGCGACTAGTCTGGCGAAGGTCCAACAGTGGCAAGAGGCCCAATGGGTGATCGCCAGCATCTCGGACAACGATTGGAAGGCGAGGGCGTTGCGTGCGTTAGTGAGTAGCCTAGTGCAAAGGCAACAGTGGCAAGAAGTACAACGGGTGATTGCCCCAGCATGCAGGACAGCGATGAGCAAGCGAAGGCGTGGAGTCATGAAACGTCACCAGCAATTCCAGCAAGAACTGAAAGAGAAAGCTGGTCCTCTCTGGAAGGATAGCGGGTATGTGTTTTGTAACAGCTTGGGGGCATTTTATCATGCAGGGCCTCTTTCACGAAGATATAAGAAGTTATTGCGACGTGCGAATCTCCCCAATATCAGGTTTCACGATCTCAGGCATAGCGCGGCAACTATCCTGATGAGTATAGGGGTGAATCCAAAGATGGTGCAGGAGTTGCTTGGGCATGCCGACGTTGTGACCACGCTCAACATTTATTCGCACGTGTTACCATCCATGCAACAAGACGCGGCACAAAAGTTGGATAATCTGTATCGGCGTAATGAGCCTACCGGTGACGATAAAAACGTACCTGACAGCCACTAATGGGTTTTGCTGTCAGGTTCGCTGTCACCAGTATTTTCAGATCTGTGAGCATGTAGTATGAAGTGGCTTGAGAGGTCATTTTAATGCGCAAAAAGTAAGACACGGGAACCACATTGCTCGCATGTCGTTCTCGTGTCCGTAAATCCGTGCGGGAGGGTAGGAAGATTGTCTGCTATGCGTTCTGTCCGGGTAAGCCACCAAAGTGACCGGGCATACCTGGGCCATGACCATCCAGAAGGTGCTGCAAGAACTGGGGGTTGCTCTTGATCTGCTGCTGAATGTTGTTGGCCTGGGTCTGCGTCAGATCACCATTGCTGACAGCCTGCTTGAGAATGCTCTGAATGGTGTTGTTAAGCAGGGTTTGCAGTTGCGAGGCCGAGACACCCTGCGTGGTCGCGATTGCGCTCAGGCTCTTGCCAGACTGTAGATCGCTGGTCAACTGGGCGGAGGTCAGATTGAGACCTTTCGCGATATCGCTCACCGCTGTGCTCATGTATTTGTGCAGCACTGCGCTGCCTGCAAGGCCAAACCTATTTCCACCGCGTGGGCCATGCAGTCCGGGCAGACCACAGACCTGCTTATTTGCCATGCTTTGTTCGATCTGGGTAGCTTGTGCCTGCGTTAGCTTGCCATCCTTGACCATCTGGTTGATGACATCGGTGCTTGCTGCCTGTTCCGCTTGCTGAAGTGTGCTAGCGGAAACATTAAGACGCTTTGCCAGATCACTCTGATATTGAGAACAATAGGTATTGGTAGTTGGGGTTGCAGTTGTAGCACTTGTTTTGCTGCTGCCGCTTGTATTAGCCGAGGCCAGTAGCGGCCCTGCATAGAACGCTCCAAAAAGGATAGCGAGCAGAAGAATAAAACTGCCGCCTCCAATCATAAGGAATTTGCGCATAAAACCTCTTTCTCTATTATGCTCTCTTCATATATTCTAGGGACTGATCTTCTTTGTATCAGTCATCCATAGCATAAAACTGAGCAATGAGAAATGCATGTGAAAAGTCTAAAGTTTCTATCAAATGTTGTCAAAATGCACAAACCGCCTTGAGTCACTTGCTCCAAGGCGGTTTGTGCATTTTGACAACATTTATTGTGTCAAGAACGTGCCTTCAATCTTGCTGTCCATTTGGATGAAGCCGCCAGAATTGAAGTACAGAATGACGACCGCTTTGTTGGTTGGGTCGCCGTTGTTGTCGAAGGCAATCTGTCCACTGATGCCCTGAAGCGGGTGGGCGGCGTTAATCTGAATAAGACCTTGTTGTATCAATGCTGGCGTGAGCGTTGTCTGTCCGGCATTGATCGCGGCCTGCAGAAGTGCCAGTGTGCCATCATAGGAAAGCGCGGCATCATTGGGCGCGCGTGTATAGCCATACGGACTTGAGTGTTGCGCATTGTTAGGGTTGAAGGCTTTAGGATATTCCGTTAAGAACGGCGGTTGCTTTGGCGAACTGGCGAGACCCAGTACTCCCCACATATCCGGGTAGAAGAAGGTGGTGAAATGCAGGCGTGGTAGCTCTGGGCGCACGCTCTGGGGGTATCCTCCCAATTCATAGAGCGCGTCACCACCAAGGACCTGAAGATTGGCAGGCGCGTTTAGTGTAGAGAGGTTGCCGAGCAGGGTTGCCATATCGTTCGAGTAACCGGAGAAGTAGATGAGATCGGGATTATTGCTGAGTGCGCTTTGTAACGCGCTGGTAATCGAGGAAGCGTTCCCCTCCGTGTACGTGTATGTCTTCCCGCCGGCCAGTGTGCCACCATTCTGTGTAAACTGACTCTCGAAGTCAGCACCCAGGCTCTGACTGTAGGAGTCGGCTTGATCGTAGAAAATCGCGACGTTCTTAGCTTTCAGCACCTGCTTGGCGTAGTTTGCCCCGGCGATGCCTTGCTCTTTATTAGAGGGAGCAACACGGAAGAAGTAAGGGGACATGCCTGAAAGCTGGTCGCTTGAGGCGGTCTGCGAGACGATAGGAATATGAGCCTGACTAAGCACCTGGAGTGCATTGATGGTATAGCCACTATAGGGGAAGCCCATGACCCCAATGACCGTTTTATCAACTTTCGCCAGTTGTACAATCTGTTGCGCCACGAGTGTTGCATTTGTACTACTGCTACCCGCGTTCGCGATCAACAGGCGTACTTTCAGGCCACCAGGGAGCTTTGAGCCATCGTTGAATTCTTTCTGCGCAACATATGCTCCTTGCAGATCGTCGCGTCCTACATTGAGAATCGTGCTATTGCCCGAAAGCATCGTGGCAACCACGATAGTAATGTGTGGATAGGCGGCGATATGCTGATTCTCCAAGTAGATGAGTGCTTCAGCGTCGTTGGTATCGCTCTGGACCGCCTGATTGAGTAGTGCGCTGGCACTGCCTGTATTCCCCTGGGCTATTGCCTGTGCGGCCTGCTGTTTGAGAGAGCCGTCGGTGCGATTGGTATCGAGAGCGATTGTGCCATCGCTAATACCGATAGCTTCGCCGTTAATCATGGTTACGCCGATACCGTTGGCAGGCACTGCTGATGTGGTTGGCGTCTGACCCTTTGAACCAGTTGTTGTCGGGCTTTGCGAGCGCAAGATGCCGGGCAAGAAGAGCAATAACGCGATGATGATAACCACGAGGAGCAAAAGTGCGAAACTGCCGCCTACCCAGTTGAAGCCTCCGCGACGCCGTTGGCGAGATTGGTTAGCATAGGTTCCTGCCTGTTGCTGTACAGGACGGAGCGGTATTGGCGTGGGGGGCGGTGGCGATGGTGGATAGACGTTACGCGCGTTCCCGACTGGCGTGGGCGCGACTGATGGACGCCCTGTCGTTGCTGGATTAGGAGCGGGTGTAGGGGGTATTGCCGCCATCGGCCCTGATGTCCCAAAGGTATAGGTTCCGCTGATATCGCCTGATGTGCCGAAACGACGCTGTAAAATGCCGTCAATCTCCTGTTTTATAGCAGCGGCGTTCTGGTAGCGTTTGGTGATATCGATTTGTAATGCGCGACTCAAAACGCGCTCGATATCGGGCGAGAGTTGCGGGTTGAGCGTGCGGACAGCAGGATAGGTGAATGGTGGATAGTTACGCGGATCGCGGTTGGTCAGGATATGATGCAGCGTGGCGGCCAGGGCGTAGATGTCGGAACGTGCATCAGCGTTGCCTTGATACTGTTCTGGGGGGGCGTAGCCGGGCGTGCCGAGAGCCGAGGTCTGTTTGCGCTTGCTATTGCGAGCTACATCGGCGCGTGCAATGCCAAAATCGACAAGGTGTGCGCGCTTATCTTTTGCCCCAATGATGATATTGGCAGGCTTGATATCGCGATGCACAATCGGAGGATTTTGCTGTTCCAGGTAGTCAAGCACATCAAGCATCTGCGAGGCATAGGCCAGAGCCTCACGTTCGGGCATCGGTTGCTGTACGCGGTCCATACGGTCTTCCAGATTTTCGCCTTCGACATACTCCTGTACCATGAAGTAGCGCGCGCCCTCCTGGAAGCTATCGGTCACGTTGGGTACGAGCGGATGGTCGATAGCGGCGAGTGTCTCAACTTCACGCTCGAAGTTGCGTACATCCTCCTGACGTTTGGCCGGGTCGGTATTGTCGGAGATAAGTTCTTTAATAACGACACGCTTGTTTGAGACGCGGCTATCGCGTGCCAGCAGTGCTGCTCCCATGCCTCCCTGTCCGAGAATCTTATCAATGATATAGCGACCGTTCTGCAGGCGCGAGTTTGGCGTGAGCGTGCTAGACGTTCCGCGTCCCCCGCTACCTGTGAGTGTTGGTGAGATCGTGCTAGCTGTGGTAGGAGCGGAAGTGCCAGCACTGCTAATCATTGTCTGGCTCCCCGCGTTCTGGTCGAGATATGCTCCACAGTTACTACAAAAGCTCTCTCCGGGAGCGTTATTAGTGCCGCAAACTGGACATTTCATCAAAAGTCCCCATTTTGTTAGTGATGCTACAACGATAGGTACAAAGAATAGAACGCAAAAAATCTTTACGAACCAAGCAAGAACTTGCCTTCAAGAGTAGGTTCCATCTTAATAAACCCATTAGGGTCAACATACAAGATGACAATCGACTTGTCAATCGGGTCGCCGTTGGCTGCGAACGCAATCTGCCCGCTCACCCCCTGAAATGCGTTGCTACCAGTTACCTGCGTAAGTCCCTGGCGAACGGCTTCCGGCGTGACGTGTGTTTGTTTGCTCTGCGTCATTGCCAGATTTACGCCATTGAGTAGAGCCGTTGTTGCATCATACGCAAGGATGGCATCGTTGTCGGCGCGTGTGAAGCCGTAGGGACTGCCTTGATGCAGTCTGTTAGGGTCAAAAGCGGCGGGATAGGATGTGAAGAACGATGGGCTACGCGCTGCAAATCCTAATACGCCCCATTCATCAGGATAGGCAAAGGCTGTGAAGTGTAGATGGCTAAAACCCGCGCGCGCACTACTGGGATAGCCGCCTAGCTCGTAAAGGGCATCGCCGCCCATAATAGGCATGTTGCTCGGCGGCAGGTCGGTCAGCAGTGTGCCGATATCGTTGGCATAGCCTGAGAAGTAGAGCATATCAGGCTTCTGCTGAAGTGCGTCCTGAAGCAGTGACGGCAGGGACGCGGGTTTTCCCACCGTGTATTGTTCGGTTTTTACGATCTGGTTGCCATCTCCTTGAAACTGAGTCGAGAAATCCTGCGCCAGACTCTGGCTATAGGGGTCACCTGGGTCGAAGAACAGCACAGCTTTATGAGCATGTAAGACCTGCTCAGCATATTTGGCGCCCGCGACCCCCTGAATTTTGTTGGAAGGAGCGACGCGGAAGAAGTATTGTGAAATGCCACTCAACTCATCGCTGGATGCTGTCGGTGAGACCGAGGGGATATGGGCCTGACTGAGTGTGCGAATGACCTGGAGCGCACGTGAACTGTAAGGCCAGCCCATGACGCCAACAAAAGTTTTGTCGCTTTGGGCCAGTTGCACGATCTGCTGCGCGACCTGGGTCGCATAAGAGGTCTGGCTACCTGTGTTGGCAATCAGTAGACGCACCTGCGCGCCATTATACAGTTTTGCTCCCACGTTAAACTCTTTTTGCGCGACGTAGGCTCCTTGCAGGTCATCGCGCCCCACCTGTATGGTGCCGGGGTCGCCGGAGAGCATGGTTGTGACGACGATGGTGACATAAGGACTGCCAGAGGAAGTGACGCGCAGATTCTCGAGATAGATGTGCGCCTCGGCATCGCTTGAGTCCTGCGTGATTGCCTGATTCAGCAGCGAGATCGCTGTGCTGGTGTTGTTGCTATTCTGCTTCAATGCGGAGGCAGCCTGCTGCTTGAGCGTGCCATCGGTGCGTGCGACATCAAGCGCGATTGTGCCATCGCTGATACCAATAGACTCGTTTCCTCTCTTGGTGACGCCAATGCCAGTGATGGTGGTGGTTCCATTGCCCTTTCCCGTGTTGGTTTGCGCATGATGTGGGAGCAAGTAGACAAATGCCGCATATACTCCACCGAGGAGTAATAAAAGTAATAAGAGCAAAAGGAGGATGATATAGGGCGTATTGCGTCGTTTTTGTTTCTGTGCTACTGGCGTAGGCGAAGAAGGCGTCGGTGTTATGGGCGTGGGTATGACAGGCGGTAACACTGGCGGTTGTGGAGTGGCTGGTGCAGGGGGGGCAGGTGGCACGATTACAGCATCCTGCATATTCGATGCTCCAACCATAAATGCGTTGAGTGTGCCAGAGATACCATAGCGTTGCTGTAATATGGCGTCAATATCCCGTTTCATCTCCGCCGCGCTCTGGTAGCGTTGGTTAATATCATTGACAAGTGCACGTCGCAGGATAGGCTCGATTTCTGGCGAAAGTTGCGGATTGAATGTGCGCACGGGCGGGTAGATAAAGGGCGGGTGATTGCGTGGGTCGCGATTCGTGAACAGGTAGTGTAAGGTTGCCCCCAGGGCGTAGAGGTCGGAACGAGGGTCGGCATTGCCTTGATACTGTTCCGGGGGCGCATAGCCGGGTGTGCCGAGGGCTGAAGTTTGTTTGCGTTGCGCGTTACGGGTAATATCGGCACGCGCAATACCAAAATCAACGAGATGGGCGTGTCTGTCCTTTGTGCTGATGATGATATTGGCGGGTTTGATATCGCGATGCACAATTGGTGGTGTCTGCATCGAGAGATAGTCAAGAATGTCCAATACTTCGGAGGCGTAGATCAGTACATCGCGCTCGCGCATGGGCTGGTGAAGCAGTTCCATGCGCTCTTCTAGCGTTTCGCCTTCGACGTACTCCTGCACCATGAAGTAGCGTGTCCCCTCCTGAAAGTGGTCGGTGACATTGGGAATCAAAGGGTGGTCAATGTGGGCTAACGTGGAGACCTCGCGCCTGAAATTGCGTACATCGTCTTGTGCAGTAGCAGGGTCGGCAAGCAATTCTTTGATGACGACTGGTTTGCCATCGAGACGATAATCGGTTGCTAGCAGTGCGGCTCCCATCCCTCCCTGCCCAAGCACACGTTTGATTGTGTAGCGGCCTCCCTGGAGGCGAGAGCCAGGAGAGAGCGAACGCGCGACGGCAGACGAGGCGGCAAGGGTATTCTCGGTCTCACTGCTACTCCCTGTTGTAGCAAGCTGCTTACCACAATTACTACAGTAGCGGACGCCTGGGCGATTCTCTGCTTTACAGGATGGGCATTCCATAGCTGATACCTGCCTTTTAAAATGAATTTGGGAAAAGGCTATCTCTCGCCAGTGTATCTCAGCAGATTATACCCCGTTTCTTGGTTCCCGTCGAGACTCTACATAAAAATAGGGTACCACATATACGTGATACCCTATGCGTGTTCTGCTCTTACACTTGTATGGAAATGTGATTACAGGTGTTGGCAACGGAGCGAGATGATGCCCGGCGCAAAGTGATTAGCTTTTTGCAGGTACTCCTCTTCATTCGCCTCAATCATCAACTTATGCATCACAATCACATCACCATCAGGGAGCGGCTCGGCCGGTTGTAAGCAAAGCTCCATTATCGCGCAGCCCTTTTCATATACTTTTACCAGCCCACCAGAACCAGGAATGCGGTAAACACGACTATCTATGGTTGGACTCGCGACCTCCAGGTAGCCATATTTAATGAGTTGCTGATACTGATTCTCGCTCAGCATCTCTCGTAATAACGCTTTTGCCCGACTTTCGGCAGAGTAGTGTTCATTGACTGAGGCGCGAAAACGCCCAACCCTACCCTGTGGCGATTGCGAGAGGTAGTAGATTGCTAGCAGGAGAAACAGCAGCCAGATACCGAGAAACAAACTCAGTGTCTCTAACATCGCTGTTTTCTACTCCTCATCCACCAACAACACGCGGAACCATCACAATCTGCTCGGCTGTTCGATCAAACTTGTCAATACGCTCTACAGGTTTTCCTGGTTCCACTCTAAATGCGGTTGCACCACGTGTTTTCTGCTCGTTGAAGATGCGCTCGGCTTCCTTGACGGCAGCCACCGCTTCGGGATCGAGCATCTCAACCTTTTGTATGTCCCACTCATGACGATCATCACCGCGCTGGGACATGACCCGTAGCATACCCATAGTCTGTCTCCTTTTTCTGTAACGCTTACACGACCGAGCATCCATCCCTTTGTTTCTTACTCCCAACCGTTTGCATCAGTAAGAAACACTATGAGATAGTTTGAACATAACATACAAAACAGTAAGGCGTCAAGGGTGAAATGCTAGTATCTTTTCTTATGTGAGCAAACAAGGAAGAATACAGGTAAACACACTTCCTTTGCCAAATTCGCTTTCTACTGTCACACGCCCTCCATGCAGTTCAATAATCATTTTGACAATCGCCAATCCTAGCCCCTGGCCTTTGCGTCCCATGTTTGCATTGGCAATCTGGAAGAAACGCTCGAAAACACGCTGCTGAAGCTCTGGCGCGATACCGACACCCGTATCGCTGACACGTAAGAGTAAGACCTGTTGATGCTCGCTACTAATGCCTTCGTAATGGTTTTCTACGACTTGTGCTGTTACACGTACCTGTCCGCCGCTGGGCGTGAAGTGAATCGCATTGCTTAGCAGGTTACGTAAGACCTGCTGCAAGCGAATTGGGTCGGCATAGAGTGTGGGGATAGTGCTTACATCGTCAATTGTGAGCGTGATCTCATGATCTTGCGCCGTCAGTTCCATCTCTTCAACGGCCTCGTCAACAATCTCTTGTAGCTCGATCAGCTCACGATTGAGTCTCCATTGCCCCGCGTCAGCCCGCGAGATCAGTAGCAGGTCTTCGATCAGGGCATACAGGTTCTCGCTGCCAGAACGGGCGCGCCGGATGAAATCGCGTAGCTGCTCGTTCAGTTCACCCGCGACACCCTCTAACGCTAGATCGAGATAGCCGCTAATGGCGTTGAGTGGAGAGCGCAGTTCGTGCGTAATCATCGAGATGAAATTAGCCTTCATGCGTGTGGCATCGCGAATCGCGGTAACATCGCGTGCTACGATGAGACAGAGCGGTGTGGTCAAGGTTGCGACGGGTGTGATGCTCAAGCCGAGTGAGCGCGGCGACCCCTGAATGACGAGATCAAATTCGGTATACGGAAGAGCCTCTTCCATCTGTACAGCACGATGAATCATACAAAGCTCGTTGCACTGTGTGTGCCCATCTTCCTGTTGACATTCAAATAGCTCCATACATTCCATGCCTACCGCTTGCTCAGGGGTGAGACCAAAGAGATTGCCAAAGGCGGGATTTACTTCCAGAATACTGCCACTGATGCTCAGTAATGCGATGCCATCCGAACTTGAGGCGAGAATGGCTCGCAGTTGTTCCTGGTCGGTGCGCACCTTGTGAAAAAGGGAGACATTTTCCAACGCGGCTGCCGCCATATTGCTCAGATTGCGGACAAGGCGCAGTTCCTCGCTGCTAAATGGCGTTGCGCGTGAAAGCAGCAACACGCCATACAGAATATGTTTGGAGACGAGTGGAGCGGCAAGTTCCGCGTTGCTGCTTGCTAGAGTTGTATCTGAAGCAAGGGGCTCAAGCGTAATAAACTCGGGACCATGTAAGATTGGATGCTTATGGGTAGCGGCCCATGTGACAATGGAATGGGTATTGTATAAGCTGACGCGCTCGTGCTGTAAATTGTCAATTTTTACAGCAGTTGCACACATTTCCTGCTCGTAGGCACTCGCGGTAACTGGGCAGGTGAGTTCGGCAACCGGCAGCAAATCTTGTGCGCCATCTTGATGCAGATAGAGTAAGGCCAGATCGCATTGAACGAGGCGACGCACGTCGGAAAGGATTGTGCGATAGAGTTCGTCTGCGCGCAGGCGCGTGGTGATGCCACGTGAAAGACTCATGAGCATTTCAAGTTGATTGGCCTGCTGACGTGCATATTCGGCATGGCGGGCATTGGTGATCGCCAGAACCGCCTGTTCCGCGAATACTGTAAGCATATGCGTCTTATGAGGCGTAAATGTGTTGACCTCGTTGCTGCTTGCGGTGAGTGTACCGATAAATGTGCCTGCATCGATGAGCGGAACACACACGATTGAACCAACCGGTGTGCGTCCCAGGCGTTTGAAACGCGGATCGAGTCTGACATCATTGATGACTAGAGCTTCACGATGCGTCGCAACCCAACCGGCGACACCCTCGTTCAGCTGAAAGCGTGAACGACGCAGTTTTTGCCCGTGTCGCTGCAGGGCGGCTAGTGTCACCAGTGTCGTTCCTGTGGCATCTAGTAAGGCTATGGAGCAGCTACGGACCTCCAGCAAGGTTCCCGCGTTGCGCACAATTTTTTGCAGTACAGTAACAAGTTCTTGCGATTCTTCCTCCGCCCTCACAAATGTGGTGCGGATGGAGTCATGCGCAAAGGAAATATTGGTGGTCATCGGCATCCTCTTTGTTTAGTGCTTGCCAGCAGCATGATTGTTGCTTATGATTCTTGCTACGGAATCGTTTGGGGGCGCGGATAGTTTGACTATACTGTCCCATCTTCCGTGTATGATCGGCAGATAACGCGGAATGTGAAGATATTGTGCAGCATTATATCACGCTACTTCTTGTGAGTCGAATGTGATAGCTGAAAAGCGGTATGGATGTGCTATCAATACGTTGGATAGAATGATCTACGTACCCTTTTGTGGGTATTGCCTGTTTAAATTGAAGAGCTTGTATATGCAACAGAAATCTGTTAAAAAGCGTTACCATATTTCTTGCTGTATCGTTGCTATTTATAGTACAATAGAAAGAGGGGCGGGGCGGAACAACACGCGTGTGTGGTATCTCATATCATCCCAATAAAAAGAACTTTGAAGAGTCACTATGCCTTTTTGTATTATGCATGAAGGGTATATCAGGTAAAATCTATGATTGATGAAAAAAAAGAAGAACTGCAAGCGATGCAGATGAAAGCGCGTCATCTTAAGCGTCATCTACTACGGAAGAATTTGCGCAAGACAAATACTCGTATGGAGGGAGGATGGCGTGGAAGACGGCGTTTGATTATTGTCTCTGTTGTCGTTGTGATGGTTGTATTGATCTCGTCTATGAGCGTGTTGATCGCGGCTGGGGCAACAATGCAAACAACGCAGCAGCAGTATCAACACCAGATCACGACATTAGCAGATATTCTGCCAAAGGATAATCTGAAAATGTACGATATGCATGGCAAGCTGATCTATCAGATGGTGGACAGCGGCCTACAGACGAGTGTGCCGTTATCCAGTGTGTCGCCATTTTTGGTAAAGGCAGAAGTTGCGACCGAAGACGCGACATTTTGGAGTAATCCTGGTTTTGATGTTACGGGGATTGTGCGTGCTGCATTTGACGACTTATCCAGCGGCCATGTTGTGTCGGGAGCCAGCACAATCACGCAGCAGCTGATTAAAAATGCGATTGTTGGTGACGATGTGAGTGTTACGCGCAAATTGCAGGAAATTATGCTTGCCCCTGATGTCACGCGCTACTACACAAAATCACAAATTCTCTCGATGTACCTGAATACCATCTATTATGGTGAGCAGGCATATGGCGCGGATGCCGCTGCGTTTACTTATTTCAATTTACAGGATCAGCCTGGGAAACCTGCTGCCTCGCAACTTGATCTCGCGCAGGCCGCGATGCTGGCGGGTATTCCCAGCGCGCCAATCGGGCGTGATCCCTATCTCCATCCTCAGGCTGCCTATGCGCGTTTGCAGGACGTGCTGGGACGCATGTATACGCAGCACTATATCACGCGCGCGCAGGAAGCGGCAGCCTTGGCCGAAGCGCAGAAACCAAATTTCCTGCATCATGGCGTCGTCAACAATATGGTTGCACCTCACTTTGCCCTTTATGCTCTCAATGAACTGTCGCAGGACGTGCATAAGCCTATCAACTCTCTGGCGCGTTCGGGCTACACGGTCTATACAACACTAGATTTAGACCTGCAAAATAAGGTCCTGGCAATTGCCCAGCAGCATATTGCGGAACTTGTGCAGTCCAACAATGTGACAGATGCTGCTGAGGTCTTGCTGGATCAGCATAATGGCGCGATTCGCGTCTTGCTCGGCAATATCAATCCGACAAAAAATCAGTTTGACATCGCGGCCCAGGGCTATCGTCAACCAGGATCGTCTTTCAAGCCTTTCGTCTATGTGACCGCATTTGAGGAAGGCCTTAGCCCCGGTACACCCGTCGTCGATGGTCCATTGAGCATTCCGATGTGCTGTGGACAACCGCCCTATCAACCGCATAACTATGACCTACGCTATCATGGTCTGATTACTTTGCGTACCGCGCTGGCAAACTCGTTCAATATTCCAGCCGTCAAGCTGTTGATGCAGACAGGTGTTAACAAGGCGATGCAGACCGCGCAAAAAATGGGCATCACCTCATATGAGGGCACACCGACCTACTCGCTGGTGCTGGGTAGTCTCAGCGTACATCTGCTGGATATGACCTCGGCCTATGGAGCCTTTGCGACGGGTGGTATTCATATTCCGCCGCATGCCATTGACTCGGTCAAGGATATGCAAGGCCATGTTGTCTTCTCTACGCAACCGAAGGGCGTGCGCGTGGTCACGCCACAGTCGGCTTACATGATAACGAGCATCTTGAGCGATAACGCGGCCCGTACCTATGAGTTTGGCCCCTGTAGCTCGCTCTCGCTCTACAGCAACTCGACCTACGATTGTTACGCGGGTAATCCCGGCA
Organism: Ktedonobacterales bacterium; assembly: GCA_027451525.1. Lineage (GTDB taxonomy): Bacteria > Chloroflexota > Ktedonobacteria > Ktedonobacterales > Ktedonobacteraceae > DTNP01. The sequence continues at coordinate 38,217 of DAIDJF010000023.1, forward strand.
CGGTTCGTCCGGCAGCGGTCAAGACAGGAACCTCCAACGATTTCCGCGATAACTGGACAATTGGCTATACCAGTGACTACGTGATGGGCGTTTGGGCTGGCAACGATAACAACACACCGATGGTCAACGTCATCGGTGTGACGGGTGCAGGCCCGATCTGGCATGACTCGATGCTGCTGGCGGAGCAGGGCAAGCCTGTGCAGAACTTTCCCGTACCGAGCGGTATCGTGCAGGCTACCATCCACTACCCCGGCATCACAACGACCGACTGGTATATGCCACAATATGTTACAACTGCGGCGGCAAGTTGGTTCCACCTCAATCTCGGTGGTGCATACGGAGTAACACCCACTAAGACGCCGACGAAAAACAAGAAAAACGGCTAAGCTCTATAGTTTGAGAAGGCATGACGCTCCTGTGTGGGTGTCATGCCTTTTTATTTTTAGGTGTAGAAAAAATTTAAGTATTTACATTTCCTAATTCTGTGTAAAGATATGTAACTACTTGACGTTTTAACTCAGCAGAAGATATAAATGAGAAAGAGGCTAAAAATGCTACATATGTGATGGAGAAGAGAACATATTTGTCGGGTTATGCGAGAGAAATATTCGGTTTGTTTTCTTGATGCCCATCTGTAGAATATGTGGGTTGTCTGTGTGTTTGTGTGCATGGCGGTTCATGGAGCGATAGAAACTGCGCCAGCAGGATGTGCCATACTATCGCTTTCAATTGAAAATGAAAGGTGTAACGCGTGAACGTGGATACTCTATCCAATGAGCAAGTCATTCAAAATGTGCTAGAACAGTTAAATGTTCACCTGCTAGACGCTCTCGTTAGACTTCATCCAACGCGAAAAACAATTACCCTTTTCAGTAAAACTGACCTCAATATCATCGCTCAGCAGCAGTTCACTGGCAATGAGTGGGTTATATTCATGGGCCTTCTTACATCATATCCACATTACGCTTCTCATGAAGCCCTGTTTGCTGCCGTGACCAGTCTCCCATTAGAACAATGCCGACAGGAACTGCACAACGCGCAAGCAAAAGGTAGCACGAATTTCAAAAATACCTTATACAAAGTGGCACATCACACGATGTTAGTGGGACCAGACGCACATTTCTTGGTAGAGCAGGCACAATTGCTGTAGGGCTATTTGCTCTATGGTTTTTAAATCGACAGGATGTTGCATTCGCATACGTTCCTGCCCCTTGTGATTGTAACTGTCTGGGGGAAGTTGACGAGGTCATTGATTGTGGCACTTATTGCCCATCAGGTTGTAATTGTCCTTGTTCTGCTCCTATCTTTGGCATTTACTATGAAGTATGTTGTAATAGCCCATCATCCATTTGTGATACCAGTGCTGCAATTATTGGGTATTCACCTTGTTGTTGATAATGTTTGATGGATTGAAAACGAAAGGAGAGTCATTCATGGCAAGCCATCGTATTACGCTTAAACCTGGAACTTCCAGTTTAGGCGTTCCTGCTCATCAACTATTGGAAGACCCACGTTTAAGACAGCCGCAAATTAAGTGCCCGCTTTGTGAAACGTTGGTAGATGTACCAAAAACACTTGAACAAGAGATAAAAGGGCTTGCAACTCAATTGGGCGGCGAGCAGGCAAATATCCTTTTTGTCATTCATCATCCGCCTGATATTCCGACCACAGCACCCATTCAACCCATTGCCAATCCAGAACGGATCAGACAATTAAAAGAGGAATGGAAAAAAACTCAGGGTTCATAAACTACCATAAGATATACTATCGTCAGAACGTTTTGTGAACAGGAAAGAATATTGTGCAGAAAAACAGGGTGGTAGCAACATAGCCTATGGGTCTCTGATGAGATGTTGTCTTTGGTACAGGCTACACACGTACTTCTACTACACATTATTATACCGACTTAGGAAGTGTTGTTGGTTCACTCACGTATGCCGAGGATCTGACACTACTTGCTATTTCTTGTACAAACGATTCACCTTTGGCGACCAGTGTTTACATCGGCTAGACTAATCGTGGGAGCGGCTTGCGTACAGAAGCAAGCCGCTTAGTGGATACTGCCATGAACGAGGTGACTGTACAAAGATTGATCGAGCTTTGTGCTACTAATTTGGTACGTGTCAAGCAAGGTACTAGCTGTAAGCAGTTAGATCGTTTGCGTAACCAAAGGGGAGAGAAGGTATATTATTATGGATCAGGCAAGAATTTATACAGGAGTCTCTTCCAGAGAATCAAACCAGCACTCTATAGTTGCATTGGATGCTTATGCCGGAACTGAGCTATGGCAATACTCGTTGCAAGAAGACTCTATTTCCTTTCCTGTCTGTTATGATACCCACATCTTCTTTAGCGCAGGGAACGGATTATACACCTTGCAGGCTAGAGATGGTTCCTTGGTATGGCGACAACAAAACCGAAGCCGTTATTCACCACCAGCACTCTCTAAAGAATTTGTTTATGTTTGTTCAGAAAATGGAACGGTATCTGCATTTCATGTAGATGATGGCTCACTTTATTGGCAAGTTTCCGTTCAGGACCTTGCCATAATCAGACCTATAGTGCTGGGAGACCGAATCTATGTTCGATCAGTTAATGGTTCTGTATACGCTCTTCATGTCAGCAATGGTTCAGTACTGTGGCAGAGACAAGGGCGTGAGCAACACCTGATCTTTTTAGCAGCAACACTCGATGTTGTTTATCTCGTCGAGTTTGGGAGAGGACTTTCCGCACTAAGAGCAAGTGATGGAACGCTCCTATGGTTTAAGCCATTAAACGTTGTCGGATTAGGCGATCCAATGGTGGATAACGGTGTTCTATACCTCAATACAGCAAGTGGTATTCGTGCCTTTCAACTTACTGATGGTTCTTTGCTCTGGCAAGTGAGTTTAAGCCATGTTATATCAATAGCAGCCATAAATGAGAGGCTTTTTATATGCACAGGCCAGGGGACAAATGGCGAAGTCATTGCCTTGCAAGCAAAAGATGGTGCTTCTCTCTGGCGTTGGCCTACAACTTTGTCTCAGGGAGGCATGACTGTTCCATCTGTTGCTTATGAAACAGTTTATGTAGGTATTGGCGCGACAGATGGCCTCTACGCTCTTGATAGCACAACTGGAAATGCTCGCTGGCACGCCTTGAATGGTAAAGGTGTGACAGCGGTAGCCGTTGAAAATATCGCAAGATAAACAGCATAAGTTAAAGAACGGAGTTTCTGGAAGAACCGATGACTGGTATCTGCCCCAAAATGTCGCAATGGCGGCGGTAAACTGGTTCCATCTCACACTTGGCGGTCCTTCTGGAGTGGTCCCGAGTAAGCCCACCACGAAACCTGTAAAGAAGAAAAACGGCTAATCCTGGTCTCTGAAGGCATGACATTCCTGGAAGGGTGTCATGTCCTTTTGGACAAAACACGTACCAGCTGTTTCGCCGCCTGCACGGTACGGCGCAAGCACTGCATACGATCCTACAACGCAGAAGGTCATTTTATTCGGAGGCAATGACGGGAGCGGACCGGCAGCCTTGTTAAATGATACCTGGACCTGGGATGGTACAACCTGGCAGATGCAACATCCTGCCACTGCTCCGCAAATAGATTTTCAGTATAACGGGACATTGATGGCGGAGTATGGAGGCACGACCTCAATGGCTTATGATGCCGCAACAGGTCAACTTATTATGGTATTAGCGGGCGGCAATGGTTCAGGTAGCCAGAGCATATTAGTGTCATGGATATGGAGTAATGGCAATTGGACGCAAGAGCCAATACAGACTACTTCAATAAGTAGCTTGTCGATTTTTTACAGTACAGCTCAAAAAGCCCTGTTTGCCTTTGCGGCGGACCTGGAAGGTGGGCCAGTCATCAATAGTCTCTGGAAGTGGGATGGGCGAAGCTGGCAACAAATCGCATGATCTAAGTCAAATTGAGCGATTCTGATAAATGTATATGAGAACCGACGTCAGCGAACTACTAGGCGCTAACATCGGCTCTCGCATAAAATGTCGGTTTATGCCTGAACGCTGATGCCGAGCCGTTCGAGCAGGTTGCGGCTGATCTCGGCTTTGTGCTTGATCGGCATGCGACTGGCGATACCGTGCGAGTCTGAGCCTGTGCTGAACAGCAGGTTGTGTTTCTGCACATAGTCCAGGTAGGTCGCGATGGTCTCCTGGCTATGGTAGGGATGGTAGATTTCGATGCCATCAATCGGAATTTCGGCACGCAGACGGTCAAGCAGGTCGGGGTCATAATAGGTGAAGCTGCGCTCCTTGCGTCCGGGATGTGCAATCAGGCAGACCGCGCCGCTGCGATGGACGGCATCAACGGTCTCCGCCATGCCTGCACGAATCGAGCGAAAGCCAGCATCCTCGATCATTTTGATGGCACTCTGCCAGTCGGGGGCATAGCCATGCGCGCGCAACAGTTGCGCATTATCGGCTGGGCGGCGCAACTGCCCGCCATTCTCCGCGAGCACCTCTTCCTGGCGCGGAAATTCGTAGCCACGTTTGCGTAATTCCGCGTTGACCTCGTGCGTATTCTCCAGTTGTAAACGCACAATCTTCTCGGTCAGCTCTGTTAATTGGTTCTGCTGAGGATCGAAGCCATAGCACAGCATGTGGGCCATGTACTCGCCCCATTCCGTACTCATCTCAACGCCCGCCAGAACGGGCAACTGGCGGGCCGCGCCAAGCTCCTGAATCTCCGCCACCTTGTCTACGCGATCATGGTCCGTGACCGCGACAAAGGCGAAACCTTCATTTGCCAGATAGTCGATCAGTTGTGGGGCGGGCCAGCGTCCATCGCTATATGTGGTATGCATGTGCAGATCAATTGGTGCGTCATGACTGAGCGTCAGGGATGCGAATTGTGGGTGTAAGCTCGTCAACGTGAACTCCTTTGATAAAACAGTAAGCAAGCTATCATCTATATACTATCACACAATTCATGTTTTCAATTATTCCTTATGCTCCTGTTCGATCCGTTGAATGGCGCGCTCCGTTACCTCTAAGCCTGCTTTGAGCACGGCTTCTTTATATTCGCGCACAAGCATCTGGTATTCGAGCAGGCGCGGACGGCGCGCGGGACGGGTAGCATACTGCTGGCGTGCCCACTCCATATGTGCGAGTTGTGTACGCAGGCTCTCGCGATGCTCGTGTAGATGTTTCAGGGCAATCTCGTCGCTGGTCTCGCCGCAGAAGAAGAGCTTGGTGAGAAACTCATCTTTCGTGAAACGTGCAGGCACATCCTCTTGTAGCCATTTTTCCAGTTCGGCCTGTCCTGCCTCGGTCAGGCGATAGACCTTACGGTTGGGTCGAGTGGTCTGCACGATGATCTCAGCTTCGACCAGATGGGCCTGGCTGAGATGTTTGAGCGTCGTATAAATCTGGCTGTTGCCCGCGTTCCAATAGCTGGCAAGGGCACGCTCGAACGCCTGCTTGATGTCGTAACCGCTCATCGGGTGCGCCCAGAGCAGGCCCAAGATGATGTAACGGAGCGTGTTGCGCGATACGAGTTCATTTCCATCATCGCGCTCTACAGAAATGATTTCATTTTCTTCATGCATGTACGTTGTTTCCGTTAGTGGATTGACATCCTCCCCATGCCTAGAAGGGCAGGGGATTCCCCACGTCACCGTGAGGGTTTCCTGTTTCACCGGGCACGGCATGAGAGGCTTTCACCTGCTCACGTCTGACATGCCCTCCGCAGGCGGTTGCCGTGAGTCCCACGGCCAAAACGTTCTGTGACGCATTGATGTCCCTGTCGTGGCAGGTTCCACACGCTGGACAAGACCACGCTCGGACATCGAGTGCGAGTTCCTCACGCACATATCCACAGGCACTACACGTCTTGCTTGAAGGGTACCAGCGGTCAATTTTGACGACCGTGCGCCCATACCAGTGGGCCTTGTACTCCAATTGGCGCACAAATTCTGACCAGCCCACATCACTGATAGCTTTGGCAAGGGTGTGGTTCTTGACCATGTTTTTCACCGCCAACGTTTCCAGACAGATCACTTGGTTCTCGCGTATCAGTCTGCTAGACAGTTGGTGTTGAAAATCACGACGAAGATCAGCCACACGGGCATGCAGACGTGCGACGTTCTTCCGAGCCTTCTCGCGGTTCTTCGACCCTTTGCGCTTCTTGGCATGGCGACGTTGGGCTTTCGCGAGCTTCTTTTCCGCACGAGCAGAGTATTTCGGGTTGGCTATCGTCTCTCCATCGCTAGTGATGAGAAAGGATTTTAACCCCAGATCAATGCCGATGGCCTTCTCACACATGGGCAGTGTGCCGATGGTCTCCTCAACCAAGATAGAGATGAAGTAGCGCCCCGCGTTGTCTTTGCTAATGGTCACACTGGACGGCTGCACACCTTTTGGCAAGGGACGTGACCACACAATGTCGAGTGGCTCTTTCATCTTGGCAAGCGTGAGCGTGGTTCCGGTCAGGGTGAAGGCATTGCTGGTGTAGGTCGCACGCTGTTTCTTGTGCTTCTTCTTGTAGGTGGGATAGTCAGCTCGCTTTTCAAAGAAATTCGTCAAGGCTGTGTCCAGATGGCGCAAGGTTTGTTGTAATGGCACACTAGACACCTCTTTGAGCCATGTTGTTCCCTCGGCTTTCTTGAGGGCGGTGAGTGCCGAGGAAAGATCGTGATGGGAGAGGCGTTGCCCGTGCTGAAAGTAGGCCGTTGTACGCATGTTGAGCGCCCAATTATACACCCATCGGCAGCATCCGAACGTACAAGCAAGGGTGTGGGCTTGCTCTGCTGTCGGGGAAAAGCGATATTTGTACGCTCGTTGCGTCATCTGCTACGTGCCTTTCTGCTCTTGCTGTAAACGGGTTAACTCTTGCTGAACAAGACGGGCTAACACGGCTTGCATGGTTTCACCCGTCAGGGCAGCAATGATTTTGAGTTGTCGTTGTGTGGTTGGGGTGGCCCGAATGACGGGCTTGGCTTGCTCATTCATGACTACATTGTAGCACTACATAGACAGCATGTCAAGCAAGGGCGAGTTATCCCCTCGCCTCACTCCAACAAGGAACGCCCTTGTATCCCCAGCCTGAAGGGCATGGGGTTTTACGGGCGGTTGTGATAATTTGGATTGTGTCCAGTATATCACCCTGCGTATGATATACTGGAACGGATGGTATACAAGACAACATTTTCTAACTTTGGCCTGAGCGGTACGTAAAAGTAGGGAAAGCTGATAAGCATACTCCGACGATATACATTTTGTTGAAGTATACAATACAGTGCCGGAGGGATATTGGATGGATGCTCGATTTTATAACGCGGAAGATATTGATATTGAACGTCTTGCAAATGATATAACGAATGTGTATATTGCGCAAGGCTACCAGGCCCAGCAGTTTGGCAGTAAAGATCAGATGCTCGTGCAGTTGAAGAAGGGCGGCGATTTTGAGGCCATTATTGGTATGCAGGCCGCTGTCTCGCTGACAATTCAGCGCACGGCTGGCGGTATTCTCGCGCTAATTGGACAACAGAAGTGGCTGGATAAAGCGGCTGTTGGCACGATAGGTATCGTGGCTTTCCCTGTACTCTGGCCGCTGGCTCTAACGGCTGGTGCGGGAGCATTGCGTCAGGCCAGCCTGGGCAATCAGGTCTTGAACATGGTTGATAATCTCGTGCGTCAGCAGCGACCTGGAGTGATGGCTGGTCCTATCCCGGTGCAATTGATGCCGCAGGTGCAGCAGCAGTGGGGCGCACCTCCCTATGGACAGACGCCGCAATATGTGCCATCGCAACAGTATGTGACGGTAACGTCCGTTCCGCCGCAAACGTTGCCTGCTCCCGCGCAATTGCGTTGCCCAAGCTGTAACACGCCCTATGAGGCGGGCGATACCTTCTGTTCTGGCTGTGGGCGTACGCTTGCGCCGCCAAAAGTGCATTGTCCTAACTGCAATACAGAACTAAAGCCGGGCGTTGCCTATTGTCCCAAGTGCGGCTCCTCAACCTTCCAGGGAACGCAGTCTCGCCCTGCCGTCTCGGCTTATACGCCGCCACCTGCTCAACCACCTGTCAGACCTGTGCAGCCACCGCCAGCACCTGTCTATACGCCGCCGCCCGCTCAGCCCCCCGTGCAGCCCGCGCCAACAGTCTACTATACGCCGCCCGTTGTGCCGTCTGAGCCGTCAAAGGTAGAGCCATATGCCGCGCCAACGGTTGCTCAGCCCAAGCCTGTACCACCGAAGCCCGCGCCAGCACCGTACTATGTGCCATCTGCGACACAGACGCCCTCAGCACCTGCGCAGCCCAAGGTGACACTGGTGCCGGGTCAGCCTAAACCTGAACCTGCGGCCCCAACGCCACCAGAGCGACCGCCAGTGCAGTATTATGTGCCGTCAAGCGCGGCCCAGGAGCAGACCGTGCAGGCTCCTGTACCGCCTCAACCGCTGACCGCGCACTCCGTCTCGCAGCCTGTGGATACAAATGCACCCTGGGGCGCGCTGCTCTTTGCTGATGGCAAACGCACTGAACTGGCGGGCGAGAATGCTGTTGTGGGACGCTATGATCACGATCTGGGTGGTGACAAGCCAGCGGTTGATCTGAGTGACATGCAGGGAGCAGATACGGTTTCGCGCATCCATGCCGCCTTTGAGCATATTGGCAGCACATTTACACTTACCGATCTCAATAGCACCAATGCAACGCGCATCAATGGCAAACGCTTGGAACCTGATAAAGCGACGCCGCTTAACGACGGTGACGCGCTCGCCTTTGGCAAGGTGACATGTACATTTAAGAAGCTCTGACATCTGATAACACTTGCTACAATACAAAAGAAACACGCATGATGTCGACCATGCGTGTTTCTTTTAGTGTTTATTTCCCTTGCCATGTTGGTTTGCGCTTATCAAGGTAGGCCTGGACGCCTTCGGCAAAGTCCGCACTGCCATAGACATGGTCGATGACATCGTCAAAGGGGATAGCTTGCGCGGCTTCTGTGAGGCGACGATGGGCCTCTTTTGCGCCCCAGATGGTGAGCGGCGCGATGAGACTGATTTGTTGGGCAATATCTTGCGCGTGCTGCATGATCTGGGCTTCGTCCAGTATTCCCGTGAGGAAACCACATTGCAGGGCGTCCGCTGCTGAAAGCAGGCGACCAGTGAAGAGCATCTCTTTGGTGTGCATCGCGCCAAAGCCGTTGACGAGATGCTGATAGTTCTTGAGGCTCAGGCAGTTGCCCAGCGTGCGCCCGATAGGCACGCCAAAGCGTGACGCGGGCGTGGCATAGCGCAGATCACACACGGCAGGTAGGATGATGCCTGCTCCCACCGCGTAGCCCTGCACGACAGCAATGGTCGGCTTGGGATAGGTGTAGAGCCGCTCGATGATCGCTTCCATCTTCTTTTCATATTCCACGCCCATTTCGCCCGTGAAGCCGACAAACTGCTGAATGTCGGTGCCAGCCGCGAACGCCTTGCCGCCGTCGCCGCGCAGGATGACGGCACGAATCGCGTCATCATTAGCGAGCGTCTCAAGATGCTCCTCAATCTGCTGATACATCGACCATGTCAGCGCGTTGAGGGCGGCGGGTCGCGAAAGTGTCAATATAGCGACGGGTTCGGCGCGTTCGAGGAGCACTACGCCATCCTCTTTTTTGTCGTCCTCGTTGGCTGCTTTTGGCTCAGTCTCACTGCTGTCGATGGTTGGACGTGCGGCAGTAGTATCGTCAGGTATCTCAACATTGGTATGCTCTTCGTTTGACATCACTCTAGCCTTCCTTCTATTCTATGATATAGTACCGTATTCTTGTTTCAGTATATATAATACGTCTACGCTGAAACAATGTTGGGAATAGCAGGGAAGGAAAGTAATCTCATGCTAGCTGCACTGGAAGGTTTGCGCGTGTTGGACCTGACACAGATCATGGCGGGTCCATTTTGTACGATGCTCCTGGCTGATCTCGGCGCCGAGGTCATCAAGATTGAGAACCCACGCGGAGGCGACGACTCGCGTCGCATGGCTCCCCCTTACTACAATGGTGAGTCTGCCGCTTTTATCGCCGTCAACCGCAATAAGTACGGTCTCGCGCTCGATATCCGCACAGAGCGTGGGCGTGAACTGCTTTGGCAACTGATCGCGACGGCTGATGTGTTGGTCGAAAACTTTCGTCCGGGCACAATGGACCGCCTCGGCTTTGGCTATGAGCAGGTGCATGCGCGCTATCCACGTCTGGTGTATTGCTCTATTTCAGGCTATGGGCATACGGGACCATACGCGCAACGCGGCGGCTTTGATCTGGTCGCGCAGGGCATGAGTGGACTGATCTCTGTCACCGGTTCGCCGGAGGAACCCGCGAAGGTGGGCGTGCCGATCAGCGATCTCAACGCGGGTCTATTTGCCAGTCATGCCATTCTCGCGGCCCTGCTCGTGCGCGGACGTACAGGCGAGGGACAATATATCGATACCTCGCTCTTTGAGGGTGCTTTGGCGTATACTATCTGGGAGTCCAATGAATACTGGGCTACGGGCAATCCACCGGGGCGTTTGGGAACCGCGCACCGCCTTTCCGCACCCTATCAGACTCTCGCCACCGCGAACGGCTGGGTCGCGATTGGCGCGGCAAATCAGCGCAACTGGGAACGGCTGGTACAGGCGATTGGGCGTTCCGACCTGTTGCACGATGCGCGTTTTGCGACGAATAGCGAGCGCATGAAGCATCGTCCCGCATTGGTGGCAACGCTGACGGAGACGCTGAAAACACGCACAACTGAAGAATGGTTGGACGTGCTTGAGGAAGCGGGCGTTCCCTCTGGTCCCGTGTTGACCCTCGATCAGGTCTATCAGCATCCGCAGACGCAGGCGCGTCAGATGGACATGCAGGTAGAGCACCCCGTCGCGGGCAATGTTCACGCCATCGGATTTCCCGTGAAGTATTCGCAGACACCAGGACAACTCTATCGACCTGCACCCGTGCTGGGTCAGCACTCGCGTCAGATCATAGCGTCTCTGGGCGTCAGTAGCGAAGAGTGCCAGAGGCTAGAAGCTGAAGGCGTTATTGCATGCGCGCAATGATGCAATGGATGCAAAACATGCAATATGACAAGGAGAGCATATGAACCTTGATGTAGTCGCGTTAGAGCTATATACCGTGCGTGATGAGACGGCGCGTGATTTTGTGGGAACGATACGCCGTGTTGCCGCGATGGGCTATCAGGCCGTTGAGTTCGCTGGCTACGGCGGGCTGTCAGCCGCTGATATGCGTCAATTACTCGCGGAGACAGGCTTGAAGGTGGCGGCAACACACGTCGGGCTGGCGGCTTTAGAACAAGATAGCGCGAAAGAAATTGCCTATTGTCAGGAGATTGGCTGCTCGTATCTGGTAATGCCCTGGCTGGCTCCCGACCTGCGCACGCCGGAGTTTATCCGCTCCCTTGCTCCACGCATGAACGAGTGGGGCCAGCAATGTCGCGCCGCAGGCATCACCTTTGGCTACCATAACCACGATTTCGAGTTCAAGCAGCACGAGGGGAAATACCTGCTCGACCATCTGCTGGATGAGACCGACCCCAATCTGGTCTCCTTAGAGCTAGATGTCTATTGGGTGGCCTATGCGGGCGTTGACCCATCGGACTATTTGCGCAAGCATGCCGGACGTGTGCCAATAGTACACCTCAAGGACATGGCTCCCGACCGCACTTTTACGGAGGTGGGCGATGGCACGCTCGGCCTGGAACAGGTCACACGTGTGGCGAAAGAAAGCGGTGCGCGCTGGTTCATCGTCGAGAACGATGCCCCCAAGATGCCCTCGCTAGAGAGCGCGCGCCGCTCCCTGGAAAACCTGCGCCAGATGAGTGTGTAGGTGTGTGATTCATCACGCCCTGGTTGCGCACCAACCCGCATGAGCAGCCGTGCGAAAGGGTACGAAGGGCGTGATGATGGCATTGAAAAAATGCATCCGCATCCGGCATAGGTTGCGTAGGGGCGTGATTCCATCACGCCCTCGTCCCCCCGTCCGCATGGCCTCCCACACGGCTTACACGGGTAGGTTTTTTGTTGGAGAGGGCATAGAGAGTATTTGGGGTACGACGGGCAACCACAAGGGTCCTCACCCCACGTCCACCTCACTCCTGCCCCTACTATACACGGCAATGCGCTCGCGTGCGAGCACTCAATGACCATGCACAACGTGCATTGGGGTATAGTAGGGGCGGGGGAGGTGGTTGGGAAGTGTGGGGACCCTTGTGGTCGCCCGTGCGTCCCACATCATATGGCAATGGGTCCAAAAACCCTACCCGTGTAAGCTCCCACACGGCTCCCCAGACGGATCGATGGGCAAGCAGGGCGTGATAAATCACGCCCAATACGCCACCGGATGCGGTCACCGGGTTATATTTTTCAACATGATAATCGGTCTCTATGGGCTTATAATGTATTTTGCGTACGTTGACGTGATGGATCATGTTTATTTGTTTATCCCCTTTATCATCGCCCTCTCTATAGCGCATGTATTACATTAATGTAAACTTTTCCTACAGATGTGATATCGAACTTGCTTGTTCGTCTTTTATAAAAGAGCGTGGGACAAAACATGCAACAGGAGAAGCTATGTCAACGTCTGAAATATTCACACCTTTGGCGAAGTCGGTGCTAAGTGAGTCTGCTCAAGAAGCCCTCCTCTGGCATCACACAAGCGTAGAGCCAGAACACTTGCTACTAACGTTGCTGCGTGCCCATAAAGGCGGTGCATGCAGAGTGCTTGATGCCTTGAATGTCGCACCAGTTTATTTGCGCGAAAGACTTTGCAAGGTCATGACTATGGGGAATGGAGAAGTAGTTGAGGAGGAATTGCAACTTTCCGAGCGGAGCAAATGGGTTATTGAATGCGCTGTAGATGTTGCCACTTCTCTGCAACACGACACATTAACAACCGCTCACCTGCTCATGGGCATTATGCTTGAAGATGGCGTGGCAGCCGAACAAATGAGAATGAGAAGGGTTACAGTTGAAGCACTGCAAAGAGTAATAGGTTCAAATGCACGTATTCGTGACGAAGCCACATCTGTCGAGTCATCTTCAAGAGATGAGAGCGAACAAGAGAAAATACTAAAACGTTATCAACCATTTATATCTCTGTTCATGATAATCTTTTTAGCTTGCTTTGTTCTCTTTATCATCGTCCTGGTGAACAATTATCCAATCTGGCAAATTATAGCAAACATACTGCCTGCATTTAATGGCTTTCTTCTCTCTATCCCTTTTATAAATATTCAGCCAATACATAATTGGTATCCTCTGATCATCATTATTTACTTCAGCTTATGCACATCTTGTGTGCTCATGTTCACTCCTGTATATTGTTTCGTCAGAGTTTTTCTGCCCAATTACTATAGAGCCAAAACAAAAACATTTCGGCAGTGGCTGGCGGTGAAATGGAAAAGATTTCTTATCAATTATTTTTTTGCTGTTTTATATTTGGAAGCCGGAATTTTCTTTTTCTTTGCGACACCTCAAAACTGGTGGATTAGTTTAAGTACTTTCTATGTTTTGGTTGCTCTCTGCCGTATATATCTCTGGCCTGTATGTTATGATCCCCTTTTTTATAAAGTTACACCTATTACTGACTCGGCATTATTACAACAACTCGCAGTATTAACAAAACGTTCACAGACGCACATACGCGGTTTTTATCTGCTCGACAGACTCTCATCACAAAGTGATGAGGACATTATTGCTAATGCATATCTGAAAGGATTAGGGGTAACACGCAGAATTGCTTTGACAAGTACACTGGTGAAGAATTTTCCACCAGACGAGATTGAAGTGATCCTGGCGCATGAATTGGGTCATCATGTTCATTACGATCTTTGGAAACAGCTTGCCCTAGGCGCAATTTTGCAATATAGCATATTTTATGTCCTCTATTTGTTTTTTAAAAGCTTCGTCTATCAGGAGAATTTGGTGGCTCCCATGTCTCTGGTCTATCCCTTGGATTTTTGCAACCTTTTCCTTCTCTATCTTTTTTTGAGCGAGGGCGCGTTTTATGTCAAACGCTGGTATAGTCGTTGGCGTGAGCGTCAGGCGGATGAATATGCCTTATTTCTTACGCAGAATGTCAGCGCGTTCAAAAGTGAGCAGGTGCGCATGGCCCGTATCAATAAATATCCAGCTTCACCAAGATTTTATTATCGCCTGCGCTCAACACATCCCACGACAAAAGAGCGTTTGCGGCATGCCGATGATTTCGCGCGGCGTATGGCACAGAAAAACGAAACGGTTTAGATATATATTTGATGAGGAGAGCATATGTCAACATCTGGGATGTTCACGCCTTTGGCGAATGTGATGCTGAACACTGCGGCAATAGAGGCAATGCAACGGCAGAACAGCATTGAGCCAGAGCATGTGCTCTTCGCTCTATTGCAGAAACCACAAAAAAGTAGCGCGGGCAAGGCATTGATTGCTCTGCGCGTAGACCTGAGACGACTACGTAAATCCCTAAGCGCGTCTATGCCCGTGAATGGTCTGGCGTTAGAGGGAATCGGGCTACCCACAGAACGCTGTAAGATTGTGCTTGCTTACGCGGAGAATGCAGCAAAAGAGGCGCAGCATACACAGGTAGCGACCGTTGATCTACTCGTGGGACTGCTACTGGAAGGTGGTCCCGCCGCGCAGGTGCTGTTGACAGCGAGTGTCAACAAAGATCTGATCGAGATTGCGGCCCAGTCGCGCTTCACTTTCACGCCAGCGGAGCCTCTCACCTCGCGTTCTCGTGAAGAAGTAAAAAATGTACGTGCTCAAGGATGTGTTTTTTGGCTTTTTCAACTCTCTGTCAGCATCATCGTTGGAGGCGCTAGCGGTTTTATAGAACGGAGTGGCGGCCTTTTACATGTGCTATCGCTATTAAACACTTGGCTCGTCGCGTTCCCACTGTTTGCTTTTCAACCTATTACAGGCTGGTATCCCTTCGTTATTCTCGCTTACGTTGCTTCTCTTTATGCATTGTTCATAGGGTTCTTTGGGATCTTCTCGCTGGTGTTTTATCTCGCAGGCCCAAAAACAGGTATCAGTAGAAATAGCAAATATGTTGTGCGCTTTTTCGCTTTACACGCTCTATTGATAGTATTCTATCTTGAAGTTGGCACGTTCTTCTATGTCGTGCAGCCACAAAGTTGGTGGCTTTGGATGACAGGCGTGTACATGCTGGTCTCAATGTGGCGAGCCTATATTGCTCCGTTCTGGCTCTTTCCATTCTTACATAAAGTGACACCAATCACTGATGAAGTATTGTTACAACGACTAGACAAACTGCTGCAGCGTACCCAAACGAAATTACATGGTTTTTATCGGTTAGAGTCGTTATCGGCTAAAGAGACTGAAGACTCGCGCATGCCAGCTAATGCCGCCCTTATCGGACTGGGCAATTCGCGTTCGATTGTGATGACTGAGACCTTGATGCGCGATTTTTCTCTAGATGAAATTGAAGTGATATTGGCCCACGAACTGGGACATGACGCCTATTATGATCTCTGGAAAATGCTGCTCTATAAATCGCTGAGCATACTCATCTTGCTCGGCATGGCGCAATGGTTCTTTTTTACCATTTTATATAATGGAAGTTTTCTATTTTCAGATCAAGGTGCATTGGGATTGCTATTATTATTCTGTATATTTGTTATTATCCTCTTTGGTATGATATATCTGTACATGTGGCGGCGGCGCGTGATGGAGCGGCTCGCCGATGAATACGCTTTACAATTGATACAACAACCAGCTATTTTCAAAAATGCGATGATGCATTTGACCAGGGCTAACAAACAACCGCCAGCCTGGACTTCTTCGCAGCAAAGTTTGTTGAGCCATCCCTCTCTTTTAGACCGCTTGCGACACGCTGATGACTTTGTACGTCGTATGGCACACCAGAGCAAAACCGCTTGACTTTTCTCTTCTTAAGACGGATAGTAATAGCAATGTTTCATCAGGATGGCGCATATTGAGCGGAGGAAAAGAGATGACCGCACTGCCTGAATATCCTTTTATGAGCGTACAAGATTACCTGCTACTGGATAATGCCAGTCAAGATGTTCGTTATGAGTATGTTGATGGTCAACTGCGTATGCTTGCTGGGGGCAATCTACATCATTCACGTATTGCCGTTAATTTTGTCAAGCTATTGGACGATCATTTGAGCGACGGTCCCTGCGTTGTCTATAGTTCTGATACACGCGTACAACTTGCTGTCGGACGCTATGTCTATCCTGATCTGACTGTGACGTGTGATGAGCGTGAAGCTGATGATATGATCCGTTATCCGCGTGTGATTGTTGAAGTGCTTTCTCCCAGTACGGAGGCTTTTGATCGCGGCTTGAAATTCGCGCTCTATCGTGCCTGTCCCACGCTTGAGGAATATATATTGGTAGATTCTGCGCGTAA
This sequence comes from Ktedonobacterales bacterium, assembly GCA_027451525.1. Taxonomy (GTDB): domain Bacteria; phylum Chloroflexota; class Ktedonobacteria; order Ktedonobacterales; family Ktedonobacteraceae; genus DTNP01. The sequence continues at coordinate 54,611 of DAIDJF010000023.1, forward strand.
AACAGTCGAGGTATATTCAAAAGAAGAGGTAGGTTGGCTCTATGCCGCGTATAGTGCTGGTGAAACTGTCGTGTTAAGAAATCTGAATATGCGCTTTGCCGTAGACGTACTTTATAACAAGGTACATTTGCCTGAATAAATCAATTCCCTGGAACAAGGAGCAAACTCTATGGATATGGAGATACAGCAGGAACAGGTTGCGCAGGAACAACCTGCGCAACTAAATGAAGAGCGACAGCAACAGGCGCGCGCCTATGCGCGTGTGCGCCTGCGTCTCTCGCTGGTCAGCATGGGCATTGCCGCGCTATGTATCGCCGTCGTGCTGGGGGCGCGTCTGGATGTCTGGCTGCGTACCGTTGTTGCGCCGCTGGCATGGCAACCCGTGCATGGCTGGTATCCGCTGCAAATCCTGTTGTATTTTGTGCTACTCATGCTGGCCTATCAGATCATCACGCTGCCATTAGCCTATTATGGGTTCACCCTTTCGCGCCGCTATGGCCTTTCCACAATGTCGCCACTTACATGGTTTGTGGATCTCGCCAAAGGCTTTGGCCTGAGTCTGGTATTGGAAGTCTGCGCATTTGAGTTGATTTATCTATTGTTAGCTGTCCAACCGCAGACATGGTGGCTGTGGGTCGCGCTCGTCATGCTCTTCTTCTCGGTTGTGATGGCAAATCTCGCTCCCGTCCTGATCTTCCCAATTTTCTATAAATTTAAGCCGCTGCCCGATGGTGAATTGACGCAACGACTGGTTGCGCTGGCTGAACGCGCCAACACGCGCATTCGTGGCGTTTTCACGATGGAGATGAGCAGCAAGACAACAGCGGCTAATGCGGCCCTGATGGGTCTTGGCAATACACGGCGCGTGGTATTGGGCGATACAATGCTTGATCGCTACAGCGTCGATGAGATTGAGGTCGTGCTGGCGCACGAACTGGGTCACCACGTCCATCGCGATATCTGGAAACTGATTCTCAGTCAGACAATTTTGACGTTGGGAAGTCTCTATTTCGCCAATCTTGTGCTGCACTGGGTGGTAGGCTTGCACGCTTACCTCGCCCTGAGCGATGTCGCGACCATGCCGCTGCTGTTTCTATTGATGGGCGTCTTTGGCCTGATCGTGATGCCGCTTGGCAACAGCTATACGCGCATGATCGAGTATCAGGCCGATGAGTACGCGCTGGAAAGTACGCGCAAGGTAGAGGCATTCAAGAGCGCGATGAGTCGGCTTGCCAACCAGAATCTGGCGGAAGCCGAGCCACCGCAACTCGTCGAAATCCTTTTCCACGATCACCCTTCAATCGGGAAGCGGTTGCGTCACGCCGATGCCTTCGCGCAGCAGCATGGATTGGCATAACGATTATGCTTTGTTGAGCGCGGACCTCAGAGCGGAGAGCGTCGCACCGGCCTCGTCAATCGAGCCAGCAGGCATCGCGAGCAAGGGTTGATCGACACCCGCCTCGGCCCACGTGTCGAGCTTTGCCACCACCTCGCTTGCTGTACCAATGATTGAGGTCGCGTCGAGCATGTGTGGACTGACAGCCATCACCGCGCTCTTGAGTCCCTGCTTGTTGGCCTCAATCACGGCCTGTACGTCCTCGCCAAAGCCATTGCGTGTGAGCATGTCTGCGTAATAGACGCCCATCCGTGCAATATAGTAGGCGAGCGGTTGTGCGGCTCCGATGCGTGCCTGCATGCGCATCTGCTCGTCGGCATTCTCCGGTAGCACGACACTGGTGATATAAGGCGCGATAGCGGCACTATGGGGCGGACGACCAGCCTGTTGTGAACCCTCGTCTAACTGTGCGCGCAACTCGCCCCATCGGTTGCCCGGCCAGTAGACGGGCAGGATACCATCGGCGATCTCGCCTGATTGCACGACGTTCTTGGGTCCCATCGCCGCGACATAGATCGGCAGATCAGGGCGCGCGGGCGTGAAGCGCAGTTTGAAGCCACGTTCCAGATTGAAAAACTCGCCGTGATAGACCAGTTTTTCGCCGTGCAGGATCATTCTGATGATCTCGACATATTCGCGTGTGCGTTTCAGCGGCTTCTCAAATTTGACGCCGTGCCAGTGTTCGATGACATTGGCTCCCGACGGGCCGAGACCGAGGATGATGCGCCCGCCGGAGCGTTCGTCAAGCGTGGCGACCGTACTGGCAATCAGCGCGGGCGTGCGTGAGAAAATATTGGCAATGCCCGCCCCTATCTTAATGCGTTTGGTAATACGGACAAGATCGCTCATTGAGGTGAAAAGTTCGTAGCCCCAGGATTCGCCGAGCCAGACCGAGTCGAAGCCCAGCTCATCGGCGATTTTGACCTTCTCCATCACGCTATCCCATTCGGAGGGAAAATTTGGAGAGTCGGCGACCAGACCTATGCGCGAACGATATGCCTTCTGCGGTGCGTTTGTTTCTGTTGTCATACGTAGACTAATCCTTCCATCAGTGGTGCGATTTGACTGGTATGCCATCATTATATCCCAAGTAAGCTTATGTCATTTTCTGGAAACCTCTACACAGCACTACGGTTACGTATGCTATTGTATGTCTCATGAGACAACATATTTTTCGCACAATGCTGCCTGCTCTGCTGATCTGTATGCTGCTGCTCTTGAGTAGTTGCGCGCAGACGAACACGCAGCCAGTCAAAAATAAAAGCGCGACTCCAGCGAGTAATCAGGTTGCTGGCCTTTGCAATGGAGCGGGTGAGACGCGCAACGATATCACGGTTTCCAGTCTGCCCGCCGCGCAAGGCAACTGGCCGATGTTTCACGGCAATGTCAATCGTGATGGGGCGACTACGGCTGGAGGCGGCTCGCTGCTTACGCAGGCATGGACATATTGTACAGGGGCGATTGTTTTCGCTTCGCCCGTTGTGCAGAATAATATCCTTTATATTGCTTCAACCAACGACACAATTACCGCTCTCGCGCTTCCTGCGGGCAAACCGCTCTGGCAGATTCAGGCTGAGGCGGGCTTCTATAGTTCGCCCGTGATACAGGATGGCACGCTCTATGCCGCGACCAACACTGGCAGTATCTACGCGATAGATGCGCACTATGGTTTTGTTCATTGGCGCGTGCCGCTCGATGTGCCGGGAGCACGGCTCTGGTCCTCGCCTGCCGTTGCCGATGGCCTGCTATTGATTGGCGCGGCCTCGACGTTGAGCGAGCATCCCAAGATCGCGGGACAGGTGCTGGCCTTCGATGCGCAGACGGGCAAGTTGCGCTGGCGTGCCTATGTCGAGGGGTCGGGAATATCTGGGGGGGGCGTCTGGAGTTCACCCGCCGTTGATATCGCCAATAACATCGTCTACGTGGGCACGGGCGATCCCGATGATGGCGTTGAAGCTCTTGATCTGCAGAGCGGAAAACTGCTCTGGCACTGGCGGTCGGTCGTACAAGATGTCGCGGATACCGACGTGGGATCTGGCCCACTGCTCTTCCGTGACGCAAAAGGACAGGTGCGTGTCGTCGTCGGTGGCAAGAACGGCTTTCTCTATTGTCTGGATGGCGCAACGGGTACGCAACTCTGGCAGACCCACATTGCCGACCATATCTATAGCTCGCCAGCCTATGCCAATGGGACGCTCTATGCCGTTGGCGTGCTGAGTGGACACCAATCGATGAGCGTGGCACTGGATGCACAAACGGGCCACGTGCGCTGGCAACACGCGATTCCGCTGGTTGTCTATGCTTCTCCCGCGCTTGTGGGGCAGACGCTCTATCTTGCCGTCGGCGATAGTTTTGTCAACGGTGATGGCGGCGTGCAGGTTCTCAATGCGAAAAATGGGCAACTGCTGCAATATATGGATCTGCATAGCCCTGTTACCTCTTCGCCTGCTGTCATCACTGCGTGGCTCTTCGTCGGCGGGCGCAATGGCCTGCTCTACGCCTTCACTCGCTAGTTTCTTTAACCCCTGGTAAGCGTTTTAGGATGAGGCGTAAGCTCAAGCCTTGTACCAGCAACGTAAATAGTACGACGCCGTACGTGGCAAAGACCAGCTCTTCGCGTCTAGGAACGTTGAATGGCACTGCCAGTACCAGGGCGAGTGAGAGTGCGCCGCGCAGACCGCTCCAGAAGATCAGAAACCGCCAGGAGTGTAAACGTAAATTGGGAATACGTTGTAAATGGCGTGGCAAAAGCAGGACGACGATAAGGCGCGCGAGCAGGACAGCAACAATGGTTGAACCAGCAGTAATCAAAAGCGATGAGAGATTTACGCTTTGAAGAAAATGGATTGGGTTAAGTTGTACGCCGACGAGTAAGAAAAGTAGTGCGTTAGCAACGAACGCGATAACACTCCAGAAATTATCGACTGTTTCCTGAGTGTGCTCAGTCATACTTTGTGTTCGTCCATAACTGCCCACAATTAAGCCAGCAATAACAACAGCGAGAATGCCTGAAGAGTGAAATGCTTCTGCCAAAAGATAGGTTCCATAGGCTGCCACGATGGTAACAGTTGTTTCAAGTAATGATTCATCAAGATGTCTGACAAAACGACTGACAAGAAATCCACTGATGCCACCAACGAGTAGGCCACCGCCGAATTGCTCCAGAAAGACCATGAAACCTTGTAACCATGCTTGTATGCCCGTTAAGTGGCTATTGCTGAGTGAGGCGAGAACCAGGGCCAGAAATACCTGATAGAAAGAACCGGCAATCCCATCGTTGAACAGACTTTCACCTTCAATAATGGCAGAAAGTTGTGAATTTACATGTAACTGACGAAAGAGGCCTAGCACAGCTATCGGATCGGTTGGAGAAAGGATCGCGCTGAGCAGAAATGAATTGCCCCAATCCAGTCCTGCTATAAAATGCAATGGAGTTGCGATCAATACCAGTTCTAACAGCAGGCCAGGGCCAACGAGCAAGAAGATAACAAACCAGTTTTTGTGAAATAATTGAATAGAACTTGACCATGCACCCTCGAAGAGTAGTGCGGGCAAGAAGACGAAGAGCACGAGATCTGGCGTGAGTCGAAGTTGTATAAAACCCGTAAAGAAACTAATAATAAGCCCTACAATAACAAGACCTAGTGTATAAGGGACCGCCAAACGCCTTGAGATGAGGATGACAATCAGAGCGATGAGCAGTAAAATAGTTAGGATACGAATATTAGTAACAATGTCGGTCATGCCAAGTTCTTTCTGTGAGCGATTTTTGTTACTAAGAGCATATCCAATGACTTGAAAAAGGTCAAGCGACTTGCATGTTTTCGTCTCTTTGTGGTTTAGTATAAGTCAGTCTGACGTTGTAGCAATGGCGCAGGACAACACGCAAATCCCAGGAGGATATCTATGGCAGCTATGCGAGAAGCCGTAATTGTTGACGCGGTTCGTACCCCTATGGGGCGCAGAAATGGCAAGCTCAAGGATTGGCATCCCGTCGATCTGATGGCCCAAACATTGAGCGCGTTAGTGAAACGCAACAACCTTGATGCAGGCCTGATTGAAGATGTTATTGTAGGATGTGTGAGTCAGGTAGGAGATCAAAGCCTCAACGTGGGGCGTAACGCCGCCCTTGCCGCAGGCTTTCCTGAATCGGTCCCTGGCACGACCGTTGATCGGCAGTGTGGTTCGAGCCAGCAGGCCATTCATTTCGCGGCCCAGGGCGTGCTGAGCGGAGCCTATGATATCGTGATCGCGGGCGGCGTCGAGTCGATGACGCGCGTGCCAATGGGTAGCTCCTCACAGGGCGGCAAGCCTTTTGGCCCAATGATGGCTGAACGCTACAATCACGGCCTCGTCCATCAAGGCATCAGTGCTAACCTGATTGCGAAAAAGTGGGAGATGAGCCGCGAGATGCTCGACGCCTATAGCCTGCAAAGCCACCAGCGTGCGGCCCAAGCGACCGCTGAGGGACGTTTCGCCTCGCAGATCATTCCTATACCCGTCAAGAACGAAGATGGCACGACCAGCATGTTCACGCAGGACGAGGGCATTCGCAGCGATACCAGCCTTGAAAAACTGGCCTCGCTCAAACCCGCCTTTGAGGCCGATGGTTTGATTACCGCTGGCAACTCCTCGCAGATCAGCGATGGGGCCGCCGCAGTCCTGATTATGGAGCGTGCGACCGCCGAAAAGCTAGGTCTCAAGCCGCGTGCGCGCTTCATCTCTTTCGCCGTAATGGGTGATGATCCCGTCTTTATGCTCACCGCCGTTATCCCCGCCAGTCGCAAGACCCTCGCAAGAGCGGGCATGACGATTGAGCAGATGGACCTCGTGGAGATCAACGAGGCCTTTGCTAGCGTCGTCCTGGCCTGGCAGCACGAATTGGGTGCGGATATGAGCAAGGTCAATGTCAATGGCGGCGCGGTCGCTATTGGGCATCCGCTGGGAGCCTCCGGTGCGCGCCTGACCACCTTCCTGCTCAACGAACTGGAACGCACAGGCGGACGCTACGGCCTGCAAACGATCTGCGAAGGCGGCGGCATGGCGAACGCCATGATTATCGAGCGACTGTAGTAACCTTTGTTAGATATGATGTGAGCAATAAGGGCGTGACACTTATTATTGGTGTCATGCCTTTATTATTGGTACTTATAGTAAGCGAGAGCAAGAAAATGCAATTAACGCAGCAAGAACGTGAAATCATTGAGGGGCTGCTCCTAAAAATAAGCAAGTGATAAAATGATACATTCATCCTTCAGAGAAAACCAGAGTTCTCACCTTTATCCAACTCAGGATGGGCCAAGAGCCTGTGTAGCGTCCTCCTGCTGACGTTCTCCATTAGAGATTGCTCGCAGAAGCACCCGTTTAAAGACGAGGAGATCTTCTGATGGAATATCATGAAAGAAGTGCTGTACCACCTCGGCAACGTGGGCGGGCAGACGAGGATAAAGCTCTCGGGCTTGTGGGGTCATTTCTATGACAATCCGGCGGCGATCTTTCTCATGCGGTTTGCGTACCAGCAGATTTTTCGCGACCATGCGATCTAGCAGACGTGTCACAGCACCGCTATCCATCGACAGATAGGCACTGATCTCGGCGGGCGTTGTTGCGCGGCCCGCATTGAGAATCCACAACACCGTCCATTGTGCCGAGGTGACGCCTTCAGCAGCAAGAGCGCGGTCAACTTGAAGTCGCATGTAGCTGGCAAGTTGCCCGACGAGAAAGCCGGGACTATCATCAAGAGAAAGAGTTTTCTTCATGCCTTAATGATAGTTGCCCTGGCCGTATTCGTCAAGTGTAGAGGCGCACACGCTAATAAGAGATGACCGGTGTCTTCTTCAAGTATTGATTGCTGCTCAGCTGCTCCAGGACAAACGTAGCGACATCGGCACGCGCAATAGTTTTGGTTGTATAGTTGCCGTCAAGCAGTACGCGATAGTTCCCCTTGGCAGCACCATTAGTGAGCTGAGCTGGGCGCGTGATGACCCAATCTAGATCGCTCCGTTTGATCTCTTCCTCCTGGCGTGTTTTGTCTATATATCCCTGATTGAGAATCAGCGGCAAAAAGATGCGGTCATAGAAGAAGCCACCGTGTCCGCGGCTGTCTCCACTGCCGATGCCTGTGATGCAAACCAGGCGGCGTACACCTTTTTTGTCCATGGCAGTAATAATGTTGCGGGTGCCAGTGGAATAGACGGTTGTAGGTTTGCGCGAATCCGTGAGCGACAAACCTAATGCACAGATAACCGCATCCTGGTCGGTCATTGCTTGCTCTAGTGAGGACTCGTTCAGCACATCTCCCTGAACAACCAGGAGTCGCTCACTCCCTATGGTTAGCTTATCGGGATGGCGTGCCAGTGCCGTAACCTGGTGTCCTTGAGCCAGTGCCCGGGTCAAAATTTGCTGGCCGGTCGGACCCGTGGCTCCTATTAGAAGTATCTTCATCGTTCCCCTTTCATGGCGCGAGAATCAGAGTTTTCAGCTTGGGAAGCTCTCTCATCTTCATACTATAATATTAACTGCTTAGGCAGTATCTGTCAAGGCAGCTAAATGGCAGGTAGAACTTGTTTGTTGCATCGCTAAATCTTTTAATACGCAGCAGAGAGATAGTGTAGTTGACATTTGCCCTTTACTTAGATATAATTCTAATTAGCTGATTAGATATGTATCTAAATAGAATGGGATAAGTATGAGCCAGGAAGAGCGTCAGAGATTGCTGGATTTCTTCAAAGGGTTAGCGGATGAGAATCGGCTCAAAATGCTGGGCCTGCTCGCCAATCAGGAATATAGTGTTGATGAACTGGCAACCCTCCTGAATTTAAAGCCTCCCACTGTCTCACATCATCTGGCGAAACTGAAGGCGTTGGGACTGGTAGAGATGCAGGCAGAGGGCAATACGCATTTCTATCGACTGAACACCTCCGCGTTACATGAAACTAACAAACTGCTGCTTACCCCAGAGAGAATGGCTTCCTTAATTGATGATATTGGCGATGATGATTGGGAGAAGAGAGTTATTCGAGACCTGTTTGACGGAGAACGCCTCAAATCTATTCCCACCAATACGAAGAAGCGGGCAGTCATTCTCAAGTGGTTCGCAAAGCGCTTCGAGTACGGGCGACGTTATCAGGAAGCCGAGGTTAACGCAATCATCAAACGGCATCATCCCGACTGGGCCTACTGGCGGCGTGAATTGGTCGGTGCCGGACTCATGGCACGCGAGAATGGAGTCTATTGGCGCGTGTCAGAGGAAGATCCGAAAGTTTAGTGTTAGAGTTTTTTCTTGCTTTGAGCGTATCTGAATACTACTGAGGAGTATATGCATGTCCGATGACTTCCTTTTTCTACAGCGAACGATGGGCACTCTGACCAACGAAACTCGCCTCAAAATCCTGGGGTTATTGGCACTTCACGCTTGTAGTCTTGAGGAACTGGCTTTGTTGTTAGAGATAAAAGTTTCTCCAGTTGCACGCCATATAAGAAAGTTGCAACAACTCGGCCTCATCGAAAAACGGCCCGAAAGGACAGGTGAGGCGGTTCGCTACACACTCAATATGGAAACTTTTCTCATGCTCAAAAGCTCCTGGTATACTGCTCAAACGGCTCTTCAGGAGCGAGATGAGATAGCACTTGACGAAGGCGTATTCGAGGAATGGGAGAGAAAAATTATCAGGCAGTTTTTCATGGGAACCCAACTGACGGCGATACCAGCAGGTCGAAAGCAACTGGCTGTCATCGTCAAGTGGTTTGCCCATTTGTTTGAAGTTGGCAAAAGTTACCAGGAAAAAGAGGTCAATGAGCTTATTCAACGGCACTATTATGATTATGCCTTCTTCAAAAAAGACCTGGTTGGTCGCGGCTTTATGCGCCGTGAAAACGGGCTTCTCTGGCGCGTTCATTCATCTCAAGCAAGCGGACGTGTTCCGGATTAAACTCAACAAAGCATGATTGTCATCGAGCGGTTGCCAGAACCAAATAGCTTTTCGCTAAAATCTATTGTTATTTACACTTCATTCGAGTATACTTATGAGTGTAATTCATCGAACACAATGAACCACGCTACGAATAGGAAAGGCAGGAGACTAATGACCACGACGAACAGGCAACCCGCAACCGTCATGCCTGCCGATCATATCCCCGGTCCATGCCAGGGGCAATGGACCTACGCCCACTACGCCGCTCTGCCCGACGATGGCAACAGATATGAAGTGCTTGATGGAGTGTTGTATATGGCCCCACCTTCACCGTTTAAATGGCATCAAGGTTCGGTAGTGCGCTTGACGCATTATCTTTTCGCGCAAGTCGAACTAAAAAATCTAGGTCATGTATACGTTGCCCCGTTTGATGTGCAATTGAGCGAGCAGGTGATCGTTGAGCCTGATGTCCTGGTCGTGCTGCATGGCAGTCAGGCGCAGATCACGGCATCACGTATCATTGGTGCACCTGATCTGGTGATTGAGGTGCTCTCGCCTGGGACGGCTACCTATGATCGGACGCTGAAGCGTGCGGCCTATGCGCGGGCAGGTGTGCGCGAATACTGGCTGGTTGAGCCATTGCAACACACGGTCGAAGTGCTGGTACTGGAAAAAGATACCTATACGCCGGTGGGCATCTTCAGCGGGACGCAGCATCTGACATCCAGTGTACTGAGCGATTTTCCCGTTCAAGTTCAGCAATTCTTTGTCTGAGCACACCAACTCATGCTGCTCTATGCTTATGTGCCACAAAGCAGAGGAAGAAGATATGTGCAAAACATCTATATGATTGGGCGACTATGGCCTTGACATTCTCTCACTTGCTTAGGTATACTTATTGAAACGATGTAGCTATAGACTACACAACAGCAGAGACTTACCAACTGAATATGTGCAGTGATGCTGCTCTCATCAAGAGAGGTGGAGGGAAACGGCCCTATGAAGCCCGGCAACCCACTTGCAATGTCGCAGGAGAGGGTGCCAATTCCGGCGGAAGTTGTCCGCAAGATGAGGGGAATGTGCAATTTGCCATACCCCTGAAAAACAGGGGTTTTTTGTTGTCCTGCACATTGTGTACCTTACAAGTCAAGTAAACAATAACGCTGACGAGGACGAGTAAACGGAACGGGCGGGTACAGAGAACTGACGTGGCTGAGATGTCAGGGCCGTACCAACGTTGAATATGACCTCCGAGTTGCAGATTGAAAACCCGCGTGGCGAGTAGATCAGGCCGTGTGGCGACGTTATAGCCAGAGTGTCGTGCATCCAAAGATTGGCATAGGCACTCGTAAAGGTCGATGCCGCGAGGCGTTGGCAAACCAGGGTGGTACCGCGAAAACGTTTACCCCTCGCCCCTGTTGGGTGAGGGGTATTTTTGTTCTCATTTTCTTGACTCATCATCTCGAAAGGTGTCACAATCGCGCCCAACGACGCTATCGCGTCTACTGCTTCGCAGTCAGGGCACGAAGAAAGGAGCGTATGCGATGGCATTACAATGTGAGACACGGAGCGAATACGCTGTTCGCGCAATGGCGCAGTCCCGTCCTGCCTATCAGAATGCGACCTATACCTTTGATAACTTGCCGTTGCAGCGCGGTGGACAACTTGGCCCTGTAACGCTTGCCTATGAGACGTGGGGGACGCTGAACGCTGAAGGCACAAACGCGATTCTGATTACGCACGCGCTGACTGGCAACGCGCACGCTCACGATATTGAAAAACCAGATGATCTGAAGGTGGCGTGGTGGAATCCGCTGGTTGGCCCTGGACGTACTATCGACACTGCGCGTTACTTTGTGATCTGCTCGAATGTTCTGGGTAGCTGTTATGGCAGCACCGGACCGGCATCCATTGATCCGCGCACCGGACAGCCATACGCAATGCGCTTCCCTGTCATCACTATTCATGATATGGTGCGTGCGCAGCACGAACTGCTGGCCCATTTAGGGGTGCGTCAACTCGCTCTTGTCGTCGGTGGCTCGATTGGTGGACAGCAAGCCTTGCAGTGGTCCATCTCCTATCCTGAACTTGTGAACAAAGTAGCGGTAATCGCGGCAACCCCGGCCTTGACCGCGCAGGCTATCGCTTTCAGCGAGGTCGAGCGGCAGGCAATCATGGCAGACCCACTCTGGCAGAGCGGCGACTACTATCCTGGGCAGGGACCCATAACCGGACTGGCAATCGCGCGTATGCTGGCAATGATTACCTATCAGAGCGAGGAGGCGATGGAGATGCGTTTCGCGCGTCGCCCTGCTCGCAATAGTGCTGTTCCCTCGCCCAGCAATACAGGCGATCTTGGCGGACGCTTTGATGTCGAGAACTATCTCTTCCATCAGGGGGCTGCGCTGGCCCAGCGTTTCGACGCCAATAGTTACCTCTATCTCAGTCGTGCGATGGACCTGTATGACGTGAGCGAGGGCTATCCTTCGCTGGAGGTCGCCCTGCGCCGTTTACGCAGCAAAGCCTTGTTTGTTGGTATTCGCTCAGATTTTCTCTTTCCGGCAGCGCATACGCGCTGGCTCACTGACAAAGTGCGCTCTCTGGGAGGCGATGCCACCTATGTAGAATTAGACTCACCGCACGGGCACGATGCCTTCCTCAAAGAGTGGGGGCAGATGACCGATGCACTATCACTGATCGTCAACGATGCCGTGTAGGGGAGCAGGGCGACCGCAAGGGTCGCCCCTACAATGATACGATGCGTGTTTTGCCCGTTTTCATTGTAGGGGCGAGGCTTGCCCTCGCCCTGCCCCACACACGTCAAAAAGGGTCGCAATGATGTTTGACAGAACACCACACATTACATTTTATATGGTTGTAACCCGTTATCTTTTTAAGGAGAGACACAATGGCCTTAAATAGCAACCGTAGCTATGGTTTTGAAACGCTTTCTTTGCATGCCGGTCAGGAAACCGCTGATAGCGCGACGAATGCGCGTGCTGTTCCAATTTATCAAACCACCTCATATGTGTTTGATAGCCCGGAACATGCTGCCAATCTCTTCGCGCTCAAGCAGTTTGGCAATATTTATACGCGCATCATGAACCCGACGCAGGATGCTTTCGAGCGGCGAGTCGCAGCCCTGGAAGGCGGCGTTGGCGCGCTCGCAACCTCTTCGGGTCAAGCGGCAGAGACACTGGCTATTTTGAACATTGCCGAGGCGGGCGACGAAATTGTTTCCTCGACCAGCCTCTACGGTGGCACTTATAACCTCTTCGCCTACACGCTGCCCAAGATGGGCATCAAGGTGCATTTTGTGGATGGGCGCAATCCTGAAAACTTCCGCGCCGCAATCAACGAGCGCACAAAGGCCATTTACGCCGAGACGCTCGGCAACCCGCGCCTGGACACGCTGGATATCCGCGCAGTTGCCGATATCGCGCACGAGCACGGCTTGCCGCTGATCATCGACAATACTGTTCCCTCGCCCTATCTCGTGCAGCCATTCAAACATGGAGCCGATATCGTTGTCCATTCGGCAACCAAATTTATCGGCGGGCATGGCACCTCTGTTGGTGGCGTCATTGTCGATAGCGGCAAATTTGATTGGGCAGCCAGTGGTCGCTTCCCGATGCTAACAGAGCCGGACCCTTCGTATCATGGTCTGCGCTATGTCGAGGCACTTGGCCCTCTGGCTTACATTATTAAGGCGCGTGTCCAATTGATGCGTGACCTTGGTCCTGCGACCACACCGTTCAATTCCTGGCTCTTCTTGCAAGGCCTGGAGACGTTGCCCCTACGCATGGAGCGACATAGCCAGAATGCCTTGCGCGTCGCTGAGTTCCTGGAAGCTCATCCCGCCGTCAGTTGGGTGCTCTATCCTGGCCTTAAGAGCCATCCACAGCACGCTATCGCCGAGAAATACTTCACACATGGCTATGGCGCAATTGTCGGCTTTGGCATTAAAGGCGGTCTGGAAGCTGGTAAGAAGCTTATTCGCCACGTCGAGCTGTTCTCGCATCTGGCGAATATCGGTGATGCCAAGTCGCTCATCATTCATCCAGCCAGCACGACACATTCGCAGTTGGAGCCAGAAGAGCAGGCTGCCACAGGTGTCACGCCCGATTTCGTCCGTCTCTCCATTGGCCTGGAGACGGTAGAGGACCTGCTCGATGATCTCGATCAGGCATTGAAGGCCGCTGTAGTCGAAGAACCAGCAAACGTATAGTGTAGTGTAAAAAGCGTTTATGGAAACTGCGTAGGGGCGTGATTCATCACGCCCACGTATCACGTCACTCGACCTCCAAGCGGGATTGGTAAGCAACCAGGGCGTGATGAATCACGCCCCTACGCCGTTTCTATAAGCGCACCAATGTATACAGGTAAGGATAGAGTGGTGATTTCATGAATGGTGTTGTTAGTGTTCAGGTACTCAAATTTGGTGGCACATCAGTAGGTAGCGGTGAGCGTATTCGCCGCGTGGCTACGATTGTTGCCACTACGCGCCGCGATGTCGAAGAGACATTTCCCGTTGTCGTCGTTTCCGCTATGTCTGGTATTACTGATCAATTGTTGCGTATTGCGCGTCTCACCTGCGTTGGCGATGAAGAAGCGATGATACACGAAATGCAGACATTGCGTCAGAAACATTTTGACGCGATTGAGCAGGCGATTGAGGATGAGACCAGACGGATTACGGTGCGTAGCGAGATTGAGACCGCACTGACTGGACTGACTCAGGACATCGCCACTCTGCGTGAGACCGTCCAGGCGGGACAGGATGTGATGCTGCCCACGGCGGCGGTTGCCTCCTGGGGCGAGCGACTTTCTGTCCTGCTAGTTGCCGCAACTCTCAATGACCTGGGTGTGCAAGCGGCTCCCGTGCGTAAGGAAGTGATTATCACCAGTCACCCCCAGCACGATGCCTCGCAGCCGTTCGGCACGGTGGTGGGAGCAGAACCACAGGCCGAGGCAACACGCGCCAATGCGCACGAGTTGATTTTCCCGCTAGTCGAGCGTGAGATTGTGCCCATCGCGGCAGGTTTTATCGGGCGCACAGTAACTGGTTTTGTTACCACGCTTGGGCGCAATGGTTCTGATTATTCCGCTACCGTGATTGGTGCCGCCCTGGATTGCTCCGAAGTCTCAATCTACACCGATGTCGATGGCGTGCTGACCGCAGACCCGCGTCTGGTTGCTAATGCGCGTCTGCTGCCTGGTCTCTCGTATGCTGAGGCGGCGCGTCTCTCCTGGTTTGGCGCGAAGGTCCTGCATCCACGCACACTCATTCCTATCGCTCCGCGCAATATCCCCGTGCGTGTGCGTAATACCTTCCGTCCGCATATTCGCGGCACGGTCGTTGGTCCTGAGACACTGGTTCCCAGCGGAGCAACGGCGATTACAACGCATCGCCATCTGGCCTTAATTACGGTGGAAAGCACCGATCTATTTGGGGCACCGGAGAATGCTGGACATGTCTTCGCGCTGGCGGCCCGTGCTGGTGCTGCCCCCGTCGCAATCTGCTCATCGTCTGGTCATCACCTCGCGTTTGTCGTTGAGGAGCAGTCCGCTGAGAGCGTGGTAGAACTCTTGCAGAATGATATGGACTCTAACGAATGGCGTGTGCGCTGTCGGCGTGGTTTAGCTGCCTGTGCCTGTATCGGCTCCGGCTTTACGGTAGATCCCATGAGTCCGGCGCGTGCGATCACGGCCCTGGCTCGTGAGCGCATCCCCGTTGTCACACAGGGAGCCTCAGAACTGGGTATCACGCTGATTGTCGAAGATCAAGATAGTGAGCGTGCCCTGCGTTGCCTGCATCGTGACCTGATTGCCCCCGTTATTCCGCTGGTTCGCCACGCGCACACGTTGAGAGAAAAGAGACGGGAGGCCCGCTAATGTCTGTGTCACCACTTCAAAAACGCATCCCTGTTGCCGTCTTGGGGGCGACGGGCATGGTCGGCCAGCGTTTTATCGACCTGTTGCGCGACCATCCCTGGTTTGAGATCGTCGCCCTCGCCGCCTCTGAGCAACACGGGGGGCGACCCTATCACGAGGCGACGCGCTGGCGTCTGCCCAATAGCGAGATGCCAGCCTCTGTCGCTCAATTGCCCGTATTGCCCTGTCGCCCTGACGCGCTGCCAGCGGTCAAAATTGCCTTTTCCGCTCTGCCAGCAGATGCGGCAGGCGAGGTCGAACTGGCCTTCGCGCAGGCAGGCGTCGCCGTGTTTAGCAATGCCAAGAATTACCGCATGACCGCCGATGTGCCGCTGCTCATTCCAGAGGTTAATGCCGACCATATCGCGGCGATTGTACAGCAGCGCAAGCAACGTGGCTGGTCTGGCTGTCTCGTGACCAATGCCAACTGCTCGGTAACGCCGCTCGTGATGGCCCTCAAGCCGTTGCAGCAGCTATTTGGCGTGCGCAAGGTGATGGTAACGACAATGCAGGCGATTTCGGGTGCGGGCTATCCTGGTTTGCCTTCGTATGATATCCTCGATAACGTCATTCCCTACATTGGCGGAGAAGAGGAGAAGATGGAGATAGAGGCGCGCAAGATGCTTGGTTCGTGGGAAGAAGGGCATGGCTTTGTTGATGCTCCAATCGTCGTGAGCGCGCACTGCAACCGCGTGGCGACACGCGAGGGCCATCTGGAGAGTGTGAGCATCGAGCTTGAGCGTGCCGCCAGTCCAGAGGAGATCATCGCGGCCTGGGAGAGCTACACGCCTGAGCCGCAACAATTAAAACTGCCGACCGCTCCTGAACATGCGCTGCTCTACCGACGTGAAATTGATCGTCCGCAAACCTTGCGCGACCGCGACGCTGGCAACGGCATGAGCACGACAATTGGACGCCTGCGTCCCTGCCCCATTCTCAGCTATAAATTTGTCGTGCTTGCGCATAACACCATTCGCGGTGCC
>DAIDJF010000024.1 GCA_027451525.1 Ktedonobacterales bacterium
TAGGGGCGTGATTCATCACGCCCTGCCTGCGCACAGATCGGCCTGAGAAGCCGCATGGCGGGGGACGAGGGCGTGATTCATCACGCCCCTACGCAATTCCCATGTTATTTTGTTAATCGCTATAATCGGTCTTTACGTGCGCCATGCCTGGAGCAGGGAGCGCAATCCTTGCTGAATCAGTGCTTTGGCGCGTTGTTGTCCGTCGATGATATGATTTGCCATCGTCAGTGAGACCAGGCCGTGGGCCATGCCCCACATGATCTCGACGCAATTGTCGAGGTCTGGTATATTGGCGTGTACTGCCTGTGCCCACGCTTCCAGGGTATCACGTGCTATCATAAAGACCTGCTCGGCCTCGATTGGGCTGTTAAAACACTCGAAATCAACACCGTCTAGTCCATGCATGACCTGATAGAGTTCTGGATGCTGCCAGGCAAAATTCCAGTAGCCATCGATCAGGCGCATCACACGTGTTTCAGGGTCGCCTTGAGCTATTGCTGCCTGTAACTCTAACAAGAGCAGATGGAAGCCCTCACGTAGCAGTTCGGTCAAAATGGCCTCTTTGCTCGCAAAGTATTCATAAATGGTCGGCGGACTATATTCGATGCGTTCCGCAACTTTGCGTATCGTTACGGCCTGCCAGCCTTCTTGCTGCGCGATCTCGCGTGCTGCTGTCAGGATGCCCTGCCGAACCTCTTGTTTTTCGCGCTCTCGTCTCTGTTTTATCCCCATTGCCTACTTAATCTTTGTTTTAAAATCTAACATTGTTCAGAAATAACTGTAGCATCCATTTGCCCATTTGTCAAGGACAAGCGGGAACTAATTTGATGCAAAAAGCATTCTCTTTATAGAGAAAAATTTTTTGTGAGAGAAGGGAGACGTATATGCAAAAACCATACCTTATTGCGGGCTTGAGCCTTTTGCTTATCCTACTAGCTTTCGCTACTGGCATCTGGGTAGTGCATAGTAACGCTGCAAGTAATGCAAACACAAATATTTTGCATGTCACACGCACTGAACCATTGCCAGGTTATAATTATCCGCCGCTGGATGTGACAATACGTAATGCACAATCCGTACAGCGTGTGTATGCTGCAATGTACGCATTAAAAAGGACACAGCCAGGAATCTATTTCTGCCCCTTCGATAATGGCCTGACCTATCACTTGACATTTTTGTATAACACAACGGTTGTGCGCAAGATAAATTTCGATCCTGCTGGCTGTTCGTTCATTATTGTCGGTCAAACGCTCCATGGCGGGAATGATATGCGCTATGCTGATTATGCTTTCCAGAAATTGCTGGCGCAAACAATCGGCATTCCTTCACTCATTCCGCAGTCGTGAGTTGTGTAAACTCCACGCGGTTACCGAAGGGATCGCGGAACTCAAAGCGGTCATGACCAGGGATAAGAATGGCTTCTATAATGCGAATGCCATTTTCTTGTAGTCGTTGCCGCCAGTAGGTGATGTCGCTGACCGCGTAGGCCAGATGGGCTTTGGTTTTCGTGCGATCAAAGCCATCCTCGGTGCCAACATGAACCTGCCGATCTCCGACCTGGAGCCAGAGACCGCCGTGATCTTTGAGCGCGTCCGGTTTCTCGATTTCAGGTAGGCCAAGAACTGAGCAATAGAAGTGGCGTGCCTCGTCCTCTGCTCCCTTTGGTATCGTAATTTGTGCGTGATGCAGGCCAAGGATAGTCATGCGCTTTTCTCATCTTTCCCGTCATTGACAATAGGATTGTAGCGCGTTGACGCAGCGTGGAAGGTTCCCAATACGCGCCCAATCAGGCGGCGTTCTTCGCCTTCGACGTTATAGACACTCGACTCTACCACTGAGATAACACGCCCTTGCTGAAGGACTGTCGCCTCGGCTACAATCTCACCCGCCCGAACTGGGGCGAGATAATTGATTTTTGCCTCAACCGTACTGAAGCGCGTGCCAACTGGCAGCAAGGAGATCATCGCCATTGACATCGCGGTATCCGCGAGCGTGAAAATCACGCCGCCATGCACAATCTGTTGGGGATGCATCAGGCGGCTATCGACCTTGATACGCACAGTGCCCTTGCCATCCCCAGCATGTTCGATATGCATGCCGAGGAGTTGTGCATAGCCAAAGGCGTTTATGTTATTCAGTACATCTTGTAGTGTTGGGTGTGTTTCGTCAACTGATGCCATGCTGTAATTACCTTCCTCGCACAATACGTTCGATCTCGCGCTTGGTCTCGCGTTCCGCAATAGCGTCGCGTTTATCATAGAGTTTTTTACCGCGACAGAGACCAAGCTCGACTTTTGCTTTACCGCCTTTGAGGTAGAGTTTGAGCGGGATGAGCGTGAGTCCTTTGGTTTCCACGCGTTTCAAAAGCTGATCAATTTCACGGCGATGCAGCAAGAGTTTGCGGTTGCGCATCGGCTCGTGGTTGTAGCGATTGCCATGCTCGTAGACCGCGATATGCGCGTTCTCCAGCCAGATTTCGCCTTTGCGAGCCATCGCGTAAGAGCCACGCAGGTTGACATGGCCCTCACGGATCGATTTAATCTCCGTGCCGACCAGCGAGATCCCTGCCTCAATTGTCTGCTCAACGAAGTAATCGTGGTATGCCTGACGGTTGACCGAGATAACCTTGATGGCTTCATTCTGAGCGGAGGATTTTGTTTGTTCTTGTTTTGCGGATGCTTTCGCCATCGAAAAACTCCTTTATCTCAGGACGTATATCTACCGTTACGCCGTTCCTGATAGAGACGAGTGGAACGATAGGAGCACTGCCAGCACCATAGGATATGGGCCAGCAGGAATGGCCTGCTTCCCTGTGACAGGCCAGGAGGTTTGTTTTTCTGTGTTTGTAGTGTATCACGAAAACGTGTCCACTGACAAGAAAGCGCAAAGATTGTGACTGATAATTGATGGCTTTCAATTGGCAACAGTGTCTATAGTAGGATAGACTGGTAATAATTCTGTGTTACCCCTCTGTGGAGCAGCGTGCGTCATTGATTGTGAACAGAGGATGATAACCTTTTCATGCGCAGGTATTTTACTTCCTCTGTTCGCGTGTTTCATACAGAAAGGCTTTGTCATGTTCTACCATCTGGGCAAGATCGCCACCCGCTTCCGCTGGTTGATTGTGGGTATATGGATGGTTGCTGTTCTGGTCGCGTTGCCGTTTGCGCCACAGGCCAGTCAGGTTTTGCAACCGGGCGGCTTTACCAGCCCTGATGCGCAGTCGCAACGCGCTCTTGATTTGCTGGCTCAAAAGACGCACTTGAATACAAACATCGTGCAGGTGATTTTCACCAGCCAGCGCTATACAGCGGATAGTCCCCAATTTATCGCGGAGGCGCAGCAGGCGTTGGCCGGTTTACAACACTGGTCAACAGTGGCGCAAATTATCTCTTTCACGGATAATCCGCGCCAGATCTCGACTGATCGCCACGCGGCCTATGTCAACGTCATCGTGAATGCCGATCCCAATAATGTTTCATCATTCTTGCCTCAACTTGAGCAGCGTCTGCACGTCGTGCCAGACCTCAAGACGAGCGTTGGCGGCGGAGCTGTTTTTTATCAAGATATTCAAGTCGTCAGTGAGAACGATCTGCGCCGCGCTGAAATTCTCGCCTTCCCGTTCGCGGTCATCGCGCTCCTGTTGGTGTTCCGTTCGGTAATTGCGGCCATCTTACCGACGCTCGTGGGCGGTTTCGCGGTCGTTGTTGCCCTCGCTCTCATTTTTGGTATTGGACACCTGACTCCGCTTTCTATCTTTGTCTTAAATATTACAACGCTCTTTGGTTTGGGCCTGGGCGTCGATTACTCGCTCTTTATCGTCAGTCGTTTCCGCGAAGAGCTAGGGCATGGACGCAGCATTGAAGATGCGGTGACGTTGACCGTTGCGACCGCTGGACGCGCCGTCGCCTTTTCTGGTCTGACCGTTTCGATTGGTCTCTTTGGCCTGACCTTTTTCCATATCAATATGTTGCGCTCGGTTGGCATGGGCGGCGTGCTGGTGGTCTTGCTCGCGGTGCTGGCTGCCATTACCTTGTTGCCCGCTATGCTGGCGATTATTGGCCTGAGAGTGAACGCGCTGCCTGTACGTATTCCGGCTTTCTGGCGGCGTTCAACAGCTGTCTCAAGCGAAGTTCATCATGGTTTCTGGTATCGGCTCTCGAATTTTGTGATGCGCTACCCCGTGCGTGTCCTTGTGCCTGTTCTGCTCTTGCTGCTTGGCTTTGGCGCGCCATTTCTGGGCGTGCGTTTCTCCGCGCCCGATGCCTCAATTCTGCCGAAAAGCGTGCCGTCGCGCGCTGCCTATGATCTGATCGCGCAACGCTTTGACTCTAGCGAGACGACACCAATTATTCTGGCAGTGCAGACACAGGGCAATGTGCTAACGCCTGCTAATATTCGCAACCTGTATTATTATGTCAAGCGTATCGAGGCGGACCCCAACACAAAGCGCGTGGATAGCATCGTCAGTGCCGACCCGCGCCTGACACTCGATCAGTACGAATTGATGTACACGCATCCCCAACTGGTCTCAGACCCATATATCGCGGCTTTGCTCAAATCGACGGTTGTGGGCAATACGCTTTCGATCCAGGTTATCAGCAAATATGGCATGATCGACTCGCATTCGCAGGCACTTGTCGAAGCGATTCGCAATACCAACCCTGGCAATGGCATCTCCGTCCTCGTGACGGGTGGAACGGCTGCTGATATCGACTATGTCAATTCGCTGTATGGCGATTTCCCGATTGCCGCGCTGGTTGTAGCGATCACGACATATATCGTACTGTTCTTGCTTTTCCGCTCGGTTGTGCTGCCGTTGAAAGCAATTATTATGAATACGCTCTCCATTCTGGCAAGCTATGGCGCGCTGGTTATCATCTTCCAGGATGGTTTTCTACATCAGCTGTTGAACTTCACGCCGCTCGGTTTTGTGGAGGCGACAAGCCCGATTCTCCTCTTCTGTTCGCTCTTTGGTCTCTCGATGGACTACGAAGTGTTTTTGCTGTCACGTGTGCAAGAAGCCTTCTGGCAAACGGGCGATAATACGCGCGCGGTCGCGTTGGGCTTACAGCGTAGTGGTGGCATTATTACCAGTGCGGCGGTGATTGTCGTGGTCGTGAGCCTGTGTTTTGCCACCGCCGATGTAATTCTCGTCAAGGCACTTGGTATCGGTATGGCTCTGGCTGTCGTGATTGATGCCACATTGGTGCGTGGTTTGTTGGTCCCTGCAACGATGCGCCTGCTGGGAAATTGGAATTGGTGGTTGCCGTTCTCTGGCGTACAGAGACATCCGCCCGCATTGGCAGAATATGCGCTAGAGGCAGATCAAGCCTCTGCAGAGGGAACAGGTAGTGAGAGTGGGCAGACGAATGTGGAAATTGGAGGCAAACGATGAACATTCATGCAAAGAAACAGCGTGTAGTAGCGGCTGGTGTGCTGACCCTGCTCGCGCTCTTGTTGACATCGTGCGGTTTTCCAGGTGTGGTTGCATCCTCGGCCCAACTGCCTGCCGTTAGTCAGCAGCAAACGGCCTTGCAATTGCCGCCCGTGCGTTTCCCGCAGGATGAAGCTGCGCATCGTGACCTGACGGAGTGGTGGTACTACACGGGTCATCTAAACGCGACTGAGCCAAACGGACAGGTCCATCGCTATGGCTTTGAGTTTGTGATTTTCCAGGCTCTGCGCAGCGACCTGCCGCCCGTGTATGCGGCTCATTTCGCCATTAGCGATATCACTGGTGGACAGTTCCATTACGCTCAGCAGGTGGCGACAGAGCCGAACGCAGATATTCCTAACGGCACATCAACGGCAGGCTTTAACGAACAGGTTGGCAACTGGTCGATGCAGGGCGTAAATGGTTCAGATCATCTTGTTGCTGCCATGCCCAACTATGCGCTTGATCTGCATCTCCAGGGCTTGAAGCCTGCTGTGTTGCATAATGGCAATGGCCTCATTACCTATGGTCTGGGCGGTTTCTCGTACTACTACTCGCGTCCGCTGATGGCTGTTTCTGGCACGTTGGTCGATCACAACCAACCTGTGCAAATCACGGGACAGGCGTGGATGGACCATCAGTGGGGTAATTTCCTCTCGCTGACAGGTGGTGGTTGGGATTGGTATAGTATCCAACTGAATAACAACACGCAGATGATGCTCTACTTTATTCGTGATGCGTCGGGCAATGTCATCTCGACGTACGCAGGCTATATTGATGCCAACAACACCGACCATCTTATCCCCGCAAGTTCGTTGCATTCAACAGTGTTGGGTCACTGGACAAGTCCAGTAACCGGAGCAACCTATCCTTCAGGCTGGCAATTGCAAGTCAATGACCCACAATTGCACGCTTCGCTCACACTCACGCCGCAACTGAAAGACCAGGAACTGGTTGTCTATCAATCAACAGGCAATAGCTACTGGGAAGGTGCGGTCAGCATTCAAGGGCAGGCAGGTGGCAAAGCCATTCAAGGCGAAGGCTATGTCGAATTGACAGGCTATATGCATTAAACGCGCCCATCGCGCCCCCACAATGAAAACGGGTAAAACATGCTTCGTATCATTGTAGGGGCGTGATTTATCACGCCCTGCTCGCCCATCATTCCGCCCGCCCATCGTTCCGCCCGTGCGCCAATCCGCCTGGGGAGCCATGTGACGGGAGAGGCGTGTGACAGGGGTACGAGGGCGTGATGGAATCACGCCCCTACACCATATCCGCATTGTTTTGTTGAATACGATTATCACGCCCTGCTCCCCGGCACAAAAAAGGTGCGTGGTGACGTTTGACAGAGCATTATGGTTTTACCGTTTGATAGACATGTCTGCCAATACGCCCACGTGTTTTCCATCAATAATGCCCATATATTGCTGATGCAGTGTATAGCCGCCCTGCTCGTGAAGTTGCACTGTGATGTATGCCAGCGCGTTTTGCCAGATAATTGATGAACGCACAGGCTGATGTGAAGGCGTAGAGAGGGGTAGCATATGCGTGGATAGGCCCCCATAGCGGATATTCTGAATAGTGGATTGCATCTCAATCTCCTTGCGACTGCCGGAACTGAGCGCGTTTTGGAAAGGTGTAGAGACAAGTTGGTAGAGATGGTTTTTCGTGCGGCGTCCGGGGCGTTTGCCCACTATCGAATAGGAGAAGTGTACGTCGCCGGAGAGGGCAACAATGTCTGCCGATTGGGTATCGAGCAAGTGCAAAAGTTCCTTCCAGGTGTCGGCAAAAATCGGCCAGTGGTCAAAACTGGTTTTAAGCGTTACCCATTGTTGCAGACGTGCCAATTGTATCCCCAAGCCTTGTAACAATGCATTCTCCTGAAAAGGTCGTATACCCGCCAAATATTCCGCGAGACCGATCACTGGTGGGAGCAAAATGGGTACAGATGAGACAAAGAGCGCGATATCTTTTTGTTCCTGCATCCACTGTTGTAAATCCGCCATCTGTTGTTTGCCCATAATACGCGATGACTCATAGACTTGTTCCGGTTGCTCACTAAAGATAGCGGTGCGGCCTGCACGCGCATTGGCGACAAAAACAGGTGGCGTGGTGGGAATCACATAATGCCAGACGTGTTCGATAGCACTGACTGTCTCCTCTTGGATATAGGCCCTCAATACTTCTAAGATGTCTTTTTGATCGTTTTCTCCTGCCCGCATAATGGTCAATAGCGGATGTTCTGATGCCGCGTGTTGGATGAGATTGCCCCAGCCCTGATATACCCAGTAGGCGACGATGGCATCAACCAGTAAGCCTTCCTGCCCCTCGTGGAGTAACTGCTCACGCCAGGAGGGAACATTATTCCAGTTATTGGTAACCTCGTGATCGTCGAAGATCATAAATGTCGGTAGCACTGCTAACACCTGACGGATTCCTTCATCGCAGGTCCAGGCATAGCGATACATGTCCGCGAAGTCATGAAAGGTCTTGGCTCCATCGCGCAAGTGAGGATAGACAGCAAGCATTGGCTCCGTTGGTTCGTCGGCATAAATTTGATCGCCAATCAAAAGTAGCAGATGAGGCCAGGCGGTTTCACGTTCGTTGACGTGTTCGATAAGCCACGAGCCAAATGCGCTCAGCGCATCTATTTCAGGATAACCCGCTTTACGACAGGAACCATAGGCAAGGCGTAACGCGGAGGCTGGCGTTCGATCAGAGCTGTCTGCATCAAAAGTGCGAAAACACTGCGTCACGTCTGCTGGCTCAATAATCTGTTCTCCTGTATCTGTCTGTAGCCAGAGTTGATATGTATACCATGTTGATGGATGCAGCCCCACCAACTCTAGAGCCGCATAGTAGCGAGAGCCGACGGTGACGGTGTGCATCTGAGCTTTTACAATCGCAAGCTCAAATAGTGTCTCTGCGTGTAGAGAGGGTGTCGCGGCTACCGTAACGTGGCAGGGTTGTGAAAATTCAACCCAGATCACGGCACTTGTTGATGTGGTCGCCCGTATAAGAGGACCAACGCATGTATAAGACATTTTTCCTATATCCTTTCATGTTCGCACGATGGTAATGCGAGCATTTTCCTTTATAATCTTAGGAGAGCTTAGAGAAGACAAGTAGAAGACTCTTCTGTATTATAACGAATTTTAGAGTTGCAATACAGCCTGCTTTTATAAAAAAGGCTTCACGCCAATCCTGAAAATCCTGAAGAATCTCATGTTTCCTTTCATAAAAAAAGGTTGTGTAACAAAAAGAGGAAAATGGAGCGGGAGCCTTAATGATGAGAGAATGAAGGGGGATATGATAAGGTATATAAGAAAAATGAGAAGTGAACTCATCAATTCGTATTGACGAAAGCCCGTCCCTGTATGGTATACTTTGTTGCAGTGTGAGATATATTCTATGTTCATCATACATTGTTTTTATTTTGTATACACATTGAGTACATTTGTAATGAAAGACAGCGTATGATGATTGTTGCGTTTGTACGTTTTCAACATGCTGCCTGTTTAGCAGGGAATACGGAAACTCATGGAAGCAAATAGCCATACATCTTACAATCAGGATGATGCGACCCGTAAATTGGAAGAATCGGCAATTATCGAGCGAGTGGCCCGTATTGTTTCAAGTGTGCGAGGGGCAAAACCCGATTATACACGCCTGGCGGCAGAGTTGGCGCAGGCTATTCCCTTTGATGTTTTTGGTATTGTGCTATTGCGCCATGATCGGCAAGCTGCACGCCTCACAATTTGTTTGCGTGAAGCGGGACGCTCAGGTGAAAATGAGCATCGGGAAGTCGATGGCGTAGACCGCACGAACGAGATGTTGCGTTGGGTTATGCGCCATCATCAGCACCCGCTGAAAGACTCTATGTTGGAACGTATGCTCGATGCACGCGAGCCGTTGGTTTTGGATTATCCTGAAGGATTGGTTGGTGGTCCTGCTGAGTGTGGCGATGCCCTGAGCCGTTATCCACAGCTTTGTTCTGTGCTGATTACGCCGTTGCGCGTGGAAGGGCGTGTATTGGGGACGCTGGAACTGGGCTGTATGAGTGTCGGTATGTATGCCGGTGAACAATTACAGAGGCTGGTGAAGGCGGTTGCTCCTGTGATTGCGACCGCGATTGAAGGGGCGCAATCAGGCGGTAGTGCAGAGATTCAAGATCGGCAACGTGAGATACTCAAGACGGTATCCAGTGCATTAACGGGAAATGTGGACCGTGCGAGTATTTTGCGGCAGATCGTGAGCGGTATCGCGCAGGCTCTCAATCTGGCCTCGGCAATCGTTACCTGGAATCGTAGTGATGGGCGACTCCATCTTGAGGCGCAATCTGGTCTGGATGATGCGCAGTTGAGTAAAATTCTCTACGATCACTTCCCTGTGAGCGATGCATGTATCATCGGTTATTCTCTTCGTCATCGGCAACCATGTGTTTCGCCGGATATTGCTACTGATGCGCGTTTCCCTGCCACTTTTGTATTGTATACATGTTTTGGTATTCATTCCGTCTACAGCTATCCGCTTATTTCAGACTCCACAACGTACGGGGCATTGCTGCTCTGCTCGCATGAAACAGATGGTTTTACACCGTTAAAGGTCGATATTATCTCGCTATTTGCCAGTCAAGCAACAATTGCTATTCGTAGTAGTTTGCTTTTAGAGTCCTTGCAGCAACGGATGCATTTCCAGGAAATGATAGAACAGCTTGAGCAGACGGTAGAGCGCGAGGAAAAAAGACAAGAAGAGCCTTCTCTAGAGGCCTACACACTTTTAACGCAGGTGCAGAAAGAGACACAGCGCGTATTTGGTGTAAATTTTTCAACGCTGTTGCGTCTGCTCAGCGACCATTTGCTGACGCGCGGAGAGCGTGGGCTGATAGATGTATTGCTATCTGACAATGTTGTTACAGCATCGTCTTATGCAGATAATCCGCAGCAGGTTGTCTATATGGCGGATGTGATGCCATTTGCGGAGATTGAACAGAGTGGGAAGAGGGCCACGCTATCAGCGGATAAGAAGGTGAGAACATCACATCAGTTAGCTGATAGTTTACAAGTGTTGGCGAGAACAGCCGAGGCTGCTCTGGTACGCGCGGGCATGTTGGGGGAATTAAGCGAGTTGCTTATTCACCTGAAGCAATCAGCGAATGTGGTTAAGGATGCGTGGTTTATTTTTGATCTCTATGGAAACTGTATCTACATGAATCCTGCCGCCGAAATCCTGTGCAATGTTCATTTGACGGAAACGGATGGATATGCCTCACTCTCAATCTTGCAAATTTTTGCGCAGATTTTGCCCTATGTGCGTAACCGCAACGAGGTATCACAGTATTTGCAGGAGATTATTCGCGGCAATATGACACGTCAAGAGCAACGCTGTGTTGTTGCATCACATCAGGTGCAAGAAGCAGACGGGCAGATGCAAGATACGGCTCTGCAAGCGCAAGTTATTCCCTCTACCGATAATTATTACTGCCTGAGTCAGTATCCGTTGCGCAATGAGCAAGAGCAACTGGTAGGGAGCGCACTCCATATGAGCGATGTCACGGAGTTGGTGCGTGATGAAAAAAATCGTTCTGCTTTGCTTTCTTCGGTCTCGCATGATCTGCGAACTCCATTAACGATCATAAAATCGGCGGTGACGGGCTTGATTCAGGAGGGGAATAAGTGGAGCGAGCAGGATCGTCAGGCCATGCTTGAGGATATTGATACTGAGACAGACCATTTGACGGTGCTGGTCAATGGAATTGTTGAGCTATCAAGAATTGAAATGGGGGCTTTGACGCTAGAGAAGGAGTGGTGTGATATGGTGGAGGTTGTTAGCGGAGCGATAGACAAAGCCCAGCGCATTTTGTCTGAACGGTCAATTGCCATGCATGTCCATATCCAGAACCAGTTGCCGTTGGTGTTCGTTGATTATGTGCAAATCGAGCGTGTGCTTTATAATCTTCTCGAGTATGCCGTTGGCAATAGCCCTACAGGTAGTGGTATTGTGTTGGCATTAGACCTTGTGCCGAAGGAAAATATTGAGCAACTTACCCATCAACACGAAGAGCTTGGAGCAGTCTCGCAACATTCAAGGGACGTCTCGTTACTGCGTATCCGTGTCATTGATCAGGGCGGAAAGATTCCAGAAAACAGGCGCGAGGCGATTTTTAAATCGTTTTCGCATATGGGATCCTATAAGAGCACACTTAGCCTAGCGATTTGCAAAGGGATTATTGATGCTCATCAGGGCGGAATCTGGGTAGAGTCGGCTCCTAAACAACTGTTTTTAGGAGAAGAGGCGATGAAACTCGAAACAGTTGCCGAAGGGTCGTGCTTCACTGTGGTGTTGCCGATCCATTCTGAGCATAGCTGGTAGAGGTGAAGATATGAGTATCTTGTGGTGTAAGATGTGCAAGTCTTGGCAATTAATGAGGAGTACTTCATGAAGATGAGAGGGAAACGCATTCTAGTTGTTGATGACGAGGCATCAATCCAGCGTATTTTGAGGAAAAACTTGCTGATGAGTGGCTATGAGGTGATAGTGGCTGATGATGGCAGGCAAGCGGTGGAGATGACAAAAATCCATCAACCCGATTTGATTCTGTTAGATTTATGCTTGCCAGGAGAACTAGATGGATTGGCGGTCTGTGTCCAGGTTAGGAAGATGACGAAGGTGCCAATTATTGTGCTTTCCGCGTTATCGGAAGAGCGGCAGAAGGTGCGGGCATTAGACTTAGGGGCGGACGATTATCTGACTAAACCATTTGGCAATGAAGAGTTACAGGCGCGGGTGAGAGCGTGTTTGCGTCGCGTTGCAGCGTTTGAGGCGTTAGGTGGGAATGAGGATGACCCGAAGCAACTGGAGAGCGATGATGGCTATATTCGTATGGATGTGGAGCAACGGCAGGTCAAAGCTGGGGAGCAGGAGATTCGTCTGACGCCAACGGAATTTGAATTATTACGGCAATTAATGTTATATGCGGGGAAAGTTTTAACACATCGTTCATTATTACGAGCGGTCTGGGGACCGGAGTATGGAGAGGAAGCAGATTACCTGCGTGTCTATGTGCGGCAGTTGAGACGCAAGGTAGAGAAGGAGCCATCGCGTCCCCGCTATATCGTTACGGAACCGGGAATAGGCTATGTTTTTCGTTCTCATAAGGGAACGGAGGATATTTAATAACATTTTAATAACATTTTAATAACTTTGACGAAATTTTTATAGGCAATAAACGGAGAATGGCGTACACTAAGAAGTAAGTGGGGTATTATCATTCTAAGGGAAGGGAGATGTGGAGAGGAGGAACGCATCGCGTGCCTGAGTAGAAAACACAGCAATAAAGAGAGACTACGTGGGAGTGTGGAGTAAAAAGCGCGCTAGATGAAGTTGGTGATGCAAATACTGAGAGCCAAGCCCTTCATCAGCAGGGCTGATAGATAAAGGAAAGAGTGAATGGAGCAGCAAGATCGTATCATGGATGGTGACCTGCAAACGCTAGGTCTGCAATCCATATTAAAAATGCTTGCGCTGAGTGGAAAGACTGGCAAACTTTTGGTGCATTCGGGGCCGGAGACGCTCGCGATCAGTTTAAATCATGGTCAAATAGTGATGTTGCATGAAGAAGGCGTGCCCCAACCCGATCTGCTTGGCATGTTATCTCTCATTGGGAAGCTGGATGTTTCCCGTGCGCAGATGATTCGCGAGTTGGCGCAAGGAGATACGCCAATGGCGCTAGGGATGCTTGTTGAGCGTGGGTGGATGACACCACAGGAGATGCAGCAGCGTTTAGAGTTTGCGGTAACGCAGTCTATTAGCCATGCATTGCGTTGGGTGAACGGGCGATTTGCGTTCCACCGTCAAGTGATCTCGATGGGCGGAAAAATGCAGCCATTGGATGTCGATTCGGTGTTGCTAGAGGCATTGCGGCAGGCGGATGAATGGGAAGAGGTTGCCAAAGAAGGGGTAACGAACTTAACGCCGACAACGGTGGCGCGTTGGTTGCCAGAGGTACGTAATGATGTGCGCAGTCTGGGCTTGGGTCGAGAGAGTATTGAGGTATTGTGTCTTTCCAATGGTGAAATCCCGCTCCAGGCAGCGGCATTAGTCTTAATGATGCCAGAGGCGCGCGTGGCCCGTGTGATGGCACAACTCGTTGCTTTAAAGTTGGTAGAGGTGGTGGACACGGCGATGGAGAAGGAGTTACAGCAAGACCTCTCTAATATCATCATCAGATGTCAACACTTACTGGCCCGCTATCGGCAAACATCGAGTCCCGATCAACTGCTACTGGGCCTGATTATGACGCTCTCAGAATGTGTAAATGGTCTGCTCATTCATCATGGGCGTTATGCGAAAAGCTTGCGTGGACGAGGTCAACTATCGTCAGCGGAGATTGTGCGTTATCTTGACCATCGTTTTGCGCAATCATTTGAGCAACTGGCGAAGCATCAATACCCTATTTTAGAAACGGCGCATTTCACGAATGGGCAGGTAGATAGTAACGATATCTTGACGCTCAATAAAGTGGTAAAGGGTGAACAATTGGAGGAGTTTTATTGGGAGGCCGTCCAAGGTTTAGCAACATTCTTACAGATGACATTTGATACGTTATTACGTGACGAAGTTGGCAACTCGCATACGGGGCGTCAACTGAATCTGGTATGGAAAGTTTTCTTGTCTGAGATGGATGGGGAGGTACATCAGTATCAGGTGTACCGTGCGCATCGTAATATGCAGGCTTCGCGCGGACGCGAGAATGTGCAGCCATCTTCGATGAGTGTGGTGCAAAACTGGAGTGGACAAGGGATGACAAATCAGGGACCAGGGGGAGGAGCATGGTCCCCAGAAACGCAAAGGAGGTTAATCTAAATGGCAGAACCGACAGTATTGGTTGTTGATGATAGTCCAACAGTTCGTAAAATTGTTCAGATGACACTACAGCGCGAGCACATTCGCGTAATCACGGCAAGTGATGGTTTAAGCGCACTTACCTCTGTTGCGGATGAAATGCCTGCACTTATTCTGCTAGATATTCAATTACCGCGTATGGATGGGTACCATATTTGCCAGATAATACGAAAAAACTTGCAGTTTCGACAAATACCCATTATTATGCTGAGTGGGAAGGATGGTTTGTTTGACAAGATGCGTGGGCGTCTAGCTGGCTCGACGGAATATCTGACAAAACCGTTTGATTCTGTAGAGTTGGTGCAAACCGTTAAAAAACACCTAGTCAACTGGCAGGAACGGGTTCCTGCGCAACCTGAAGGGCTACGCCCGCGTTTGCGCTATCGAGGATAAAGATGCCCATCCGTGTGGTAAGAAGGCCCAAATAACTTCTTCAATATCTGTCCAGTTGATAAAAACAGCCATTATTTCCTATTGATAAGGAATTAATGCTTTACTATCTCGTAAGAGCTTGCTAGGATAGGAAAGGTATAAGGAAATGCCTGGACAGAAAGTACTTGTTGTTGATGATAGCATAACCGAATTGGCTATGATCGCGACACCTTTACGTAACAGTGGATTTGAAGTGGTAACGGCGGTTGATGGTGATGAAGCGGTGGAGAAGGTATTCCGGGAGCGTCCACAATGCATTGTGTTGGATGTGGTATTGCCAAAGCAAAATGGATTTCAGCTTTGTCGAAAACTGAAAAATTCTGAGCTAAGTCGGCACATTCCCATCATTCTGCTGACGAGCAAGAGTACTCCGCTTGATCGTTCTTGGGGATTGCGACAGGGAGCCGATATGTATATGACAAAGCCATTTAATGTGGATGAGTTGGTTGCCAGCGTGCGGCGGCTTGTCTAAGATGTAAAATGGTAACGAGACCCTCCGACGTATCTAACGGGTAGAAGCTGAAAAGGGATGTTGGAGGGTAAGTTATCTCGCTAATCAAAGAGGAATCATAGTGGAGTAGTAGCGTGACAAATGATCCGATAACACCAATGCAAAGGCAACGGGAAGCGCTTCTTCAGCAACTGAGGGACCAGCAAAGTGCTCCATCTTCATCGCAGCCGAGTAGGGAGAATAGTGCTGTTCCGGGTACCGCAGCTGCTGCTGGCGATCAATATCTTGTATTTATGCTACAGGAGCGTGAGTTTGCTGTAAAAGCGGATGCTGTGCAGGGCGTAGAACGGCTAACCAGTTTGACACCTGTCCCAAATGTTGCTTCGTGGGTAAAAGGGATAATGAATCTGCGCGGCTCGATAGTTTCATTGGTAGATTTACGGACATTTTTTGAATTGGAGCCATTGTCGCATACGCCACGTACTCGTGTATTGTCATTGCAATATAATGAGATGGTGATTTGTTTTATTGTAGACAGTATTAGTGAGATGCTCGTGGTCCCTGCTTCTGCTATTATCAATGGCAGTATTCGCCAGTCACCTATTCCCACGTGGTGTGCCCCCTATGCTACTGGCATTGCGTTGCTGAATGGCAATCGGGCGGTAGTATTAATGGATGTTGCACGCCTGGTCTTCTCTGAGAAGATGCAGCATTATGAAATATAGGCAGGATGCCTATGCCTCCATAAGGGATAGGAAACCGTATATTTTTGGAAGCTACAAGCTTTTTTGCTTTACGCAAGCTTTGTGACTGTAATTGAATGTAGATCACATTGTAATAGCCGAAATTTATTTATCATGTGGTTAAAACAGTGGTAGATAGATCTATTTGTTACTGCATAGGAGGTCTGGTGAATGAATCCTGACCGTAATAAAGGTGGGATGACAGTTAATGCACTTATGCAAACAGGGATGTTTATCTCTATTGCAGTTGCTGTTATCTCTGTTGCTGCGCTTGGTCTGGTTGGTACACAAAGTGTCTCACCAAACAACAGAACCATGTTTGATCTGGTTGTGTTGTTTTGTGTTATCGCCGTTGTGTTGGGTATTCTCATTACACAATTTATTGTGCAACGCCGCGTAAAAGACCGCGTTATCGCTCTGGTTGATACTTGTCGTGACTATGCGGGTGGAGATCGTACTGTGCGGGCTGCGGTGAGCGGTGATGATGAATTTGGCATGCTCGCGATGTCTTTGAATACATTGCTTGATGGGCAGGGACAGAGCAATGGAGTCGCTGGGGCTTCGTCCATTGCTGGTGGTGAGGCGGCAGCATTGCAGGCACAAATTGAAAAGTTGTTACAAGAGGTTAGCGCGGTTGGTGATGGAGACTTGAGCGTACAGGCGGAAGTCACGCCTGATACGTTGGGTGTGTTGGCGGACTCATTTAACTACATGATTGAAGAGTTGGCAAAGGTTGTAGGACGAGTACAATCGACGGCTGTACAGGTAACGAATGCCACACGCCGTATTCTTGACCGTTCCGCTGAATTGGCACAAGCTTCAGAGGCGCAGGTAGAACAGATCGCACAAACGACAAGATCGGTTGAAGCTCTGGCGACCTTTATTCAAGGCGTGGCACGTGACGCGCAATCGAGCGTGGAAGTGGCGCAAGAAGCACTCCAAAACGCAACCCGTGGTCAGCAAGCTGTGCGTGAGACGATTGAGGGTATGATGCTCATTCGCGAAAACGTGCAGGAAACTTCTAAGAAGATTAAACGCCTTGGTGAACGCTCTAATGAGATCAGCGAAATTGTGCGTATCATTGATGATATCGCTGATCAGACGAACTTGCTCGCACTGAACGCCGCTATTCAGTCTGCCATGGCTGGTGAGCATGGGCGTGGTTTTGCTGTTGTGGCCGATGAAATCCGCCAGCTTGCAGAACGTTCGACCGAGTCTACGAAACGTATTGCAACACTTGTAAAAAGTATTCAAGGCGATACCTACGAAGCCGTGGTTGCTATGGAAGATAGCACGCAAGAGGTGGTCAAGGGGTCGCAGTTGGCTGATGAAGCCGGTCGCTCGCTTAATACCATTTATAGTGCTGTAGAACGTCAGGCGCAAATGATTCAA
Source organism: Ktedonobacterales bacterium (assembly GCA_027451525.1). GTDB lineage: Bacteria > Chloroflexota > Ktedonobacteria > Ktedonobacterales > Ktedonobacteraceae > DTNP01. The sequence goes on from DAIDJF010000024.1 coordinate 17,363, forward strand.
GGTATTGCGCGTTTTGCAAATGAGCAGACCCCCGTTTCTGAAGCGGTGGCAATTGCAATGACTCGTATCTCAGAGATCACTCGTCAGACGGACGCTGGTACACAGGATGCCGCCGTAAGTGTGAGTTATCTCGCTGAGCTTGCGGAACAGTTACGCTCTTCAGTGTCTACCTTCCGTTTGCCAGAACGTGCTGGCGAAATGGCGGGAGCATTTTCAACCTCTGTAACCGAGATGTCTAATGGCGCAAGCAATCCTGCCTTCCCGCCCCTGCTACCACCTGAAAGTGGTTGGAATGGTTTTGCTGATAATTTCCCTCCATTGCCAGAGCCGGGTGCTTCTGGTTCTCTGATTGCGATGAGCGCACGTCAGAGTGGGTCGCAGTTCGCGTTTAATCAACAGGAGTCTAATGGGCAGCAGGGCTTTGGTGGTATGGGATTTGGCGGCCAGCAAGGCTTTGGTAATCAACCCAGTTTTGGTGGACAAGAAGGCTTTGGTGGTATGGGCACAGGTATGCAATCTGGCTGGGAGCAGTCACCAGCGGGAGGACAGTCCTATTATCCGAGCCAGTCTGGTTCAGGGCGTGGAGCACAGAATTTTGGTGGACAACAGGGCTTTAGTGGGCAGCCGGGCTTTGGTGGGTCACAGGGATTTGGCGGGCAGCAAGGCTTTAGTGGGCCACAGAGCTTTGGCGGGCAGCAAGACTTTGGCGGGTCGCAAGGCTTTGGTGGGTCGCAAGGCTTTGGTGGGTCGCAGGGCTTTGGCGGACAACAAGACTTTGGCGGACAGCAGGGTTTTGGTGGACAGCAAGACTTTGGCGGGCAGCAGGGTTTTGGTGGGTCGCAGGGCTTTGGCGGACAACAAGACTTTGCGGAGATGGAGCGTTATGAGAATCAACAAATGTATGGCATGAACGGGCAGCAATCGTTTGCCCCGCCTGCCACAGGTTTTGGTTCTCAAGGGCGAAATGGTTTCTCTGGGCAAACGGCTCAGCCTACAAATATGGCAAGTTTTATGCAGCAGCAGCCACAGTCAGGCCAGCCGAATACACTTCGTCCGCGCCGAACACCCGGACCCAATGGGTCAAATCAGGGTCAAAATCCGTTTGGTCAAGATCAGACACCGTTTCCCAAGAATGGCTAGTCTGGTGAGTAACATGTCGAGCATTGAGAGGATGGGAATAGGGGGAAGGGACGCCTTCCCCTCTCTTATATCTCTGCAATAATGAAATGAGTGGGTGTGCGCAACATGTCGAATGCATATGATAAACAATCCCTGCTAGATTCGTTCTCTGAAGAGGTAAATAGTTATTTGCCCGAAATCGAGGCGAATTTGGAGCGTCTGGCACAATCACCTGGCGACATGGAGGCCCTTGAAGAAACGCATCGCCGCACCCATACTATCGGTGGCTCTGCTTCGATGATGGATTTTCCAGGTCTGGCCCATGTCGCTCATGGTATGGAAGATATTCTGAGTGATGTTCAGGATGGATTAACGGTCCTAGATGAGCCGACGCTGAGTTTACTGCGCCGTTCGCTGGCGCGGGTGCGTCGTTTGCTCAATGGTATTCGTGAAGGGCAGAAAGATACCAAAAAAGAAGAGGCGATTATTGCTGAAGATGATGCTGATTATGAGCAATATCGCACAGTACTGGCCACTTCTTTACAACAGCAACCTGCATCGGCGATCGTAGCGGACCTATCAGGCAATGCTATGGCGGGGGCATTTTTTCAAGCTCCGGCAACCCCGTCTTTTGGGCCTGTTGAGACTGCTACAAACATGCCATCCTTTGATGAAGTCTTAGCTTCATTTCGTACTCCTGCGGTCTCTTCTAGCGAGGATGTAGGCTGGCCCGAAGAGGCAATGCTTTCTTCCTCGGTGCCCATGCCAGGGCAACCTCAAGCGGCCGCGATGTCTGCACCAGTCCAAGACATACGCGTAGAACAGCTAACCACGCCTCAATTCCAGGGAATGCAACCAAGTGCTCTGGATGAATTGGTTGCATCCACGCGGAAAACTCCTTCCGCCAAATTGCCACCGGCTATGCCGCCAACGCCTCTTTCACCGCCTGCCGCTTATGATCTGGCGGATTTAGCTGGACGTAACGACAATCAGGTCAGCAATGGCTTGTATCCTGTTCCTTCGTATCCCGCTGTTCCTGAACGGCATGTGCCTGTCTCCGCGCCATCGGCTCTGCCGTCTGTTTTCACGGAAACACAGCAGCGCATGCAGACAGTGGAAGCACAAATGGAGTCTTTGAAAAACGTTGTCTCACAGTTGCGCTCAGCTATGACCGTGATTGAGGAACAACGGGCGGAGTTCAAAGGTTTCCTGGACCGACCGAAAGATGCCCTTGAACTTATGGTTGATTGGGCCGGTCGCGCCATGGGCTTAAATTTGCGTAACAGTCCAGAGCAGGTGCGTCGTTATCTGCCACTCTCGGTGATGTGGGTCTCAAATACCAAATTAAAGAAGGTCCTTGAACTCCTGCATCAGGTGACGAATGGCGTCAATGCTACAGATGAGCAGATACAAGTGGCATTAGAGCAGTTGCAGACGGCGATTACTTCATGTGGTGATGCCTTTCAAGAGCTATCAGCGCGCGCGGTTTTAACACAAGAGCCAGGGTGGACATCCTGGGAAATGCAGGTTACCAATAGAAACGCTCCGCACACTGTCCGCGAAAGTGTCACGTTTGAGCGTCATGGTGATCTACAGGCTATTCGTGCTGAGATTGAGGCGCAATTGCGTGAGGAGATGCGGCGCGAGTATGAAGCGCGTCCTATTTCGCTTGCGGCCCGCGCAGAGTTGGAACAGCAGATACGCGCGGAAGTGCGCCAGGAATTTGAGTCGCGCCGCCAGTTGCAAACACGTGTTGCAGGGCCAGAGGAAAAAGAGACGCGACAAGAGTTAGAGGCGCGTGTGCGCGATGAGATTGAGATTCAGGTTCGGCAGGAATTTCTTGATATGATCGCTCGTAATACGGGCGAGGCAGGTACTCAACCCGCTTCTGGAGCGCAAACTCCTGCTGCCAGTACGACTTCTAATTACCTGGATCGTGTGAGTGAGGGACTCTCTTCTGGCGCGGGGCTAACGCCTTCTGCCTCACAGCCTTTAGCACAATCGGCGTCAATTACGAACGTAGAAATGCCGCAAGGGCAATCCGCACTACCCTCGCAGTCGCGAATTTCGACCACGCCGAGTAAACCATCTTCTCCCCAAAACTTTACGGGTGATCTTGGTGAGGAGGCGGCTGAGATTTTCAAGCTAGAGGCTGAAGAGCATTTACAGTCGATTAGCTTAAATGCGGCGGCTTTGGAGAAAGCTCCGACGAATCGTGAGCATATTCAAGGTATTCGCCGTGCTACGCATACGCTCAAGGGCGCGGCTGGCATGATGGGGTTCCGGGCAATCTCCGACCTTTGCCATGTTTCAGAAGACCTGCTAGATCGCATTATGGAAGATGAGGTTGCGATTTCACCGGCCATGCTCAGCATCATTCTGGACACGGTGGAGACGCTTGATCAGCTCATTAATAGCAATAAGATGGATTCGGCTGCTGATGAGGCGCGTGTTCAGGCTCTTCGTGTGCGTTATAAGACTCTATTGGGCAATGGGGATGCCGCGACGGCAGGACGTGCTGGGCAGGAAGATCAATCTGATCCCCTCTTTATGGCTGGTGTGATTGTTGATGAGGAGGTAGAGGTTCAACGCACGGCTCCCGGTGATCTAAATGTACGTGTACGTCTCCAACGTTTGGACGAATTGGTCAATCTCTTTGGTGAGTTGCTGGTCAACCGTAGTGTTTTGGAAGAACGTATCCAGCGTCTCATTCGTGCCGTGGCTGATGTCGGTCTGAGTAGCACTCGTTTGCGCGATGTTGGTCAGAAACTCGAAAGTAACTTTGAGGCCGCGACCCTCCCTAGTGGACGCTCAATCCAGGTCATGCCGGGCGAAGGGGAGCAACGCGCTAAGGGTGCCAATGGCTTGAAAAATGGGAAAGTGAGTAACCAGCCAGCGCACCTTGCGGAGTTTGACGAATTGGAACTGGACCGTTATACAGAATTCCATCGGTTAGCGCGTGGTTTGAGCGAAGGCATCTCGGACATGACAACATTGAGTACCGAGATGGAAGCAATTATCCGTGAATGTGAAAGCGTGTTTGCGCGTGAAAATCGCCTTAGCACCACGTTCCAAGATCGCCTGATGAAAGTACGCCTTGTGCCACTTTCGACGATGGCTCCGCGTCTCTACCGCGCGGCTCGTGCTGTTGCCTTGAAACAGGGAAAAGATTTCGAGTTCTTGCTAGAGGGTGAGGAGACCGAGGTTGATCGCAGTGTCTATGAAGAGATTGCTGGCCCATTGCTGCATCTCATGCGTAACGCGGTAAACCATGCGATTGAGACACCAGAGGTGCGTATCCAGAGAGGGAAACCACCTGTAGGACAAATTAAGTTTTCCGCGTCGTATGAAGGGAACCAGGTCGTGATTACCGTGCGTGATGACGGAACTGGTATTAATCCTGAAAGTGTGCGGAATACTGCTATTGCGCGTGGTTTAATCAGGCCAGATCAGATATTGAGCGAAAATGATTTGATAGAGCTGATCTTCCGTCCGGGCTTCTCAACGGCTGAGTTTTTAAGTGAGGAAAGTGGTCGCGGTGTTGGTCTGGATGTCGTGCGCGATAGTGTATCACGCTTGCGCGGAGCCATCGAGGTAGAATCAACGCCGGGCAAGGGAACGGCATTTACGATGCGTTTCCCCACCAGTATGGCAATTCAAAGTGCGATGATGGTGCGTGTCGCCGACCAGACGTTTGCGGTGCCTGCTGTCATGGTAGAGTCAATTGGGCGTCTGGATAACTACAAGCGGACCACCGTTGCCGGTCAACCCGCTGTAGTGGGGCGTAACGAAGTATACCCGCTATATACGCTGGCACAGTACCTCTCGTTGCCCGTTGGTCAGCTTGATGAGAAGTCGCAGTTGCTGTTTATAAATACAGGTGGACAACGGGTCGCGTTAGTGGCGGAAGAGATCAAGGGCAAACTGGACATTGTGATGAAAAACCTTGGCCCACACCTGCGCCACGTGAATGGGATTGCAGGTGCTACCGTGCTTGGTAATGGGCAGGTAGTCCTTGTTCTGGAACTCACAGAACTGCTTTCGGCGCGCATGAAGCCGGGAATTGTTCCCACGCGCCAGAGTGCGGTGGCTCCGAAGGTACAGGCGCAAACGCCCGTTGTACCTGTTGAAGAGGTATTCAGCGAGCGTCAAACGCCTGCACCAGTTGGAGGGCGCGTTCCCGCCCCCACCGCGCTCCCTGCTGGCGGCTCAGAGCGCGGAAAGTACGTATTGGTGGTGGATGATAGTCCCAGCGTGCGCCGTGTCGTAGGCAATATGCTCAAGCAGAATAACTGGGAGGTGCAGATGGCGCGTGATGGCGTGGAGGCGTTGGAGGTGATTGCGGGAGAGACGCCAGCGGCTGTGCTGCTTGATATCGAGATGCCGCGTATGGATGGTTACGAGTTGATTGCGACAGTGCGCGCACAAGAGCAGTATCGCACGTTACCACTTGTTGTACTGACTTCGCGTGCTGCTTCTAAGCACCAACAACGTGCTATGCAGTTGGGTGCCAGCGCATATGTGATTAAGCCATACCAGGATGAAGAGTTGTTGAACCTGCTGAAATCGTTGGTCTATGGGGCTGCCGTTCGTATGTAAAGGGAAGTGTTATGGGCGTAGAGCGTACTGTTGTACGCTGGCATGCATTGCACCAGGCTTTGCTGCGTGATATCGAGCGGTTAGAGGTGCAGGCTCAGCTTGCGTCGGCGATCACGAATGGAGAAGTCGGGTCGGTAGATAATCGACAAGAGCAAGACATACGGCTGGAATTGGTAAAGGCCAGGGAGAAGTTACATCTCCTTGGCCCATGTCCTAAGCCGATGATGGGCTAGTTGCTATACTGCTATGTGCGTGAGCGCGGCGATCACCTGCTGTCCCATTTCCTCGGTGTTGGCGACTGGTTTCCCCGCCTCGCGCAGATCTTCTGTGCGTATTCCCTCATCAATACATTGTTCGACCGCTTTCTCAATCGCGTTTGCTTCTTGCGTTAAGCCGAGCGAGTAACGTAGAAGGAGAGCCGCTGAGAGGATAGCAGCGAGCGGATTGGCTTTATGTTGACCCGCGATGTCGGGTGCCGAGCCGTGAATGGGTTCGTAGAGACCAAAGAGACCATGCGCGGTTTTGCGTGTCCCCAGACTTGCGGATGGCAGCATCCCCATTGAGCCTGCTAGCATGGAGGCCTCGTCCGTCAGGATATCTCCAAACAGGTTTTCTGTGACGATCACGTCAAAGTTATTGGGGCGGCGAATCATGTGCATCGCGCATGCATCAACCAGCAGATGTTCCAGCTCGACGTCAGGATATTCCTCTCCTATGCGTGTCGCCACCTGACGCCAGAGGCGTGATGAGCTGAGGACATTGGCCTTATCAACAGAGGTCACCTTGCGGCGGCGTCCACGGGCCAGATCAAAGGCCGTGCGTACGATGCGTTCAATTTCTGCCTCTGTATAGATGAGTGTATCAATCGCCTCTGTTCCCTGGGCGGTCGTGCGAATTTCGCTCGGTTTGCCAAAATAAAGACCGCCCGTCAACTCGCGCACGACGAGCATGTCAGTACCGCGTAATACGTCGGCCTTGATAGTTGAGGCATTGATTAGTGCATTAAACGGGCGCACCGGGCGCAAATTTGCATATAACTCAAAGCCTTTGCGTAGACGGAAGAGGGCGCGTTCTGGTTGCACCTTTGAATTTGGCCCTTCGTAGCGTGCCGAGCCTCCCACGGCTCCAAAAAGAATCGCGTCGCTTTGCTGACACAACTCCATTGTTGCGTCCGAAATGGCATCGCCTTCGGCCATAATGGCAGCCACACCTACCAACGCTTTATGGAACGTAAACGTATGTCCATAGTGCTGCCCAATGGCGCTTAAGACATTGACAGCCTGCTCGGTGACTTCTGGCCCGATACCATCGCCAGCGAGAACCGCAATAGTGTATGTTCCCACAACGAATGCTCCTTTGATGATGTGAGAGAGCGCATAGCGTCCACTCAGATATACTAATGATATATGATACGACATCGTATAGCGTGTGACTACAGTGGGGTTGCTTCGCATGCGAAAAAGCTTTGCTGGCGGAGAAAAAGGGCGAGGAAATTCTATGAAGTGAGTTACAAGCAACCTAAGCTGTTTCTAGCGTAGTGTAGCAAAACATGCTATAATTAGGTGCGAGATGGAGTGCAAATCACACCCCTCAAGGTCTTGTCTCTCATCCTTAAACTATATAAACCGAGCAATGGGTGCTGCTAGACCCATTGTAGAGGAGTTCTTATCATGAGCAGCGATATAAAACAGAATGGGAATACTTCGGCTCCAGCGGGTAAGCGAAGACCTGTCCCAATTGTTATGGCGAGTGGGCCACATGAGTATATTCCAGGTGATCAAGAGCTGCCAGTCCAACTGACAAGTCTTGCGGATATGTTACAGTGGGCGCAAAACTGGGCGCGCTCGAAATCTGTCTGGCCTTTAGGTTATGGTTTGGCGTGTTGCGCTATCGAGATGATGGCATCGGCACAAGCCCACTATGATTTATCGCGCTTCGGTTCAGAAGTGTTCCGATCCAGCCCACGTCAAGCAGATTTGATGATTGTAGCAGGCACGGTTTCTGTCAAGATGGGGCCGCGTTTGCGCCTGCTGTGGGAGCAGATGCCAGATCCGAAATGGGTTATCAGTATGGGGCAATGCGCCAATTCTGGCGGCGAATTTTATGATAGTTATTATACTGTGCAAGGCGTGGATACAATAGTTCCTGTTGATGTCTATGTTCCGGGGTGTCCGCCTCGTCCAGAAGCACTGATTGAGGGTATCCTCAAACTGCGCGAGAAGATCGCGAAGCAGGGTCTCAAGGTGCGCGGTGAAAAGGAAATAGAGGTATAGTCTATGCGTGGTATTCTAGAAGGGATGGGGTTGACCTTTAGCCATATGTTTCGGCCTAAGGTTACACGTCTCTATCCCTATGAAAAGCCTAAGCTGCCACCGCGCAGCCGTGGCTTAATTCAATTGATTGCACAAGAGGGTCTTAAAACAGAATATAACTTGAAATGTGAGTCTTGTCTTCTCTGTGAAAAAGCCTGCCCACCTCGTGCAATTACGATTGAATATGAGCCAATGCACGAGTGGAAACAACGCCCCTGGTTTCAGTCTTATATTCGCGACGGGGCCGAAAAATTCACGACGCGCAAACTTTCTTCCGCTACAGGGGCATCAAAGGGAGGCTTCTATAAGCAGCGTATTTCCGAATATGCTGTGGGCTACTTCAACAAGCCGGTTGCGCCCTGTGTTGCGATGCCTGTGAAGGATTATCTGGAGCCAGAGATTGATTTGAGCAAGCTCGATGCTTTACTAGAAACGTGGTCGCAGGAGGCGGGTGAACTCCCAGCCTTGCTGGATACGGTGATGGATATGTATGGTTATCTGCCGCTTGCAGCCGCCAAGCGCATCGTGCAAGCTCGTGGCGTAGACTTGAGCGACATCTTTGGTATTGCGACAATGAGTCCTAAGTTTAGACCCGCACCTGCGGTAAAGGGCATTACGCGCGATGACCAGCCGGAGCGCGGTCTGGCCCCTGACAGACGTGGCGTGTGGGGCAATATTCATCATGTGAGGCAGCCCAATGCCTGAGTATCAACAAACGTATCGCGTATTGCGACGGCAGGGTGATGATGTGCGCGCCCTCGCCGCCTATCGTCAAGCGGGTGGCTATGCCGCCCTGGAAAAGGCTATTCGCCAGCAGACCCCTGAGCAGGTGGTTCAGCAGGTCACGGACGCTAAATTGCGTGGCCTGGGTGGGGCAGGCAGGCTGACAGGTGAGAAATGGCGCGCAGTACGCCGCACCGAAGATAGCCAGAAATATGTTATCTGCAACGCTTATGATGCCGATAGCCGCTCGTACGCGGCGCGTTCTCTTTTAGAGCGCAATCCGCATCAAGTGATTGAAGGAATTATTCTCGCTGCCTATGCGGTGGGGGCGTCAGAGGCATATTTATTCGCGCGTAGCTCATTTCGCGCTGGCATTGACGCTGTGCAAGAGGCTCTGCGTGAGGCTCTGGATGCGCATCTGGTGGGCCGTGATATTCTTGGCACAGATTTTAGCTGCACCATCAATGTGCTTGGCGTCGATATCGGTTTTATGGGCGGTGAAGAGACGGTGCAGATGGCCCTCATCAAAGGCCGACGTGGTATGCCGGAGCAGCGTCCACCGTATCCCGCGCAAGATGGTCTATGGGGTAAGCCGACCGCGATCAATAACGTGGAGACGCTAGCGAACGTGCCTGTAATTATCCGTGATGGTGTGGTTGCTTTCACAAAAGTCGGCACTGCCAATACACCAGGCACCAAGATTGTGACGGTCTATGACGTTGTGTCGGATAGTCAACCCGTTGTGGTAGAGATTCCATTTGGTACGCCACTGCGAACTATCCTTGCGCTCGCTGGCATCAAACGCGCGGATGGAGATCTACGCGCGGTGGTTGTTGGTGGGGCTGAAGGTGGTGCGCTCCCGCCCTCGTCATTGGATACACCCTTCGACTTTGATCCCATTGAGGAGGCGGGTGCGATTATCGGTTCGAGTATCATTGAACTGTTGCCTGTTCCTACTTGCATGGTGGCGTGGGCGATGGAACGTAGTCGCTATCTTAGCAACGAGTCGTGTGGAAAATGTGTTCCTTGCCGCCTTGGTGTGAAACGTATTACGGGTATTTTGGAAGGTATCGTGAGTGATCTTGGTATCAAGGGCGATCTGGCCGTGCTGGATGAGTTTGCCGGATATATACCGAATGGCTCACTGTGTGGCTTTGGCGTGCAGGCTCCTAATCCGCTCAAGACCGCGAAACGCTACTGGCCCGATCATTTCACCATGCATATTGAAGAGCTACAGTGTCCAACAGGAACGTGTGTCCCTGTGCGCGCTCATCGTTTCGTAACAAAACATGTTCTGCCGTAATTTGTTTGTAAGGGACGGCATTGTAACCGCCTCGACCTGTCTCCTGCTGATAGGAAAGGCGTCGCGACGTATGTCCCTGACAGACGCGCAAGAGGAAATACATGGCAATATCAATCAGAGATACATTCTCTCCGCTCACTCAGGAGCCAGCAGTGCCAATGGTGCGCAATGAGGTTGGTCATCCCAGCTTTACGCTGACCATTGATGGCAAGACCGTGCAAGCCTATGAAGGCCAGACCATCCTGAGTGCTGCAATTGACAACGGGATTCCTGATATCCCGAACCTGTGTAATGACGAAAAACTAGAGCCGACCTCAGCCTGTCGCATGTGCCTGGTGCATATCGAGGGCGAGAAACGGCCCCTGCCATCCTGCAATACGGCAGCTATGCCCGGCATGGTCGTGACGACGAACTCTGATGAGCTGTTTCATATTCGTCGCACAAACCTGGAGATGATTCTCTCCGACCATAATGCCTATTGCCAGCCGCCTTGTCAGGTAGAATGCCCAACGCATATCGATATCCCCGGCTATCTGGAACTGATCGCGCAGGGATCGATGAAAGAAGCGGCCCGCCTCGTCAAAGAAGTGCTGCCCTTTCCCTTTATCCTGGGCCTGACCTGTCCCGCACCCTGTCAGAAGGGTTGTCGCAGAACGCTGGTCGAGGAAGAGATCGCTATCTGCCGCATGCATGGGTATGCAGCTGAGACCTGCCTGCTCGATCCGCCCGTTCCCTATATCAAGGATGCCCCAACCGGTAAGAAGGTTGCGATTGTTGGTGCTGGCCCTGCTGGTCTGACCTGTGCCTACTATCTCGCCCTCAAGGGTCACTACTGCAAGGTCTTCGACATGCAGCCACAGCCCGGCGGGATGCTACGCTATGGCATTCCTGAGTATCGCCTGCCGAAAGATATGATGGATCGCGAGATTGATCATGTCTGGCAATTGGGCGTTGATCTGCAGTGCAATGTAAAGCTGGGACGCGACTTCACGATTGATGATCTCTTCGCGCAGGGCTTTGACGCAGTCTATCTGGCGATTGGCTGTTGGACGAGTAATGATTTGCGCGTGCCGGGTGAGGATGCAGAAGGCGTCGTCAACGCGATCTCGTACCTGGGTGATAAGGTCGAAGGTCGATCTGTTCCCGTGCGTGCTGGTGATGAGGTTATCGTCATTGGTGGTGGTTTTACCGCTTTTGACTGCACACGTACATCACTGCGTCTGGGCGCGAAGGTCCATACAATGTACCGTCGTGGTCGCGCTGAGATGGGCGCGACGATGGAAGAGGTCGAAGACGGTGAGGCGGAAGGCACAGACCTGCAACTCTATGTCAGCCAGACCCGCATTATGACGGAGAATGGCAAAGTCACGGGTGTTGAGTTCCAGCGCAACAAACTGGGTGAGCCTGATGCCAGCGGTCGCCGCCGCCCGGTGCCTATTCCTGGTTCCGAATTTGTAATTAATTGCGATGCCGTCATTCCCGCTATCGGTCAGGCCGTTGATACAAAGGTCCTGGATGATAAATCGGGCGTGAAATGGACAAAGTGGAAGACTATCCAGACCAATCCGCACAACTTTATGAGTGATCGCGCGGGCGTCTTTGCTGGCGGCGACTGCCAGATGGGCGCGCAGACAATCATTCAGGGCGTTGGTCAGGGTAAACTGGGTGCCCGTTCGATTCATTCCTTCCTGATGGGCGAGGATATGAGCGAGGTCGCACGCCGCTTGGAACTGGAAGAGCGCAAGCCTGATCTCTTCGATATCGTGCCTTACAAGCCAGTCGAGCCAAAAGTGAAGATGCCGATGCTGCCCTATGAAGAGCGCAAACGTAACTTCCAGTTGATCGAGATGGGCTACCTCCAGGAGCAGGCACAGCGCGAGGCAGCTCGCTGCTTGCAATGTGCCTGTCCCGCTGCTGGACAGTGTGATTTGCAGAAGTATAGCATTGAGCATGGTTTGGCGGATAACCGTTTCCACGACGGTGAGCCGAGCGACTATCATGACTATGATCTGGACCTCTCGCACAGCTTCATTCTGCGCGACCCGAATAAGTGCATTAACTGCACGCAGTGTGTCCGCGTCTGTCACGATGTGATCGGTCCCGACTGCTACGGTATGTTTGGTAAGGGCTTTGATACGATTGTTTCCACGCCATTTAATGTCAGCCTGCATGATACCGACTGCGTCTCGTGCGGTGCCTGCGTGCAGGTTTGCCCGACAGGTTCGTTGATGATGGCGGAGCGCACGCTGAAACGCTATGCCTTCGCGTTAGATCGCTGTATCTTCTGCGGCGACTGTGTTGAGGTCTGCCCTCACGGTGCGCTTGGTGAGACGCCAAACTTCGAGCTGTCCTTTTTCAACCGCTTTGGCGAGGATGTCACGCTCGAAAAGGATGATCTGGCAAAAGCTCCCAACTACCTTGTTCGCCAGCGTCTTCCACGTGGTAAGAAAGATCTGCCCGTGATGAGTCCATTGGTTCGCCCGCTGCCCGCACGCGGCATTCGTGAGTAACCTGTATTCATGTGCAACAATGGAGGAATGTGTGACAATGCGTTACACACTCCTCCTTTTTTTTGCACTACGCTCGTGTTTTTTCCATCATTTCATGTTATAATAGAAAAAAACTTCGATGGAAAGGCTCTACAGGTATGGCAAAGCAGCGTGGCTTACGCTTTCCAAACGATTTTTTGTGGGGAACGGCATCATCATCGTATCAATGTGAGGGCGGCAATACGAACAATCAGTGGTCTCGCTGGGAGCAACAGGGGCACATTCTCAGTGGAGAGACCTGTGGTGATGCGGCAAACTGGTGGCGTGAAGCCGAGCACGATTTTAACTTTGCGGAACAGATGGAGAACAATGCTTTGCGGCTGAGCCTGGAATGGAGCCGTATTGAGCCGCGCGAGGGACAGTGGGATAGCGCGGCTATAGATCGCTACCGAGCTATGCTGCTCGATCTGCGACGGCGGCACATAAAACCCATCGTGACGCTGCATCATTTCACTGAGCCGCTCTGGTTTGTTGATCGCGGTGGTTTTGCCCAACAAAAAAATATTCGCTATTTTATACGCTATGTGCGCCATATTGTGGAGTCCTTGTATGATCTGTGCGACTTTTGGATCACGCTTAATGAGCCAAATCTTTATGCGATAGTCGGTTACCAGCTTGGTACATTTCCCCCTGGCGAGCAGAATACATTGCGTACGCTGCATGTTTTGCGCAATCTTCTACAGGCGCATGTAGAAGCATTTTATGCTATTCGCTCCCTTCAACCTGATGCGCAAATCGGGTATTGTCTGCATTATCGTCTCTTCGATCCAGCATTTTTCTTTTCGCCGCTTGATCGTTCAGCCGCCAATGTGCAGAGCGAAATATTCAACTGGACGATGTTACAGGCTGCGGAGAGCGGTCGTTTCGCGTTCCCTTTCAATCTCGCGCTTGCTGCTGTGCCACATGCGGCCGGGGCACGTGATTATCATGGCATAAACTACTACACACGTGAAATGGTACGTTTTGACCCTGGCGCACCCGCTGAACTTTTTGGACGCCGCTTTGTCCGGCGCGGTGCAGTACGCAATGACCCCGGTCTGGACAACACCTTTGGAGAAATCTATCCAGAAGGCATGTATCGTATATTGAAGATGGTGTATCAGCGCACACGCGGCAATAAACCACTGTATATCACTGAGAATGGCTTTAGCGATAGCGTCGATGACCGCCGTCCACGGGCACTCCTAGAGCATCTGGCGATGGTGCATCGTGCCATTCAAGAGGGCGTGCCAGTACGTGGCTATCTCCACTGGACGCTGGTAGACAACTTCGAGTGGAATCAGGGCTGGCAGGTGCGTTTTGGCTTGATTGAGATTGACCCAGAGACACAAGAACGCCTGCCGCGTCGTAGTGCCAGCATGTATGGCGAGATTTGCCGCGCTAATGCAATTACTGAAGAGATTGTTGCCCGCTATGCACCAGAGGCATTAGAGAGTATCTTTGGCGTTTCCCAGGATGCACAAAGCACGGTCACAGCCTCTTAATCTAAGCTTGTAGATTGCGCTGGCAGCAAGGTACAGATATAAGGTTGTTTATCGCTCGTCTCCTGGTAAGCGGGCGAACCGGGAAGAGCTGGCGGAAGCAGTCTCTGCTGCGCAATGGTCTCTGTAAGCAGTTGCTGTGTGTATTGTGATGGTAGATCGTTTAAGGCCGCACGTAGTACAGCGCGGGCGGTGTGTTGTGCCCGTTCACTCATAAAACGCGCCCATGCCTCACCAAGCCAGAGTCGGGCGCGTGCCCTCTCAATTCTTGCCTCTTCATACATGGGCGTATGATCGCTGCCCGCCAGACTCCAGAAGCGCCAGATGCGCCAGCAGCGCGTAAAATGCATGAGAGCCGTCCCTGGAAGATTTTGCGCGAGTTTAAAGACGCCCGAAGCCAGTTCTAGCCAGCCCCATGCCTGCGCTTCAGCAAAATCGTGAGTTGCAAAATGTGCCTCTGTAAACATATCCATCTCTTGCTCTCGACCAAAAATCGCTAAATCTCCGCTTAGACGTTTTAACTCGTTACGCGTACGCAGTAAAAGTTCTTGGGCCTGGACGATATCGCCTGCCAGACTGAGATGAAATGCTTGTTGCGCAAGGTATGCTGTGTTATTGGCTTGTAGTTGATGATCTGGCATATGTTCCTCGTTATCTGTTTCTGTTAAGCGATAAAAATAGAACGATGATGCTAGTATCAATTATAGCGTATGGTGTCATGTGGTTCAGATAGCGATGACTTCTCTCTAAAAGGAAAAGTGACAGAGAAAAGGTTTATCTTCTGCTCTGTGTATTACCATATACCAAATTGGCTATATTGTCCTGAAACTACTCCTGTTTATGTTATGCTTGTGATGGCATCCATACGACTTATACTTTTCTAGAAATATATTGTGTGACATAGTCATAATACAGAGGAGTGGATGTATGCGCTCGCTTTCTCGCCCCTTACTAAGCCTAATGGCGTTAATTGCGCTATGGATTATCTTGGCGATATTGTTCCATTTAGCTGGCATTGTATGGGAATTTTCTCAACTACTAGGTGCGGCCGTTGGTGGCATCCTGACATTGTATGCAGCACTTGCTCCTATGAAAGAAGATGAGCAAGTTGAGCCATGGCTAGGGCGTGAGCGGCTCGGATGGCTTCTTGTTGGGTGTGGTCTGCTCATGTGGGCTTTTGGTGAAAGTATTTGGCGATATTATATCTTGACGAATCAAAGCCCTTTTCCTTCGTACGCGGACATTGGTTATTCAAGTATGCCGCCACTTGTGTTTCTGGGCTTGCTGCTGCAACCATCATCTGATGCTGGTCGTGGGCGTGTTCTCACGCTTTTTGATAGCCTGATTGCAATGGGATCACTACTCAGTATTGCATGGTATCTCTTGCTCGGCTCGCTTGCTTTAGGGTCAAATGAGAATCTCGCGGCAAAAATCCTCGGTATCTACTATCCAACGAGTGACGTTGCCTTGCTCAGTTGTGTCATTCTGTTGCTCTTGCGTGGTCAAGGCCGTCTGTATCAATCGACCGCGCGTAGAAATGCATTGTTTATCATTGCGCTTGGCCTGTGCTGTTTTGCTACCTCCGATTTTATCTTCAATATTCAGCAGAACGCAAATACCTATGTAGAGGGTACATGGGTTGATATTGGCTGGCCTATCGGCTTGATGACCATCGCTATTGGCGCGTATCTGCGGCGTTTCTTACCATTAACTTCTGACGATGCGATTGAGCAACGACTGAATGCCAATGTGAATAGAATGGGCTTGGGGGTGGTGCAATATATCACTTATGGACTGGTTGGTATCTTGCTGGTTGTCTTGGGCTTTAATGTTTTTGCGCATGATGCCGTCGCCCGTGCCATTCGTCCTGTATTGTTTATTGCAACCGTCTTGGTGATTGGGCTGGTCATTGCGCGTCAGGTGTTGACGATCATTGAGAACGAGCGTTTGGCACAGCGGCAGAAAGATGCTTTGAACCGCCTGGAAGTTGCCAGCCAGCGCATTGAGGAGCAAGCTGCACAGGCGGCGCGGCGCAACAATGACTTAGAGGTTGGTATCACGCATCTCAAGGATGTGCAGGCGCGTTTAGCAAATGGGAACTTGCGCGCACGGGCGCGTTTGAACGAGGGTGAGTTGATGCCATTGGCCGCTAGCTTAAACCTGATGGCCGAGCGTCTAGCCCGTCTGGAACAAACTGACCTCCATGCCCAGCGCATGAGGCAAGCGGTCGAGGAACTCTGCGTTGCGATAGAACGTGCTAGAGCGGGCAAGCCATTTATTGTTCCACTTTCTTGCAATGAATTTCCTGAATTGAGTCGCTTGCTCTTCACGATAGGGATACGCCCGAATGTGGAGACGGTACGCCCGACTTCTCCACATTCGCCGCCAGCGGCTTTTTCTACCCAAACACAGCAGACATCGCGTCAGATGCCCTCTCCATTCTCGCCTCCCGCGACGCCGATGACCTCTAATCGTCCACTTGCAGAACAAGAACCGCCAAGAGTTGGGCCTGAGCCAGGCGTACGTACGCCACGTTCTGTACCATTTTCGTCTCCCTATAGAGATCCGCAACGGGGAACACGCGAATAGGCCTCTAAGCTTGGATGAGTTGGCGGCGGAGATCAACGCAATAACGTGGTAATACGTTAGAAATAGGTCATTCTCTCTCTATCGCGTATTATTCGTTTGCTTTGCTCTCTGCCGCAACTCCCCACGTAGTCACCTGTCGTGGCGTGATCTGAATGATTGGAGCCTGTTCCAGGGCCATTGTCTGATATTGTACATAGCGTTCGCGTAAGAGGAGCAGCGCAAGCGCATGATGGGAATGTTGCGCCTCGATTAATGTGGCCTCTCCACGTATGAGTACATAGCCGAGTTGTGACCAGTCATCAGCATACTGGTCAATGACAAGCGCGATGGTAGGCCGCTCCAGGATGTTGCGCACGCGCCGTAGCTGTTGTACTTTAACCCGTTTCGGTTTCTCATCAAGGGCGATGAAGAAATGGGTGCCATCAAAGGCGAAACAGACAGGAATCACGTGTGGATTACCTTGTTTATCAGAGGTTGCCAGATGTGCCACGCGCTGCTGTTGTATAAAATCCGTTTCTGCAAGTGTTACTACCGTTCGATCAGGCATCATTTTCCTCCTTCTATACATAAATAGCCACTTGAGCCAGGTGCGCTGATTGTATCACAGATGTCTTTGTGATGAACACGCAAAAAACCTTGACAGATGGCCGCTATGCGAGTATAATCTTAAAAGTTTGAGTCTGATTTCCCAGAGCTTAATAGAATGGAAACAAACGGTATCGTCATGGCTTTTAACAGATGGATGGATATGAGACAAAGAAGAGGACGCGCAACAGAGCGCATTGCCCATCTTGTATATGGGCCGGATACCGTTTTTCAGGAATATTGTTTCCTCACCCCAATGATTCAGGGGTGAGGAATTTTTTTTGCCTACCTGCCAGTGTAGAAGCGCGACACGCTCCTGCATCTCGTCCGTAGAGCTGGCAAACAGTTATAAAGAGTGGAATAACAAGCTATTTTGTAGCTGTACGAGAAGAAAAGTATGACCAGTCAACCCGTCGACAGAACTGTTTTTCTCTAAAATAGAGCTATCAAGGAGAGTCTTATGCTACAGATTTCATCGCACCTGCAAAGTGAACTCAAGCTGATTCAAGGTGATTTTACAGGCAAAGATATCGTCTCGTTAGAGCAATTTGCGGCGGATGATATGCGCATACTCTTTACAGTCGCGCACGAGATGAAGCGTATCGCGCTCAATAATATCCCCTCGTCGCGTCTGGCGGGTTATCTGGCTTCACTACTCTTCTTTGAACCTTCCAGTCGCACATTCGGCTCGTTCTGCGCTGCTACAAAACGCCTGGGTGGGCAGACGCTGGATATTCAAAATCCAGAGACCGTGACCTCTGTCTATAAAGGCGAAACGTTCGAGGATACCATTCAGGTCTTTGAGGCCTATTCGGATGTCATCGTCTTACGTCACAACCTCGCGGGTGCTGCCTTGCGCGCTGCCGAGGTAGCTTCTATTCCAGTCATTAACGCGGGTGACGGCAACAATGAGCATCCCACGCAAACGTTGCTCGACCTGTTCACGCTCTACGAACGCTTTGGGCGACTCGACCACCTCAACGGTTTGCTGGTAGGCGATCTGCTCAATAGTCGCACGTTACACTCACTGATGCGCGGACTCTCGCTTTTCAAGGGCAATACCGTGTATCTCTTGTCACCGCAAATGTTGCGTTTACCAGCCGATGAAATTGTCAGCCTGCGCGCGCGTGGTCTGCGCATCGTCGAGATTGCCAGTGAGCAGGATATTCCACGCGACTGCAATTTCTGGTACTGGACCCGTATCCAGAAGGAGCGTTTTGCTTCGTCTACTGACTATCAAGAAGTCGCACGACAGACCTTTGTCGCAACACCGGAGTTGCTTGCTCGCTATGCCAGCAAAGATATGATCTTAATGGACCCACTGCCGCGCGTCGGCACGATTGATCCGGCAGTAGATAGCGATGAGCGCGCTGTCTACCTGCGTTCACAGATCAGAAACGGCCTCTATACCCGTATGGCTCTGCTGGCTCTCGTTCTGGGCTTGTAGAGTCTACATTTCAGTTGCACAGGGGAACAAGGAGAACAACACCGACATGATGATACAAGACTTGCTTATAGAGCAACAACAGATAGCAGAGCAAACAGTCGCGCAGACATCCTCATTGACACAGGGCATTCTGCTGTTGGAGGATGGGACGAGCTTTGAGGGCATCTCCTTTGGCTATGAAGGCGATATCTCAGGCGAGGTTGTCTTTTGTACAGGGATGGTTGGGTATCCTGAAGCACTGACCGATGCCTCGTTTGCCGGGCAAATTCTGGTTATGACGTATCCGCTGATTGGTAACTATGGCGTGCCGGATGCTTCAAGCTGGGAAAGCGACCGTATCCATGTCTCGGCGTTGATTGTCTCTGATTACACGACACAACCATCACACGCGCAAAGCCAGATGACGCTGAGCGCGTGGCTAAAACGCGAGCACATACCCGCCCTCGAAATCAAGGATACGCGCCTGCTAACACAGCATATTCGCAAGCATGGCACGATGTTGGGCAAAATCATCTTCGACGTTGATCTCCCCTTTTATAATCCTGATAACGATAACTTAGTCGCGCAGGTTTCGACACAACAGGTCGAGACAGCGGGTGAGGGCGAGATCACGCTTGCCTTGATCGACTGCGGAGCCAAGCGCAACATCGCCCATCGCCTTGTGGCGCGCAATGTGCGCGTGGTCACGGTTCCCTGGGATTATGACCTGTTTGCCCCTGAGCACAGCTTTCATTTCGATGGCATCCTTGTCTCAAATGGTCCCGGCAATCCGAAGATGGCAAACAAGACGATTGAGACCATTCGCACGGCAATGACTCGTGATATTCCGATCTTGGGCATCTGCCTGGGTCATCAACTGCTGGCACTGGCGGCGGGCGGCGACACGTATAAGCTGAAATTCGGCCATCGCAGTCAGAACCAGCCCTGTCTCTTGCAGGATAGCAAACGCTGCTATATCACAACGCAGAATCACGGTTTCGCGGTCGGCACACTGCCGCCAGAGTTCGTGCCCTGGTTTGTCAATGCCAACGATGGCAGCAATGAGGGCATGCGCCACCCTCAGCGTCCGTTCCTCTCGGTGCAGTTTCATCCAGAGGCGACGCCTGGACCACAAGATACCGATTGGGTTTTTGATACATTTTTAACACTGGTCAAAAAGAGGAGCGCGTAAGGTGACAACGTTTCATAAGGTGTTAGTGTTGGGTGCGGGTGCGCTCAAGATTGGACAGGCGGGCGAGTTCGACTATTCTGGCTCACAAGCCCTCAAGGCTTTGCGCGAGGAGGGCATTCAGACCGTGCTGGTCAATCCCAACATCGCGACGATTCAGACCTCGAAGCAGCTTGCTGATCGCGTCTACTTCCTGCCCGTCACGCCGTTTTTCGTCGAGCAAGTGATTGCAAAAGAGCAGCCAGATGGCATCCTGCTCTCGTTTGGTGGACAGACGGCCCTTAACTGTGGCGTCGAGTTATACCGTTCGGGCGTGCTGGAAAAGCATAACGTGCGCGTGTTGGGAACGCCCGTCAAAGCGATTATTCTGACCGAGGACCGGCAGGAGTTCGCGCAACACCTGCACTCGATTGATATTCCCACGCCCCTGAGCAAAAGCGCGGAGACGCTAGAGGAAGCATTGCGCTTTGGTGAGGAGATTGGCTTTCCGGTTATGCTGCGCGCTGGTTTTGCCCTCGGCGGGCAGGGATCGGGCATTGCTGCTAATAGCGACGAGTTGAAGACGATTGTTAGCGGTGCCTTGGCTTTTGCCCCTCACGTGCTGGTTGAGCAATATCTGCATCACTATAAAGAAGTGGAATACGAGGTCGTGCGCGATCAGTACGATAATTGCATCACCGTCTGTAATATGGAGAATATGGACCCGCTTGGCATCCACACGGGCGAGTCTATCGTGCTGGCTCCCAGTCAGACGCTCAATAATGCCGAATATCACACGTTGCGTACGGCGGCGATTACGATTGTGAGAAGCCTGGGCATTGTTGGCGAGTGTAACGTGCAGTTTGCTCTTGACCCGCGCACCTCAGCCTACTACGTGATCGAGGTCAATGCGCGTCTCTCGCGCAGTTCGGCCCTTGCCAGTAAAGCTACTGGCTATCCACTGGCATATGTCGCCGCCAAGTTGGCTCTCGGCTACGGCCTGACCGAATTGACCAACAAGGTCACAGGCGTCACAAAAGCCTGTTTTGAGCCGAGCCTGGACTATCTGGTTGTCAAAATTCCACGCTGGGACCTGCAAAAATTCAAGGGCGTGGATGAGACGATTGGCACGGGCATGAAATCGGTTGGCGAGGTCATGGGTATCGGGCGTACCTTTGAAGAGGCCTATCAGAAGGCGATACGCATGCTCGACCAGGATTTCGATGGCGCGACCTCTGAGAAAGCCTTTGCTAGCGATAATGTAGAAGAGACGCTGGCAACTTACCTGCACACGCCTACACCAAAGCGCATGTTTGCCCTTGCGTTGGCAATCAGACATGGCATTACGTTAGAAAGAATAGCTGATATCACGGGCATTGATCTCTGGTTCTTGCAGAAAATCAAGCACATCGTCGATGCTGAACAGGCGGTTCAAGCCACGCAAGACCTCTCACCTGCTCACTTGCGTATCCTCAAACAACTGGGCATCTCCGATAAACGCATCGGTGAGCTGACGGGCAAGAGCGGCCTGGAGATTCGCGCCCTGCGTAAAGCAGCAGGTGTGACGCCCTCGATTTTTCAGATTGATACCTTAGCTGCCGAGTTCCCGTCCGAGACGAACTACCTGTACATGACATATAACGGGCAGCATCATGATGTCGTCCCGACTGGTGACGCGGGTGTGATCGTGCTTGGCTCTGGCCCCTATCGCATTGGTTCTTCGGTCGAGTTCGACTGGACGAGCGTGAGCACCGTTGACGCCCTTAGAAAGTATGGCAAGCGTTCGATAGTGATTAACTGCAATCCCGAAACGGTCTCGACCGACTACGATACCTCAGACCGCCTTTACTTTGAGGAACTGACCTTCGAGCGCATCGCTGATATCTGCGAGTTTGAGCAACCCGATGGCCTGATTGTCTCAGTTGGCGGACAGACGCCCAATAATCGCGCGAAGGCTCTGCATCAGTATGGTTTTCGCCTGTTGGGAACCGCTGCCGCCAATATTGACCGCGCTGAGGATCGCAGCAAATTTTCCAACCTGCTTGATACGCTCGGCATTCGTCAGCCTGCCTGGAACAGCTTTACGCACATGGAAGAGTTGCAGCGATTTGCGCAACAGGTCGGCTATCCCGTGCTGGTGCGCCCATCCTACGTGCTCTCAGGCAGTGCAATGAACATCTGCTATACCGAGGAAGAACTCATCCGCTATACAGAAGAGGCCGCCTCTGTCTCGCCTGAGCATCCAGTTACGGTCTCGAAGTTCTTTGAGAAGTTCAAAGAGATTGAACTGGACGCCGTCGCGCAATATGGTGAGGTTAAAGCCTTTGTGATCTCAGAACATATCGAGAACGCAGGCGTGCATTCCGGCGACGCAACGATTGTTTTGCCCCCACAGCATGTAAATGAAGAAACGTCGGGCAAAATCGAGCAGGTTGGACGTGCCATTGCCCGTGCGCTAGAGATTACCGGACCGTTTAACATCCAGTTTCTTGCCAGAGATAACCAGGTCTATGTCATCGAGGCCAACCTGCGCGCCTCGCGTACCTTCCCCTTTATCTCGAAGGTCACGGACATCAATTTCATCGAGCTGTTTGTGGACACGCTTTTTCAAGAGCATATCCCTGCTGTCGATGTGCCCAGACCGTCATTCGTCGCGGTCAAAGCTCCGCAGTTCTCGTTTGCGCGCCTGACAGGTGCTGACCCTGTGTTAGGTGTAGAGATGGCCTCGACGGGTGAGGTTGCCTGCTTTGGGGAAGACTTGGAGGAGGCTTATCTCAAGGCGATTATCGCTACAGGTGGCAGCGTGCCGCACAAGGGCGTGTTCATCAGTCTTGGTGGCGACGATAAGAAGGAAAAGTTTCTTGACAGCGCGCATCTGCTGGCTACGTTGGGTATCCCACTCTATGCGACCGAAAAGACGAGCGCGTTCCTGCGTGGACATGGCATTGCAACCACAATGCTCTATAAGATTCACGAGCAGCAGGAGCCAAACGTCTTAAGTTGCTTCCGCGAGCATCGCGTTGACTTGGCAATCAATATCGTGGATGGGCATATCAAGAAAGAACTGGATGACGACTACGCCATGCGTCGTTATGCTGTTGACTATAATATTCCTCTATTTACAAAGCTCAAACAGGCGCGCCTGTTCGTGCAGGCGATAGTAGAGAAAAATCTGGCGACATTGCCAATTAGATCATGGAATGAATATTAGAGTGCATGATTGAGTATTAGAGGTAGAGGGCGTGATGATCGTCTTTTAAAAAATAATGCGAACAGGTCACACGATGGTGTAGGGGTGTGATGGAATCACGCCCTGCTCGCACATAGATCCGCCTGGAGAGCCGTGTGACGCGGGACGAGGGCGTGATGGAATCACGCCCCTACACCATATCCGCATTATTTTGTTGAATACGATAATCACGCACCCTACAGGGAGATTAAAAGGAGCAAGACGTGTCTGAGAAGGTACAACGTATGAATACAGATATTCTCGTGATCGGGTCGGGCGGGTCCGGCCTGCGTGCGACGATAGAGGCGGCGGAACGTGGCGCGAACGTGCTGATTGTCGCCAAAGAGATGATGAAGGACGCGCACACGGGCTGGGCAATGGGCGGCGTCAATGTCGCAATTAAAGACCCCGCGACGCCACAGATGCATTTTGAGGATACGATTAACGGTGGCTGGTATATCAATAACTATAAACTGGCCCATATCTTTGCTGAAGAGATGCCCGACCGCATCCGTGATCTGGAACGCTATGGTGTGCGTTTTGACCGCTTGCCCGATGGTTCCTACTTCACATGGGCGGGAGGCAAGCAATCCGCGCCGCTCAACCTGTGCGCGGGCGACTACACGGGGCGCGAGATGATGCAGGGCCTGCTGGCTGAAGTCGAGCGTCATCGCGACCGCATTACGCCGCTAGAGCATCACTATGTGGCGCGTCTGCTCAAACAGGATGGGCGCGTGGTTGGAGCTTTTCTTATAGACATGCAGACTGGCGCGTACAAAGTTGTACAGGCAAAGGCCACGATTGTCGCAACGGGTGGCGGCGGCCATATGTATCGCGTCAATACGAACACGCCAAGCAACACGGGTGAGGGCTATGCCTGGGCCTTAGATGTGGGCGCGGAACTGATCGACATGGAGATGGTACAGTTCCATCCCACGGGCATGGCCTATCCGCCAGAGAAGCGCGGCACGTTGGTCACGGAGAAGGTGCGTGGCAACGGCGGCATCCTCAAAAATCGTCTGGGTGAACGCTTCATGCAACGCTATCAGCCAAAACGCCTCGAATTGGCCGGGCGTGATGAGGTCACACGCGCCATTTATCAGGAGATTCAGGAGGGGCGTGGCACGGAGCATAGCGCGGTCTATCTCGACACCACGCACTGGGAAGAGGGCAAGGCGGAGCGTCTGGTGCCCGACGTGTTTGCCGCGCATATAGAGGTTGGCATCGACATTCGTAAGCAGATGATGGAGATTACGCCCTCGATGCACCACATGATGGGCGGTTATGTCATCAATGAATGGGGCCAGACCAATGTTGACGGTCTCTACGCGGTTGGTGAAGTCACGACCAGCGTACACGGCGCGAACCGCCTGGGTGGCAATTCACTGGCGGAAGGACAGGTCTTTGGCCGACGAGCAGGCGTGCATTCCAGCGACTATGCACGCACACTCGCCATTCCCACCATTCAAGATGCCGTTCTTGCCGATGAGATCGCGCAGGTAGAGACCTATCTGAAGCGCACCGAGGGCGTCACGCCTGCCAGTGTCTTGAGCAAGGTCAAGGATACGATGTGGAACTACGTGGGCATTATCCGTGACGAAGAGAAACTGCGCACAGCGCAAAACATGCTGAGCGAACTGCAACAAGAGGCGCAGCACCTCAAAGCAAGCGACTCTGCAGAGCTTCAGGGTTGCCTGGAGGTGCAGGATATGCTTAAGGTCGCGCAGGTCATCACGCTTGCCGCTCTTGTGCGCACAGAGAGTCGCGGAGCGCACTATCGCGCTGACTATCCGCAGATGGACCCGGCGTGGGAGAAGAATATTCGCGTCAAGCAGGACGGCGAAGGAAAACTGGTCACGCGGGTGACGGACCCCGTGAAATAAGGGGTTAAAAGGGGAAGATCATGTCTGAGCTACGAGCATTGATCGGCTCCATTGTACTGCCAGAGCGTATCATGCAAGGTACGCTCTGGCTTGCCGATGGCAAGATTGAACGCATAGAAGAAGGTTTCGCGCCGTTGAGTGAGGGCGTGCTGGATATGCGCGGCAAGTATCTGTTACCTGGGCTGATCGAAGTGCATGGACATTTGCGCGAACCGGGTCTTGAGCAGAAAGAGGATATTCCGCACGGCACGCGCGCGGCCCTGGCTGGCGGCTATACCACCATTTTTGATATGCCCAACGTGCGCCCGCCCACCACTACCGTTGAGCGTGTTGAGGAACAAATTGCGCGTTACACGGGTCGTGCCTATACCGATTTTGCGATCAACATGGGCACGGCTGTCGAAGACATCAGCGAACTGGCAAAAATTGACCCACAGCGCATCTCTGCGGTCAAAATCTTCACGGCGGGTCATGCCACTACGCCCACGACGATTCCGCATCTCGCCGATGTTGCGCGCATCTTCACCATTCTTGGGCAGCGTCACATCATGGCTCTGCTGCACGCCGAAAATCAAGAACTGGTCAACTACTTCACACACCTCTATCGCGACGAACTGAAGCGCAACGATGCTGCTGTCTGGGGCGAGGCGCGCAACGAATCGGTTGTATTGACTTCGGCTCTGGAGATGATCGCGCTGGCGAAACAGTTTGGCGTCAAGCTCTACCTGTTGCACCTGTCTACTGCCGACGAGTTTGCTGCCGTTGCCTTTGGCAGAAGTATCGGCGTCGATGTCTACGGCGAGATCGCAACCTACCATCTGGCCTTCACCAGCGACGACTACGCGCATTATGGCAATCTGATCAATGTCGCCCCCGCGCTACGCACGCCAGCCGAGCAGCGACAGATGTGGCAACTCTTGCGTGCTGGCAAGATTGACGCCGTGATCTCCGAACACACGCCGCATACGCTGGCTGAGAAGCAGCGCGAAAGCGTGTGGGATGTGGCTTCTGGTATGCCTGGATTGCAAGAGGCTCTGCCCGTTTTTGTCACCAACTGGCTCAAGCAGTTTGGCGCGGAGACGCTTGAGGAAGGGTTGTTGCGTGCTGCTCAAGTGATGTCGCGCAACATCGCGCATATCTTCGGCTTTACGCAGAAGGGTGGCTTAGAGGTTGGCAAGGATGCCGATATTGTGGCTATCGATACACAGCAGCAGTGGCATGTTAGCAAGGATGACCTGTTTACCAAGAATCGCTGGTCGGCCTACGAGGGCATGGAACTGATCGGTAGACCCGTTGCTACCCTGTTACGTGGCGAGCTGGTTTATCAGCATGGACAGATCGTGGGTGAGCCGCGTGGACACTGGATTGAGAGACCAAGGCATGTCTGAAATATCTGCTCTAAATGACCCTGAAATCATGAGCCTGTTTACGGACTGTGGCGCGATTGTCACTGATAGCCACTTCGTCTATAACTCAGGTCGCCATAGCTCTGTCTATGTCAACAAAGATGCATTATATGTACATACGGGCACTATCGCACGCCTGTGTACACAAATGGCGCGTCCTTATCACGCGGATGAGATCGACGTAGTTGTTGGACCCGTATTGGGCGGGATTGTCTTATCGCAGTGGGTTGCCCATGCCCTGAACCAGCTGCGCACGAGCGGAGAGACGCTGGCGGTCTACGCTGAAAAAGCTGATGAGGGGACGCAGAAGAAGTTTGCCTTTCATCGCGGTTATGATCGCTATATTGGCGGTAAAAATATTCTCATCGTCGAGGATGTCTTGACGACGGGCGGATCTGTGCGGCGTGTCGTAGAGCTTGTGCGCTCACATGGCGGTAATGTCGTGGGTGTGAGCGCGCTCTGCAATCGTGGCGGCGTGCAGGCCCAGGATGTAGGGGGCGTGCCCATTACCAGTGTCATCATGCTCAATCTGGACACCTATGCCGAAGAGGATTGCCCATTCTGCCAACAGCACGTGCCCATTAACATTGATCTCGGCAAGGGACGCGCTTTTCTGGCGCGGCAGGCACACGCCCAGTAATAAATCCAACAAATTGAAAGAAACGCAAAAGCTGCTTGACCTGTCAATCCAAGCAGCTTTTGCGTTTCTTTAGAAGACCGTTGGGTGTTTTTGTAGCTCTTTATCGATGCTGCTTAGAACGTTTTGCAGGCTTTTTATAACATTGCGCGTCTCGACAGGCGTTTCAATGGCATC
Organism: Ktedonobacterales bacterium; assembly: GCA_027451525.1. GTDB lineage: Bacteria > Chloroflexota > Ktedonobacteria > Ktedonobacterales > Ktedonobacteraceae > DTNP01. The sequence continues at coordinate 44,549 of DAIDJF010000024.1, forward strand.
ATACTCTTCAACAGCAATGCCCTCTTTCAGTTGCTGTATCTCTTCAGAGACGCGCACACGCAGTTCGCGCAGACGGCGGCATCGTTCTTCTTGTGGTTGGTTGCTCATTATTCTCTCCCTCACGCTCTGCTCGTACTTGTCACATACCTGTTTTCTCTACATCATCAACACGTCGCAACATGCGCGAGAGAGACACGAATAAGATGATTACGCGCGTGCGCGCAGCGAATTTTGGAAGTAGATCACGCCAATTAGTTCGCCAAACACGAGTGAGAGGACGAATGATGAAAGGAACGAGCCAACTGTCAGTACTGATTGATGGCCGACAAAAGTGCCAATCAGAACAGGCACGATGAGCCAGAAAACCAGTCCAATCAGCAAGCCAAGAGCTAGCATGCGCGGGAGCGTTGCGCTGCTGCGCTGCTGTACAATGCCAAAGAGGAGGCCGAAGATACAGCCGAGCAGCAAGAGGAGGATGAAGCCGATAAAACTGCCAGAGCTACCATCCAGGGCAAACCACCCCGCTACTCCATGCAGGTCGCGGCCGGGAAGGCTCGTCGAGACGAATTTCAGACCCGCAATGATTGCCGCTGCCAGAATGCCGGAGAGTAACCCCATACGCCATGTGTTCATAACTCTACAATCCCTTCCGATGTTGTTTACACAAACCAGCTCAAAAATCGCGCGATGCCACTTGTGTTCGCTGCCGCTTGCAGGCGCGGAGCGAGCCACTGATCAACTCCGAGGCGTCGTCCAGCCGGGATGGTCGCAACGGCGATGCCAAGCAGCACAAGCATACCGTAGGTCCAGTACCACTCGCCAGGAGCATAGGCCAGACCGACGTACAGCTGTAGTGCCAGAAGTGTTGCCAGCAGTGCGCCAAAGCGCGTGAATACACCAAAGAGCAGGCTGAGTCCAACGAGCAATTCAGCAATCCAGGTTCCTGTTGCTAGTAGTGTAAAATTGGGCAGGAAAAGGTGATTGAGAATAAAGGAATAGCCGGGGACAATGGTGTATTTGGCCTCTTCTACAATATAATTGTGGAGATTAGGAAAGTTGGGCGGCAACTTCCAAAAGAGTTGCTGAAACCAGAGATAGCCAATAAAAATTCGTACAAGCGCAAAAACAGTCGCGCTTCTCTCGCTCAGTGTGATGGGGGCGACGGTCGCTCCACGTTCCTGGACCTCTGTAGACGCGCTTTTTATAGTGTTGCGGGCCGATGATATGCTACTCATAATGAAACTCCCCTATAGGTGGATGAAATGTTGGATAAGAAGATGTACCTTCCATTCACACGTAAAAAAGGCTATCTATTTGCAAGAAATTGACAGCGCGAAAAAAAGATCAAAGTCCTTTCGTGTAACAAATAGTCGGTCGTAACGCACTGCCACAACGGTTCAACGTTGTTGGCTAGTATCCTTTCTTTTAGAACACGTTACTATGAAGTATAGAAAGAACATCGCATGTCATTTGTAAATGTTGCGCGCATACGCACTGAGCCATCCCAACATGTGCTGGTGCTGGCTATCCTGCTCGGTCTCTCTATAGCCCTCAACGTGTTGCTGATTGTGCTGGTGCCAGCGGCGTTGTCCTCGACCACGCCGTTTCTGCTCGCCTGGCTTGCGGCCTTTCTCCCTTATCTGCTGGGCTGTCTGTTTGTGTTATCGACGCCACAACCGCGCGGACACTGGCTAAAACTGGAATTGGGCATCATTATCGGTGGCGCGTTCATTCTACGCGCTATGCTGCTCCCTGTGTTTCCGTTTCTTTCACACGATGAACTGCGTTACCTCTGGGATGCACGAGTAACACTGCATGGCTATAGTCCCTATACGACTATTCCAAAGAGTAGCGTGTTAATCCCTCTACGCGATACGCTCCTCTATCCTAATATGGGCTATCAGGATGTACCAACGCTCTACCCGCCTGGGGCGCAGGCTATTTATATCATTAGCTATCTATTAGCTGGCCCCAATCCTTTTTTCCTCAAGGGGATCTTCTTGCTGTTTGACATGGCATCGTGTTGTGCTTTGGCCTATCTGCTTTGGCAAAGAGGACTGGACCCGCGCCGTTGCATTATATACGCCTGGTGCCCATTAATCACGGTAGAGTTTGCTATTCAGGGCCATGTCGATGTCTTGACGATTATATTTTCTATCCTTGCCTTACTGTGTGCCTCAGCGACATGGCGTGGAGCGCGTGTCGTGACTGGTTTTCTTATTGCGATGGCGACCTTAACGAAACTCTATCCGCTTCTCCTGCTCGTTGTGGTCATTCGACGGCGTGATTACGCTTTACTGGCGACGTGTGGTCTGACTATTCTCGCGTTCTATGCGCCCTACCTTGTGCTTGGACATGGGAACGCCTTTGGCTTTTTCTCGACCTACGTGGATCAACACCCCACAAACCAGGGCATTGTGCCGCTAGTGAATTTGTGGTTGGGTCATGTGTTTAATGTTCCGCAATCACTGGTGTTTAAGCGAGAGTTTAATCTGGACGCGCTGATTGCCTTGCTCGTTACTTTCGTGGTGTGGATTTTGCGTTGGCGGCAACGCATCAGCATGGAGGCGGGTTATCTGATAGTAACGGTGATGATCTTCTCGATCTCTTCGCATGTCTTCTCCTGGTATACCACTGCTCTGCTTCCCTGGGTTGCCATACTAGTGAGTACCCCCTGGCAGAGAGGAATGGGTATTCAGGCGAAAGGTTTGGCCGTCGTGCTGGCCTGGTACTTTGTCTGTGTCTCACTGATCTCATATCTGTTTGCCCATAGTGGTGATTGGCGCATCTATTACACTATAGCGTATTACATACCGCTATTCGGCCTCTGCATAGCGATCCTCGTGTGGTTCAGACGATGGAGGAAGAACAGAACTGATCGGTTGAATGTAGAAAATTTGATAGAGTCTGAAAAATCCGTGCCACTTCTCGAAAAAGAGGGCAGTATCTAACGTGATATGAAAAAGTGTGACCTATTAAGCGTACACTTACAGAAGACGATTTGATCTTGTTTCAGGTTCTAAAGATACGAGGCGCAATTATGCAAACGACGAGTGTTGAACTCGCTCAGAATGACGCAGCGGCAATGCCTGCTCCCTATTCACGTTTACGAAGCATCTTGATTTCGGCGTTATTGGCTCCCGGAGCGGGTTTAGTGGCAAGCTTGAGCGCGGTTGCCACGATGGGCGTGCTTCGCCTGGCTCTTGGTATTCCAACCCCCGTTGAGCTATTCGGGGATTTTGTGTTGAAACATATTGATGTGGGAACGTTTATCCGCCTGTTAGAGCGGTTTGCCCCACATTCCAAAACTGGGCCGCTGAGCCTGGCTCTGTTGGGTATGATCGGCGTTGGCATCGTCCTGGGCTGGTTGTATGCCGCTATCGTGCTGGTAAAATTGCCAACAGCGGGTTATCGTCCAGCACGCCGCGAGTGGCTTACGGCGGCGGCATTTACGTTGGGCATGTCTGGTCTCGGTATTATACTTTTCTGGGACGAATTGCGCCAAAATCTTTTCGGTCTGACTGTGGGTTGGGCGACATTTGTAAGCGCGCTTGGCCTGTTTGCTGATTTTGCGATCTATGGCTTTGTATTATGTCTGGCCTATCGAGCCTTGCTGCCAAAAGTGGTGCGTACTGGGACGAATGTCGCCGTTGCGCGTAGACGCCAGTGGCTTGCGCGGGCAGGTGTTGCCGCACTCACGCTGGGCACGGGTGCTGGTACACTGGGTTTAGTGCAGGAATATTTGAACGAGTATGCCAGCTATGATGGTTTCTCACCTGCGCCCCCGAATGGTTTTACACCTCCTATCACGCCCAATAATGACCACTACGTTGTTACACAGAATACCATTGATCCGACGGTCAACATTGACCTCTGGCGATTGGAGATTGGTGGACTGATTGGTACGAGCGGTTCCTATACCTATGACGAATTGCAGCAGTTACCCTCTACATCGCGTGCAATCACGTTGGAATGTATCGCAAACGAGGTTGGCGGTCGCCTGATGAGCACCTCAATCTGGCAAGGTGTCACGCTGCGCACCCTTTTGGAGAAGCATGGCGGAGCGCAGAGCACTGCCAGTCACATCGCATTCTATAGCGTGGATGGTTACAATATAAGCCTGCCGTTACAGGAAGTATTGGCGGAGGAGCCGTTGTTGGCGTGGCACATGAATGGTCAACCGCTTCCCTATAAGCATGGTTTTCCTTTGCGGGTGCTGATTCCTGGACGCTATGGCGAAGAGAATCCCAAATGGGTGACGCGCATCGCGCTCACCGACCATTTCATCGGTGGCCTCTACTCCGACCAGGGATGGTATCATGGCTATCTGCATACAACCAGTCGGATTGATCGTCCTGCTCCTTACAGTCAGGTCGCGCTTGGGAACGCAACGGAGATTGGCGGTATCGCATTCGCGGGTAATCGTGGGATCCAGCAGGTCGAGGTGAGTGTAGATGGTGGACTGACATGGCAAACGGCGACCATGCAACCTGCCCTCTCACAGGACTCGTGGGTTTTATGGTCATGGCAATGGAAACCGACATTGGCGGGAGCATATACGATTATGGCGCGCGCGACTGATGGCACGGGGGCGGTGCAGACCAGCCAGAAACAGGGAACGGTTCCTAACGGAGCCACTGGCTATCCCGTTATTCATGTCACAGTGAGTTAACTGTGCGAAAATGTGCATATACTATTGATGGTCGCAGGTAGCGATAAGGCGTATCAGTTGAAAGGAGAATGGCTGGTGGCATACACGGATATTAAACTCTATGGCACAGACTGGTGTAGTGATTGTAAGCGCAGCAAGAAGTTTCTTGGCGAGCAGCGTATTCATTACACCTATATCAATATCGAAGAGGACGAGGAAGGGCAGGCATTTGTTCAGAAAGCGCAGAATGGTGGTATGACCATTCCTACGATTGTGTTTGATGACGGTTCTCTCCTTATAGAGCCATCAAATGCAGAACTGGCTGCGAAGCTGGGTTTGAACACAAAGGCGCAATATGATTTCTACGATCTGATTATTGTTGGTGGTGGGCCAACCGCGCTGACAACAGCAATTTATGCTGCGCGTGATGGTTTTGATGTGTTGGTTATTGAGCGCAGTGGACTTGGCGGGCAGGCGGGTATCACCGAGCGGCTTGATAACTACCCCGGTTTCCCTGAAGGTGTTACAGGTGCGGAATTTGCCGAGCGCGTGATTGAGCAGGCCAAACGCTTTGGTGTAGAACTGCTTTCAGCTCAGAACGTGGTACACGTGGGGAATGATGGTGACGCGCATTTTGTACAAACGGAGTCAGGCACGATGTATCGCGCGAATGCCGTCTTGCTGGCGACTGGCTCGACATATAAGCGGCTCGGCGTGCCGGGCGAGGATGACTATATTGGGGCTGGCGTTCATTTCTGCGCGACTTGTGATGGCCCCTTTTATAAAGGGCGTGAGGTCGCGGTGATTGGCTCTGGCAATAGTGCTGTCGAGGAAGCGGCTTTCCTGACCCGCTTCTGCCCTAAGGTCACTATTCTTGCACGCGGTTCCCAACTCTCGGCGAACAAAATTGCTGTCGATAAGGCTATGAACTCGCCAGAGATTGAGGTGCGTTTTAACACAGAGGTGGTCGAGTTTAAGGGCGCGAATAACCATCTAACCACCATCGTTGTTAAGAACAGTAAAACGGGCGAGACTGAGGAGATGCATCCGGCAGGTGTGTTTGTCTTTATTGGTCTCTCGCCCAATAGCACGCCTTTCCAGGATGCGGTAAGAATTGATAAAAGCGGCTTTATCATGACAGGTATGGATTTCCAGACCAGTACCGAGGGCATTTTTGCCGCTGGCGATGTGCGTGCGGGCAGCACTAAACAGCTTGTAAGCGCGGCTGGTGAGGGAGCCGCCGCCGCTCTGGCAATTCGTGAGCATCTCCGTGGGCATAGTGCGCGTGTGATGGAAGCTCAACTCATGATGCAGTAAAACGAACGCGCTTCACAAGAACACGCCCTCCCTGATTGTATCAGGGAGGGCGTGTTCTTTTATAGTGTCAAGCTTTAGCTGAGTGATGGTGTCGCGACGAACCAGACGCCGCCAAGTCCCTGCCCGTTGGCTTGTCCGGGAGCGGTATCTTTGACGAAGGTGTAGAGGAAATGTCCATTGTATTGGACCTGATTGCCATTTGTCGAGTTAACAGCGGTCAGTGTCCCAGAAAGCGTAGCCGCGCTGGTGGGTGTGCCTGTGGCAAGCAATGGAGGCCAGTTACCAGCACAGCTCGCGGTACAAGCTGCCTTTGTCGCGGTATCGGGTTTGAAGTAGTAGAGCGTATATCCAGCAGCGTTGGTCAGTACGGTCTCGCTCTGCCCATTGATGGTGACGCTTCCCGTGTTAATCAGCGCGGGTGTTGCCGATAAAACCGCTAATGAGGGTGTTGCAACAAACCAGACACCCTTGATGCCCTGGCCGTTGGCCTGTCCGGGGGCAGTATCTTTGACGAAGGTGTAGAGGAAATGCCCGTTATATTGGACCTGATTGCCATTGGCGGAGCTTACAGCGGCTAGTGTCCCAGAAAGCGTAGCCGCGCTGGTGGGTGTGCCTGTGGCAAGCAACGGAGGCCAGTTACCAGCACATGCTGCTGTGCAGGCAGATTTTGTTGTTGTATCGGGTTTGAAGTAGTAGAGCGTATATCCGGCGGCGTTAGTCAGTACGGTTTCGCTCTGCCCATTGATAGTGACAGTGCCTGTATTTACTAATGCGCTGGGCGTAGGCGTTGGCGTGACACCGCTACTGGTGCTGCCATAGCCTGAGCTACTGCTAGACGTTGTGCTACCAGCTGTTGTGCTACCACAAGCTGCCAGTACGACAATGAGTGCTGTCATACTGATGAATAGACAAATTTTACGCAAAGATAGCATGTAGATGCTGCTCCTTTATGGTTGTGGAGATTGTTAGTTACTCCGGGTTACTCCAATGTACATGTGCTTCTAGAGAAGAATACGCTGCTATGTTACAGGGGCTATGTAGGCCAATAGGTATAGATTGCCCCAAAGCTTATCTGTATCTCCGTTTATCGTTATATGCTAAGCTATCTTACGCTGTTTTATAAAAACAAGCAAATGATGAAGTTCAGGTGAGAGATCTTCGCAATGCGTAAGAAGATGGCCGCTTTTATGTGCTGTTTTATTCGTGTAATGTGTTTCTGTAATGTTGGAGAACTGTATGCAACGTAGTTTTGTACACAGAATTTTGCTTGCCTCCGTCGTGGTGATTGTCATCGGCGTAGGCGTTCTAGGTGTGACCCTGATTGCGCGTGCGAAGCCCGATCAGCGTGTTGCGCTTCCTGGTCAGACGGTTCCTCTGGTCAGTCATGCTCGCTTTGTTGGCTCAGCAAGTGGGCAGCAGCAGCTCAATCTCTCTATTGGCTTGCAATTGCGTAATCAGCAAGAGCTAACGGCATTGTTAGAAAGTATGTATAATCCACGCTCCTCTCTCTATCATCACTTTCTGACTCCACAACAATTTGCCGTAAATTTTGGCCCTACTGCCGATCAGCAGCAGCAGGTCATCAACTTCTTGCGTAGTCAGGGTATCTCAGTCAGCCATATCTCACCTAATGGCACATTGCTGGATGCTACGACTGATGTGGCTCATGTTGAGGCGGCTTTTAATGTCCAGATCAATAATTATCAGGCGGGCACGCGCCATTTTTATGCTAACGCGAGTGCGCCAACGCTACCATCATCGTTATCGTCGCTGATTGCTTCAATTGGTGGTATGGATAACAGTATGCAATTACATCCGCTTTACCATCTTACAACTCATGCGCGTAAAACGGCTCTCAAACCGCTGGCAGGCTATGGACCACCGGATCTACTCGGTGCATATGACGGAACGTCTTTGCATCAGGCGGGTATTCTAGGGGCAAATCAGACTGTTGCGGTATTTGAGTTGGATGGTTATCAACAGAGCGATATCACACAATATCTACAAAGCAATAATCTCGGCAATCCGAGTATCAGCAATGTCCTGGTCGATGGGTTTAATGGTTCTGCCGGGGCTGGTGCGATTGAGGTGGAACTAGATATTGAGGTTGTTGCGGCTATGGCTCCTGGCGCAAGCCAGATTGTCTATGAAGGGCCAAACACCACGCAAGGTGTGAATGATACCTACAATAAGATTGTGACGGATAATAAGGCGCAGATCACAACGATTAGTTGGGGTGAGTGCGAGTCGCAATCTGGAACAGCGGAACTGCAGACGCTCGATGGCATTTTCAAGCAAGGAGCCGCCCAGGGCATTGCTATGTTTGCGGCGGCCGGTGACTCTGGCGCGTATGATTGTAATGATAGCAATCTCGCCGTTGATTCACCCGCGAGCGATCCGTATATTACCGGTGTGGGTGGCACGAATTTACAAACAAGCGGCGGTACCTATGGAAGCGAGTCTGTCTGGAGCAATCCAACGGATACGCAGCGTAGCCCGAAAGGTTCTGGCGGTGGTGGTGGTATCAGCAGTACCTTTACACAACCAACATGGCAGGTTGGCCCTGGCGTCAAGAACCAGTACAGCAATGGCAATCGTGAAGTTCCCGATGTCTCGGCAGACGCAGACCCACAGACAGGGTATGCAGTCTACTGTACGGTCTCAGCAGCAGGGTGTCCCGCGACTGGTAATATCGTTGTTGGTGGTACAAGTGCCGCTGCACCTTTGTGGGCTGGCAGCAGTGCGCTGATAAACGAATATCTCCAGAAGCAAGGTAAGTCGCGCATGGGTTTTGCCAATCCATTACTCTATGGTCTGGCAAACTCGCAGCAGACGTATGCACCGTTCCATGATGTTACAAGTGGTACAAACCTGTATTATCCCGCGACTCCGGGGTATGATGAGGCAAGCGGCATTGGTTCGCCGGACATCTACAATATTGCGCGTGATCTGGCTGGTGGCACGGTTCCTGTTCCTACTCCGTCGCCCACTCCCGTAGGTTCTCCAACACCAACGCCATCACCTACTCCCGCTCCCACAAATACGCCGACACCATCGCCGACGCCGGCCCCAACAAATACGCCGACTCCACTACCAACCCCAACGAATACGCCGTCACCGACACCAAGTAGTACGCCTGTTCCCCCACCGCCGAGTGGTTCCCTGATCCAAAATGGCGGTTTTGAGAACGGTGTTACTCCCTGGCAGGAGTTCTCGGCAGCTGGCTATGAATTGGTCGATCCGACGAATCCACATACGGGGCAATATAGTGCTTATCTGTGTGGCTATAGCGGATGTAACGATAGCATTTCACAGAGTATTACGCTACCCACCAGTTCAGCTAGCATCTCAATTAGCTATTGGTGGTATGCGGCGACCAATCGCCATACACAGTCCTGCTCCGATAACCTCTCCGTGCTGGTGCTGGATAGCAATGGGCAGACAATTGGCAGTGTGCAGAAGATCTGTAATACCGATGCCACGCAAAGCTGGCAACAGATGACATTCGATGCTACCAGTCTGTTGTCTAACTATGCTGGACAGACGGTAACACTCGTCTTCTCTGCTAAAACAGGAAATTCGGCAGCGACCACATCATTCTTCATTGATGATGTTGCTGTTGCAGCACAATAGTTTCTTACACTCTCGGCCGTATGGATGTGCACATGCGCATCCATGCGGCATTCACGAGACCTCTTGTGTGGCGGGAGCTAACGTGCCTGTGATCGTACGGCGTAGCTCTGCAATAGTTGGCAAAGAGATACGAAAAGTGGAACCTTGTCCCAGCGCACTTGTTACCTCTATTCGTCCACCGTGCGCCTCAATGATAGAACGACTAATTGTAAGACCCAATCCCGCTCCTACTGTAAATTCTGTCTGCCCATTTTTTGCGCGATAGAACTTATCAAAAATGTGGGCCTGCTCCTCACGTGAGAGGCCGATACCAGTATCTTGTATATCAATATGAATATACTGTTTATCGGCTTCTGTCGTAATGGTAACTGTTCCCTGCTCTGGCGTATATTGCGTAGCATTGGCAAGCAAGTTGGTAAATACCTGTTGTAAGCGGTTGGCATCTCCCAATACAGGCGGTAGTGAACTTGTGTGGCGATAGTTCAATGTTTGCTGTTTGGCGCGGAATTTGGGGTAAAGAAGCTCCATCACATTTTTAATAATCGGTTCTACTTCAATATATGTTCGCTGTAACTCAATATGGCCCGCTTCTATGCGCGCGACATCCAGTAAGTCATTAATCAGCGTCATAAGGTGATCGGTATTATTTTGCATGATGCTAAACAAATGCTGCTGTAGCTCGGTGAGTGGCCCTGTGCTCCCATCGGCAAAGAGATCGATGTAGCCCTTAATGGCCGTAAGCGGTGAGCGCAATTCGTGCGATACTTGTGAGACAAACTCGCTTTTCATGCGTTCGACTTCGCGTTCGCGCGTGACATCACGAAATACAAAGAGACGCCCAATATGCTTGTTTTGTGTATCAAAGACGGGGGCCGAGAAAAATTCTAGCTCACGTGTCGTGGGCCATTTTTGTTGTACCAATGTCGTAAAGTGTTGCTGCGTATCAGCGAGAATATCGATGGTAAGGCGGATAATTTGGTCACTATCGACAAAGACACGCTTGAGCATTGGTTTGATGTGTTGGATGTATTGTCCCTCAAGCCTCGTGAGTGGCGTACCAAAAAACTCACAAAACTTCTGGTTTACCGTCAAAAATTGATGTTCAGGCGTGACAAGCACCATTGCATCGCTGGTACTCTCCATAATTGCACGCAGATGGGCCTCGCTTTCGCGCTGCGCGATGAAGGCATGGCTGATCTCCACCGCGTTGATTTCATTTTCAACCCAGGCACCAAGATCGCTGAGCATTTCACGTTCTTCTTGCATGAGTAGACGTGGTTCGCGGTCAATAATACATAGTGTCCCTAGTGTGTGCCCACTTAGAGCATGAAGAGGGTAGCCTGCATAGAAGCGAATCCAGGGATCACCCGTAACCAGCGGATTATTAGCAAAACGCGGATCACATCTTGCATCTGGAATGATAAACAGCTTATCGTCCAAAATAGCATGTGCGCAAAAAGAAACGTCACGCGATGTTTCATTTATGGGTAGACCGAGGCATGATTTAAACCACTGATAATCACTTTCTATTAAACTAATAAGAGCAATGGGAACATTGAATGTGTGAGCAGCAATGCGCGTAATACGGTCAAAGCGATCTTCACGTGGTGTGTGAAGAATATGGAGCGAGTGTAGTGCCGCAAGCCGCTGACGTTCGTTATTTGGAATAGGCGCACGCACTGAATCTACCTCCTTTCATATGCAGGAACAGCGTGATTGCTGATGCATCCTGCTACACTTTTTTATCGGCTCTTGTGGGTATTTTCTTAATTGTGACAAATGGATATCGCTGTTAATAGGACTATACATGTTATAGCGCAAAAAGGCAAAAAAGGAGACGAAGATATGGAGATACTATTTGATAGACCATCTTATGCTCTATAATATCACGTTTAATGTACGTGCATGTGTTACATAGTGGTCCAGCCCACGAGGAAGAGTTGTGTATTGCTGATATCCGCGAATTGAGTAGCAGAGCTACCACCCAGCGAACCATAATACAGACTATAGGTGTTCGTTTGTTGGTCATAGCCTTGTAGGGCATACATACTATCATCGCGGGAGACATTCGACCAGGCATACTGGGAGAATGGGCAGAGCGAGAGGATATGCGTTGGGTCTTGGCTTAGTTGGCTGACCCCGCTACCATCAGTGTTGACCATCCACAGACCACTTTGTGTGTCTCCGCTGTTAGCGTTTTCTACTGTGAAGAGCAGTGCTGTCGGGGTAACAGCGCGCACAGTTGTGATCGCTTGCATGTTTCCTGTGTAGATAATGTGTCCTGCGCCGCCTGCGATAGGTTGTACAATAATCTGGCTCGTGCCAGAACTAGAACCAGTACTTGTTGCATTCGCGTCACAGGTACTAAAAAAGAGTGATTTCAGGTCATAACTTGTATCGAAGCTAAAACAGTTTTGGGCGATGGGGAGAAGTTTGGAGAGATTACGGCTCTGTTGGCTCGCTCCTTGTTGTGTGTCCAATACAGAAATATGCTGGTTTGTGAACCCTGATGCCGTAGGTTTGACGATCAGATGGCTATTATCAAGCCACGTGAGAGGTGTATAACTGGTGTTGGGGTCAGGTAGTAATTCGGGCTGCACCTGACCATTGGTGTCATCAAGGAGATAAAGTGTCGCGCCTTCGTTGAAAGCGATAGAGCGTTGGTCAAAGGACCATTGGATATGAGTAATCGTATCATTTGTGGTCGCACAATATAATGTTTGCAAATATTGACCATCAACGCGCACCAGACGTAGCTGATATTGTCCGGCAACTATCGCACCAAACAAGACCCATGCGCCATCCCGCGAGACCTGTCCCTCACTGATATGCACGCCAGGCATCTTCTTAATTTCAACCGCGCTCTTATTGCCTTGTGCATAGGCGGTAATATCGCGTCGTTTAATTGTGCCAAAGGTTGGGTTATTCAATGTGCCCTCGTTAACGATATAGATAATATTTTGATCATTGCCCAGGATTGGTGAGGGCATAGTAGCGGCACGGGCCGTACCTGTAGCCGGGCAGGTGGTTAGGACCTGTGTACCTTGTGTGTTGCTTACCGTTACGGTTGGGCTGCTTTGTGTGCCGCCTTTGGTCATCGTCGCTGTCTGTCGCGTGAGAGGTGTTGGCGTAGTCGATGACAGATATGGACCTAGAACATGTGAGGCGAATAATGTGCCGACCACGCTCATAATAATCAGGAAGATGGCTGCAACGGTGAGGAGAAATGTGCGCGTTGCGTGGCGCGGTGGTGTGTTTGAGAGCGAAGCGGGTGTAGTAGAAGCCAGTTGCATTGGTGTAATCGCTGGTTGTGTGAGTCCTGTAGGGGTAACAGGCTGTTTCAGATGTAGTTCGCTCTGTTCCTCTGGCCGCACGGGCGTATCGTAACCTGCAAAGGATGTGCTACTAGATGCTGGCGCACTTGCTACAATCGTCGCTCCCTCATCTGTCCGTGTGCTATGAATAGCCTGTTTAAGTGCTGCCAGCATTTCGTTGGGTTGCTGAAAGCGTTTCTCTGGCTCTTTCTCCAGGGCGCGCATGACAACTATTTCTAGCGCGGAAGAGACAGTGGGATTGATCGGCTGCAAAGAGGGCGGAGGCTCATGTAGTTGTTTCATGAGCGTGCTGACGTAATTATCGCTACTGAAGGGGCGTTTGCCTGCCAGCATCTCATAGAGGACAATGCCTGTGCTATAGATGTCGCTGGCGGGAACAACCTTGCCCAATGCCTGCTCTGGTGCCATGTAGTCTGGCGTACCTGCGATGACATGCGTTTGGGTTGCCATGTCGCCGGGCTGAAAGATAGGACTGTCAGGACTAATAATCTTTACCAGACCAAAATCGGAAAGAACAAGTGTACCATCTGCTTTAAAAAGCATGTTGCCGGGCTTGATATCTCGATGGATAAGGCCACGTTCGTGCGCATATTGGAGGGCATTCAATGTCTGTTCGATCAGGCGTACTGCCTCGGTAGGGGCAATAACTCTATGATGGCTCAGATAATCCTTCAGCGAGCCACCCGCCATGAAAGGGATTATGAGATACGCGCTGCCATCCTGTTCGCCATAGTCATAGACAGGAAGAATATTGGGATGGTCAAGTTGGGCGAGTACTCGTGCCTCACGCGCAAAACGGCGCAAAAATCCCTGCGTATCACTATCGCTTTCGTTCGGTTGAAAGACCTTAACTGCGACTTCACGTTGCAGGTTGATATCCTGCGCTAGAAAAACTAGTGCGGAGCCACCATAGCCGAGTGAACGTATGATACGATAATGGCCTACTATATGCCCGATACGATCTTCAGAATGCATGACTTTTCTCTAAAACTTCTTACAGAGTGTTTCCCCTGTCTAATACTGTTGAGACTGTCTTTTATATCACATGCTGGTCCAACCAGCTATTGCTAATTGTGTACCATCGGCTCCGTTGGCGGTTGCAAACGTTTTCGGTGTCCCGCCATTGAGCGAGCCAACTACGAGAGAGTCAACCTGTGCTGAGTTGTTAAAGCCGTTGATTTGTAGGGCGTACAGTGTGTTATCGAGCGAAACATTCGCGTTGCTGGCCTGGGTATGGTAGTTAAAATAGTCAAACTGTTGTGGCGTTACCGATGCAAGTTGCTGTAAGCCCGTTCCATCAATATTAACGCGCCAGAGGCCATTTTTGCTCAGGTCATCATTCGCGTTACCGGAAGATGTATTCCCAATAATAAACAGCAGACTGTTTTGATTTAGTACACGTACCTGAACTACGTCATAAAGGTCGCTATTATAGATTGTTTGTTGTGGGCCACCATTGAGCGTTTGTGTTTTGATGCTGCTTGGTCCAGTACAAACTCCTTGTGGGCAGCCGCCAAAACTGATGAAGAGGTGTGAACCATCGGCACTGCTATCGAAGTCTCCATACTCTTGTTGCAGGACAATCTGCATATCGGCGTACTGCTGGTTACTGTGCGTCGTGTCAAGAACGAAAATATGTCCATAGATTGTGTCTGTGGCAGCATCACTCAGTGAGAGATGGGAGCCATCAAGCCAGGTGCGTAGAACAAGGCTCGTATTTGCTGGCATGGTTAACACCGTCTGGATAAGACCTGTCGTTGTGTCTAGTACATCGACAGTACCCAGGTTGTTGACGACTGTGTAGAACGCGATAGAGCGTTCTGTCGTGGACCAGAGAAGTTGCTGAATCGCGTAGCCGGGGGAGCAGTAAAGTGTCTGTCGTCCCTGTCCGTCCATGCGCACCATCTGGAGTTGCGTAGAACGATTTTGTGCGCCCGTGATGACGGTAAAAAGGACCCACTGCCCATCGGTCGAAATTTGTGGTCCATAGATATGCGCGTTCGCAATCTTGAGGATCAGTGATGTTTTGCCTGTCACCGTGTCGTAGCGTAGCAACTGGCCCGTGATGGGTTTGTCATAGGAACCTGTGTCGAGTGTGTAGACAACGGTATTATGCGCGCCAAGTATGAGGGGCGCAGTAATCATCTCGCGCGCGCCTCCAGCAGGTGGACACGCGGTCTGGGTTGGGGGGACAGGGAGTGTTGTCGTGGGATGTAATGGCGTAATGACGGTATTATTTTGCGTAGTCTCGCGTGGTGTAACAGTTGGTGTCTGCTGTTGATTGAGCTGAGTCGTGGTGGACGCGCTGTTACAAGCGGTAAACAGCAATGTGAGTATGCAAAAAAGCAAAAAGGCAGTAATGCGAAAACGGTGAGACACTGATCGCTCCTCACTAACAAGATATGTTATGCGTAACAGTCGAGGCAGGTGTATTTAAATGCGATGCGTGGCGTCTGTGCCTGCCGCCTGTTGAGCATTAAATGGTTCCAGATTGACCACGATTGGTTCTTGCGCGTTGCGCACGATCACCCAGCGCGATGGCGTGTCAGGCGAGGGATTGATCTCCTGATGTGGTGCAAAGGGGGGTACATAAATAAAATCCCCTGGTTCAACGTCTTCCTCGAATTGCATCTGATCGCCCCAACGGATGCGTCCATGTCCAGAGACGACATAGATGACCGTTTCCAGTTCGCCATGATGATGTATGCCGCTACTGACACTGGGAGCCACGTCTGTGATGCCTGCCCAAATGCCTTGTGAGCCTGCCAGTTGGCGTGAGACCGCCGCAACACGCTGCATACCGGGAGTTTGTGGTGTGTTGGCATCGAACTGGTGTGGCTTAATAACGCGCACACTTGCTGGCTGTTGTGTCTGCTCTGTGTTCATACGGTGTTCATCCTTTTTAGCTAACCGAGTGTTTTGTATTGTTTAGTATACATCATAGCGTCTTTGCCTGTGAGGGGCAAATGTCCTATCAGTGTGTGGGATAGTGATAGAAGAAGCCTCTTTTGTTATTTTGGTTGTTTTATTAGGATGCTTTCTTATGTACCATTCATGGAGAGAAGCATATATAGGTTGTTTACAATGTGTTGGAGAGCTTGCAAAAACACAGCAAATCATTTATAGTATACTCAAGCATTTGACTTAATTGGCCTATATTTTTAGATAAAATGTTCAAATGTATTGTGAAAAAGGGAATAATATTTGTGGATACAAGTGCATTATTCTTACATACATCAACACAGTTGCTTCAGATAGTTGCAATTGCTTTTAATATCCTCATTGCACTTATACCAACGGGTTTTAGACTACTGACCAGGAAACGTAAGAAGGTCTGTTATGAGACCATTATACATGATGACATGCTTAAAATGGCAGGCGGATTGCAAATATACTATAACAGAACGATTATTAGCAAGGCTGGATTATTGGAGATAAAGATTCGCAATCTTGGCAACACGGAAATCCCTCATTTTACGAACCCAATCAAATTTACTTTTGGGGTGAATACGCGCGTCTTAGAGGTAGAGGCCGTGCAAAGTAACCCCAAGATGAAGGTAGCACACGCTATTCGCAGTGATATTGCCCCTCTTGGTCAACTCTGTGAGGCGGAGGTGCATGTAGCAGCAATGAATGTTGAAGATTGTATTAACGTACAATTTTTACTTGATAAGCAGACGAATCCTATGCTGAATGAAGACCAAAGTGTATGTAAAGTTAGTTGTCAGATTGTTGGGGTACGAGAGGGCATCGTGGAAGGTGCCTCATTGCAGCGGACATCGGCAAAAATCTATAGCTACTTACTCAATATAGCAATGTTACTAGCCGCAATATGCTTTGGCAATTATTTGCGCGCGGGGCTAACGCTTGCTAGTGGTACCTCGTTTATCTGTTTGCTCATTGTGGGAACACTCGTCTTTTGGAGAGTTAATGAGATGTAATAAAGGTTTTTCTGGATAGAGATTGGAGTATGGATATGAACAGGGGGCTTAGAGCCGCAATTTTTATTGGGCTATGTATGTTGTTAGTTGGGGTGTGGGTATTGATGTATCACCTCAATAATGGGCAGGCGCAGCTTCACAACCAGACACATTCAGACGGGCCTGCATCTAATGCATGTGGTTCTTTCCCGGCTGAAGGGAGCAATGGCATCGGTGCGGTTTTGCTGGATGGCGAGCGCGTTGGTGTAAGTGATGGAACTGTTCCATTTTACACCCCAAATAGCAATTATATCCTTAAATGTGATGGTACAAATGAATTCCTATTATGTCAACAAGCACCACAATCGCTGCATTGTAATAATGCGATGAACGCTTTTAGTCAACAAATCTCTCAAACGGCGGATGATGCTGAATCATTGATCTATCGGCAGAATGTTTCTTTGCAAGAAAGCTTTAGTGTTAGCAAGTCTGTCAATTTGAGCCATACCATTATTGTAGGTATTTCGTTATCATCAAGCAGTGAGAACTTGAATAATAGCCTCTATCTCCTACAAGGCGTATATGTTGCGCAAGAAGAATATAACCGTACTCATCTAAACGCAAAGTTACGGGTGTTAATAGCAAATTTTGGCGATAGTATTGATACTGCGACACAGACCTTGTTGCAAATTGTTGATGTTATCGAGGCGGATAGGAAGGGCGATAACTCTGTTGTGGGCATTGTTAACATCCCTTTTATTGCCACCTCGGCGGCCGATCAATCACTGCAATTTCGTACGGCTTTGCAAAAACTTGCGGGATTGAATATGCCTGTTGTTTTTCCCAATGGGGCGAGTGGGTCTGAAAGTGAGCAGGTATTAGCTAGCACAATGTTCCATATAGGTGTACCTGCGGTGCATGAAGGAATCGCTGATGCAATTTTTGCACGCAAATATTTGGCAACAGGCAGTGTCGTCGTGTATACTGATACTAGTGATAGTTATAGCAGCAATTTGGCTTGTTCGTTTGTATCACAGTTGCTACAGCAATATTTTGGGAACTGTAGTGTGCCAATAAACACGCTATGTAATCAAACGGCATACATCCATTGTGTTTATTATACAGTTAATGATGCGAATAGTTTAAGCGCGTCAGTGCCAGAAGCAATGGGCTTTACGCCTAATCTAATTTATTTTGCGGGTAATGCCAGCGACGTAAAGACGCTTATGGGGGCATTAAGAGCCAATCAACAGTTCCAGCAAGATCTGGGTGTGCGTATTTTGGGGAGTGATGCTCTCTATCAAGGACAATTTACGCCAGTTGAGTATGCATATATGGATTTTAGTGCGTTTGCCTTTCCTGACGAGTGGCCTGATCAGAAGCTATTACAAAATCCATTTGTTGATGAGTATGGCATTGATTTTCAAGGTTGGCCGCCGCGTTCGGGTTATGGCTTTGCGCGCCCCAATAGTGTTGCAACACTGGCGTATGATGCTACGGATGTCTTTACGAAAAGTATTGAGAATGTGTCAAATAACGGACAAAATCCGGCTTTCATTGCTACAACCGTCTTGTCCGCGATCAGACAAAATGAATTCCAGGGCTTTAGTGGCTACATCCACTTTGATAGCCAGGGTAACCCGATCAAGAAAGCGATTGTTTTTCTGATCATTGGTGATAAAGGAATTGCTTTGGGTAAAGCTCAAATGCAGCAAATGGTTCTGGGCTGTTTTTTGTCACCTGCGCAAGAACCCAATTGTCTTCAGTATTAAAGATCGGAAGGAGTGTAAGCTATGCAACGCAATAATGGTGAACAGAATGAAGAGACTCCTCGTCCATCTTTTAAAGTGAAAAGGGTGCGCTCTGGACGAGAAAATGCTGGTGGTATGAATAAGGAGGCTCAGGACGTCTGGAAAGAAGGCAAGGACTTAGAGGAACTGGAGACTGGAAATCGTCTTGAGAATTTGCAGGCAGCAATGCGTAAATATCAGCACGTGCTATTGCTTGTGGCGGGGAATGAGGGTCTTGTTCAAGAAATCACTGGGATAATTGCGCGTGTTAGTGCTGAAATTGAGCGGTTTAATGCACAGGTGCAAGTATTTTCTGATGAAAGCGAGCAAATTCGTGACGTACCTGCAAGAATACAATCTGCTCCTACCCAGCCAAATGGTAATTTTGTAGAAATAAGGCGAAGACCGAGACGTAGCGAGCCTGTGATAAATGCAACCATGCAGGGAAATTTGCAAAGAGCGAGATCACTGTATAGTCAAAGCAATGGAGACCGTGAACGCAATTTAGGAGAGGCGATTAGACTATATCAGGTTGTCTTAGATAATCTGCCATATGATAATGACGTAGCTACGTTAGTGAAACGAGAGATGTCACAAGCCATTGATGAACAGGCACAAATAGCTGAAAACACCTTGAATGCTCCTAATATGCCTGCCGCTACTCAGCAAGCACTTGCGCCAACCCTAAATGTGGTGAGAGAAATGCTGACAGCTATACGGTCGGTAACGGAGCATAATAGGGAAGAGACAATTGCTATAGGTAAAAAAGGGCGTGATGTCGAAGGCATAATTGACTTCAAAGCTGCTGTTGACAAAGGTGTGAAGAAGATAATAAGTGTGGTTGGTGCCCCTCCCTGGTTAGAAGTGCTTGTGAGTCTTTTTCTTCTCACGCTGATTTTTTTAATCTTGGAGGTTATGCTGCTCCCCTGGTTTTATAATTCCAGTTCCTGGCAGCGTTGCCCTTCTGCTGGCACAACCTCGAACACAATTATTAGTACCTCTCCAACGCTATCTTCTTTACTTCATGCAGCTGTACAGCAATATAAGCAAACGTGTGGCGTGACAATTGCTCTCATGCAGAACAACCAGAGTGGTAGTCTGGATGGTATTGATGTAGTTGATAATGCGCAGGCCGCGATTGGGGCGGCTGATATAATGGCCTATAATGCGCGTAATAAGCTTTATGATGATCGCATTGCAGTGATGCCTTTCGTATTTATTGTTGACAAAAACGCGGGCATTCATAATCTGACAACGCAGAATATCATTGATATTTATAGTGGTGCTGTAAGCAACTGGCGCGATGTTTGTTATCGCAACCAGCAGAATCAGCCGATATGTGGCAATGATCTTCCTATCAATGTCATTGAGCGGCCTGCAAACTCCGATGTTCGTGCTATTTTTGAGCAATATGTCCTAGGTGGATCAGATTATTTGCTGGGAGCAGCAGTAAGCGATACGGACAGTGATATTGTGCAGTATGTCAATAATCAGAATCTGCCTGGAGCGATTGGCTATGTGAGCCTCTATGCTGCCCGTCAAGCTGGTATTACACCTATTCCCATTAATAATATCATGCCTACTCTTACTACTATTAACAATCGTTCCTATACGTTCTGGTCCGTTGAGCATCTCTATACTCTTGGTCAAGCAATGGGTGTAGCGCAGAAATTTATCTATTTTATGCATACTGATGATGGTACGAAGTTGATTCACCGGTATGGTTTTTTCGCGCTCAACGAAATATCCAGCACTACCTTAAATAATCATATTGGGCAGGTATAAAAAGAGAAAAGCATGGATAGGAGAATTACCAGACTACCCATGCTTTCTCTGTGGTTAAAATGTTATAACGCGCTCCACCCTACAATGGTCAATGTCTCAGGGGCTGTTGATGTGGCGAATTGTTTGGGCGTGCCACCGTTGAGCGAACCGTAGAATGCTTGTGTGGTCGTTGTCCCCGTGCCGATGCCCGTTGTTTGTGTTGCTACGTATAGCTTGTTATCGCGCGATACGCTTGTCCAGGGCGTGCTTGACTGTGGAAGTGTCACATACCCTTGTGCCAGATGGGTCAAGCCTGTTCCGTTGATGTGCGTTGTCCACAAGCCATCGGCTGCTCCTGGGGCATATGGGATGTCTGCAATCGTAAAGAGCACGGTATCGTTGCTTATTGCCTCGACAGATGAAACTGTATGAACATGGCTGGCATAGACGACGTGTAATGTGCCGCCATGCGCATCCTGTGCTGTAATCAGGCTCGGTGGGAGGAGTTGATCTGGTGATGCACCAGTCCCTGCATTGTAGTTAGGTATGTCAGCACATTGCGCAAGCACTAACGTATTACCGTCAGATGTCAGGCTCATATTCCAATGAAATCCGCTGATTGCTGCCACTACAGGTCCATTTGTACGCAATTCACTTGCCGTCGGTACGTTTAGGACGTACACATTGTTCAATGGTTGGGTCATGGGCGGCGTGAGGATTGTGTAGTAAACCTGACTGTTCCCATGCCACGCGGTCAGTTGGATCGAGGAGTGCATTCCTGAGTCCAGTTCACTCTGTACGGTGCCGTGCTGCAAATCGAGTAGACGAACCACTGGACCGGCGGGACCACCGTAAGGTGATGGCTCTTCAAACGCGGCTAGTTGCTGGTTAGGTGACCAGAGCAGATTGCTTGGGGCTGTTGGAATGCCGTTGCTTGACTTTGAGCAGTAGAGTGTCTGTAAACCCTGTCCATCGAGGCGAAGCATCTGAATTTTCAGACCTGAGATGAACAAGATAAACTGTCCATCGGTCGAGAGTTGTGCGTTTGTGATCGCCGCGTTTGCGATGTTCAAGATCGTCGTTTTCTGTCCTGTCACAACGTCATAGCGTATAAGCGTAGCCTTGCTTGCCGTTTGATCGACATAGACGATATTCTGGTCTTTGCCTAAGGCAAGTGGAGCGGTGACTGCTGCACGCGCCTGTCCGCTTGTCGGACAATCGGTCTGCGTGGCGGGCATAGGTTGGGTCTGCGTGACCGCCGCTGTAATATTTTGCGCTGTGTTCATTTGCGTTGCTGTCTGCGTCGTGGCTATCTGTCCTCCACAGGCCGCAAAAAGCAACATAGCAGACAGGCTAATACTGGCAAAGAGCAAAGTCATCAGTGGCTTTTTTGCCGTTTTATGAAATGTTTGCATACATACACCTCTGTAATTAGCTCATACATGTGTGCTACGCTGGGCATACATTGTATTTTGATTCGACGCTCTCTATACAAGGAAACGCACAGGTTTAATAAAAAGTCTTGTCAATGTTCACAAATATCTCACAATTGGCGTAGTAGGCAGCAAAAATGTGCGTGTTGGTAAAAGTCTTGACAGCGATACCTGTGGTGGTGTATTCTGGACACAACAAATTGACGCCGAGAAACGCGCAGATCAGGAATAGTATCCGTGTAGGGTGTCGGCAGCGAGCCGCGAGAGTGCAAGGCGGCAGGCAGATGACACGGCGAACCCACCTGAGAGCGTCAGCGAAAAGCTGACCGGATGCCTGACCGTTAGCATAGGTGCGATAAAGCATAGTGTGTTATGCTGCTATCGGCTGAGTGGAGTCATTATAGATGGCTCAAACAAGGTGGTAACACGGGGTAAATCTCGTCCTTCAGAGGGGCGAGTTTTTTTATGCCTGTTTTTTGATAATGTATTGTGTTAGATGCAGAGGTCTATTGCACAAGGTGTTGAAATCATGCCCAACGACGCTAGGTTTGAAATCTCGATCAACGACGCTGCGCGTCTAGCTTCGCTCAGATCGAGAAAGAAGGCGTCTACTGCTTTGCAGTCAGGGCATGAAAGAAGGAGTTTGTGATGGCAACCGAAGAGAAGTTTGTTGCGGAGATTGTAGACCAGGAAGACAATTTTTCCAAGTGGTACAACCAGATTGTACGCAAAGCCGAACTGGCCGATTATGCCCCTGTACGTGGCTGCATGATTATTCGTCCCTATGGTTACGCGATTTGGGAGAATATTCAGCGGTTGCTGGATGCGCGCTTCAAAGAGACGGATGTCGTGAATGCTTACTTTCCGCTGCTGATCCCGCGCAGTTTCCTCGAACGCGAGGCGGAGCATATTGAAGGGTTTGCGCCAGAAGTCGCCTGGGTCACACGGGGCGGCGGCGAGGAACTCGAAGAGCCGCTGGCAATTCGCCCAACGAGCGAGACGATTATCGGACATACCTATGCCAAGTGGGTGCAGAGCTATCGTGACCTGCCTATTCTTATCAACCAGTGGAATAATGTGATGCGTTGGGAGAAACGTACCGCGCTCTTCCTGCGCACATCAGAGTTTCTCTGGCAGGAGGGCCATACCGCACATCGCACGCTCGAAGAAGCTGAAGAGCGCACACGCATGATGCTAGAGGTCTATCGCTCTTTTGCTGAGGAAGAGGCGGCTATCCCTGTGATCGTCGGACGCAAGAGCGAGAACGAGAAATTCGCTGGTGCGTTGCGTACCTATTCTATAGAGGCGTTGATGGGCGATGGCAAGGCACTGCAGGCTGCGACGAGCCATAATTTGGGCAATAACTTTGCGAAAAGCTTCGACATCCAGTTCTTGGATGACGATGGGCAGCGGAAATATTGCTCCACGACAAGCTGGGGCCTCAGCACACGCATGATCGGCGGCGTCATTATGGTGCATGGCGACAAATCGGGCTTGATTCTTCCGCCACGTCTTGCTCCGTATCAGGTGGTGATTGTCCCGATCTGGCGCAAAGACGCAGAAAAAGCGGCGGTTAGCGCGATGGTCGAGCGCGTGACCAAGACGCTCAAAGGCAAAGTGCGCGTCAAAGTCGATAACAGTGACAACACACCGGGTTGGAAGTATAACGAATGGGAGATGCGCGGTGTGCCAGTGCGTCTTGAAATTGGCCCACGCGATGTGCAGAACGAAAGTGTCATGCTCGTGCGCCGTGACAATCGCGCGAAAGAGTCGGTCTCCTTGGCTGCTCTGGAGACGCGCTTGCCAGAATTGCTTGATGATATACAGAATGCTTTGTTCTTGCGCGCACGCGAGTTCCGCGACAAGAGCATTCGCTATACCGAGAGCTATGAGGAGTTCAAGCGCATTATTGCTGAAGAGCGCGGTTTCGTGCGTGTGAAATGGGCTGAGGACAGCGCGGCTGAGTTGGCAATCAAGGAAGAGACAAAAGCTACATTGCGCGTCATTCCCTTTGATCAACCGGAAGGTGGCGTGCAAGGCAAATGTTTCTATACAGGTAAGCCCGCAACCTGTGAAGCCATTTTCGCCCGCGCCTATTAGCGTATTAGGCGTAATTTATCACACCCAATACGCATCAACTTAGGCATGATGGATCTCGCTTGGGTGCCCTTTTCCCATAGGGAAGCGAGAATCGCGTTTAACAAATGAATATGGGTATCTCGCGGGTTGCGTGGGCGTGATTATCGTCTTGAACAATTACTCCACATACCGTACATGCTTGCGTAGTGCTCTGTCAAACGTCATTGCACCTGTTTGGGAGAGGCAGGGCGACCGCAAGGGTCGCCCCTACAATGA
>DAIDJF010000025.1 GCA_027451525.1 Ktedonobacterales bacterium
TGTAGGGGCGTGATTTATCACGCCCTGCCCCCCACACGCCGAAAAGTGCGCAATGACGTTTGACAGAGCAGTAGGGGTATGATTCATCACACCCTCGTACCCCTGCCCATGCGCCACATGTGATGCTCGTGTTGCACGTGATGAATCATGCCCTAACCAATTCCTCCTCAGGCTTTTTTTCAGATTTGCGGAATGTCACCCACCAGAAGAGTAGCATCAGTACGGCTAATAGTGCCATATATGGAAGCAGTGACCAGATGCCGACCGTTTGTGCCAGTAAGCCAGCAAACCAGGGGAAGATTGCGATTCCGAGAATGCTCAAGCTCACAAGAAAGCCGATTGCACTGGCAACAGTACGATTGCTCACAATACTCGGCATTAGCGCAACCGTTGTAGGATAAATCGGCCCCAGACTCAACCCAATAAAACAGAAGCCAAGGGCAGGGAAGAGGCCAAAGGGCAAAAACCACACGACAAGAAGCCCAAACAACAAACTAATAATACAGATGTAAACGAGTCCGACACTACTCAGATGGATCCGTTCAGCAAGTGCTGACAATGTGAAGCGGCCAAGCGTAAATCCCAACCAGTAGCCACTGACAACTGCGCTGGCAAAAAAGGTCTGCTGATGAAGGTTTTCGACCAGGAAACTATAGCCCCAGTTGCCCATACTTACTTCAACACCAACATATAACAGAAGAAAAATAGCTGCCAACCAGACCATAGGCAGTTTTAGTATTGCCAGTAAGGCATTTTCTTGCCTATCCTCCTGCTGGCGTGGGCCTGGACTGGCAATCGCCAGATGTGCTTCAAACGCCAGGAGCACACCGAACAACAGTGGAACACTCAGCAGTGTCCAGAGCACATACACGCTACTCCATTGCCAATTCAGAGAGAGCAGAAAGGCCGCAACAAATGGTCCAAAAAACGCACCCGCACCATAAAAAGCGTGCAGAGAGTTCATTACGGTCGTATGACGCGGCAAGCCCACCACATAGGCATTCAAGCCAGTTTCAACAAAGGCCATGCCAAAGCCCATGAAAAACCGTGTTGCCAACAAGATCAGGAATGGCGGCTTGATGCTCACGGTCAGTGTTCCTAACAAAAAGGCCAGCAGACCAAGAGCCAGAAAATTACGCAACCCCAGGCGTTCCAGTATCAGGCTACTGGTAAAAGCGGAGAAAAAATAGCCGACCGAAGAGGTGAGGAAAATAAGGCTAATCGTGGACTTATCAACACCATAATAAGTCGCCATATTTGGCAAGACAACGCCTAACGCGCCACTGTTCACACCAATCAGAGCAAAGCCCAAAAAAGCCAGGATGATGCGGATACGAGCATGTTTCACAAAGATACCCTTTTTGAATCCTACAATGCACTCGCATTGCTTGCTCCATACTATATAACACCAGCAGAGAAGTGTAAAAAAGAGAGTGGTAACGTCGTTACCGCTCTCTTTTTTCGTAAATTTAATTACACGTTCCCTTACTCTCTATCTAATTGATAGGCCCTCCTTTGCACATCTTCGACGAAAAGCAGGCAGAGCAACGCCATTTCGTCTATTTTGATCGGCACATCGTGAATATCATATGGGCGCGCCAGAATAAACCAGCAAATGATCGTCGCTAGCGCATATGCCATCAAAAGATAACGTACAAATCGTTGATAATATGCTAATTGCGGCAAGTAAAGCGCAACAAGCAACACAATATAACCAATTCCATTTAGTAAAAACCATAGACGCAAATCTTCTGTCGGGTTTGTCGCTAGATGCAGATGAAACAGTGCAGTGATCAACGTCAACACCACAATGCCTATCTGAACAACACCAAACCGTATGCCTGGGAGCGTCATTTGTCCTTGACGCATGGGTACAGTATCCCCTTTCTATAACTAACACAACATCAACATAGCATCCGTCCAGGCTATAGGAGACACGCCATATATCAATAGCAAGTTTCATGCGATTTTTATCATTTTTTCACAATAAAAGAGGTAAAAGCAGCAAACAACTAGCAGCTTTTACCTCTTTTGCAAAAAGGAACGACAGAGAATTTATATACCCTTACAGGCACTCTACTCGGCACTGGAAAAAGGCTCTAAACGCATAGAATGCAATTTTTCCTTGGCAACCAGTGAGAGACGGCGCAGATGACGCTCTTTTTCTTGTAATCGCTGTTCATACGTCATACAACGATTTTCATAGTCCTGGCATACTTGCGCGAACTGCCGTCGCAGTTGTTTATGCGCTCCCGCCCCAAACTCGACCAGTTTGACCACGCCAATAAATGAAAAATAGAGGATACAGAAAAAAGGCGGCCACCAGACCAGTTCAACCAGCACCAGATAAAATACATGCTGCTGCATCCATGAAACGGTTCCCAGTGTCAGTGTAACGAGAATTTGACCAGCGAGTGCGATACCCATTACAAGGCCGAAACGAATAAGACGGCGCACACCAATAGCTTGTTGGATCTGCATCATATCAAATGTTGCATTCCACGGTTCCTGAGGTTCATTGGGTGTTTTCAATTTTTCTTGCATAGGAGTCCTTTTTCCCTTGTCTAGAAAGTAGCGAGCAATGTTTATCAACGTAAAGTTCATATAAACAAGCTTACTACGAGATACGCAATAGAAGAGAAAATGGATTACAGAACTTGCTTGCCTGCTGGTCTTGTCATTCGTTCAAGCCGAATGAGATACACGAGAGCGTCCCGCGCGGAATGACCGCACATATCTTCTGAAGCCTGCAATTGTGCGCAGACAATTGGACGCTCCGGCTTTCCAAAAAGCTTACACCGATTATTTGCCGCCAACTGCACGCAACGCACACCCGCTGGCTTGCCATTAGGCATCCCTGGTATGGGTGACGAGATAGACGGCGCAATGCAGCACGCGCCACAACCGACACGACAATTCATATCACACTCATCGCATTCCAAACCGCCTGATCTCAACGATCAATGCTTTTTTACAACGATAGAACAATGGCTCAAGCCGCTTTAGTAGCGGTTTGAGTCGTTAACGTACGCATCTTTTATGAGAAACTCATGTGATTCAGTTGTGAGCTTTTTGCGCTGCTTAGAGATTGTGCTGTGATGAACAGGCTTTATTCTATAGACAACGGATGAGCGAATACAACAACATACCAATACAAATACTCACCGCGTGATGAGTATTAGAGCACAGCTTCATCCATAAGGAGTTTCATCATGAGTATCTCGAAAGCTATTCATCCATCAGATGCTACACATATTCCTGAGCCACCGATTGCGCGTTTCCTCTTTGCAGACACTCGCATGGCCTGGTTCTGGCTGATCGTCCGCTTATATGTCGGTTATCAGTGGATTACCGCTGGTCTCGAAAAACTGACTGGACGTGATTTCTCGATTAGTCCTACATTTGGCAAAGCAGTGACAACGCCTTGGGTATTCACAGGACATGATGGTGCAGCAATGCAAGGCTTTGTGTCGGGCGCACTTAAACTGGCCGCTGGTTCTCATCCTGCCGTACAGGGTTGGTATGCCTCATTCCTACAGAATTTTGTCTTACCATCGGCTCCAGTCTTTGCGTATGTCGTCACATTTGGTGAGATTTGTGTTGGCCTCGGCCTGATCTTCGGTGTCCTGACCGGTATCGCCGCCTTCTTCGGTGTCTTCATGAACCTGAACTTCATGCTGGCAGGCGCGGTGAGCATTAACCCAGTCATTGGTGGGTTGGCAGTCCTGCTTGTCCTGGCCTGGCGGGTCGCTGGCTACTACGGTGTTGATAGCTATCTGCTACCACTGCTTGGTACACCCTGGACAGGTCGCCTGGTTCATCAAGCACCCAGCGTAGCGCATGCGTAATAGACATCCACGAGTAATGAAGCAACAATGGGATGGTTTATGTAGCCATCCCATTGTTTTGCGTTTCTCTACAGGTAGCGTTTCAGCCAGCCCAACAAGCGTTCCATCACATCACGGAAATGATCTCTTTCACCAACGCCATGTCCCTCACGCGGATAAACCACCAGTTCAATAGGCACATTGCGCTCACGCAAGGCGCGATAAAAGGCATACGCCTGCGCAACGGGCACTGCTGGATCATCCTCGCCATGCAGAATCAATGTTGGCGTTACAACACGACTCGCATAGGTGATTGGCGAATGTTTATGATAGACTTCTGGATGTTCCAGAGGGGTCGTCCCTAACAATAAGATATCAGCATCAGCGATATTGGTTTGGGCATGCATATTGAACCAATCGGAGATACCGGCACCCATCATCGCGGCCTTGAAGCGATTGGTTTGTGTGACCGCCCATGCAGTCAGAAATCCACCGTTGCTCCAACCGCCAATGCCGACGCGCTCGCCATCGACATTGCCCTGCTGCACCAGATACTCCACGCCGTTGAGAATATCTTGAAAATCCTTGCCGCCCATGTCTCCGAGCACAGCATCCGCAAAGGCCGTGCCATGGCCCCAACTGCCGCGCATATTTGGGCGAAAAATGGCAAAACCCTGTGCTGCCATAATTTGCGAAGAGGAATCCCAATAGTCACATTCCGCTCCCGATGGCCCACCATGCACATCGACATAGAGCGGAGGCAGTTTTCCGTCCTCACGCATAAGCGGCGGCAGAAACAAGCCATCGA
Organism: Ktedonobacterales bacterium; assembly: GCA_027451525.1. Taxonomy (GTDB): domain Bacteria; phylum Chloroflexota; class Ktedonobacteria; order Ktedonobacterales; family Ktedonobacteraceae; genus DTNP01. The sequence goes on from DAIDJF010000025.1 coordinate 4,636, forward strand.
TGCGCCAGCCATCCACGCTCTCATAGTGGATGCGCTCAGTCGCGATGGCACTTACTGTCTCTTCAATAATCGGATTCAAACGCGAAATTTTGCGCCACTGGATAGATTGCTCGCCCACAAGCTCACCACACCAGAAGTCGGGAGGCGTGGTACTGGTCGAGTGAATTGCCACAAAACGCTGAACATCTTGTGCGGTTGAGAGCGAGGGCTGATCCCACTGCATGACAAAATCCTTGTCCAGCAGCGTGATTGTCCCATCGCGGCTATCGAGCATACCTATCTGGTGCGTCACATCTTTACAGGCGGTATAGAGCAGGTGAACACCATCAGGGAGCCAACAACACCACGTCGGATTGGAGGCAATGCCTGGCGTGAGATTGCGAGTTTGACCATCTACCAGCGAGACAGTAAAAATGTCGCCGCTACCGCGCCCAGGATCACTCCAACGCCCAGAAACGTAGGCGATCTGCTTGCTATCAGGCGACCATGCGAGTGCTCTAGCCTGCCATGTCAGATGCGTGATCTGGCGTATTGCTCCCCCATCTGCCGCAACCACACCAATTTGACCACGATACCAGTCCGTCTCATCCGGTCCTGGAGCATAATAGAGCGCAAGAGTTGTGCTATCAGGCGACCACGTATATTCCCATACGCTGAAACCTGTCGGGATTATTGGTTCTGGAATATGATGCTCCAGGCGCACCATCCATAAACGACGATGACGCCTAGAGGTAATCACTTTGGGATCTGTCTTGGGTTCTTCGCCTTCCAAGGAGAGAAATGCCAGACGAAAGCCATCTGGCGACCAACTCAGGTTACTTACTCCATTTGGCATCTTGCACAGTTGACGTGCTTCGCCCGCTTCAACAGAAATCAGATGGATTTGGGGCTTTTCCTTATCACCATCCGCAGTGGTAATAAAAGCCAGTTGTTTGCTATCTGGCGACCAGCACGGACCATACTCCGAATTTTTGCCATGTATAAAAGGACGAGCGTCACCACTGGCAATGTCAACGAGCCAGATGCGCCCGCGCCGTTTCTGCTCACCAGGAATATGTTCCCACACCACAAATGCCGCCCGCTTGCCATCTGGTGACATCACACAGTCTCCTGGCACGCGCATCTCAAACAGCAGGTTTAGCGTCATGCCACCTAATTGTAGATCAGACATCCGTACGCCCCTTTGCATTCTACAAACTATTTCTCATGTACTGTCAATTTCGCTTGTGTCAGCATAACCATTGCTATGATTTTTGTCAACGCTAGCATCAGCTTACCAATTTTTGCAACTTCCAATAAGATATATCGTATTCTGGAATAGAACGATATATCGCTATGTTATAAGAGGTGAATGCGATATATCGCATTGATTGTAGGAACAGAAAGGAACACACACCTATGTTTGGTGAACACAACAAACGATTTGCACGCGAATACGCACAAGGCGAGTGGGGAGGATGGACGCCTCCCTGGATGCAGCACGAGGGAGAGCAAGCTGATTGGCATGGCCCACACGGACATCATCACGGACACCATGAGCATCACGAACACCAGGAACATCACGAGCATCATGGTCATCGTGGTGGCTTTGGCCCAGGTTTCGGCCCACGTGGTGGTTTCGGCTGGCGCGGTGGCTTTGGACCTCGCGGTGGTTTTGGCCCCGGCTTTGGTCCAGGACCTCGCGGTCCCTGGGGCTCACCCGAATTTCAGGCTTTTAGAAGCGAAGCAGCACAAGTTGCGCGTCTCTTCATGATTGCCACACGCAGCGCATTCGAGGACAAAGAGCGTCAAGCTCAATTGCGCTCATTTATCGAGCGTTCGCGCAAAGAACTCTCCGACATCATCTATGGCACAACGCAGCCAAAGAGCGCGGAAAGCGCACCCGAAAGCGGCAACTCCCCAGAGGTCGGGCAGGCATAAGGCCACAAAGCAGGCACGTCGCCTCGATCTGAACACACAAAACATGGGACAGGAAATTGCAAATGATGTGCAATTCTCCTGTCCCACAGTTATTTTACAGAGCACGCTATGCAAGTGTCTCTAACATTGGCTCCATACCTTGCAGCAAAGTTGCAGGAGGTAATAGATGCATTACCGCATTGCGTACAAAAGCAACGGCGGGATGTTCGACCGAGGCTAGCCAGATCAGAAAATCGGATGTGTAGCGCAACTCTTCCACACGTGGTTTCCTTCTGGTCATATACGCAGCAAGAGCCTGTTCGAGATGTGCAGGGTCGACATTATGCAGTTCTTCCGCCAATACATGAGCGTCTTCAAGTGCCATCGCACCACCCATTGCTGATGTAGGTGAAACAGCATGAGCGGCATCACCTAACAACACAACGTGCCCACGATACCAGATGGGCAAACTCACTTGATGCACCTCATCCATAAAAATCGGAGTCGATGCCTGTAATCCCCGCAATATGGACGGAATAAGCCAGCCAAAATCGGCAAAACGCTCGTGCAGATAGGCAACATGCTCAACAGGGAGAGCAAGTTCCGCTTCAGGAACACGTGCGAGAAACATGACACCCATACGACCATCTTTGCCTGGGAACATGCCGATATATTCACCCTCCCCAAACAGATCATTCGGCTCATCGGGCGCATCAGGGCCACCAGGCAGCATCATCAGCCAGAAACGCAATCCGGCATACGCGATACCTTCATTTCCAAAGAGCAGTTCGCGCGTGCGTGAATGGGTTCCATCCGCTCCTACAACCAGATCAAATGTCTCCTGTGTGCCGTCACTCAAGCGCACATGAACGCCCTCTCCGTCCTCTGCTACATCGACCAGCGTTGTCTGGAAACGAATAGGAATATCACGCACAAGTTCGCGCAAAATCGCTTGCAGAGCAGCATGAGGCAAAAGAAAGACTTCTCCATACTGTTCAATCAATGGCTGGTAGTCTATTTTCGCGAGCACAGTTCCGCTTTTATGGCGTATCCACTCGCGTGTTACAGGCGTGCTAAGGCTGCGGATTTGCTCTACTACGCCAAATAGCTCCAGTGTGTGCAAGCCATTGCGCCACAAGCCAATCACAAAACCTTCATGCCTGCGATCAGCCGCGCGCTCAATGATGGTTATGTGATGTCCATCGCGTTGCAAATAGGCAGCAAGGGCCAGACCACCAAAGCCAGCCCCAACAATTAATACATTCATGAGAGATACCTGCTCTTTCGTGCGCAACCTATGCGCAAAAAGCTGTCACAGCAGAACACACGATTTCCCCTAACAGCTTACAGGCTCTTTCTCACACATGCATCACTTGTCCCAAGCTCATCATCACGCTCTATTCACAACTTGAGCACGCCCTCTCGCATTGACTATTTATCAGTTCCTTGCGCCAGAAATGTTCTGATCGTGCTCACCAGCAGTTCGTGGTCCTCGCGCTGCGGCAGACCAGAAACGGTAATAGTGCCAACGGGTCCAACGCCACGAATAATCAGTGGAAAAGCTCCACCATGCGCGGCGTACTCATGCGAGGAGAGCAGGTACTTTTCCTCCATCGTCTGATTAGCAAGGCGCAGCGAGGTTCCCACATAGTACGAGCTATGTCCGAAGCGATTGACGACATTATTTTTGCGCTTGACCCACTCGCCATTATCGCGTGATGTGCCCGTCATCGCGTGATGAAAGAGTTGCTGTCCGTTGCGCGTAATATCAATCGTTACGCCCTTGCCTTTTGCACGCGCCGCCTGCACGAGGGCCATGCCCAGAGCGAGCGCAGTTTCATTATCAAAAGCCGTAAATTGAAGTTCCTGCTCCTGGCGCAATAATTCTTCTAACAATGTCGGTGAAATATCGGTATTCATGTAATAATTCCTTCCTTTGGCTTCCTACAACTTGCCACCAGGATGGAAGGGACCTCCTCCCAGATCGGCCTGTTAACGTGTGAAGCAACAGCGGTGGAAGCTCCAACCGGTTCGCTCAGGCGCACCAGTTGAAGTCCAGCATCGGTGAGCGTATTAACATACGTCGAAAGCGTTCGGTGATATGCGCCAATTTTGCCGGGAGGCCCTGGCCGGGTGTCGGACCGCCAATACCCTTCCACAAAATACCTTCCAATGGTTCGTACTGCCCCCTCTGAAGTCTCGATTTCTCCTGATCGCGAGGTATGAAAGCAGGGATGAAGAATAGCAAAGACAAACCATCCGCCGGGCTGAAGAATGCGTGCCACACTGTGGAGCGTCGAAGCCAACTCTGGGATATCCATTAACGCCAGAAAGCAGACAACGCCATCGAAGAGACCCAACACCTGGGTATCAAGGTTCTGGGCATCGGCTTGCACGTATTCAATCCCACGCGGGTCGGTCTCTTCCTGGCGGCGAGCGATCGCAAGCAACTTTGCTGAAAGATCAACGCCGACGACGTGTGCTCCCCGATTGGCAAGATAGCGCGCGACTCTGCCTTGACCACAGGCGAGATCGCAGATGCGGGTGTTCTTGACCTCACCAATGAGTGCTTCTACTGCCGGAAAGAAGGGGTCTTCGCTCATCGAGTGCGTCCCAATCCACTGATTGTACCACTCTGCAATATCGTCATACGTCTTCATAGACATTACCTGCCTTCTTGCTTCTAGTCTGCTTGCACTCGTCACAGACTCTAGCATATCACATTCATTACAGTATTGGCGGTATTACCGAGCTAGAGGGAAAAATCGGAATCGACTCTGTTCGCAGGAACGCTAGAAAATTTTGCATACATTTTGCAAATATATGCAGAGTTTTTGATCTTTGCGCTGTATCTTATAACCAGACGCACAAAGAAACGTAATCTTTAGTGAGAGCGATGAGATAAACAACGTCACATGCGGAGTCCCGCTTCTCACTGAGACATACAATGCGTGACAATGTAAAAACCTATAAAACGTCTCTTTCATGAAAGAGAGGATAATAATGTTCTTTTTCCCAGCAATGCTTCTGTTTGGTCTGGGCAGACTGCTTCCACTGCTTCTGATTGTCCTATTGATAGGGCTGGTTATTCGTAGGCTATCGCGTGGCCCACGCTCGATGAACTGGTATTATCAGCCAACACCGCCCGTGCCGCCTATGCCTGGGACAGGCCCTCGTGGACCAGTACCGCCGGTTCCCCCACAGTCGGCAATGGAGATTCTGCGCCAGCGGTATGCGCGTGGCGAGATTGATGCCACCACTTTTGACCAGATGCGCGAGCGGCTTGAAGGTTCCTATGGTCAGAATCCACCGCCACAAGCATAACAGAGTAGAGAGAGAAAATCAGGGGCGCAGCATATATATGTTGCGTCCCTGATTTTTTGCGCGTGAAAGATGTTGGGCAGCATTGCGCTGATCTCAACATCTTCCGTTATGACGCGCTCCCTTTGTTTTGCCGATAGCGGCGAATAAGAGCATTCGTGGAACTATCGTGTGCAAGCTGTGGCTCGTTCGCACTCTGCAATTCGGGAATAATGCGATTTGCCAGCACTTTGCCCAGTTCAACACCCCATTGGTCAAACGAATTGATGTTCCAAATGGTGCCCTGCACAAACACTTTATGTTCGTACAGTGCCACCAGTTTGCCCAGCGTTGCGGGTGTCAAGCGGTCCGCCATAATCGTATTGGTAGGGCGATTGCCCTCAAAGGTGCGATGCGGAACCTGGAAGGCTGCGACACCATCGGCAGCCACCTCTTCCGCAGTTTTGCCAAAGGCCAGAGCCTCGGTCTGCGCAAAGAAATTTGCCATCAACAGGTCATGATGCGGCGGGAGCGCGTTCAGCGGCTGATAAAAACCAATGAAATCGCAGGGAATAAGCTTTGTGCCCTGGTGAATCAGTTGATAGAAGGCATGTTGCCCGTTTGTGCCGGGTTGCCCCCAAATGATCGGTCCCGTCTGATAGTCTACAGGCCTGCCTTGTAAATCGACATGTTTGCCATTGCTCTCCATGTCAAGTTGCTGCAAGTAGGCACTGAAACGTCCCATGTAGTGATCGTAAGGCAGAATAGCAACTGTTTCAGCACCGAAGAAGTTGTTATACCAGATGCCCAATAAACCAAGCAGTACAGGCAGATTGCGCTCAAACGGCGCGGTGCGGAAATGTTCGTCCATTTCATGAAAGCCTGCCAGCATTGCACGGAAATTGTCAGGGCCTATCGCGATCATTAATGAGAGACCAATCGCCGAGTCATAGGAATAGCGGCCTCCCACCCAGTCCCAGAAACCAAACATATTGGCGGTATCAATGCCAAACTTTGCCACCTCTTTTTCGTTGGTCGAAACCGCGACAAAGTGTTTGGCAACCGCGTCTTCGCTGCCAAGCGCACCAACGCACCACGCACGCGCAGAATGTGCATTGGTGAGCGTCTCCAGCGTCGTGAAGGTCTTGGATGAGACAATAAAAAGCGTCTCTTCCGCGTTCAGATCACGGGTCGCCTCAACGAACTCGTTGCCATCAATGTTCGAGACAAAGCGTAACGTCAAGCTACGATCACTGTAGTATTGCAATGCCTCATAGGCCATCACGGGACCGAGATCAGAACCGCCGATGCCAATATTGACGATATTGCGAATACGCTTGCCCGTGTAGCCCTTCCATTCACCGCTACGCACGCGATGAGCAAAACTGCTCATCTTATCCAAAACGGCATGAACTTCGGGAACGACATTCTGCCCATCAGCCATGATCGTCGCATCACGAGGAGCGCGTAAGGCGACGTGCAACACCGAGCGATCCTCGGTGACATTGATTTTATCGCCACGGAACATGGCATCAATGCGCTCACGCAACCCGGCAGACTGTGCGAGGGTAAGCAACAAACGCAGCGTTTCATCTGTCACGCGGTTTTTCGAGTAATCCAGGTACAGGCCAGCCGCCTCACAGGTCAGACGCTCTCCCCGCGTGGGGTCTTGCGCGAAGAGCGTACGCAAGTGAAGGTCGCGCACCTGCTGGTAATGCTCGGTGAGAGCTTTCCAGGCAGGTCGCTGTATCAATGATGTTGTCGTTGTAGACATACTGGCACGTTCCTCTTACTTTATGCCTTCGTATTTGTCGAAACAGGGGTTGGGGCAGTTTCGCCCTTCTCCAGGTGACCGCCAAACTCGAAGCGCATGGCCGAAAGGATTTTATTGGCGAAATCAGCCTCGCCACGTGAACTGAAGCGTTCAAAGAGGGCGGCACTCAGCACGGGCACGGGCACAGCCTCGTCAATTGCCGCAGAAATCGTCCAGCGGCCCTCGCCAGAGTCAGAGACGCGACCCATAAAGTTGTCCAGAGTGGGACTCTTGAGCATAGCACTGGCCGTCAGATCGAGCAGCCAGGAGCCAATCACGCTACCGCGCCGCCATAATTCGGTCACGTCGCTGAGATTGAAATCATACTGGTACAGTTCCGGGTTGCGCAACGGCGAGGTCTCGGCATCAATTTCATGCTGATTCTTGCCGATGTTGGCGTGATGGAGAATATTCAAGCCTTCGGCATAGGCCGCCATAATGCCATATTCGATACCATTATGCACCATCTTGACGAAATGGCCCGCTCCGCTCGGTCCGCAGTGCAAGTAGCCTTTCTCGGCAGTGCCACCAATCTGCTCGCGTCCAGGTGTGCGTGAAGCAGATTCAACGCCAGGAGCTAACGTCGCAAAGATGGGGTCCAGGCGTGCCACGATCTCAGGCTCGCCGCCGATCATCTGGCAATAGCCACGTTCTAACCCCCAGACGCCGCCACTGGTTCCCACATCGAGATAATGGATGCCCTTCGGCTTCAGTTCAGCCGCGCGGCGAATATCATCATGATAGTACGAATTACCACCATCAATTACGACATCATCGGGAGAAAGCAATGGCACGAGTGCCTCAAGTGTGGCGTCGACAGAGGCAGCAGGAACCATCAGCCAAATGGCGCGTGGCGTGCTGAGTTTGCTCACCAGTTCTTGCAGCGAAGAGACGCCAGCGGTGATCGCGCCCTCATCTAAAGCTGCTTGCACCGTTGTCGGGCGGCGCGCATAACCAATACAGGTGTGCCCGGCACGTAACAAGCGTTTTGCCATATTGGCCCCCATGCGGCCAAGACCAACTAATCCGAGTTCCATACGATATTCCTTTCCTTTGCAGGCATATTTTTGGGATATTTGGCGAGAGAACATGATCTATTTCCTCGCCTATTCTATCATGTCACATCCGAAGGCAAGGTGAGAAGTAATATTTGCCAATCCGCTCAGCACGTACAGAATCACGTCAATTAAGCACAACTTGCCATGTGCGGTATCCGCTATCGGTATCTTCAACCAGGATATCCCTGGTACGATGGAGTAAACGTGCGGCAACCCAGACATCGCCGGCTGCCCCGCTGATATTTCCGATGCTGGCAAACAGTGTATATGCGGCCAGCACGGGAGCAGCGAACGTCAAGATAAGAGCAGCGAGCGTGATTATCACGAGCGGAGCCAGCGCGACAAGCAGGTATTGATTGCGGTGAAACAGTTGCGCTCGCGCACCGCAATAAAGAGCCAGAGGAAGTTTTGCTCCAAAGTATGGTTTACCGCCCAACACAAGAATGACGAGGCCGTGAATTGCTTCATGCACCAGCAAGATCAGTACATAGCCCACACAGTTGATGAGCAGCCAGAGCACTACCCCCGAAAAGGTGAGATGAAACGTCAGAGATGAGGTATGAACAGCATAGGAGATGAGATTCAAGACAAAAAAGCCAATCATACCGACCAGGAGCATGCGCAGGCTCAAGCGTGCAAGCGGAACCATTTGCTGAGGCGACAGGAGTTCAAAATCATCAATTTTCTGGATATGCCCCGCTAACAAGGCTTCCTGTTGTGCGCGCCTTTGTTGCGGATGAAGACGGTCAATAATCGTGAGAGACATGCAGTACCTCTATTCGTGCGTATTTCCAGCCCAATGAGCACTATGGTGAAGATGTCGAAACACCCAATACCTGATATACTATGAATCTCAGGATAGGTTGCATGAGCAACGGAAGAGAGTAAAGCCGATGCACAAACGCCCACAAGCCTGGCGCTATTTGATCGCACTTTTTGTCGCGTTCTGGCTCATTTTCGCGACAATACTGATTGTGAACGACTTTCCTTTCTTCATTATCAGCATTGCCTTGACGACAACCGCGCTTCTGGCGGTTCTAATCATCGCGCTAGCCTGGGCATTCCAAAATAATTGGTAAGAGAGATACTGCATGATAGATATTTGCATGCTTGGTACGTGTGGGATGATGCCGCTGCCAGGACGCTGGCTCTCCTGCGCACTACTGCGCTATGGTTCAACGCTGACACTATTTGATTGTGGAGAGGGTACACAGGTTCCCTGGAAGACACTGGGCTGGGGCTTCCGCCAACTGGAAGCCATTTGTCTGACCCATATGCATGCCGACCATGTGGCCGGTCTCCCAGGCGTTCTCTTCATGGTTGCGCACGCAGGACGCACAGAACCACTCACTATCTACGGACCATCCGGCACAAGCTATATTCTTGAAGGACTTTTGCGTATCGCGGCCAACCTGCCATTTCCGCTTCAGCTTCACGAACTGCAAGGCGGCCAAACATTCGCGCTTCCCGGAGGACTACACGGCTCTTGCGCAGCTGCCGCGCACGGTATTCCTTGCCTAGCCTATCGTGTAGACCTAGAACGGAAACCAGAATTTCAGGTCGAGAAAGCGCGCGCGCTGGCATTACCCGTCGCGTTCTGGTCGCGCCTACAACGCGGCGAAACGGTGGAGTATCAGGGTCAAACATTTACGCCGGAGATGGTTCTGGGTGAACCACGACGCGGCCTTTCATTCGCCTTTATTACGGATACGCGCCCGACAGAGACCCTCAATCACTTCGTGCATGATGTAGACCTGCTGATTTGTGAAAGCATGTACGATAGCCCCACAGACCTCCCATTAGCGCAAGCCCATGGGCACATGTACGCGGAAGAGTCAGCAAGCATCGCGCACGCGGCTCAGGCGCATAAACTCATCTTGACACATTTCAGCCCTAAAATTATAGACCCAACGCAAGCCGAGCGCGCGGCACAGCGTATTTTTGCCAATACGCGCGCCGCACGCGATGGCATGGTGGTCACGCTCAGCTATCGCTAACTCGCCTCTGATAGATGCTGATCGCTCTGCTCCGTCTGCTGAGAAGCTCTCAATGTGCGATCAAGAAAGCTAATTACGCGCGTGACGTAGCGTTGCCGATCAGCAAAATATGCACCACAGTGATCTACGTCAGGCAGCAACCAGAGTTCTTTTGGCTCCCCCGCTGCTTCGTAGAGCCGATGGGCATCATGCGGATTGACAATTGTGTCCTGCAAGCCCTGAATTAAGAGCAAGGGACGTGGTGAAATGCGCACGATATCGCGAATTGGCTCAACCTGATGGAAATGATAGCCAGCGCGTAGCCAGAGAATACAATCCGTCAGCCAGTGAAAGAGGATAAATGGCAGATGCAATGTGCGTTGCACGGCATAGGCCACCGCACTCTCATGCGTAGCAAACGGGCTGTCGGCTACCAGAACTTCGATATCCGGTGTTCTGGCACACCCCATAATTGCGACAGAGGCTCCCATCGAGTAACCGACGGCTCCCAGGCGTGTCTCTGGGGCACGCTCCTTCGCATAAGCTACCGCACCCAGAAAGTCATGTATTTCACGATAGCCCAACGTGACTGGCTTGCCAACAACTGTGCCATGTCCATAATACTCAAAAGCCAGGACATTATAGCCTGCGCGCCAGAGCATGGTACTCATACCTAAAACATCCGAACGCTGCCCACGATAGCCGGGGCAAACAATAATTGTTGCCGTCGCACCGGACGCGGGAATATACCAACCGCTCACCAGATGATCGCCGTGTAGTGGCGCAAATGTCACCTCTTCAGCAGGCAACCCTAGCTCAAAAGGCGAAAAGGTATAGAGATCGAGTGCAGACTGCAAACGCTTTGGACGAGTTAATGTTTCCACAATATACACAGCAATACCCAAAAGAACGCTCATCAGACCCACACTACTACCCAGACTGCCAACAAGCAAATGTTTCCATGAAACACGAGGCCATTTTTTCATTGATTGACGAGTCATACCTCTCGCTAACCTTTCTAGCGGCCGATTGGCGCAAGAGAAAACATAAGCATTACGACATCAGACTATAACATTAAGCAGGCGTGTTTTTATGCCCGCTACTCGCAACTTTCTCTCATTGCTCTTCAAGTACACTGAAACTTCACGCGTTTTTTTGCGTGTGTCAAAGAAAAGTAGCTATGCGCACAACTCCAACATAGGCAACAGGCGGTCATTCATAATCATAAGTTATGCATGACATAAAAATCATATATTTGATTTATATCTAAAAATACGTTACACTTGAAGTAAGGTTATTTCGTTAGGTGGATACCTGCAAACGAAAATACCGTTTTCTGTTGGTATCTTCCACACATGTTTCTTCAACACCATACGTTCGTGCCTTCTGAAAAAATAACCGATGTGACAGAGGCACAAGAAAGGATGTAGATACCTCATATCTACAGAATACGAGTAAAGAATTATGCAAACGGAAGAGAAGAAGGCAACGCCGCCAATTTCAACCGCGCAAGAGCAATTAATTCAGATTGGAAAATATCGCGTTCCGATGACAGCCGTGATTGGTGGCATTTTGCAAGGCGGCGTTATCCTGAGTGCGGTTGTTATTCTTATTGGAGTCATTTTACTTCCTTTTTCGCCGGGCGGCCTTTCGCCGCAACGCATTGACCATTTCCCACACACACTTGGTGAGGTAGGCGCAGGCTTAGTAACATTTCATCCACAAGCAATTATTACCCTGGGATTGCTGATTTTGATCGCAACACCTGTTCTGCGCGTAGCGGTATCGGTGATTGCCTTTGAATTGGAGCATGACAGGAAGTATACAATTATCACCTTGATCGTTCTCGCCATCCTGATTACCAGTTTCCTGTTGGGAAAAGGAGGGGCATAATGCATCTGACATTACTGGCAATTGTACTGATTTTCTTCGGCTCCGTCGCGGCGGGCCTCTTGGGCGCATTGATTGGACTGGGCGGCGGTGTCCTGATTGTCCCGATCCTCACGCTGGCGTTCCATCTGCCTATCCAATATGCTATCGGGGCCAGCATCATCTCGGTCATCGCAACGTCAAGCGGAGCGGCTGCAGCGTATGTGCGCGACCATATCACCAATATGCGCGTCGGGATGTTTCTGGAGATTGCGACTACCATTGGGGCGATTAGTGGCGCATTCCTGGCAGGGGTTTTGCCGAGTGCATTCCTCTTTGTCATCTTTGGCGTCGTCTTGCTCATCTCGACCGCACCGCTGCTTTTCAAACTGGGTGAAGAGCTACCACAGGGGGTCAAGAATGATCGTTGGGCCTCGTGGCTCAACCTCAATAGCAGCTATCCCGACTCACATTTGGGCCAGGTTGCCTATCAAGTGACCAATACGCCTTACGGTTTTGGCATGATGTACATCGCGGGAACCATCTCTGGCTTGCTTGGAATTGGAAGCGGCACCTTCAAAGTTCTGGCAATGGATACGATGATGCGCCTGCCAATGAAGGTCTCGACCACGACCAGCAACTTTATGATTGGTGTCACGGCCGCGGCAAGCGCAGGCATCTACTTCTTCCGTGGCGATGTCATCCCCATGATCGCGGCTCCCGTCGCGCTGGGCATCTTGATCGGTGCATTGGTGGGTGCTCGTATCCTGACCAAACTGACCAATAAGACGATTCGTCTGGTGTTCTTGCCCGTCATGGCAATTATTGCGCTTGAAATGGTCTTGCGCGGCTTTGGCGTTCCGCTCTAGGACAGACAGAGGAGGAGATCAGAGCAATCTGGTCTCCTCCATTTTCGTGTGGACATGGAAATAGCAAGCAACGGGTGTAGTACCTATCTACCAGTGTACCCTCTGCCACTATGCGGGTTGTGTGGGAGCCTTTACCTCGGACTGAAATCCCGTTCTGACGTGGCTATCATCACAAAACGGCTTGTTGCGCGATTGCCCACAGCGACACAACGCGACATCATCGTCGGTGATCTCAAAGGGATTGCCCTCGCTATCAAGCAAGATCAACCCTTTCGCATTCTGAATGTAGAGAGGACCATCTTTTTCCACGTTTATCGTGGGCTTGCTCTCATCAGCCATTGTACGCTCCTTTGTCTACAAAACGATAGTATCAGAAATGCAGATGCTATACCTGCAAAAACAGCGTGCATGTAAGCAACACCATCACGCTGTTCTTCCTGAAGTATAGCAGAGAATTCAAGGCTGGGGCAAGTGGGCGGTGTCGCGCTACATACTAGCCTCCAGGGCCTCTGGCGTATTGACGGGAGCAAGACAGGCAAAATGCTGGCAGACATACGCGGTCGCTTTCCCATCCAACAAGGGACGCTCCGCTAATAATGGCACGGCTTGAATTGCCACCTGATCCGTAGGATTGGCGCAGGCCAGCACACTATTTGGTTGATAATAACGGTTTATGACTTCTAGCAAAGCGCGCGTGTCTGCCGCACGTGGCTCCCCCAGCAGAGCAAACTCACGACCGCTCGAAAGGGCAAAATCAAGCGCAGCCAGAGCGTGCCCAAACATCTGCGGATGCTGCACGAGCATATCCGTCAATGGGCGCAGGTAGTCATCCGCGCGCTGGCGATAGCTATCCTCACCTGTAAAAGCCGCGAGACGTAACAGAACATCAGCCGCGACACTGTTTCCACATGGGATGGCGTTATCCATGATATCTTTAGGTCTGTTAATCAGCGTCTCGTGATCGCTGCCAGTGTCAAAAAAGCCACCATTCTGCTCATCAGCAAAGAGCGTAATCGCTGCATCCATTAACGAATGCGCCTCGCTAAACCAGCGCACAGTAGCACTGGCCTCATAGAGCGCAAGCAAGGCATCTGTGAGGAAGACATAATCTTCTAAATAGCCATTTAAGCGCGCGCGCCCATCCTTATAGGTACGCAACAAACGCCCATCCTTACGCATCTTCTCTAGCAAAAACGCGGCATTGTTCGTGGCAACAAGCAGATAATCGGGGCGATCTAGATAACGTGCCGCCTCGGCAAAACTGCGCAACATCAAACCATTCCACGATGTCAGAATCTTCTCGTCACGTCCCGGTTTCACACGCTGCTCACGCACATTGAACAGTAGAGCACGATCATGGGCCAGACGCTCTTCCAATTCATCCAGACTGATTTGCGCACGATCAGCAACCGCCTGAGCGGTCTCATCTATATGCAGAATGTTTTTGCCTTCAAAGTTGCCGCGCCTCGATACATCATAATACTGCATGAAAAGCGGCACATCCCCTGCTGGCAACACACGTTCAAGCTCGGCAACTGTCCAGAGAAAGAATTTGCCCTCTTCGCCCTCGCTATCGGCATCCTGCGTGGAGTAGAAACCGCCTTCAGGCGAGACCATCTCACGAATAACATAGTTCAGCGTCTCTTCGACAATGCGACGATAGAGTGGATTACCAGTGACGAGGTAAGCATGCAGGTAGAGGCGGCTCAGCAGAGCGTTATCATACAACATTTTCTCGAAATGAGGGACCAGCCATTCAGCATCCACTGAGTAGCGATGGAAGCCACCACCAAGCTGATCGTAGATACCGCCATACGCCATCTGCTGCAGCGAACGCTCCACAACCTCTAGCTCGCTATATTTCTGCCGTACATTGCGCACGCCCATCTCACTACGCTTACGATGCAAATGCACGCGCAACAAGACCTCAAGCGACATCGTATTAGGAAACTTGGGGGCAGAACCAAAACCACCGTGCTGCGCGTCAAATTCATCAGCCAGACGCTCACTGGCAATATTCAAGAGGTCAAGAACGTTCTCCCCAACCTCTACGGGCTGTCGAGCACGCAAGGGTGCATCGCTACGCTGGCGGAGGTACTCGGCAATCTGCGTAGCCTGATCTTCCACCTCCTGCCGATGCTCGGTATAGGCACTGACAATGCTCAGCAAGACACGCGGGAAACCGGGCATCATCTCGCGCCCATAGCGACGATCACTGGGAGGATAATAGGTGCCGCCATAGAAAGGACGCCCGTCGGGCGTGAGAAAGACTGTCATGGGCCAGCCCCCTTGATGCGTCATCGCCTGCACCGCCTGCATATAGATGCCATCAATATCTGGACGCTCCTCGCGATCTACCTTGATGCAGACAAAATGCTGGTTCATGAGACGCGCAATCTCTTCGTTCTCAAATGACTCACGCTCCATCACATGACACCAGTGACAGGCCGAATACCCAACACTGAGAAGAATAGGTTTATCCTCGCCGCGTGCTTTCTGCAAGGCTTCTTCGCCCCAGGAATACCAATCTACAGGATTATGTGCATGCTGTAGCAGATACGGACTTGTCTCATGAATTAAACGATTTGTATATCTATGTGTACCATCAGTCTGATGGATATGCTGCGTCTCAGTCATAAAAAATCCTTTCTGGATAGCGACCCCACACACCGAAGCAATGTTCCTATGCATTGTACGATATTCCCCACTTAAAGAGAAACCCAACTGTTTCACCCCGTTCTATCATAGCTACATAAGCATTCACGCGGGGCACGCAGAGACAAGATCTGATATGATAGGGATGAGGTATCTTTCAAAGCGGCTTACCAAAAGGGGGAATATATCATTATGGCATATGCACAAAAAATATCTCATTATCGTCATATACGCTACAAAAGCAGTATTTTTTCTCTACTGCTCCTCTGTATATTCTTGCTGGTCGGCTGCTCTACCAGCACTCCAGCACCTTCATCTGGAACGACCACGCTCGCATCTACATTTACGTCTGATACGGCAGGGAGTCAAACTGATACGCTACTTACACAACTAGTAAAAAATCAGCAATTTAGTGGTTCAGTCTTCATTGCCCGTAATGGCTCTATCCTATTGCGCAAAGGGTATGGTATGGCGGATTGGACAAAAAGCATCCCTAATACCCCCCACACAGGTTTCTATATCGGCTCACTGACCAAACAGTTTACCGCAATGGCTATTCTGCTGTTACAAGCACAGGGGAAACTCCATTTGCAAGACCCCGTTTGCACCTACATTACGCCATGCCCGGCCGTCTTGCAATCTATTCTCATCTCGCAATTGTTGACGCATACCTCTGGCTTGCCGCGCGATCTCTATGGTCCGAGTGTGCCACGCCCTACTACCGCACAAGAGGCTCTCACGCAATGGGCAAGTGTGAAGCTCAGTTTTGCTCCTGGCACACAATATCTCTACAGTAATCTTGGCTATCAAATCCTCGGCTATGTGATTCAAGCGGTAGCGGCCACATCCTACGCGCAATTTATACAGAAGGCGATCTTGAAGCCACTCCAGATGAACGCCAGTGGCTTCTCGCCAAATTATCAGTCCATCGCCACCAATGCCGTTGGCTACGCTGCATGGCAAATACCCGCCCCGCCCGTTCCAATCGCACAGACCCTGGAGATGTCTTTCCTGGATGCTGATGTTGGTCTCTACTCCACAGTCGAGGACCTCTACCGCTGGGATCAGGCACTTTACACCAATACGCTTCTTCCACAACAAGCATTGCAAACAATGTTCACGCCCCATATCACCGTCTGCACGGGCCTCTGCGGTGTCTTTACGCAGGAGAGTTATGGCCTGGGATGGTATATCGGCGATGAAAGTAACACGCCACAGCATGTCATCTGGCATGATGGCCTCAACAATGGTTTTAGTAGCTACCTGGGTCGCTATCCGAACGAAGGAGTGACGATCATTATACTTACCAACCTGCGCCCCATCTTCGCTACCAACCTGGATTTAGTGCATCAAATCGAGAAAATAGTCTTTGCGTGATACATACCAAATGGGCATGCTTGCAAGATACAAGCATGCCCATTTGGTATTCGTTCTATGAGATACGTGTGGATACGCGGACTTAGTAATAGTCCTCACGCTCACGGCGGCGATGATGATGCTCTTCACGGTCCTCAAAGCGTTCTTCTTCGCGCCGTAGTTCACGCTCCTCGCGCCGGACCTGATTTAGTTCGCTCCGCAACTCCCGCTCTTGATAGCCCATCTGATTGCCATACCCCATCTGCTGCTGACCATACTGGTTTTGCTGATGGCGTTCCATCATATGCTTGGCAACCAGACCGGCCAGGGCAACGCCCGCCCCCATCATCACAGGATGGCTAAAAATACGCTGCAGCATATTGGGCTGCTCCTGTCCCATGCGCATAAAGCCTTGCGCCATGGACCAAGGATCATTCGGATTCATGCCATACTGCGGAACTTGCTGCGCAACAAAAGCGCGCTGCTCAAAAGGCATTTGCGCAAAGTGCTGTTGATAGACCTGCTGCTGCATGTCGGGGGGCGCACTCTGCATAAATTGCTGAATATGCCCCATGACCTGATTGTGATCGAAGCCATTGTAATTGCCGTTATCGTATGCCTGCGCATACTGCTGATACATCCCCTGATTATTCTGATCGAAAGGCCACATAGATTTGCTCCTCTTCGTTTTTTTGCTACGGGTTGGCAAAAAAAAGCCGCTTCATCGGCTTTGCACAACCACACTATTGTTACGTATAGATGCGACAAAAGTAGCCACAGATTTTGATCTAGTACCATTCACTCATAGATAGGTCCGTCATGCGCCTCTCGCCAGTTTGCTCAGGAACCATCCGTTTGCAAACACATAGACCCAAAGTCATATCTCACTTGACGTTGCGAAAGAACTCAGCTATCGTGTGAAACGGGAGTTCTTATTTGCTTAACCTATAAAGGAGCAAGGCATGTCCTTCGCACACAAGCTCACGTTCTCTGGTATCGCATTGGTCGTTCTTATCCTGCTCACCTCTTATATTGGAGCCATTGCGCACCTCGGTAACTACACATTGCTCGTTCTCGGCATGCTCGAAACGATTGCCGTTGCGTGGTTTGCATATGGCACACCATCAAAAAGTCATTAACTGTTTTTGGCAAAGATATTTTCTTGTTGCCGCAAAACTGCTACAATAGAGCAATCACAGGTGGGGAACAGGTTCCCCACTCTTTGCCATGTTGGAAAGGTTTTGCTATATTTAAAAAGGACACCATCTCTTGCATGTCCAGGGTGCATAGGGTGTTCTTAATTCACATAGCAGGGATAACCAGACAAAGGATTATCGAAAGGATTGCTCTCATGTATAAAAAGTTGTTATTTGGTATTGCCATTCTCGGTCTACTCTCCATTGTTCTCGCTGCCTGTAGTATCAAAGACAGTGCCGCCGCACCAACGGGGCCAGTAGTGCATATGGGTCTCGCAAATTTTATTCAGAATACGGTTACGATCAAGAAGGGCGACTCGCTCACATTAATCGATGACGCAGCTTCTAATCATATCATCGTCAACGGCTACTGGGATGGTTCGACACAAAAGCCTGAGAAAGAGGCCGGTGCGCCAACAGTGAGTCTGAACTTTACAGGCAATGATACACATACAACAGCACCATTCAACACCGCTGGTACCTTCAAAATCTATTGCACCATCCATCCAGGAATGAATTTGACGATTACAGTGCAATAATGCTAATAGCGAGAGATATTTTCGTATATTGAAAGTATATTCTCTTCCATTCATTTCAAAAACACAGCTTGTTAATAACAAGCTGTGTTTTTATATTACAATACAATTAATAAATCTTATTAAAAGCACCAAAAGTACCATTGACAAGAAGAGGTTACATATACTATTCTTGTACAAAGATAGATATGCATTGTCATCATCTATACTGTTAAAGTGATATATTTGTAATGTGTATCATGTATTGCGTATGATCTTGTAGTATCAAATACAGAATAGGCAATTTAGGTTCATAGTCGTAGCAATTAGTTGAGTTTCACCAGAAAGGAAAACCTTCATGAAAATCTTTCGTTTCTCACGCGCTACCTTCTGTGTCTACCTACTTTTTGTCATTGCTCTTGGCAGTGCTTTATCCGCTATTTCCATACCTGCGCAGGCATACAGTAAACCAAACTCAATAGTAGCGTCCGTTGTCGATACAACAGCAGTTACTCACTGCCAAACAACATGGATACTTAACTTACATACATCACATCAACATACGGTCACAATTGCTTGTCCTCCTGGCTCTAATATTACAGTCAAGCAAGTCCCGTTATCGACTGCTTTAGCAAACCACTGGCAATATGTAAGTCTTGGTTCCAGTTTCGAAAACATAGCATCTCCGCAGATACAGACCAAAATTCACACCCTCATCCAAAACATGCGGACCAAGCTGCTTCAAAATTCACACCTCCAATCAGTTAGCCCATTTATTAGCTGTGGTACAAGTGCAGAGCAAGATTCCTCATGGACATCTAGTTACAATAGTAGCGTTACGCTCAAATCTAAAGTACTCTGGTTAAAATACCCTCAACCGAACTGTGGTAATATATTCATCGGATCAGTTTATGAGGGGCAGTTTTCTGGAGGCAGTGGAGCGAATGAGTCTTGGGGATCTTTTATCTACTCCTATTACTCAGTCTATGTGAGTTGTTTCTATCTAAATGGGGATAGAGGCAACTACATTAAATATAATGCCAACATCGGTCCAGCTGCTCAAGGTAGTAACCCTCTCTTCGTTAATTACTACAATAGTAATAATTGCAGTAACAACCAAGAGCTTCATTACACTGCGGCACTCATGTAGGACCTAGCAAACTGAGTACCGAAATACCCAATGATAGTTTTTGACCATCATTGGGTATTTTTTAATGGATATTGTCGTATTAACACGAAGAGCTACAGGTATAGTACTTTCATGGTAGGCAACAGCCAATTCATGCTACCAAGCACAAGCAGTATGCTATACTCTGGGCAGTATTCAGAAAAACAGACGAGGGTAATAATTAACCTATGCAAACACAAGACCGGAAACGCTGGAATATAATGGGGACACGCACCGCCATCGCGCTTAAAATTGGTAGCGTGTTGCTGTTCTTCTTGTTGCTCAGCGTACTGATCGTCGCGTGTGGTAGCAATCCAAGTACAGCCAACGTCAACCTGGGTGCGCCACCGGTCACGGTGACGATTGACCTGGGGAATAACACTACGAATGTATCACCTACGCCCCCCCTCGCACCATACTGGTGTGGGGCCTGGGCGACCAATACATCACCGATCTTTAACTCCACAGCGACGGTGGGAGTGTACGCGAAATTTACGCAGAATGTGAATGGTAATCCTGTCGGCGTCAGTGGCGCGACAGCGACCGCCTCGATCACCTGGCCCGATGGGAGCGTGACGACACAAGGCGCAATCACAACCTCCGATGGCCTCGCAGTTTTCTTTGTGCCCGTTGCCAACCGCGCCGACGCAGTCAATCATTTGACCTTCGTAACCGTCTCCTTTCAAAAAGATGGTGCGCCCCCATGCAACGTCACCGCTGATAGAGCGGCATTTTTCACGCTGATTGTTGTCTCGCCAACACCAAGCAAAGGCACGCCGGGAACACAGACACCAGGACATTAATATCGACAGCAGGAAAATATCGGGCAACGTGGAGATTGCCCGATATTTTTTGCTGTCGACAAAGACACTGCGCAACATTTGACAATGTAACCATCTATGTGCTATTTTCTCAACAGCATAGCTTCGTTGCTCATTCCGGCGATACCTTGACATCGCCCACGTCACATGATATTCCATGAGTAACGCTGCATAGGGCATGCACAAAGGAAGACGAGGTATTGAGTTTGTTCTGCCCATAATGTAGACTTACATCTGGGCCTGCTATTTACTTTACAGAAATAGCGTAAGTATTTCTATCCCGCGCCCTGAGCAGTAGATGCCCGATCTGACGCGGCAAGAAATCGCTCAAACTGACGTATCCCGCTGAACAACCGTTCTCGCGTTCTTACTCTTCTTGTTACCTATTAAGAAGGACGCGACTAGTCAGATGGAGGAACCATCAATGACGATGAAGCGCGCAATTACCGTTACCGTGAATGGTCAGAAGCATCATTCGCAAATTGAGCCGCGCATGCTACTCGTCCATTATTTGCGTGAGGTGCTGGACCTGACAGGTACACACGTGGGCTGCAACACCTCACAGTGTGGGGCCTGCACTGTCCTACTCAATGGCGAGTCAGTTAAATCTTGCACCGTTTTGGCCGTCCAGGCAGACGATTGTGAAGTTACCACCATCGAAGGTCTGGCAACTTCAGAAGAGCAACTCCACCCCATTCAGGAAGGCTTCTGGGAAAAACATGGCTTACAGTGCGGCTTCTGCACCCCTGGCATGATCATGGCTTCTTACCAGTTGCTCAAAAATAACCCCAATCCGACCGAAGCCGAGATCCGCAAAGGACTGGAAGGCAACATTTGCCGCTGCACCGGCTACCAAAACATTGTACGCGCCGTCCAATACGCGGCAGAGCACATGCGTGAAGGTGCATCCGAGCCTGTGGGCGCAGGCGAATAATCGCTTGCAGGGACGCAAAATTCAACGACGTTTTTCGCTTCCATTCGTTTCTCACAGTCTGAGAAAGGATACGCACATCTATGGGCATTGCAGGTATGGTTGGTACGCCGATCAAGCGGCGTGAAGATCCCCGTCTTATCACAGGCCAGGCCACGTATGTTGATGATATCAAATTGCATG
Source organism: Ktedonobacterales bacterium (assembly GCA_027451525.1). GTDB lineage: Bacteria > Chloroflexota > Ktedonobacteria > Ktedonobacterales > Ktedonobacteraceae > DTNP01. Next base: position 26,245 of record DAIDJF010000025.1, read on the forward strand.
GTATGCTCCATATGGCTGTTTTGCGCAGCCCCTATGGTCATGCCCATATCAAGAACATCGACACGGAGGCCGCGCGCAAACACCCTGGTGTCGTTGCTGTCTATACTGCCGAAGATCTCAAGGGCAAGGTGGGTAATGTCGCCGTCGCGGTTCCCATCGGCAATATTGCAAAGGGCATGGCAACCCGTGGCGCGTTAGCTGAGGGCAAAGTTCGCTTCTATGGCGACCCCGTTGCCGTCGTCATCGCCGATGACAAATATACGGCACGCGATGCACGCGATCTCATCGACGTTGACTACGAGCCACTGCCAGCCGTTGTTGATGTCGAGAAGGCGATGCAGCCCGACTCCCCGCTGCTCTACGAAGATTTTGGCACAAATATCGTGTTCAGCAACCATCCTCCTTCGGACGAGATGGACAAGATTTTTGAGCAAACCCAAGCCGATGGCGGTATCATCGTCAAGGCGCGCCTGGAAAACCAGCGTCTCATCCCCGCGTCAATGGAGACACGCGGCGTTATCGCTGACTATAACAAGGCCAGCAAGAGCATGACCGTCTGGAGTTCTTCCCAGATTCCTCACCTGTTGCGCAACATTCTGGCAGCCCTGGTTGGTCTGCCCCAGCATCAGGTGCGCGTCATTGTGCCAGAGGTCGGCGGCGGCTTTGGTGCCAAGCTCAATGTGTATCCCGAAGAGATGCTTGCTGCCTTCGCCTCCATGCGCACTGGGCACCCGGTAAAGTGGATTGAAGACCGCGATGAGAACATGGCCGCGACCATTCACGGACGTGGACAGGTTGATCACATCGAGGTTGCCGCCACGAAAGACGGTCGCGTCACAGGTCTGAAGATTCACGGCATCTCCGACATGGGTTCATACAGCCAGATCTTCTCAGATGTCATCATGATCGCATTTGGCCTGATCGTCTCCTGCGGCTCCTATGACATTCCGGTGCATATCAGTTCTGATGTCGTCTGCACTAACAAAGTGCCAACCGATGCCTATCGCGGTGCAGGTCGCCCAGAAGCAACCTACGTTGCGGAACGCGCAATGGACCTTGTGGCCCATGAACTCGGTAAAGACCCGACTGAAATCCGCCGCATCAACTTTGTCAAGCCAGAACAGTTCCCCTACAAATCGTCGGCAGGCACAACCTACGACACGGGTAACTATGACCTCGCGCTGACAAAAGCCATGGAGATTATCGGCTACGAGGAACTGCGCAAAGAGCAGGCCCAGAAACGCGCCGAAGGCAAGCTGATGGGCATCGGCGTCTCCTCGTACATTGAGATCTGCGGCTTTGGCCCCAAAGGCTCGGCCCCTGTCGGTCTTTACGAAAGCGCGCGTATGCGCGTCGAGCAGAGCGGCACGGTGATGGTCTACACCGGAGCATCCCCACATGGTCAGGGTGAGGAAACGACCTTCGCACAGATCGTCGCGGAAGAGTTCTCTATTCCAGTCGAAAATATCCTGATTATGCACGGCGATACAGACTCCACACCAGAGGGACGCGGAACCTACGGCAGCCGCACAACGGCGGTCGGTGGCTCAGCAGTCTTCAATGCAGCCCAACGGCTCAAAGAGAAGATGAAGCTGATCGCCTCGCATATGCTGGAAGCCAGCCCATCCGATGTCACGCTCGAAGATGGCAATTTCTCGGTGGCAGGTTCACCACAGAAAGCCGTCTCGTTCGCGGATGTCGCGGCAGCCGCTAACCTGTCGAACACCCTGGCCCCTGGTATCGAGCCAGGACTGGAAACCACCGTGTTCTTCGAGCCGGAATCGTGCGTCTTCCCCTTCGGCACACATATCTGTGTGGTTGAAGTGGACAAGGAAACAGGTGAGCCAACAATCACGCGCTACGTCGCGGTTGATGACTGCGGGAACCAGATCAACCCCATGATCGTGCAGGGCCAGGTACACGGAGGCATCGCGCAGGGCGTTGGTCAGGCACTCTATGAAGGCGTCGAATACAGCGATGATGGGCAGTTGCTCACAGCTTCATTCATGGACTATGCCATGCCCCTATCTTCGGAGCTACCATCATTTGAGCTTGACCATACCGTGACCCCCACACCATTCAATCCGTTGGGCGTCAAGGGTGTCGGTGAGGCTGGCACGATTGGTTCCACTCCGGCAGTCGTTGCGGCAGTCGCAGACGCGCTGGGTGTGGCACACGTTGACATGCCACTCAAGCCAGAGAAACTGTGGAAAGTCATTCATCAGCAGCAGTAGAGGCTGAGCATCACGGCGAACATCTGGCTCTTTTGGATGAAGGACCAGATGTTCGTGGCCTGTCTGCTTTATACTAGAGAACAGAGAACGGTGAAGAGGAGAAAATCACATGTCAGTTCCCGTAGCATTCGATTATCACGTCGCAAAATCGGTTGACGACGCGATTGCGCTGCTGCAAGAATACGGCGATGACGCCAAAGTGCTTGCGGGCGGTCATAGCCTGTTGCCAACAATGAAACTGCGTCTGGCACAACCCGCGCATCTCGTGGATATTGGCAGAATTCATCATCTGTCGCACATCCACGAAGCACATGGCACTATTGAGATCGGCGCACTTACGACATACACTATGCTGGCAAAATCCGCTCTTATCGGTCGCTATTTCCCCATACTGCACGAAGGAACCGAGCAGATTGGCGACCAGCAGGTGCGCAATCGTGGAACCATCGGCGGCAGCATCGCCCACTCTGACCCAGCAGCCGACATGCCCGGCATGATTCTGGCCCTCAAAGCCTCCATTGTCGTGAAGGGACCCAACGGCGAGCGCACTATCAGTGCTGACGACTTCTTTGTTGGCACATTCGAGACGGCCCTGGCTCCTAACGAGCTTGTCACCGCCATTCGCTTCCCTTTGCCACATGCCCACACGGGTAGTGCCTACGAGAAACTCGCCAACAAGGCCTCGCACTACGCGGTTGCGGGATGCGCCGCCGTTGTCTCACTGGGAGCCGATGGCACATGTACAGCAGCCAGCGTCGTCATCACTGGTGCGGCAAGCAAGACCGCGCGCGCCAGTGCAGTAGAGGCCGCTCTGGTCGGCAAGAAGCTCGACGAGGCCACCATCGCAGAGGCTGCCAGCCATGCCGCTGATGGTCTGGATATCGTCGCTGACCTGCATGGCTCGAAGGCATATCGCGCTCAGATGTGCAGCGTCGTCACGCGCCGCGCCATCACACGCGCCGCCTCGCGTGCGTAAGAATTGGCAGGGCGAGGGCAAGCCTCGCCCCTACAATGATGACGGGGAAAACAGGCATCGTATCATTGTAGGGGCGACCCTCGCGGTCGCCCTGCTCCCATTGCACCTATTTAAACGGTATTGACCTCAAGGGAACGCAATACGTTTTGTAAGTAAGGGCAGACAGGCGCATCGTGCATGTTTGCCCTTACTCACTTTTTTGTAGGTCATAGAGAGAAGCTACTACTATGCGTGATATTCGGATAACGCGCTGGGCGCACACCCTCGTCCATTACTCGCTCTATATAAAAGAGGGCGATGTTGTCGCCATCCACGCGACACCCGCCGCAGCCCCCCTGGTCGAGGCGGTCTACGAGGAGATTTTGCGTGTTGGCGGTCATCCACTGCCATTTATCGAACTAGAACGAATTGAAGAAATTTTGCTTCAGAACGGCTCAGAAGCGCAACTGACCTTCTCCTCACCGGCATCACAGGTATTGGCGGAACGGGTGAATGCCCGCCTGAGCATCGCTTCTCGCACCAATACGCGCATTTTCAGCAATATTGATCCTGCGCGTTCCGCTATCCGTCGCCGCGCAGGCCAACAAGCGGCGCGTGTGTTTCACGAGCGCGAACAGGCCAGCACGTTTCGCTGGAGTTCTACCCTGTATCCAACTGTCGGCTACGCGCAAGATGCCAATATGTCCCTGCGCGATTTCGAGGAATATGTCTTCGATATCTGCTTCCTCAACGACGAAAATCCCATTGCACGCTGGCAGGAACTTTCGGTTCAGCAGCAGCGTCTCGTCGATTGGTTAGTAGGGCATAAACAGGTCCACATGCAGGGACCCGGCACTGATCTTACCCTTTCTATCGAGAATCGCGTCTTTATTAATAGCGACGGCAAGCGCAATTTTCCCAGCGGCGAATTTTTTACAGGGCCAGTAGAGAATAGCGTCAATGGCGTTGTACAGTTCGACATTCCCGCCATCTACGATGGGCGTTCCGTCGAGGGTGTTCGTCTCGTATTTCGTGAAGGCAAGGTCGTTGAGGCCAGCGCACGCCAGGGACAGGATTTTCTGCTGCGCATGCTTGATCTCGATCAGGGGGCACGCTACCTGGGTGAGTTTGCTTTTGGGAACAATATGCGTATCACGCGTCCCAGCCGCAATATTCTCTTTGACGAGAAGATGGGTGGAACCGTGCATATGGCACTGGGAGCCAGTTACCCAGAGACGGGCGGCGTCAACCGCTCGGCCTTACATTGGGATATGATTTGCGATCTACGCACATCCGGCGAGGTCTGGATTGATAACATCCTTTTCTTAAAGGATGGGCAGTTGCAAATCTCTTAACAGGCATACAGCAGCATCCTTGCAGCACATATCATCAGTAGCATACAATATATGTATCATTCTTCTGTGCTATTTGGCACTAGTTTTCTAGTTGGAGGCTTTCGTTGGAGCAGGAGCAATCCCCTACATTTAACAGTATTGAAGAAGTCCAGCGGGCAATGTACGCCCAAAACTATATCGCTGATCGCAGCTTAGCGACAGCGGTGTTCCTTGCACTTAAACGACGGAAGCCGCTACTGCTGGAAGGCGAACCGGGCGTCGGGAAGACCGAGATTGCCAAAGTGCTTGCGACCATTCTCAACACCGACCTAATTCGCCTTCAGTGCTATGAGGGCATTGATGTCAGCACGGCCGTGTACGAATGGAATTATACGCGCCAGATGCTCTATATCCGCGTGGCAGAAGCAGAACACGCGAATCGGCAGCAGGAACTCAAAGAGATTTTTGGCCCTGAGTTTTTGATGCGCAGACCGCTGTTACAGGCGATTGAACCAGCGAACGGCAAAACGCCCGTACTGTTAATTGACGAGCTTGACCGCAGCGACGAAGAATTTGAGGCATATCTGCTCGAATTACTCTCCGATTTCCAGATCACCATCCCTGAAATTGGCACGATCAAAGCGCAGGAGCCGCCATTTGTCATCATCACATCAAACCGTACACGCGAGATTCACGATGCGCTTCGCCGCCGCTGCCTCTATTATTGGATTGACTACCCAACGTTAGAGAAAGAGTTTGCTATCATCCAGACACGGATGCCCGAAGCTCCAGAACGGCTTGCCAAACAAGTTTGCACCTTTGTGCGCGAGTTACGAGCACTTGATCTCTTTAAAGCCCCAGGAGTTTCTGAAACGCTCGACTGGATTAGCTCACTGCTCGCCCTCGACCAGAAAGAACTCATTGATGGGCCAGTGCGCGACACGCTTGGCGCACTCCTCAAGTATCAAGATGATGTCTTGAAAGCTGGCGGTAGCGATCTGGGCAAGATGCTCCAGAAAGCACGAGGAGCATCATAAGATGGAGCTCAGACCACTACCACAGGGAAGCGGACGCGACCCAGCCAGCACGTTGCCACAGGACGATATAGAGCAGGGTGAGCTACTGCTCTATCGTCTGACCGAGTTTGGACGCCTGCTCTGGGAATCAGGTATCAGTGTCGGCCCACGCCAGATGATTGATTTAACAGAAACACTCAACTACATTGACGTGAAAAACAAGGAAGATTTCTACTATGCGCTCAAGTGTTCCTTGTTGACGAAACACGAGCAAGAGCCAATCTTTGATCAGATGTTTGGCTACTTCTGGTATATGCGCCACCGCCATGAGAAAAAGGGCGAGAAGGCCAATGGCGCGGTTAAACGGGATGAGAGACAGATGCGTCTACCGCCTTCTGAGCGCAAACGCCTCGCGGAACATATGAATAGCAGCGAGGTGCGCAAAGAACTGCGCCAGGAAATGCGCCCAACAGAACGGCGGCGCAAGCTGGACGAGAGTAAGGCACACGATGACGATGACGATACCGGCGATCCACAGGGCACAGCATATAGCGCAATTGAGCAGTTGCGCAAGAAGGACTTTGAGAACTTTACATGGGACGAGGTACAGGAAGCAAAACGCCTGATGGCGGAAATGCGCTGGCATCTTGGTATGCGCCCGACGCGCCGCATGAAACCCGCCCATAACGGTTCACGCATGGATATGCGGCGCATGGTACGGCGCAACCTGAAATACGGGGCCGAGATGATCGAACTGACACGACGTGAGATCAAGCGTAAACCGCGCCCGCTCGTTATCATCTGCGATATTAGCGGCTCAATGAGCCTTTACTCACGCTTGTTGCTGCATTTTATCCATACAGTCTCGAATGGTCTGATGAATGTCGAGGCCTTTGTGTTCGGCACACGTCTGACGCGCATCACGCGCCAACTCAAACGGCGCGATGTTGATGATGCCGTGCGCGATGTCTCAAAAAATGTGCAAGACTGGTCAGGTGGCACACGTATCGGCGATGCCCTACACTTCTTTAACCATCACTGGGCCAAGCGTGTGCTAGGACATGGAGCAGTTGTGCTGGTCATCAGCGATGGCTGGGATCGCGGTGATGCGGGCGTCTTGCAGGTCGAGATGGACCGCTTGCAACATAGCTGCCATCGCCTGATCTGGTTGAACCCGCTGCTTGGCTCACCCGATTATCGTCCATTAACTATCGGCATGAAGACAGCCCTACCGTTCATTGATAATTTCTTGCCTGCTCATAATCTGGATAGTTTGATCAATCTTGGCAATCTGCTCAGTACAATTGATGATAGTCGTCCCTCACGCACGCCAGCGGCACGCCGTAAGGCAGTTGAAGAGTGGAGCAAGCCTAGACGTTAATAGCGTATGCGTAATACACATTGACAGGAGATAATGCAATGCGTGATGTTTTACCTGATATCGAGAAATGGCGCGCACGCGGCGAGCGCGTTGCTGTCGCGACTGTCGTTACCATGTATGGCTCTGCCCCACGCCGTCCAGGAGCCAAGCTTGTCGTAAGCGAAACCGGCGAACTGGCAGGCTCAGTGAGTGGTGGCTGCGTTGAGCCTGCCGTTGTCCATGCCGCGATGGAAGTAATCGAGAATGGCAAGCCGCAAATGCTGGAATTTGGGATCAGCGAGGAAGAGAATATAGAGCAGATTGGGCTGGCCTGTGGCGGCACCATCCATGTTTTTGTCGAACGGCTCGACTGGTAAGTAGTAATAGCACAGCGTGTAGCAAGGAGTAGCGTGATGAGTCATCTGTATGAAGAACTGAAAGATATGCTTGGCAGAGAAAAAGGCGTAGCACTGGCAACTGTCGTGCGCGGCCCTGCCGCTATGGGTGCGAAACTGCTCGTCTTCCCCGATCAAAGCTATCACGGCTCATCCGGCCTTGCTGCACTCGACGCGCAGATTGTCCCAGACGCGGAACGCGCCATCTGGACAGGCGATGCGCAAACGCATACCTATAGCATCCCCTCCGATAGTGCAACTGACCCACAAGCATTTGATGTCTTCATTGAAGGGTTTCCCCCACCACCAACATTGGTCATTGTGGGCGCAGGCCATATCGCCATTCCGCTTACAACCTTTGCCAAAACGCTGAATTATCGTGTCGTCATTGTTGATGCACGTGCGGCATTTGCCACGCGCGAGCGTTTCCCTCACGCGGACGAATTGATTGTCGAATGGCCCGACGAAGTGTTAGAAAAGATGGACCTGAATCCGTCTACTTCAGTAGCGGTTCTCACCCATGATCCGAAATTCGACGAGCCAACACTGAGAGTTGTCCTGACGAAGCGCGTTGGTTACATCGGCGCGATTGGTAGCCGCAAAACCAGTCAAGAGCGTGCCGAACGCTTGAAAAAGTATGGCATTACCGATGCGCAACTTGCCCGTATACATGGCCCTATTGGCCTGAATATTGGTGCTGGTGCCCCTGAAGAGATGGCACTGGCAATTATGGCAGAGATTGTGGCGACGAAACACGGCAAGGACCGCGCCGCTATCCTCGACTGGTCTAAAAAATAAATATGTCATCTTACCTAATCTTGTAACTTCATGCCGCCTTGTTCGTTTGTATAGAAGAATCATTCGGTATAATCCACCTATGTCCTAGAGAACAGGCAGTGGAAGGGCAATTATCAGCTCTAGGGACTTCTCTGATTGTACATCTGCATGAAGTAAAGGATATTCTATGGCAAATAACTTTTTTGATTCCGACGATGCAACGGTACCAATGCAACCACCAGGGCAGCAACATGGTGCGCAACAGGATAAACTCGTACTTGGTAGCTTCCACGATCAACCGCCATCCCAGCGTCGTCCCTATCAATACCCACCGCCACAAGAACCATTTCCCGCATGGCAGCCACCGACACAGGGGGCACCAGGGTCAGCGGCACGTGCTTCATCTAGGGCCAATGTTCCTCCCGCACAACCATATCCTGTCTATCCACCTCAGCAACAGCCTGGAAGAGTGGCAGAGACCGGTAGAGCAGGCTCACGTCCGCCCTATCCCCCTCAGAAAGGCAAGCGGCGGCGTCCACGTTTGATGATCGGCTGTCTCGCGGCCGTTGCTCTTTTCTGCATCCTGGTAGGTCTCGTTTTTACGACAGCACAACGTGTTCTGGCCTTTGGCTCCGCTATCTCGCCACAATCACCGCTCAGTACGCAAACTGGCTATATGAATACCAGTGAGCGCACGAACCTACTCGTGATGGGCTATGGAGGTCTCGGCCACGATGGAGCCTACCTGACCGACTCGCTTGTTGTCGTCAGTGTCAACCCACAAAACAAACACACCACGCTCGTCTCGGTGCCGCGTGATCTCTGGATACAATATCCGCCTAGCTCTGGTCAATACACCAAGATCAACTCTGTCTACGAATTTGCTTCAAACAACAATAGTAACCCTGTCACAGGCGGTGATGCCGCAGCCCAGAAGATCTCACTCGTCACCGGACTTAACGTCAAATACTGGATGACCATCAACTTCGCGGGCTTCCGCGATCTGATCAACTCTATTGGCGGCATCGATGTCTACGTACCCGATGCATTTAATGCTTGCTATCCTGCCAATGACGATCCCAATATTAATGCCTCCTGGATCAAAGTTCAGTTTAACAAGGGCACACAGCATATGGATGGTGAGACCGCCATTCGCTACGCCCGTGCGCGTGAGCCACTTGAAGTCTGTGGCAAGGGCACATCTATGAATCTGGCAGAGTTGACCGACTTCGCGCGTTCAGCCCGCCAACAGATCATTATTAAAGCAGTACTGGCAAAAATCAAGCAGATCAGCACATGGCCCAAACTCTTTGCCGCTATGACAGCCCTGCAACACACCATCTACACCAATATGTCGCTGGCAGACCTGTCTGCTTTCGCCTTAAAAATGAACCTGAGCGATCCAAAAACCGCGCACATTGGTTTGAGCAATCAGAACGTGCTCATGGACTCACAGTCCAATGACGGGCAGTACATCCTGCTCCCACAAAACGGCAATTGGCAACTTATTACAGACTATGTAAAGCAGCATTTGTACAACTGAGTGCTGTTTTCTCCTACTCCAGGAGGGACGCATGGCTCAAGGAAAAGGCAATACACGAGTTATTGGCGGCATCTATCGTCTCGGCGCAATTATGCAGAGCACAGGAATGCTGACGATCTGCACTGCCAATGATCGCAACACAAATACGATGGTGGGACTCTACTTGTTAGAGTTTCCACCATCGTTCTCTTCTGCTGAAGTTCAACGTATTTTGCAACCAGTGGAACGGTTGCGCTCACTGCACGCTCCACACGTAATGCGCATGCACAACTGGGGCATAGAAGGCACACGCGCCTATATTGCCACTGACCCACCACGTGGCGTGCCCCTACGCTATATCCTCGATAACGAAAATATCTCTCTTTCGTATGCCCTTGATCTGATTACACAGATCACACGCGGCGTACTGGCTTTTCATACCCATGGCATTATCGGCATTGATCTGCGCCCTCAATTTATTAGCATCGTCGTTGATGAAAATGGAACATACGCCCAGCTAGACGATGTGGGTGTGCGCACTATTTTAACTACGTTTGGAGCTTCTGCGACACAGCAGGCGGGAGAGATCACTTTTAGAGATCCTCGCTACACTGCGCCCGAAGCCCTTGTATCTCAACAAAGTAGTATCGCCAGTGATATCTACCAGATAGGCATACTACTCTTTGAACTGGTTGCAGGGCGACTACCGTTTGTTGGACAAACACGAGACGATACTGAAAGGTTACAAAAGACAGCAGCGATACCCCGTTTACGCCAGTTCGCACCAAACGCACCCGATAGCTTACAGGCCATTGTTGATCGTACACTCGCCAAAAAGCCAGCACAACGCTATCCTGATGCGCAGTCACTCCTTACGGTTCTCAACACCATGCAACAGACGCTGCTATCAACAGCCCAACACGCCCATGCATCTGGCGATAGTCACTTGACGCAAGAGATCGCCATGCTTGAGGATGAAGAACAGACTGTTGCCGACCAGTACCAGCCACGAGCACAACGACAAGAGCCATTGCCACCGCTACCAACACCGTTAGGGGTCTACGCCTACCTGTGCTATAAACGGAAAGATGGAAGCGTCCAGCATATTCCTTTGCTGAGCGAGCACGTACTGATTGGACGCGCCGATCCAAAGCATAAATTCCGCCCTGATATCGACCTGACAATCTTCGATACCGCAGCAACCGTCTCGCGCAAACATGCCATCATTCACTTTGACGGTCAGAAATTTACGCTGGAGGATCAGAAGAGTATGAACAAAACTCGTCATGGGTCGCGTATTCTTACGCCGAATGAGGCAATTGAAGTCCATCATGGCGACCCCGTGCGCTTCGGTAGCGTCCAGATGGAGTTTCGGATTCCTGGTCTTAGTATGCCGAACAGCAATAACACAGCGCAAGCCTGAAACCGTTTCAGGCTTGCGCGATTGCCAGCAGATCAGACAATAGCCCCTGGCCTGTTTGCAAGCGTCCTGCACCAGGTCCAATAACTGTCACCTCTGAAAGCGTATCCATCTGGAAGGTAATGGCGTTCATCACACCATCAACACGAGCTAACGGGTCGCTTAAGGGCAGGGCCAGCGGTTCTACTCTAGCCTCCAGTGGCGACTCACCGAAAGCGGAAACCGCGTGTAGAGAGGCCACAAGTTTGATACGCTTGCCCTCGTTCATCGCCTGACGCATCTGCTCGCCACTGATTGTTGTAATCCCTTTACGATATACCTGCTCTGGCTTGAGCGTGTGTCCAAAACCGACAGCGGCAAGAATTAACGTTTTAGCAAGCGCATCAAACCCCTCAACATCAGCCGTTGGGTCGGCCTCGGCGTAACCTTGCGCCTGCGCCTCCGCTAGCACCTCGGCGTAGTCACGTCCTGCGGCCATCGCACTCAAGATATAATTCGTTGTCCCATTGAGGATACCGCGCACGGAACGCACTCTTGCACCAGCCATCCCCTCGGTCAGCGTGCTAATAACGGGTGTGCCTGCCATCACCGTTGATTCCATACGTAGTTGTACATGCTGCTGATGGGCAAGCGTGAGTAACTCCTGACCAGCCAGCGCAAGTGGCCCCTTATTGGCGGTCACGACGTGCATACCTTGTGTCAGAGCCACACGGATATGGCTGATGCCCGGCTCAGCATCACGCAGATTCGTGCCTGTCACCTCTGCCAGCACATCTCCTCCCGTTGCGCGCAAGCCATCCAGAGCACTGGCCCAATACTGCACGTTGGGATGTCTGGTAAGCGGCTGCTGCTGGCTTGCCAGCTCAAGCAGTAATGGGATATCTAAGCCTTCTGCACGATAGATAAAGCCATGCCGTGCGTTGGCTACGCTCACTAGCGTCACGTGAAGGCCAAAACGCTCTTCCAGTAATGTGCGCTTTTTGACAAGCAGTTCGGCTAAGCCCTGTCCAACCACGCCGAAACCAATCAGCGAAAGACGAAGATCTTTCATACAAACACCACCATCCTAAATCCACGATAATTTCAAGCGATCAAGCACGCGCTTGACGGGACCCAATTCCTCGATACCCAACCGACGCGCAACGCGAATATAGACAAAGAGACCAACAAACACCTCTAACAAGAGCTTTATCATCGCAACAAACGTACCACTAGGCCCTAAAGATTGATCCCTTGTCGTCACCAGAACAATATCGAGCAATCCACGCAAGGCAAAGACACACACACCCATTGCCAACGAAGCGAGCAAGACGCGCACCACAAAATTCCCTAACGTGCGCAATTGCATATCGCCAACACGTCGCTCCTGGAGGAGCCAGAGCAGAACCCCCGCCTCTAACAGAGCAGCAACCGAGGTCGAAAATGACAATACACCCATGCCCCATTGCGGTCCCCAAAAGTAGGCAATATCGATCAAAACAAGGCTCAGCATGATTTTTAAGAGGAACTGCCCGACACTGATAATCACGGGCGTGCGACTATCGCGAAAGGCATAGAAAGAGCGGGTGAGAATTTCGACCGAGGCCAGACCCACCAAACCTATCGCAAAGCCTCCAAGCGGAATTGCGGTCGCCTGTGCGTCACGAAGGCTAAAGCGGCCATGTTCAAACAACACCTGAATGATGGGCAAGCCTAGCACCAACAAGCCAATACTGGATGGAATGGACATAAACAGAATACTGCGCAACGTTTCTAAAATCGTATTACGCACCCTATCCAGGCGTCCCTTTGTGACATTCTCCGCCAGCGTTGGGAAGGCCGCAGTAGACATCGACATACCGAAGATACTCAGCGGCAAAAGGACAAGCTGAAGGGCCTGTGTATATTGTGTAATCAGACCATCCGTTCCGTGTGGACCCGCAACTACAGCTAGCAACCCAATCAAGCCACGATCTACAAAAATCGAGAAGTACAGCATTGCCGCATTGACAATGCGCGGGATCATCTGCCGCCCAATTTGAATAATAGAAGGGTTTTTCCAATCAAACGAAAATGAATAACGCATTTTTAGCTTGAACAACCCTGGTATCTGGATTACAACCTGAAGAATTGCGCCAATAACGACGCCCCAGGTGACCCAGTATACAGAGAAAATATCATTGCGCTGATGACTTAAAGCTAAAAACAGCCCCGGCATTAATCCCAGAATGATACCAACATTGTAGAGAACCGTGCCAATTGCAGGTAGCATAAAATCCTGCTTCGCGTTCAGTACCGAAGTGATAATGACACCGCCACCGAGCGCGATAGACTGGAGCAGCATAATGCGCGTGAGAGAGGTAATCAATGCTAGTTGCTGCGGACTGGAATTAGGGTTATAGAGTGGAACCAGGGCGGGAGCCATAATAATGGCTATCACCGCCAGGATGAGCATCACGCCAATTGCCAGATTCAGCGCTGAACTAGCCAATCGCCACGCACTCTTTTCGTCTTTCTCACCCACAAAGACGGGGATAAATGCCGAACTGAGCGCACCGCCAGCAACGATATTAAAGATTAACTCTGGAATAAGAAAGGCTTGCAGATACGCATCTGAAATATTGCTCGTCCCAAAGACATAGGCAAACATAGAGGTCCGCAACAAACCAAGAATACGGCTGGCGATAAACGCGCCCGTCAGAATCATGGCGGCACGCCCGATGCGCACACGCTGAATCATGCCTGTATCCTGGGCAGGAGTGGAGGCAGCGCGCATCTGACCAGAGGCTCGTTCTGGGATGGCATGCATACCGCTGGGCGCAATCGTTGACGAGCGAATTGGCGAAAGCTCATCAGGAAGTGGACCAGAACGCCCAATGACAGGTGACATTTGCTCTGGATACGATCGATCAACAGGGCGTCCCGGCCTGCGCACTTCTAAGTTTCCAGAAACGCGCGGAGGTGTGCCCTGTGGAGGCGAAACTGGTTTGGCATTTTTCCAGGGAATAAGGTTGGTAAGATCGCCCATACGCCGTTGCTGACGGCGCATACGCTCTTCACGTAATTGCTGTAAACGCTCCTGACGTAGTTGCGCAAAAGGCTGTGACGGCTGTGGAGGGTCGAAATATTGATATTCCATCCCTTGCCCATAGCCGAGCGTCGTGCCCATGTCTGCAACAGGCTCTTGGTAGCGCGGTGGTAACGGCGAAGAACGTCCAGCAGGTCCAGGACCAACTGGAGGACCATAGGATGTAGGTGGCTGATATGGCCGCGCATTGGGAGGTGGCCCTTGCGGTGGACCTTCTGGGTGTTCCTGGTCATACTGCCAGCCGTAATAACCCTGTTGTCCCTCTCCCTTTGGAGGCTGCGGTGGTTGATTATTTTCGTTCTGCACAGTCCTGCTCTATCGTCAATACATTCTTATCTTAAGTACGTTTGCAACGTTCCTGTTCAGGCCTAGACAGTCTTTTACGATACTTCCTCACACATACCTCAGACCCTTTCTCTGTCTGTCAAGCATATCATACTCACGGCGTTCTGGCTAGTATATATCAAAAGGTACTCTACAATACACCCACCCATTTACCATTTTATCCCCTCATTTGACACAACGCTCACAGCACTATACAATCCACTCATTATAATGTGGAATTTATTTCGGACTGAAGCTTTTGCGCTTCGGCTCACATCTCATAGAATAGGAAAATCTCTTTTTAAGGAGCAATGTATGATGCAGCATCTCCATGCAGTTATTTTAGCAGGTGGCAGTGGAACACGTTTGTGGCCTCTTAGCACCCCTCGCTTTCCCAAGCAGTTTCTTCCCTTGCCCAGCGGCCAAAGTATGATTCAGGAGACACTGGCGCGCGTCGCCCCTCTTGTTCCCAACGAACACGCCTGGGTCGTCACAGGACGTACAATGGCGGGCATGGTACAGGAACACCTGCCACAAGTTCCCGCGACCCATATCCTCACCGAGCCAATGGGTCGCAGCTCGGCCCCCGCAATCGCCTGGGCCGCGGCTGCGATTGCGCGTCAAGACCCCAATGGCATTATGGCAGCATTTAGTGCTGATGCTGTTATCGGCGACGTTCCAGCATTAACACAAACGCTCTCTCTAGCCTATGAACTGGCCGAACAGGGCCGTCTTGTGACCATTGGCATTAAACCCACCACACCAGAAACGGGCTATGGCTACATCCGCTTCTCTTCCGACGAGGTTGGTGAGGGCTATGGACATCAGGCGTTCGCCGCCGAGCGTTTTGTGGAAAAGCCAAATTTGCAGACAGCACAATCTTACCTGCGCGATGGACACTATGTCTGGAACGCGGGCATTTTCATTTGGCAGGTGAAAACCATTCTCGATGAGATGCGCGAACACCTCCCTGATATCGCGCGCAAAATAGACCTCATCGTCAATGCGGCAGATGACACGCAAGCACGTCTACTGCTTGACGAACTGTGGCCCTCACTACAATCCATCTCGATTGACTATGGGATTTTAGAGAAAACGCACAATCTGGTAGTCATTCCCGCTGAACTGGGTTGGAACGACGTGGGCAACTGGGAACAATATGGCTCGCTCTTCCCAGCCGACGAGCAAGGCATACATGCCGTCGGCCACCATCAAGGGTTAGGCAGTCAAAACCTTGTTGTGTATAACAATACTTCTCGTCAGGTCTACACCATTGGTCTGGAAGATATTGTCGTTGTTGAGATGCAGGATATGACCGTTGTCTGCCATAAAGATCAGGTTCAGCGCGTCAAAGAACTGGCGGAACAGCACAAAGCGCAAAAACAGCAGCCGTAAGAGATGCCGAATGCATTTCAAGACGGTGCGCCTGGGACGTAGAGGTTATGGTGCCGTGCCCGAAATGCTGTCAAAAAATCGCAGGGAAAAGATGATCGTGTTGAAAATTTCATCCGGTGGTGTAGGGGCGTGATTTCATCACGCCCTCTTCCCCCGTCACATGCCCTCCCACACGGCTCCCCAGGCGGATCGATGGGCAGGCAGGGCGTGATAAATCACGCCCCTACTTCGCATTATTTTTTAAAAGACGATCATCACGCCCCATTTGATGCCCATTGTCATGTGTTACACACGGTCATTCAAGCGCGTTTATGCAGCGTCATAGGCACACCACCTTTAGGACGCAACGTTATGAGCGGTTCAGTGCCAACCTGAGAACCCGGACGCAGTTGGGCTTGCCATGTGGGTAAGAGGGTCGCAAGCACCAGTGAGGCTTCCATCCAGGCAAACGGCTCGCCGATGCAGAGGCGTGGACCGCCGCCGAAGGGGAAGTAGGCATATTTAGGTCGGTTGGCGCGTGCCTCTGGCGTCCAGCGTTCGGGGTCAAAGCGGAATGGATCGGGATACCAACGCTCATCATGATGCACTACATACTGGCTCATCACAATTAACGCATCCTCTGGTATGGTATACTCACGCACGTGATAGTCTTTAATGACTTTACGCGCAATCGTCCACGCGGGTGGATACAGACGCATCACTTCTGATAGGACCATCTCCATGTAGTGTAAATTGGGCACAACCTCAACAGTTGGTACACGTCCGGCAAGCACATCTGTACATTCGCGGAGCAGTTTCTCCTCTACCTCTGGATGTTGCGCGAGCAGATACCATGTCCACGCAAGCGCATTCGCGGTCGTCTCGTGTCCAGCGATAAAGAGCGTCATCACCTCGTCGCGCAGTTGCTCATCCGTCATACCGGAACCATCGCCTTCCACATCACGCGCCATCAAGAGCATGGAGAGCAGATCACCACGGTCCTCACCGCTTGCCCGTCGCTCCTCGATGATCCGATAAACAACCGTATCTAATTGCGTTCGCGCCTCGCTCCGCCGTTTATTGCGCGAGAGCGGCAATTGCTCCAACAGCGCATCTAATGGACCCGCGCGTCCTACGGCATTAAGTTCCATCACGGTCGTTAACGCCTGCCGCACTGTTTGCGCATCCCCTTCAACATCCGCACCGAACATCGTCTGACCCGCGATTGCCAGCGTGAGGGCCATCATCTCTTCCGCCATATCGCATTGCATACCATCTTGCCAGCGCGTACTAACACGCTGTGTATAGTCGATCATCGTTTGCCCATAACCCGCAATGCGCTGACGATGAAACGCGGGCTGCATCAGGCGACGCTGACGACGATGAAACTCACCATCGCTACGCAATAAGCCATTTCCTACAAGTGGCTGCCGCTGTTGCTGTGGTTTATGCATATCCTGATGGTGTACTACCAGCACGTCACGGATATCATCAGGATGGCTTAACACGTAGGCATGCTGCTTTCCCATCTGAAAATGCACAACATCGCCATATTGCTGCTTGATTTGTTGCAGAGCACTGAGTGGATCGCGCCTGAAACGCAGTAAAAAGCGTTCCGTTTCGAGAAAATGTGGGCCGGGGACGCTCTTTTGTTCATCTTGCGTCATGAAAAGACTCCTTGTTTGGCAATACGCCATCTGTCGCTAGCCGGTGGTGAATAGCGACATTGTTCTATGTTTCCTCTATATGCCATTAAATGGGTGAGTTATCGGGTACCAGCATATGATACAGCAAGCGAGCTGTTGCACTCACACGTGCCTGCATCTCTTCTTCGCTGAACTCGTTTAGCGTATCGCGCAGATTAAAGAAGAGTGTCAGTAGCACATGGGCACAAACCGGGCAATCAAGATCAGGACGCAGACGCCCATCGGCGCGGTGCTGCTCCAGCGCAGAGATAATAGTCGTCAGTATCTGCTCTTGCATACCACGTTCATAGTGAGCAAACTCTGGATCAATCAAGGCCAGTTCCTGGCGCGCGCGCCGTAATCCGCTATTCTGCTGCACATTGCGCAGCAAATGTTGCAGTGTCGCCTCTATACCAGCCAGCGTAAGGCGTGCAGGCAGTTCCACGCCCGTATTCGTACTGACGCTACTGTCCCATTGCCGCTTGAACAACGCCAATAAGATTTGCCGTTTCGAGGCAAAGTAGCTATAGAACACACCAATACTGACACCCGCTCGTTCGACAATCGCGTCAATTGTGGCTTCACTGTACCCATGTTCAGCGAATAGCTCCTGCGCGGCTTTCAGCAAAGCATCATATTTTGCTCTACTGCGCGCCTGCTGTGGCACACGCGGCGGCGTTAGATCATTCATCATTCTGTGATAGCTTCCAGCACTCAAAACAAGAACGTATAGTACCGTTCTTGTTTTGAGTATACGATGAAAAAAGGGGAAAGTCAAGGGGACTGTTTAGGGAAAGAGATTAGGACAGTTGAAGAAGGCCACAGTAGTATGTGGCCTTCTCTGTGGCTTTAGTTTTCGGTGCGGTGGAACTCTTCGGCGAAGGCAAAACCATTGCGCTTGCCTGCATCTTCCGCGCCAGAGCGGATCCAGCCTTCAATCTGCTCAAAATGTGAGCTGAGTTGGCTGACATGAGCGCGTAATGCTTCGATTTTGATATCAATTGTGCTGCTGATATCAACGGCGAAGTTCTTGGTAGGTGCGCCAAAAATGTAAATTTCTGAAACCTTATGTGGTTTGTAGCCCTCCGCCATCAGTTCAGGAAAATCCCAGGGGTTCTGCGAGGCGGGATAGATTGCTTCGAGAGCAGCGCGTCCTGCCGCAAGATGGTCGGGATGATAGCCTTGAATACGCATGACTGGCGTCCAGGAGCGGTCAGGCGACTGACAGACGACACGCGACGGCTTATACTGGCGCATCAGGCGGACGAGATTACGGCGCAGATCAAGTGTCGGCTGCAACTGACCATCCTGATAACCCAGGAAAATGACATCCTTGAGGCCAAGTACCTTCCCCGCGGCACGTTGTTCTACTTTGCGCGTCTCGACCACTTTTGCGCGTGCTTCTGGTCCTACATCTGTCGCCTCATCAGGTCCGCCACCACTACCATCGGTACATAGCACATAGTACACATCCCAACCTTCTTTTACCCATGACGCGACTGTGCCCGCGCAGCCAAATTCAGCATCATCAGCGTGCGCACAGATTACCATCGCGACTTTATTCTGCGGCTCTTCCTGTTGTTCACTCATAAAATTACCCCTCATGATGAAAATAAGAATTACTTATCTTTGGCGGTGAGTAGGGCTAATAGCCCCCCCATGATTGCCAGATTCTTTAAAAAATGAATTTGGTGATTGGCGCGCAGCGCAGGATCACTCTCTTGCCAGAAGGGATGACCAACTAGCGTTGTGGGAATGAGCGACCCCAACAATACGAGGGCCGCGAGTTTGGGGGTGATATCCAGTGCCAGAGCCGTTCCGGCCACGGCCATCGCCGCGCCATTGAGCATAGTTGCTTCACGCGCCATTGGAACCCCTGCGGCCTCTACTTTTTTCGCACGTCCATCGGGATTCATAAACGTATTGCTGCCACCACTAATAAATACGGCAGCGAGCAGCATCTGACTAACCGTTCTTAAAGCAGACATATTGCCTCTCTTTTTACATTCATCTCTAAAATTCGCAGTCAGTTTGCGTACAGAACAAACTTGCTTGTATAGCGATCTAAACCGTGCCCAGGTTTCATTTGCGGACACGGACAATTTGCTACGATAATGATAGTATACAACTTTTTATTAGCATGCTGTTTGCTAGAAACTCTATCTTCGCTTGCATCAAAACGCTTCCATAATTTGCAGCGATATGATGCAAGCGATATAATAGCGAGAGTGAGGAGGACTATGAGCGCAGAACTTCGTGTTATTCCTATTAAAAATATTGGTGAGATTGCAGTTGGCATCGATTTGGGCAATCTCATTTTTGACGCGATGAGGCAACAGCAGCTCTCTCTGGAGCAAGGCGATATTCTCGTCGTGACACAAAAGATTGTCTCGAAGGCCGAGGGGCGTCTGGTTCACCTGGATGAGATCGAGGCGTCTGAATTTGCCCAGATGGCGGCGCGGCAAGGCAAAAAAGATGCGCAACATATTGAGGTGGTACTACGCGAGAGCAAGCGGATTGTGCGCATGGATCACGGCGTGCTAATCAGCGAGACGCATCACGGTTTCATCTGTGCGAATGCAGGCGTTGACGAGTCAAACATTGGCGGCGAACGCCAACTTGCACTCTTGCCAGTTGACCCAGACCGCTCGGCACGCGAGATTCGTGCCCGTTTACAGCAGCTTGCCAGCCAGCAAGCACCACAAACGCCAGAGGTCGCGGTCATTATTTCCGATACCTGGGGACGTCCCTGGCGCAATGGGCAGGTCAATATGGCAATTGGTCTCGCGGGGATGGAGGCAATTGCAGACTATCGCGGACAACTTGATCCCTATGGGTACCTGATGCAGGCCAGTGCTATCGCGGTCGCGGACGAACTGGCAGCAGCAGCAGAGCTGGTCATGGGCAAGATTGACCGCATTCCAGTAGCCCTTATTCGCGGCTATGCTTATACACCCACAGAAGGCACGGCGCGCACACTTATTCGCGATGGTGCGACGGACATGTTCCGCTAAGCCCGGTGGGAGAGCACACCATACACAGCCAGAGGACAAGAAACGTGACAGCACAATCAGAGACACAAGCCATCACTTCCCCTAGACACGTACAAGACCTGATGACGCTCTTGCGAGGGCGCAGAAGCGTGCGTCACTATCAGGAACGCCCAGTTGCGCGCGCATTGGTCGAACAGCTAGTAGAGGCTGCACGCTGGTCTCCTTCACCACATGGGCGACAGCCCTGGCGGTTTGTCGTGCTAAGCAGTCTCAAAAACAAAATGGTATTAGCGGAACGCATGGGAGAAACATGGCAGCGCAATCTCGCGATGGATGGACAGGATGCCGCTATTGTCAATATCCGCATGGAGAAATCGCGTAAACGCATTCTTCAGGCACCCGTTATTATCATTCCCTGTCTTTATATGGAGGATATGGACCATTATCCCGACGAACAACGTCAGGCCGATGAGCGGATTATGGCTATTCAGAGCATTGGAGCGGCCATTCAAAATATGCTGCTGATGGCTTATGACCTGGGGCTAGATGGCGGTTGGATGTGCGCTCCGCTCTTCTGCCCAGAGGTTGTCTGCGATGCTTTGAAATTGGATACGCGGCTTAGCCCCCAGGCTCTCATCACGATTGGCTATGCCGCCGCTGATCCCAAGAGGCGCGAACGTCTCCCGCTGGACTCGCTAGTACTTTATCTAGATGAAGATTTTGCCTAATTTTTGAAATAGATTGAGGTCAGGTATGATTGTTGTGCTTGCAGGTGGTGTTGGTGCAGCCCGTTTCTTACAAGGAGTTGTGCAGGTTGTACCGCAGGAGCAAATCACGGTTATTGTCAACACGGGCGATGATCGCGATTTCTATGGCTTGCGCGTTTCGCCCGATATTGATATCGTGATGTATACGCTAGCTGGTCTGGTCAACGAGGCACAAGGCTGGGGAATTCGTGATGATACCTATGCCACCATGCAGCGATTGACCGCCTATGGCAATGAAAGCTGGTTTATGCTTGGTGATCGCGACCTGGCGACGCATATTCATCGTACCAATCTGCTGCGTCAAGGGAAAACGCCTAGCGAGATTGCTGACGATATTCGTCAACATCTCGGTCTTCAATTACGCATCTTGCCAATGAGCGACCAGCCTATCACCACGCATATTCAAACGCCTGTCGGCCTGCTCCACTTTCAGGAATATATGGTCAAGCGGCGTTGTTCTGATGAGGTACAGGATATCGTTTTTGTTGGCGCACGTGAGGCAAAACCCGCACCAGGAGTACTCGACGCTCTCAAACATGCCGAGGCCATTCTGATCGCTCCTAGTAATCCACTTGTCAGTATCGGCAGCATTCTAGCCGTGCCAGGGATTCACGATGTATTGCATGAAACAAGCGGTATGATCGTCGCGGTCAGCCCTATTGTGGGCGGTGCGCCAATCAAAGGACCAGCCGATAAGCTTATGCGCGGCATGAAGATGGATGTCTCCGCCGTCGGAGTAGCACGTTGCTATCGCGATTTTCTTGACGTCATGGTTATTGATGAACAAGATGCCCACTTAACAGAAGCCATTGAAGACCTGGGCATTCCCACTGTCGTCACCAATACCATCATGGACAGTAGCGAAGCGAAAGCAGCTCTGGCACGACGTGTACTACAGGCCGCAAACATCCATGTATAAACGCAGACACGCGCCTGATCGCGGTCCACAAGACATGAAAATACAAGACACATGACATATAGCGCACTCATTCCAGTCAAAGCCCTTCGCGATGCAAAGAGCCGACTCGTACCCTATCTTTCACAAGAGCAGCGTGCTCAACTTGTACTAGCTATGCTTCACCATGTAATTACGGTTCTCCAGGAGAGTCGATTGTTTGCGCGCATCAACGTCGTGAGTCCCGATCTCACCGTTTTAAGCGAGACAACCCGTTGGGGAGCATGTGCGGTCATAGAGGCGGCAGCCGGACATAATCCGGCCCTACAGGCGGCAGCGCAGCAAGAGATGGAGCGTGGTGTCACAGCTCTGCTTACCATTTCAGCAGATCTTCCACTCCTGCACGTTGAAGAGGTTCGGCAGATGGCGGCCTATGCGGCATGCTACGATGTTGTGCTTGCCGCCTCACGCGACGGTACTGGGACGAATGCTTTGTTTGCGCGTCCGCCCCTCGTGCTACCTTACCTCTTTGGGATAGGCAGCCTGAAACGTTACCAGGATGAGGCAGCGCAGCGTTATCTGTGCCGAAAAACGCTGCTCAGCAATGGCCTCGCCTTCGATGTAGATACCATAGACGATCTCGATGTATTGCGTCAAAACGCGCACGCAGATTTGCCTATCACTTTGGCGTTGCCGACAGGACCATAGAGATACCCTGAGGGGTCGTATGCACACCCACCGCGCAATAGGTAAAACCACTGGGCAGATCGGTGACCTTCAACTGTAGTTGCTGGTTGATCTGACTTTCAAAAGTAGTTGCAAAACTCGTCAAATTGAGAAGGCCCAAATGAGCTTGCAGGACATGCACTCTCGGTTCGCACGACTGCACATAGGGTTGCAAGACGATGGTAAATGGGTTTGTGATCAGTAAAAACTGATCGTCGCCAGTAATGGTAATCGGGCCATCCTGCACCAGTGAGACCTGGACATGCGATATCGTTCCTGGTAGACCCGCTGAGGCAAGATTCTTCTGCGCAAGTGCCGTAAGATAGGCCGAGTCTATTTGCGTCACAATTGAGCCAGTGGTTGGCGATGTCGAGAGCAGGAGCGGTTGCGAGTCCCCACCTAAAGACAACACACCGATGATCGTCATTACACAGCCAAGCCCCAAACCAACAAGCAGTATAACGACCTGTCCTACAATGCCTACACCACGCCCTTTTTCATTGGTTAAAGGTGTGCTTACTCGTCTGGGGCGAGAGAAGCGATGCGTCGATAACGCATTTACAGGAGAAGATGACTCTTTCTGCACACGTTCACGCACAGGAGACACTTCACCTTCTTCATGCACAGGTCGTATACGTCGTGAGCTAGGCAGAATGATGGGAGCCATATTTCGCGCTACAGGACGTTTTTGGCTCTGGCTTTTGCGGTTCGTCGATTGCGGGAGCATGTGCGTCTCTTGATCAGCAAGAGCGCGCGCATCAGCATCAATCTCCATAGAAACGTCTATTTCACGTTCCGGTTGCTCATCATTATCTGTCATAGTAGCAATATCTATCGGCACCAGTTCCTCTTCTGACACATCATCTGAGTACTGCTGGGCGCTCTCCTGCGCATCATTTTCATACGCCGCCTCTTTTTGCGCGGGTTTCGGTAAAGGCATCGTTTGCTCTTCATTGAGTGATGATTGATCTAACTGGTCCATAAACACATCCTTTAACGTTATTAAGCCTATAGTACCCTCTTTTCAAGGTAAAGTACAAGCAGTACTGGACGATAGTCCTTGTGGACAAACAGAGAAGTTAGCGGCCAGATATGCAAACCGACAGGAGCGCAAAAAAATAAGACTATTGTGCAATATGCACAATATGGGATAGAACATTTTCAGATAATCTGTCTATGGCATCCCCTCATAGAGCGTCATATGATAAGTAGAGTTACGGAAAACTATTTACCAGTTTTCCTGATGGCACCTTATGTACAACCGCCAATCCATCAGAGGCAATGCGTGCCTGAAATTCCAGCAACGGTGCAGGGATCATAGCAAGAGGAGAGTACGAGTACATGACCCCCGAAGAAGTCCTACAATTAGGCAAAGACAATGGGGCAAAAATGGTAGATCTGAAATTTACCGATCTACCTGGCTCCTGGCAGCACTTCAGTGTCCCGTTCCACGAACTCAAAGCGGGAACCTTTGTCGAGGGCGTCGCGTTCGATGGCTCTAGCATTCGTGGCTTCCAGACCATCAACGAAAGCGATATGCTGGTTATTCCAGATGCGGCTACAGCGATGATGGATCCATTCACAGCCGTTCCCACACTTAGCCTGGTCTGCAACATCGCGCATCCCGCTCCTAGTGGACCCAAGAAACCTTATAGCCGCGACCCACGCTATATCGCACAGAAAGCAGAAGCCTATCTGCGCTCTTCCGGTATTGCTGACACCAGCTACTTTGGGCCGGAAGCCGAGTTCTTCGTCTTCGACAACGTGCGCTACGCCTCCACGCAAAATGTGCAATATGCAGAAGTAGACTCCGACGAAGCACACTGGAATAGCAATCGCACAGTTACCGGCAAAGCAAACCTGGGGCATTTGATGCGTACCAAAGAGGGCTACTTCCCCGTTGCCCCAAATGATACCCTGCAAGACCTGCGCAGCGAGATGGCTCTTACCCTCGAAGCTCTGGGCATCCCTGTCGAGGCACAGCACCACGAAGTCGGCGCACCCGGCCAGTGTGAAATTGACATGCGCTTCAATACCCTGCTCAAGAGCGCGGATGGCATCATGCTCTACAAGTATGTCATCAAGAACATTGCGCGTAAATATGGCAAGACAGTCACATTTATGCCCAAGCCAGTCTTTGGTGACAACGGGTCTGGTATGCACGTCCACCAGAGCTTGTGGAAGGATGAAGGCCCACTCTTCTACGCAGCCGATAGCTATGCCAACCTCTCTCAGCTTGCGCGTTACTACATTGGCGGTATCTTGACTCACGCTCCCGCTTTGCTGGCTATCGCGGCTCCTACCACCAATAGCTACAAGCGTCTTGTCCCAGGCTATGAAGCACCAGTGAATCTGGTCTTCTCGCAGGGCAACCGCAGTGCCGCAGTGCGTATCCCAAAAACATATACGCCTCCTGCAAAGCGCATCGAATTCCGCTCGCCAGACCCAAGCGCAAATCCGTATCTGCTCTTCGCAGCCTTGTTGATGGCGGGTCTGGATGGCATTCGTCGCGAGATTGAGCCAAGCGATCATGGCTTTGGCCCAGTTGACCGCAACCTCTACGAGATGTCGCCTGAAGAATTGCGCGAGATCCGCTCTGTCCCAGGCTCACTCGAAGAGTCGCTCAGCGCACTCGAAAGCGATCACTCGTTCTTGCTCGAAGGTGGCGTCTTCACCACCGACGTGCTTGAGAGCTATGTCAACTTCAAGCGCGCGCAATCTGATGAGGTTCGTCTGCGCCCAGTGCCTATCGAATTCTCTCTCTATTACGATGTCTAGGCATCGCTAAGTATCCAATAAGCAATGCAGAAGGCCACTAGCGTTTTTATAACACTAGTGGCCTTCTGCATTGCTTAAAACTCTTCCTTATTTTTTTACATCTGTCAGGACTTTGTCCTGCGGTTGCGTGGGCGTCTCAGGCCCACGCAGATAATCGCGCAGGTTTTTCTCGTAACGTGGACTGACCAGGAACGTCACGACATCATCCACCTGCATTGTCACATCTGCACGCGGGAAAATGAGTTCATCACCACGGCGGATAGAAACGATCAGCGATTCTGGGGGCAGACGCAACGTATTCAAGGTACTTCCCGTCAGTGGCATGCTCGGTTCAATCGTAACCTCAATCATCACAGTCCCCTTCACAACACCACTCATACGCCGTGAGTCCTTCAGCAAGGTTGAGCGATAGGCATGCGTGATATGCGCCGCCGAGAGCCAGCCTAATACCAGTTGCCCACCGGACTCGTTTTCGATACTCACAACTGGCATCCAACTGATATGATGGCTCGCCAGTTGCTCCAATGCATCATCCAACGTATCGTATGGATAGAGCTTCACAACGTCGCGTTTCATTGCATCGCGTACCAGGCACGTCTCTCGCTCTTCCAACGGGACATGCTGGATATCAGTCAGTGTCAATATACCTTGCAAGTTGCCTTTTGCATCCACAACTGGCGCACCAGTCTCAATACGTTGAGAGAGTTTTCGCTCGGCCTCGGCAACGGTCTGCACCGGGGAAAATTTGATGGCGAGCGGAGCCATAGCATCGTGTACAGATATGGTTGAAAGCAGTGGGAATGACATTTGCAAGCGATGGGCGGGCGAATTGGCGCGTGTATCGACCTGATTAGAGTAAATTGAAATCTCGCCTACGATGATCGAAGAGATACCGACAGCAATCATGGCTGGGGCCAACATGGAGAGATTGCCCGTCATTTCCGCAACCATCAACATCACCGCGAGCGGCGCGTGAGCCACGCCACCGAAAAGAGCCATCATACCGACAATCACAAAGGGAGCCGGATTATCAGGTACACCAGGAAGGACATGATAGCATAAACGCCAGACCAGTGCCCCTAAAATGCCGCCAATCACCATTCCTGGCCCAAAGATACCGCCCGAACCACCAGAGCCAATCGACAGGCCAGTCGTCAGGATTTTCACAAACGGCAGGAGTAGAATAACCCAGACAGGTATCTGCAAAAGACCAGGAGCAGACATGCTCACCTGCACCCAACCATAACCCATGCCGAGAGCCTGCGGAACCACTAGGCCGATCAGACCAACCAGAAGACCACCAATACCGGGCTTAATCCAGTTCGGGAGCGACAGGCGATGGAAGATATGCGTGATACCATAGAAACCACGAGCATACATTATACCAACAACGCCACAGAGGATGCCCAGCACAATGTAGTAAAGTAGTTGTGGCGGCGAGGTAAATGCCAGATTGCCGCTGGTTGCAAAGATAGGGTTCCAACCCGACCAGAGACCAAACACGCTGTAACCAATAATCGACGCCATCAAGGCCGGGATAATTGCCTCTGTCTCCAGGTCGTGTTTATAAAGAATTTCAGCCGCGAGGATCGCTCCGCCCAGTGGGGCACGGAAGATGGCCCCAATGCCTGAACCAATACCTGTTGCCAGCGCGATACGGCGGTCCTGCACATCTAGATGGAGGGCGGTCGCCAACAGCGAGCCAAAACCTGCACTGATTTGCGCGGATGGACCCTCACGTCCACCAGAACCACCAGAACCAATTGTGATAGCAGAGGCAATTACTTTTACCAGCGGCACACGCGCGCGCATGGCTTTCCCTTCGTGAAACGCTTTAATCGCGGAGTCAGTACCGTGCCCCTCAGCTTCAGGCGCAAAAGTAAAAACGATAATACCAGAAATTAAACCACCGAGCGTTGTAATCACAGGCAAGAGCCAGGGACGAGCCGAAGACCAGAAATTGGTTACGACTGAACTCCCCTCGCCCGCAGGACCTGGAGGTAAATAACCGACGATTCGACCTAAAAAGAACGCTGTCGATAACTGAATCGCCTCGAAAAAGATAATGGCCCCAATACCAGCAACAATGCCAATCAAAGCACTGATAAATAGCCACTTGAGCAGATAACGAGGACTTTCCAAATTATGCCGAATACGACGCATCCGAAAAATACGCCGTAACGATGCCACAAAGGGCATATTGTTCACCATTAGTGCATCTCCTTTAACGCAATGCCACAGAAACCGCCATTATTGAATGGGCGGTCACCCAAGAAAAAAAGAAAAAAGAAAAATCCCGTCAAGAGGCGGGAAGCGCAATACCATGCAGAATCATGTCCACAACCAGACGCGCGTGCTGTTCTATGGCATCCTCTGGGTAACCCAACACTCCAGCGGACAAGACATATGATTCTGTTAATGATAAAAGCATTAACGCGGTCACTTCGCGCTGTACATACTGCACCTCACCACGTTGCTGACCTTGCTCCAATACCCCAACGATAATAGAGACATATTCTTGGAGTAATTTAATTGCTTCATCTTTAAAAGCGCGATTAACACCATAGAGCGCACTCATATAGACATTAAACCCGTCGCGTTCCTCATGGGCCAGACGCGCGAAAGCAAGAAACAACTGCTCTAGCTGTTCACGCACCCCCGTCTGTGTCAATAAGGTGGCCTGAATTACGGTCAATTGCTCCTGAGCAATCTGGCGTAACATAGCAAGAAACAATTCACGCTTGTTCGCAAAATACAGATAAATTGTGCCCTTGCCGATACCCGCTTGCTCAGCAATGACATTAATATTCGCCTGGTCGAAACCCAAACGAGCAAATTCGCTCGCCGCCTCGTGAATAATACGGCGGCGCATAGCATCCCGCATCTGTTCGTCAACAATTTTCGGCATTGCTATATTTCCACGGCTATCGCATAGCAATAATAATGGGTGATGAGTCAGAATAAAGAGAACAAAATTATTGTTCATGTTTTGGAACGAATAAAAACGCGGAAAAGTCACAACCTTAAATGCTTCCACAACATATTCGTTCCATTGTCTAGATTTTGGACAATAAGAGATCACACAACCGCACCATCAACGGATGACGAATCTCTTAAAAATATGCTATAGTTAGAGATATATCTTTCTACCGTTTCACGATTGCTCTGGCAGAGAGGCTACCTATGGAACTACTCGTTGACAGCTACGGAAGACGCATCAAAAGCATGCGCATCTCGATTACTGATAAGTGCAATTTTCGTTGTACCTATTGCATGCCAGCCGAAGGACTTCCCTGGCTGAGAAAAGCGGAAATCCTTTCCTACGAAGAGATTGTGCGCCTGGCTCGCGTAGCAGTCAATAGTGGCATCGAACAGATTCGTTTAACAGGAGGCGAGCCGTTAGTCAGGCGCGATGTACCAGAACTTGTGCGCCAACTTCACGCCATTGAAGGCTTACGTAGTCTGAGCCTGACTACCAATGGCATCTTGCTGAAACAGCAAGCCAAAGCCCTTGCAGAAGCAGGACTGACACGCATTAATGTTAGTCTTGACTCACTGGTACGCGAGAAGTTTGCCAAATTGACACGACGCGACCAGATGGAGCGCGTACTTGAGGGTCTTGCAGAATTAGAGAATTATCCTTCTATCCACCCCGTGAAAATTAATGCCGTCGCCATTCGCGATTATAGCGAGGAAGAGGTCCTTGATTTCGTGCGCTTTGCACGCAACAAAGCCTATGTGATGCGCTGGATTGAATTTATGCCTCTCGACGCCGATCAAATCTGGCGCAAAGAAGATATTCTCACCGGTGGCGAAATTAAAAACATCATCGAAGCCGCCTACGGTCCACTGGTTCCCATCACCACAGGCGACCCCTCGGAAACCGCGCGCCGCTACACCTTCAGCGATGGCATCGGCGAAGTGGGCTTTATCAATCCTGTCAGCGAACCATTCTGCGCTAGCTGTGATCGCATTCGCTTGACAGCCGATGGACAGTTGCGTACATGTCTCTTTGCGACCGAAGAGACAGATTTACGCGCCGTCTTACGCTCTACCGATGATGATGCAGTGCTCGCGGCTACAATCAAACAAGCCGTGTTGAATAAAGAGCTAAAACATTATATCGGGGATAAACGTTTCAAACGGGCCAATCGTAGCATGTCTATGATTGGCGGGTAATACCTGCGCATACTTTGCACACGGGTGACATATACACAAGACATACAAGGCCGATATAGCTGCTGCATAGCGGCTCTATCGGCCAATACATTTAGATACGGCTATGGTGACGATACAATCTATGTTACTAGAAAACAGGATGTTCGTCATTATAGTCAAATAGATATCTGCTTTGTATCCCCGATTATACATGCAGAGCAGATCGAAACTGACCATACAGTAACAGCGGCCTTGTTGTAATACAAGACCAGAAAGAGGATCCCGTGGCATACGATGATGCGGATTTGCTCACAGTTCGTGAAGTTGCCAAGCAACTGCGTGTAGATGACACCACCGTGCGTCGATGGATTAAGAACGGCGTGCTTGAGGCTATCACGCTACCTCACCGGGGTGCGCGCCAGGCGTACCGGATCCGCCGCTCTACGCTAGAGGTACTGCTTACCTCTCCAAAACCCATCGAGTAAGTGGAGCTTAGATAGACAGAGATCACTCCATCTGCTATACTAGGCCCGATTGTATACGCATTTAAGCAAGATGTAAGAGGATGCTATGTCTATCAGTGACGCTGAACAACTTTTTC
This sequence comes from Ktedonobacterales bacterium, assembly GCA_027451525.1. Taxonomy (GTDB): domain Bacteria; phylum Chloroflexota; class Ktedonobacteria; order Ktedonobacterales; family Ktedonobacteraceae; genus DTNP01. The sequence continues at coordinate 56,626 of DAIDJF010000025.1, forward strand.
AGGAATTTGGCGGAGAAGAGAACATTCATACGATAGCTCTTCATGCCCCTACACACCACACTCCAGGGGGGATTCCTTACTTACAATTACCTGGAGTTGTGGTGTTGGCCCGTCCTCAGGTAGATCTGGCTGGTCTTTCCGGCTTTCTCAACGGTTTCGATTCAGCACTCCGCTTCCCGCAGTATCTTGATGATCCCACACAGCTCCCAGATAGTGCTCAACTCTGTAAAATCGCGGGGCAGGTCTGCTATATGAGCTTTGGTCCGGGTCGCACGCTTAACGCGCAGGCCAAACGCTATTTCGATAACCTCAAATCATCTGGGCATGGCTCCGTCCTGGAACACGCCAACTTCAGCTTTTTATTCTATGGCATCTCACGAAGCGTCACACACGAATTAGTACGGCACAGGTCCGGCTTTAGTTTTTCGCAACTCTCGCAACGCTATGTTTCGGGACGCATGTTACGCTTTGTGGAACGGCCAGAGTATCGCAACGAGCAGCAGTTGCATCAACAATTTATGCATCGCATTGAGCGCGCAGCCGAGGAGTACAATGCCCTCACACACCACCTCTTAGAGATGCAGCAGGCTGGTGTTGATATTTTGAGTGCGGAGGCACGCACCGATCTGCGCAAGAAAGTACAACAATGCGCACGCTCTGTTCTGCCCAATGAGACAGAGGCTCCCATTGTTGTTACCGCCAACGTGCGCGCCTGGCGGCATTTCATTGAGATGCGTGCCAGTAGCCACGCCGAGATCGAGATTCGCGAATTAGCCGTGCGCGTCTTCCTCTGTCTGCGCACAAGCGACCCAATTTTATTTGGCGACTATGCGCTTGAGCAGCTATCAGATAGCACCTATAGCGTCAAAACGCCATTCCAGAAGGTCTAAAACGCCAGAGAGACTTTTACCATAAGATACGCCGATAAAGCCGCAAACCGTGTGGTGCCGGAGCGTCTGTAGGGGCCATCTCGCATTTTGCTGCTAGATGGGAAGATGCAGGGTCACGGATAGGCAATAAGGCCTCAAAATAGAGCAGCATACCTGCCTGTTCAGCCTCAAATTCAACATCTGCCGCAATGATACGTGCGCGATTCAAAGCGCAGATGAGCAGCGCACGTCCGGCGTTCTGCCTTCGCATCTCAGGATCAACGCTCCCCATGCAGCGAAAATGGTACGCCTGCGCGGTAAGATGCATCTCCAATGCGCTATAGCCCACAATTTCGCCCTCAACCCCGTCAAGCGTTCCCGCCTGTCCCCACGTGTTTAGCTCATCGTCATCATCACGGATTACAAATACGTTTGCCTCTGGCTCATGGGCCGCATCTTGCAGCCAGAGCAGCAAGTTTTGTACGCTCTCAGCCGCAAGTTGGTCTGTTGCAACCGCGCGCTGCTGGAGTTGTTCCACTATAAACATGTCATCGGGCCGATAGGTACGTATGCGCATACTATAACAATTCCTTCCAGAAAGCGTTCTGCTAACGTCTGTAGAGGAGCAAGGCCAGAAGGTTTTGCCATGAAAACCCACCGCGTGTCAATCTGATATACCTGCTTCTCTTGGAAATTTTCTAACTCAGCGGATATACTGTCTATAATACTTATCGCTTAGTTTGTCCGGCATAATTTTTCTGTCTACTGCAAAGGAGTCCTCACGTGGCAGAACTCACGCATATCGAGCGGCTACGCAGCGAATTACCCGCTGTCAATCAACATATTTATCTTAACACAGGCACTTTTGGTCCGCTACCAACATGTGTAATACAGGCAATGCACGAGCGCGTACAGGCCGAATATCAGCATGGTCGCTTGGGACCTGATGCCTTCACATCCATGGCAACGATCTATGGCGATGCACGTAGCAGAATTGCGCAATTACTGCATGCCGACCCACAAGAGATCGCGCTGACCGACAATACAGGTGAGGGAATGAACATCATCACCAACGGTTTCAACTGGCAAGAGGGCGATGAAGTCATTACAACCAATCACGAACATATCAGTGCGCTCGCGCCGCTGTATCAGAACCGTGATCGGCGTGGTATCGTCATTAAAACAGCCGATATTGGTCCCCAGGCCAATCTGCATGCCGCCGAGCAGATACGCCCGCTGATTACGGAACGCACACGTCTGATCGTTATCTCACACGTCGCCTGGTCCACAGGGGCACGCATAGATATTCAGGCAGTCAGCAAGTTAGGGCGCGAGCACGGCATTCCCGTCCTGGTTGATGGTGCGCAATCGGCAGGTGCGATTCCGCTCGACATGAAGGCTTTAGACGTAGATTTCTATGCGATACCAATGCAGAAATGGCTCTGCGGACCTGATGGCACAGGTGCGCTCTACGTTAACTCCGCGTCACTCAACGTCGCACAACCAACACAGGTTGGCTACTTCTCTATCAAACACGAAGAGGGCATAGAGTGGGAATTGATGGATTGCGCACAACGTTTTGAATTGGGCGGTCGCCAGACAGCATCAATTGCTGGTCAGGCGGCTCTCCTCAACTGGCTGGATACCGTCGTTGGATACGAATGGCTCTTCCAACGGATTGCCACCCTGCATACATATGCCTACCACGCACTCAAGCAGATTCCCGGTTTGACAATGCTCACGCCAGAGCCGGGGGCAAGTGGCTTGATCTCGTTTACACTTGATGACAAGAATGATGCGGAGGTTGTCGCGGTATTACGCGAGCAGCATAACATCTACATCCGTAACATTCCTTCTATAAAAGCGTTGCGTATCTCAACGGGCTTTTATAATACTGAACAAGAGATTGATCAGTTGGTGCAGGCACTCACCGCGTTATAAGTATTCGTCTAGCACATTCCCCAGCGCAGACAGATCTATGCCTGGGCTGGGGAATGCTACCCACGCTTTTTTCCCAACGAAAAAACCCGTCTATGTGAGCGGGTGAGATGGCAACTTCCGATTTTCCCACAGGGCTGCCCCTGTAGTATCGTAGGGGATGAAGAGCTTAACTTCCGTGTTCGGGATGGGAACGGGTGTACCCTCTTCTCTATAGTCACCAGCTCACCTGCGCATACAGGCGGGCTTCTTTACAGGCAGTATAATACTACAGTCGTGTACTCTTGTCAACACTTTTTTCAACGAATTTTTCCAAATTTGGCAAATGTGGTAAATTTGCCATTATCTTGCCACATTTGCCGCTTCCTCCAACTTTAGCGAAAGCAGACGCGAGATACTTTCGCGCATAGAAACGCCATAAATCGCCTGCGCCGCCGTCATCGTCACGCGGTTATGCGTGATTACAATAAACTGTGTGCGTTGGGCCAATTGTTTCAGAATATCGCAGAAGCGCACCACGTTTGACTCGTCTAGAGCGGCATCTACCTCATCTAGCAGGCAGAATGGCGGCGGATTGATTTCTAGCAGGGCAAACAGCAAGGCTGCTGAGACCAGGGCACGCTCGCCACCAGAGAGCAACGAGAGGTCCTGCACCTTCTTTCCAGGTGGTTGCACAATCACCTCGATCCCAGCTGGCATACTGGATGGCGCAAGTGAGCTTTCATCATCACGTTTTGCCGCGAGCAGTTCCAGACGTGCTGTACCACCATGAAAGAGCGTCGTAAAATGCTCACGGAAACGCGCATTCACCGCCTGAAACGTTACCTCAAACTGTTTTGCCATTGTCACATCAAGCTGTCCGATAATCGCATGCAATTGTGCTGCCGCCTGTTCCATATCCGCGATCTGTGTTGAAAGGAACTCGAAGCGAGCTTTTGTCTCGGCATATTCGTCTGGGGCATTGAGGTCACAGCCGCCCATTGCTTTCAAGCGACTGCGTAAAGTATCAACGCGGCGGCGCAAACGCTTGAGTTGTCCCTCTTCCTCTTCTGAAAGCAGCACTGAGGACTCACTTTTCTCTGTCATATGAGCAGTTTTCATCTCAAGAGATGGACTATCATCAGTTTCCTCGACGTGAGCATGGTGAGAACGTGTTAATAACGCATTGGGGTCTTCCAGGCCCAGTTCCTCATGGAGTTGCGCGAGGAGTGTTTCGAGCGCGTCTTTCGCCTTCTGGCTCTCTAAAAGCGAACTGCGGTAGCTCCCCTCACGTTCTGCCAGCACCTGTTGAGCCTGTACCCGCTGTCGCTCTAACGACGCAACCGTCTGCTCCAATGCCGCAAGCTGCGTCTCGACAACACGTACCGCTTCCTCCTGAGTATGTGCAACCGTCTGCGCCTGGCGCAATGCTGTGCGCTGCATGGTGATAGCATCTTGCAAGGTTTGCTGTTGCTGCTCCATATTTTGCAGTCGTTTGACCTGCTGCTCAACCTGCGCCTTTAGCTCCTGGGCCTGTCCCTGCTGCAAGGAGACCTGTTGCTGTAATGCCTTGACCTCTTGTCGTTTGACGGCTAAAGCTGTACGAGCTTTTCCCAAGTCATCCTGCTGGCGATGATAGATAGCGGCGCGATCTTCCATCGCATAGCGCAACTCTTCAACCAGACCACTTATTTCGCGCTGTGCCTTCTCATGGGTGCGTACGCGCTCTTGCGTTGCCTGCATCTCTTGTTCCAGACCAGCAACCTCGGCGGCAAGCTGTTCTTCAAGTGAGGCCGCCACCTGCATCTCGGTCTGCACACGCTCTAACTCGCGTTGCGAACTGTTGACCACGCGCGTCAGCTCATTGATACGCGCACCAATCTTTTGTAGCTCTTTATCAAGTGCACTTTGCTCAGCGCGTCGTCCTTCTTGTCCGCGCTGCACCTCGCTCAGCATGCCATTGATACGATCAATCTGCGTTTTGTGCGCGTCAATCTGTGGAGGTAATTCGCGCAGTTCGCGTTCGTAGGCCAACATGCCCTGCTGCCCACTCTCCTTTCCACTTCCACCGCCAGCGGTCAGCCAGCCATCAACGTGGAACATCTCTCCTTTTAGCGTCACGATGGCAGTAAAAGGCAGGTCTGTGGTTGAGGAGAGGCTCAATCCCATGACCCAGGTCAACAACATGTGGGCCGTGCTGACATCTTTGACGATCACGATGCCACGTAAGATACGCTGAAAAAACGCTTGATAGGCGGCATCACAATTCATCTGTCGCCATGCAAACCCTACGACACGCTCTTGTAACGCAGGTTGCTCGCTGAGGAAACGGCGCACAACATCTTCCTCTACCTGCTGCTGAATGCTACGTATCTCTGGCACATCCTCATGCTCCTCGTCAAATGCCAGCCACACAACCATTGCCTTGCCACTTGTAGTCGTGTGCAAATACGCCAAACACTGCTGTGCATCCTGAAAGGTGCGTACAACGACCGCCTGCATATAGACGCCCAGGGCCGCTTCTAGAGCCATCTCTACGCCAGCAGTCACCACGCCCAACTGTGGCACAGGACCGAGCAAGCCCGCGAGTTTGCCAGCAGGAGCACGCAGGAGGGAACGCACGCCCTCACTATAACCACTGAGATTTTGCCGCCATGTCTTGAGCATATTCAAACGGTCAAGGAGCGTTTTGCGCTGGCGTTCAGACTCAGCAAGAAGCGTTTTGAAGCGTTCCATCTCCTGTTGCGCGTCGGCAATAGCACGCGCAAGGGCCTGTTTCCGCTGTGTCATCTGCTGCTCTTCGTTGCGTGCTGTACTCAGACGCGCACGCTCATCAAGCAGACGTGTCTCTAATGTGCGCAGTGTCTGCTGAGATTGCGCAATTGTATCACGACGAGCGGCAAGCGTGCGGTTTCGCTCACCAAGCTGTTTCTGCAATCGCCCCAATTCTGTCTGCGTGGAACCCAAGCGCGCCTGCACCTGCACAAGGTCATTTTGCGCATTACGTAGCCGCCGTTCCTCCATCTCATAATCTTTTTGCGCCCTCGTGACATCCCTTTCTAACGTCGCTAGCGCGGATGCCTCGCCATCTAATGCCTCATCAGCAAGATCGCATTGTTCCTCAAGATCAATTAAGCGTTTCTGTGCCGCGATGAGCCGTTCACGTAACCGCCGCTCTTCTTGCTGCATATCGCCACGTTGCCGCTCTAAGCCACCAATACGCTCTTCACGAACCGCCAGCTCGCGCTCGATTTTCTGCGTTGCGGTTCGTGCATCATTATAGGCTGCACGCGCCTCGCTCATACGCCCCTGTATCGTTTGCCGATAGGCGCGCTGTATATTCCCTTGCTCATCAATCTCTTGCACCATCTGGCGTGCTTGCTGGAGCAAGAGGAGCTGCTCCTGTTCAAAACGCGCAGTCCGCTCGCTGACCGCGCTGAGACGCCGCCACTGCAAGGTATACCACAGGCTCAACACATCCTGTAACTCGCCACTTACGTGCTGATATTCCACAGCACGTCGCGCCTGTTCTGCTAATGGGAGCAGACGTGGCTCAATCTCGCCCAGGATATCACGGAGACGCTCTAGATTTTGTTCTGTCTGACGGAGACAATTTTCAGCATCCGTCCGTTGCACTTGAAAGGGGCGAATACCGGCCGCATCCTCAAACAAGCCGCGTCGCTCCTCGGCACGCAAACTTAACGCGGCATCAATCAAACCCTGTCCTACCACAGTGTACGAGTCATGCCCAATTCTCGCCTGTGCCAGGAGCAACACCACATCGCGCAGACGCACTTTCTGTTTATTAATCAGATATTCGTTCTCGCCCGAACGATAGGTGCGGCGCGTGACTGAAATCTCACTATATTCGGAGGGAACCCAACCCGTGCTATTATCAAGCGTTAACGTCACCTCAGCCATACCAAGTGCGGCGCGACCCTGACCACCAATAAAGATGATATCTTCACTTTTCTTACCGCGCAATTGGCGCATACTTTGCTCGCCCAAGACCCAGCGCATAGCGTCAGCAACATTGGATTTGCCCGCGCCATTTGGCCCGACAACAGCGGTAATACCTGGGCTAAACTCCAATTGTGTTCGTGCCGCAAAACTCTTGAAACCTAGCATATCCAAACGTTTGAGATACACGACTGGCTCGCCTCTCATAAAAATTATCTTAAATATTCGCCAATGATAGCATAGTCAGATATTTCCGTCGAGTCTATTCGTTATATGTATGGGTATATAGATTGTATGAACAAGTTACACAAAGGTTATCACACATCTTGCTCTCATTCGAGGCGGGAAAACGGTGTGGAGGATTTGAGTTATGAGACGCATTGTATTATTTCTTATGCCTCTTATTTTTGGCATCATTAGTATTGCATTTGGTGTGATGACAGGCATCACATCCCATCAAGTGACCTATCAGCAAGGCACAAAAGGGGTAATAGCACACTTTCTTGCCGCGCAAACAACGGCCTATTTGCAGATGCAGGGCAGTCCAACACTCTACATCATCCATGAGCAGGACTTTACACCGCAGATCAACGGCGTACAGACCTTCACTGATGGCGAGACTGTCTCTTTCACGTACACCACAAGTGAGACAACGCCAATTAATGTAACCTCAAAAATTGGCACGCATTTAGTTGGCACCGCAGACACGATTGTAGCCATTACGGCCTATGACCCTAATCAGCCGACACATGCACTGCAAATCTTTATGACAGCACAATATAGCAAGCATCTTCAAGGTTATTATGTCAATAATTGGATCTTAGGTGGAGGACTACTCGCGGCCGGTTTTGCCTTGTGCGGCATTTCTCTCCTGTTTATGCGCCCAAAGAAACAGGCAGCACTCAACATACAAGATCAGCCGTCGCTGGCACCAGAGGAGATGCTTTTCTCACAAGATACACGACTGCCATACACGATGCCATCCTCAAGCACGTCTGGTACTTACCCACCCTTCCCGCAACAAGGTTTTGTCTCTCAGCCTGCTATAGCAGAACAAGCGGCGACTCCTTCTGCTCCGCACCAGTTCTTCCCGCAAAGGGCATTTCAACTTCCTACGCAACCACAAGCGCAGCCACAGGCTTCACACGTTCAGATGGGCCAGCCTTCTCAACCAGTACAGGGACGACGCTCACTACTTTCCTATGCATCACAACCAGGACCACAGTCGATGCCGCAGACGCAAGCACCACAATCGCTCTATCCGATAGCAGAGCAGACATCTGCAACTGCGCAGGAGCAGCACGCACAACTATCATTTCCAAACTACCCGCAACTCCCATTTCCGCCCTATGTTGCCCCGGAAGAGCATGATATAACCAAAACACAACAATACCCTAACCCACCGTCACAACAGTAACCACATAGCAGTAAGCAATAGGAGCAGAGAAACACAAAAATACGTGTTATTGTTACAATAGACACGTACTTTTGTGTTTCTTTTACTTGTTCAGCTTCGTATTATACATGATTATAACAAGCGTCCGCTGATTCAAAGGTTTTGTGACTATGTTTGCATT
>DAIDJF010000026.1 GCA_027451525.1 Ktedonobacterales bacterium
AAAAGCCGATTTGCAGGGCATTGAGCCGTAGCACGATCAGCCAGAGTGCGGCGAACGTGAACAAGATGCCATAGAAGCTGCCAAGCTGAATTGCAACGCGGGCAGCTTCTGTGTCTGGTGTCGCGCGAAACCGATTGCCGGAGAGCGCGCCGATGACACCAGAGCCAGCCATACCAGCGATAAGCATCGCTGCCCATATCCAGCCCAGCAACTGTGGTTGTAACTGCGTGACGAGAAAACCAAGCATCCAGATGATACCCCACAGCAGGGTATAGTAGAACCAGACATACATGCTGTTCTGGGTTTTGAGCGTTTCAGCTTGAATGTCATGCAATGCAGCGCGAGCTTCCTCTGGTGAGATGTTCATGTGCCAACTCCTTTATTCAGTAGACAAGGTGGTATTTACAGAGTACTCTATATCATAGAGTACTCTGTAAATACCACCTTGTCAAGAGGTTGCTCTTGCTCTAACTCAAATCAGCATGTTACTTGTGTTCTTGTTCTTTGAGTAGACGGCACAGAAACTTGCCATAAGGGACCCTCGGAATGGCTGGCAGACTATTGAGAAGCCACCTGCTTCATAAAACGTTTTCTGATCAATCTTCCGACAGCCGCGCCGATAACAGCAAGGAGTATACCGCAGAATGCATGGTAGACGAGTGCGGCGACAAAGATTATGCCGATGATAAATTCGACAGGAATTAAAAATCTACCGCTACTTTGTGGATGAACGAAGAAAAAAGCGGTGATAAGCGTGAGCATAACAATCAGCGCGCTGACGCTGCCCGTCACCAATCCTGCTCCGGCTTCTCTGGGTTGCTCATCTCCCTTAGAGGCACGCTGTAAGCCAGCGAAAACTGGAATAAGCAGATAGAGGAGTAAGCCTGGTAAAAAGGTGTTATTGAGTGCGAGATTGATTCCTGGGCGAGGGTAGCCGAGGAAGAAGAGCAGAATTTGTCCCAGTGCAAGCAACACGCCCAGAGCGATGTAGCGATAGAGTATCGGGATACGCGCGATTTGCTGCATATACTGTTTTTTGCTTTCTGGTATAAGACAACAGAAGGGACTTCATCCTACATAACTACGCTGGGATCCAGTTGAATTTCTCTTATCAGCGATCCATTCCCTTGTCTGCTCGCTTTGTATGTACTGGCAATGGTTACGTTTTCTCCTGTGAGAGAGTTTTTCGGTGTCTCTTAGCGACGCTATTGCTCGTGTTTCTCAGTGTGAACTCTCTTATAGTGAAGAAAGACTGTGACTGATGAATATGCATAGCTTCCCAGGACATGGTTCAGCGATACGCTGGTGTGCTGGTCTGCTCGCCCTATTCTTATTCTTTGTCTGCTCTGCTACTGCGCTTGCCAGTACCGTACATATCTATGATAATGCGAAGGTGTTGAATGCGAGCCAGGTGCAGAGCGAGGCCGCCAATTTGCCTTATCCTATCGATATCTATACCGTTGCTAATTTTACAGGCACCAGAGCGCAGTTTCAGCAAGAGACGGCCAAGCATACTGCGAGTGATGCCAACCTGCTTGTGATGGCGATTGATACTGATCCTGGTCATCACTACATCTATATTAAAGGTGGCTCCAACGTACCGCTTTCCAGTAGTCAGGCAACTGACGCGGCAAACGCTTTTGCCAGCAACTTCAGTAGTGGTGGCTATACGGGCGCAACTATCGCGGCTTTGCGCTCACTCAACAATGCATTAAGTGCGGCGGGTAATACTCCCGCGAACAATGGGGCTGCTCCCGTGCCTGCTCCGCGTGGTGGTTTTAACTGGCTGGCATTGCCCATCTGCTGTGTAGGGCTTCTCATTCTGCTTGGTTTAGGAGCATTCTTCCTGTTTCGCGGTCGCTCGCGCAGGCGTTTTAACCAGGAGCCGCGTATAGATACAGGTTATAATCAACCGTATGGTGGCCCATATAATCAGGGACCATACAATCAAGGTTATCCGCCTTACGGTCCTGTTCCTGGTCCTCGACAGGGTATGAATCCCTGGGCGGCTGGTGGCTTGGGCGCGGCGGCTGGTGGCCTTGCTGGTTATGAACTGGGTAAGGAGGCCGGTGAGCGTGAAAGGCAAGAGCAGGATAATAATCAGAATGATTGGGGAGGCTCTGACCCGAACGCAGGGAACTTTGGTGGAGGAGGAGGAGCAGACTTTGGTAGTGACCCGAATGCGGGCAACTTTGGTGGAGGAGGAGGAGCAGATTTCGGAGGTGGTGGGGGCAACGATAATAGTGGTGGTGGGAGTAATTTCTAAAACTATTATGAAAACACTGCCTGGGAGTGCCACTGAACAATCCTTACAGAGATTGCTCTGTGGCACTCTCTAGCGCATGTGTACTTCTGTAAAAATGGTGCCAAATTAATACATTTTCTACTCTATCCCTTTCTATTCTGCTATACTAGAGATATGTTAAGCCTGGATTTTATTCGTCAACATACTGATATCGTGCGTGCGAATTTACAGAAGCGTCATGATGCACGTACACTCGACGAACTGCTCCAATTAGAAGAGCAGCGACGTGCATTAGTCGCACATCGCGATCAAATGCATAGTGTACTTAAGCATGCGCGTGAGTCAATTCGCGCATTGCCTGTGGAGAAACGTGCTGCTCAAAACAGACAGGTGAAAGAGCAAGAACAAGGTATTCGCCAGCTTGAGTTGCGGATTGCCGATATTGATACGCGCTTGCAAATGCAGCTTTTGAGCTTGCCCAATCTCTTGCATGCCAGTGTACCAGAGGGTGAAGATGAAAAAGATGATGTAGAGATACGGCGGTGGGGTGAGCCACTGAGTTTTCATTTTGAGCCAAAGCCTCACTGGACACTTGGGGAACAGCTAGATATTCTCGATGCCAAAAGCGCGGCGCGTATCGCGGGGAGCCGTTTTGTCACACTCAAAGGTGCAGGGGCGCGTCTGGAACGCGCGTTGATCTCTTTCATGCTGGATGTGCATACGCGTGAGCATGATTACACGGAGATCATGCCGCCGCAACTGGTAAAATCGTCTGTTTTACAGGGTGCGGGTCAGTTGCCAAAGTTTGTACAACAGGTCTATCACTGTTCTGAGGATGATCTCTACCTCAATCCAACGGCTGAGGTTCCGCTGGTTGGAATGCATGCTGAGACGATTCTCTCTGCCGGCACATTACCTGTGCGTTATGCCGCCTGGACAAGTGCGTTTCGCCGCGAAGCTGGTTCTGCTTCACGTCATACGCGTGGTCTCTTGCGTCTGCATCAATTTAATAAAGTGGAATTATTTCAAATTGTAGAGCCGAGCGTGTCGTATCAGGTATTGGAAACTATGTTGGGACACGCCGAGGCGATTTTGCGCTATCTAGCTCTACCATACCGCATCGTGTTGCTATGTGCGGCGAATGTACCGTTTGCCGCTAGCAAGACGTATGATCTGGAGGTCTGGATGCCAGCCCAGAATGCGTATGTAGAAATCTCCTCGGTGAGCAACTGTGAAGCATTTCAGGCGCGTAGAGCCGATATCAAATATCGGGCGACAGCGCAGGCTCATGCGGAATACGTGCATACGCTGAACGCATCAGGTCTGGCGGTAGGGCGCACAATGGCGGCTCTTTTAGAGACATACCAGCAGGCCGATGGCTCGGTGATTATTCCAAAAGTCTTACGTCCCTATATGGGCGTGTCTCTTCTTATACCAGATCATCAACATTGATGTGTTTTTTGGGACTATTATCCTACCCTCTTTTCAATGGTATAAGAGTATGTTATACTTCCTAGCGGAGGGATGGCAGAGTGGTCTATTGCGACTGTCTTGAAAACAGTTGGGTTAACGCCCCGGGGGTTCGAATCCCTCTCCCTCCGTGTGTAAGGTAATGACGCCTTTTCTGAGACTGCCAATGCCGCCGTTACACTTCCTCATCCTATCTGGGGGGCAGCTCTCTTCCTAAAAACTAAAAGCACAGAGGGCGACAATGACTCTTCTAATGGCTGTGTTTATCAGCTTCTAAGAAGAGTATTGAGTCGTTATGGATAGTGTCGTCATTGTTGTAGGCCATTGTCTACGCGCATGTTGCGGGGGGGTTGACATGTGTGACAAGATAATGGTGATTTTTGGACGGATGGTGTATTATTGTGTCTTTCATAGGTATGTTAGAGCAATTAGATCTGTCCAGTATCTTGCAGCGCGTCGAGATGCACGCAAAAACTGGTTTGCTCGTTGTTGACAAAGGGGAACATCGGGTCGAATTATATTTTCGAGATGGTCGGTTAATGGCTCTGGGTCCGATGCACTCACCGCTTTCTTTGGGTGAGCAACTCTGTCAGATGGGCTATATTTCAACAAGTGCATTGCAGCAAGTATTGGCATTGATTGGAAATAAACATTTCAGCGAGATAAGTCTCGCGAGTAAATTAATCGAGCTAGGGTATGTCAATCAGGATCAGTTGCGCTCATGGGCCACTCGTCGCGCCCAGGAAGCCATTCGGACGATAACCGGTTGGTCTAGTGGAACTGTTTCGTTTGAAGAGCAGAAAATGCCACCTGCGGACCGTTTGCTTGTAGCGGTTGCCATTTCATCGTTCTTGTCTTCTCAGCCATCGTCAATACCAGTAACCCCGCAATCTTCTTTGCTATCATCTTCGTCTGCTGCTGTCTCACAACTGATGTATGAGCAGGTGCGGCAAGCTGCTTCTGTTGGGCCAACCATTCCTGAAACGCCTACAATGGTCCCCGCCGATGTTTCCAATATTCCGACACTCCTGGAGGCAGCTCAGTTTATCGAGTCATCCTCTTTGCTCTCTGCCTCCGCTTTACTTGGTTTTGCGGATGAAGGTAGCCCCAGTCCCATGAAAACACGTTCCACGAACGAAATGCAAAGCCTTTCACTCTCTTCTGGCTCTGTACCCGTGCTACCACGTTTGCAACAATCGCAGCCAATGCCTGTACTAGCAGCTCCTCAGCAAGTAGATATCTCCTATATGCAACCAGATATGGTCCTTGCCTCCGCCGATATGACCCAACTGGTCGAGAGCAACGCGCAGATACAGATAACTCCTGATCAATGGCGTGTATTGACTCGTGTTGATGGACACACCTCATTGAAGCGCGCCAGTCAGGAGTTATTAATGGCTCCCTCTCAACTGTGCGTGGTCGCTGGCGGATTGGTTGCGTTGGGGATAATTCGTGTGGTGATGCCAGAACACCAGCCGATCAAAGAATTCTCGCCAGTATCAAAAGAATATGCGATGGCTGGCCTCAATAACGGCTATGTGATGCCAGGAGCCGCAGTTGCTCCTACACCACCCTGGGCCGCAGCCTTGCCGTCATCGGATGTAATGCCGCAACAAATGTCGCCATCTACCTTTGAAACCCGTTCTCAATGGGGCAATGGAGGGAATGGAGCAACTTTTGTGGCTGGCTACGGTTGGGCCGTACGTTCAAATTCGCCACAGTCGTTCTCTGCAGAGAGGCCTGTTGCCTCTGTGATGCCTTCGCCCGTGTCATATATGCCTTCCAGTGGCAGGCGTTAGGTATTTGTGCTCATCGTAAGTAGTGTAGGGACCGATGGTGCTCTTAAAGAAATTGCCGTGAACAGATGCGCATCTGGCCTGCTTTTTTAAGAGCATTATCGTGTTCGCTTTGTGGGGAACGAGGGCATGACGAATGATGCCCTATGAGATGGAAGTGGTTGGATGGTATATGAGCGATCACCTGTCACAATAGGACAGGAAACCGACCGATATGCATTTCCCGAACTGGTGATAGGCGAGAGTGCGGTAATGCACGATATTATGCATATCGTGCGTCAGGTGGCAAAATATCCCGCGACAGGCGTCCTCCTTCAAGGCGAAAGTGGTACGGGCAAAGATGTAGTTGCTCGCGCAATCCACCATTTGAGCCTACGTTCTCCTTCACGTTTTATTGCGCTTAACTGTGCCGCTCTCCCTGAAATGCTTTTGGAGACCGAACTATTTGGTGTTGAGGCAGGTGCGTTTACTGATGCGAAGGTCTCGCGTGATGGATATATTCTTCGTGCTGATGGCGGGACGCTTTTTCTAGACGAGATTGGTGCCATGCCGCGCAATTTGCAGGCCAAATTGTTACGTTTTTTAGAGACACGTTCGTTCTGTCGGGTTGGCAGTACCAGGGATATCCACGTACATCTGCGCGTGATTGCGGCGACTAATGTAGACCTGCATACCGCGGTAGAGCAGGGCACATTTCGCGAAGACTTATTGTATCGTTTAAAAGTGGTCACTATTACCCTCCCGCCGCTTCGTGAACGCCGGGAGGATATTGGCTCTCTGGTCGCGTTTTTCTTGCGTCTCTATGCAATTGAGATGCCGGATGCACAACCGTTGCGCATTAGTCCCGAAGCAATGGAGGTGCTCTATCGCTATCACTGGCCTGGTAATGTGCGTGAATTACGTAGCGTCATTCAGCATGGACAAATCCTTTGCGAGGGCGGCGAGATTCGTCCGGCGGATTTGCCGGAGCAGATTCGCAATGTCGCGGCCTCTTTGCAACAGCAACTCTGGGAGATGCCGCAACGGTTACACCTCCCAGAGGATGGAATTGATCTGCCTGCATTTCTACAGCGCATTGAGAAAAATTTTATGATGGAAGCGTTGCAACGGAGCGCAGGGAATCAGGTGCGCGCGGCGGAACTGCTGGGTATGACACGCGACCAATTGCGCTACCGCCTCCAAAAAATGCATGCGCAAGAGTGAGCTATTGTTGCCCGTTACCTAGATGTTGACCTCCACTTCGGGCCAATCCAGCATCATTGCGTTGGCCCGCTCGCCTGGATGAATTTTGACGCCGCCTTCTGGCACAATCACGAATGCATTCGCATTAAGCAGCGAAGTCATAATATGCGAGCCTTGTGAGCCTGTTGTGCGTGCGACGAACGCGGAGCCATTCCAGGTGACGTGGGCGCGCACATAGTGACGGCGCATGACCTGTTCTTGCACGCCATCCTCGACGATGACCTCAACCTGTGGCTTTACGAGGCGCGTGTGACCAAGCATCTTACGAATAATAGGGCCAGCAAACAATTGGAATGTCACGGCAGTAGAGACGGGGTTGCCCGGTAGACCGAGTAGCGGTACGCCGCCGATTTGCCCAAATGCAACAGGTTTACCGGGGCGCATGTTAATACGCCAGAAATCAACCTGTCCCTGTTCACGCATAATGTCCTTCACCAGATCGAAATCGCCAACCGAGACACCTCCCGATGTGATAAGCAGGTCGTGCGAGAGGGCGGTGGCAAAATTTTCGCGCAGACTTTCAACAGTATCGCGTGCAACACCGAGTCTATGTGGCTCTCCACCTGCCTGACGTGTTGCCGCCTCAATCAGGTAGCTATTGCTGTTGCGAATTTTGCCGGGTTGCAGCACTTCGCCAACATCAATCACCTCGTCGCCTGTACCAAGAATTGCTACACGTGGACGCCGAATTACGGGAACCTGCGCATAGCCCAGCGTTGCCAGTAGACCAATGGCCCATGCATTGATCTCTGCCCCGCGTGCGAGCACCAGTTGTCCCCGTTGGATGTCTTCACCTGCGGGACGGATGTTATTGCCTGGAGCAACCTTCTCCAACACCTCAACCCATTCACTGTTTGCCTCCGCACCCTGAGTTAACTCAACCTGAATAACTGCGTCGGCACCCGCTGGTACGGGCGCACCCGTCATAATGCGCATTGCTGTTCCAGGTTCGATAGCGCGCTCCACAACATAACCAGCTGGAATGCTGCCAATGATCCGCAAACGCGCTGGTTTGCCATCTTGCGCCTGGCTGTCCTGGCTGCGCAGTGCAAAACCATCCATTGCTGAATTTGCAAACGGAGGAATGTCATCGCCTGAGAAAATATCTTCCGCCAGCACCAAACCGAAGGACTCCGAGAGTGGTACATGCGTGGGGGCCAGTGGCGTGATTTGCGCGAGAATACGAGCTAATGCTTCTTCTACGCTTATCATGGTAAAAACTCCTCTTCGAGATAGGCAAAGCTATGTTGAATGGCCCCTTTTCGAGATAATAGGGGCAGCACAATGCAAAGGAGCCTGGCATACCAAATAGAAATGGCTGCCAGGCTCCTCTAAAAATAGTACCTCGTACGGGATTCGAACCCGTGGCCTCCGCCTTGAAAGGGCGGCGTCCTAGGCCGCTAGACGAACGAGGCGCGTGTCACACATAATGTGCCAACGTCTGCATTGTACCCTACCGGTGCCACTTTGTCAAGCGATTTTTGCTGATTTGCTATGTCTTCCAACTTTCTCTCTCCGCACGTTCATTCCACGTACGACATAGGAAGAGCTTACTTGAATAATAGGTGTGTAGGATGAAACACAACGATATAAAATACAAACAAAATATTAAAAAGCATGAAAAAAGAACAAAATATCGAAAAAATATGATTTAATCTTCAATAGCAAAAAAGTCAGATTTGTGGTTTATGTACCTTCCAATCTTGTGTATTATATGCTATCATAACAACAGGTCACTAGTAACATAATGATCTAGACTTAAAGGGATGTACAGGAACAGGTGATTCCTGCGGGGAAGTTATTATTGCATTAGGGAGGGAACACGTAATGAGAACCGAAAAGCCCAAGCGTCGTTTCTCAACGGTCGGGCTGGTGTTAAAAGAGCATCGTAAGCTCCACGGATTGACGCAAGAGCAAGCTGCGCATTATTTGGGCATTGAACCACGTACGCTCCGTATGTATGAGAATGGGGAACGTATAGTTGAGAACGTTCGCGAGTTGCGTCGTATGGCGAGTTTACTGGGGATAGATCCGCGCCGCTTTGGTTTGGCGACACTGACTATTGAGAGTTGTTCGGTCGAACAGATAGATGAGGCAATTCAGAATTCGTGGTCGCTGGTTGCACAATCGCGTTTCGTGGAAGCGCGAACCATGATTGAGGCGATTCTGCAAGATTTGCATTTTCAGCCCTTGACAGATCACCAACTGCTACGTACGTTAGCGAATGCGCATCATATTGCTGGTCACGTGGTAGCAATCACCAGCCGTACAAACGAGGTGATGCAGGCAATCAAGCATTTCCAGGATATGGAAGAAATCGCGCGCTACATTGAAGATGACTCTCTGATCAATATTGCTTTGACGTATCAAGGTGATATGTATCGCAGACGTGGTGACCTGAACAAGGCGATTTCCTGCTTAGAAACCGCGTGTTATGCTACCCCGCGCGCGGATACCAGTTCAAAGGGCAATTGTGCGCAACTCCTGGCCCGTTCTTATCTGCAGCGTCGAGACAATGAAGGGTTTAGACGGTCTTTGGGCAATTCTGAGTCCATAGCATCTGAGCTTGGACTTACAGGGAACAAGATGTCTGGTGCATTCAGTCTTGGAACTGTCTATGAGGAGTACGCGCGTGGCTTCACGGTTTTAGGTGACACGAAGAGAAGCCTGGAGTATATCGAGAAAGCGCGTGAAGCATTACCGCCTGTGAAACGCTGGGAGATGGTGTTGATGGCGACACAGGCTGAGGCTTTAGCACGGGGTAATGATCTGCATGAAGGGGTAAAGCTGGCAGCAACTGTCGCCTCATTTGCGCGTCTGCAAAACCATAATCGGTTGCTGGAACGTATCTATTTGCTGCATAATTATCTTGACCACAAAGCTTGGGAGATTGGACAGGCGAATATGCTCCTACGCGAAGCTTTGGTTGGCCCTATCGAGCTACGTCCCTAGTTGGTTGCATCTCTAACGAGCCTTATTCGGTGATATCTGAAGGCGATCAAGAGGCTCGTCATTCCCCGCTGAAATGACGAGCCGAAAAACTACACAGTGTTTTCAAATCTCACACTAAGGTTGCCAGACGACGTACCCCTTCTTCAATCTGTGTCGGGGTAAGTGCGCAGAAGGGCAGGCGCACAAAACGCGCACCTAAACTGGCAACATCCTCTTGTTCATCAAGCGCGTCTGCGAAAAAGTCCTGTCCATTGCTTAATGTCAACCCTACCTCCTGGGCGCGGGCCAGCAGGTTTGTGTGATTGCTCTGCTCTGGAAGCGTGATGCTGACAAAGAAGCCACCTTCGGGTTCAGCAAATGGGACGGCTGGTAGATGCTGCTTGAGCGCGGCGATGATGGCACGCATACGTGGTGCGTAAAGTTGTTTGAGTGACTCAAGGTTCGTGTCAAAATAGCCGCGCTTATGAAATTCAACAACCGCCGCTTGTGTAGGCAGTACGGGGGCGAGAATTGTCTCCTCCGCCAATTTCGTCAGAGCTTTCACGATCTCAGTTGGCCCGACCAGATAGCCGACACGTAAGGCTGGGCTGATGAGCTTGCTGTATGAGCTAAGCGTAAGTACGCGCCCAGGATATAAATCACGCAATAGCGGTAGGGATGTGCCCGTATAGCGCAGGGTGCGGTAAGGGACATCCTCAACAAGCCAGAAGTTATAGCGTTCCGCCAGATCAACCAATGCCTGTCGTTTCTCTGTTGAGGTCGTGACGCCAGCGGGATTCTGGAAATCGGGGATCACATACATAAATGTGGGCGTCTGGCGTGCGATAGCGTGTTCCAAAGCCTGCAAATCGACACCATCGTGCTCCAGCGGGATGCCAAGAACTTTTGCGCCACGGCGGCGGAATGTTTTGATTGCGCGATCATAGCTGGGTTGCTCGACGAAAACCACATCGCCGGGCTTGATGAGTAGTGCGGCGAGTAGATCTTGCAAATGCAGTGAGCCATTGCCGACAAGCACCTGCTCCGGCGAGACCTGATATTGTTCTCCCACTAACTGACGTAGGGGCAGATAGCCGCCATTATGCCCATATTGTAAGACTGACCACCCGTTAGGAGCCTCAAGCACCGCTTGGATACACTCGCCGATCAGATGGGCGGGAAGTGCCTCCACCGCTGGTACACCTCTGGTAAAGACGATCTGCTCCGTACCAACACGACCTGGACTTTGCATAACTGATATCCTCTCTTCTTTTGATAATTGTTCTCTGTTCATCGTAGCATAGGACGGCCTCGCCTTGCCATAAAGAGCAAGATAAGGCCGCCTCTTGTGTGCATCTGCTGCTATTGCTATTTCTGCCTACTCGTGGAGCAGAACGATTTTGCCCTGTAGCTCGCCAGAGGCCAGGATGCGATGACCTTCTGCTACCTGGGTAATCGGCAACACCTGTGCAATAATCGGTGTGAGTGCTTTTTCGGCAATCAGGTTGAGAATGCGCTGTTCGTCAGCAGGGGCGGCGCGTAATGCGCCACCACCGACGACGGTGACGCGCTTGATGCGCTGAACTTGTGTGTCAATGGTTGCCTTCTGACCACCGAGGTTGCCAATGAGGATAATGCGTCCATCATTCATACAGGCCTCGATACTGGTTTGCAGCGTGCTACTGACCAGTTCGATCACCAGATGAACGCCGCCATGCTCCTGAAGCACTTTGCTGACATCCTCTTGCTTGGAATTAACGACCAGATCGGCTCCTAACTTGCGCAACGTATTGGCGCGCTCTTCTGAACTGGCCGTTGTGGCAACCCACGCGCCCGCGTGCTTGGCGATCTGGATGGCGATGGTACCGACGCCGCTAGAGCCAGCCCAGATCAAGACGCGCTGCCCTGCTTGAAGATGGCCCAGATCAAATAGACTGCCCCACGCGGTCGAGGCCGCCAGACCAGCAGCGACGGCCTCCTCAAAACTCACGCCCTCTGGAATGCGCGAGAGGTGTGCAGCAGGAACCGCGAGCTTGCTGGCGTAGCCGCCGCCGCCCTTTGCCTCTAATGCTCTGGCTGTCATCACGCGCTCACCCGCGCGAAATCCGTTGGCGTCATTGATCACGACACCTGCCGCTTCCAACCCTGGCGTGAAAGGGAAACTCCCGACGGGACGACTGCCATCGCGTTGGAAGAGGTCGAGGCGGTTGATGGTTGCTGCTTTTACGGCAATCAGTACATCCTCGGCTGCTGGTATAGGGTCCGGCACCTCCTGCATTTGAAGCACTTCGGGGCCGCCATACTGCGCAAATTGTACCGCTTTCATATTGTTCCTCCGCAAATTGTAAAAATAAAGGGTTGCTTTGTTCATTGTATGCAATCCGTGAGCGCAATTGCAATGCCATAACGTTACCCATTTGGTTGCACCTCTAGCGTCTGGCTGATACAATGAGAGATAACTTATAAGCTTGCGCTGTGTTTTTCACCTGCGTCTTTGTCGATCTTGTTCTCTTAAGGAACAAAGATCAAGCGTTGGCGCGGAAGGAAGAGAACGCGATGCCCAAATCAACGCGAAAATCCGCCTCTCTGTTGGCTGGCTGGCCCCAGTTGGTGCTGATCTATCTGCGTACCGGGTGGGAGTTTCTTTATTGGCGTTGGCGCATCCGTCAGGGCACGCGAGCACAAATCAACAGTACACAAGTGGAAAGTATACAAGCGCGTATGAAGCAGACGCTCTTTTTTATTCGACACGGGCAGACCACATGGAACGTGGAACATCGTCTACCGGGTCAGCTACCTGGCGTGGCGTTAAATGATACCGGACGGCAGCAGGCCGCACGCCTGGCAGAGGCATTAACCATTATTCCCCTTACCGCGATTATCAGCAGCCCCCTGGAGCGTGCATATGAAACTGCCTGCATTGTCGCGCAAGGGCGTGATCTGGTCATTCAACAGGAACCGGACCTGATGGATACGAATGTAGGCCATTGGGCAGGTAAGGTCATGGATGAGATAGCGAAGCAAGATGATGCCTGGAAAGCCTTTGTCAGAGACCCCACGGTCGCTCCTGAAGGTGTCGAGACCTTCCCCGTTGTGCAACAGCGTGTTGTCGCCGCAGTTGAACGCTGGCGTGCGCAGGAGCAAGTAGGAGCCTATGTTGCTTTTGTCGCGCATGCCGATGTCATTAAATTGCTGGTTGCACACTACACTGGCTTAGAAACCAGACGTGCTGGCTCGCTCTCGATTGACAACGCCTCTGTCAGTATTGTGGAGTTAGAGTCTGAACAGCAGCCACGCGTTGTCGCGATTGGCTGGAGCCCTCATCCTGGTTGGCTGAAATCTCCCTTGCCGGAGCTGGTGAAAAAAGAAGGGAGGCTGACCGATACAAGTGATCAGCAGGTCAAGGGCGTGTAAGATGATGCATTGTATCTTGTGGTAGAAACGTATATGCCATCTCATTCTATAGTGTAGAAGAAGGGAAGCACAGCATGTTTGATCCTCGCGACCCCTATGAGCGATTGTACTGGCACTATGAGTCACGGCGTCCGTTATCGATGGCGCAGATTATCGCCCTGGGTAGCGTTGATGCCGAAACGGTGGCTCTGATCTGGTTGTTATTAGAGCATGGTGCCTCACTAACGGTTGCTGGTCCGACAGACCCTCAACCAGGCGTGGGCAAGACTACCACACTCAATGCGTTGCTGCAATTTCTGCCGGAGGGCACTTCACTTGTCTATATGTCCGGCATGTATGAGAATTTTGCCTTTACGCGCATTCCCGATATCGACCCCTCCACCACGTATGCACTCTGCAATGAGGTGAGCGACCATCTCTCCATCTATATGTGGGGACGCATTGCGCGCCGTTTCCTGACCCTACCTCATCAGGGCTATCACGTCGCGACTAGCGTCCATGCCGATACGATTGAAGATGTGCTTACCATGTATCAGCATGATCTACGGCTGACCCCTGACGATATTAACCGTCTCGGTTTGATTATCAACATTGGGCTGGTTGGGCGTCTCTATCCGCCGCGCCGTCGCTGGTTTACCACGCATTTCGTCATGCCCCAAGCAAATGCCAGCAAGCAGGCCCAAAGCGTTACGCCGCTTCCGCTCTCGCTATGGAACGAGTTTGACGATACCTTTTTGCATGCGGATCAGGCCATTCTTGATGAGCTAGCGGTCTGGGCAGGCATGCTTCCACAAGAATTCTCGGCTGAACTAAAGCAGCGCACAAATTGTCTGCAAGAGCTTTCCCAGGGCGGCGGTGTTGATTTACACGAGATGTACGATGCTATTCATGATCTTTACAAACGTAAGCAACCCTAAGAAGAAATAGATACACAACGATGTGTGTTGTCTAGTATGGATGCTCAGAAAGGAGCTTGGCAATGCCACAAACCTTCCATTGGCCAGGCGAGGGCCGTTGGCCTCGCATTTGTAATGAACGTCGCTAATCAATACATGAGATAATAGAGGAGCAGAGCCGATATGTCCTATTCGGTTGCCATGCTCAGTGTCCATACGTCGCCGCTGGATAGTCCGGGGCGCACGAAGGATGCTGGCGGCATGAATGTCTATATGCGCCAGCTAGCGGGTGAGCTGGGACAACAAGATACCCGCGTTGATCTTTTTACTCGTTGGACTGATGAACGCCTGCCGCGTATCATCCATCTTCATCCCAATGTCAGAGTAATCCATATTCAAGCAGGTCCCTTCGCCCCTATTCATAAACATGACCTTCATCAATACCTCCCCGCTTTTGTGCAACAAGTAGAGGCATTTGCGCGCCAGGAGGCGATAGATTACGATATTGTGCATAGCCATTACTGGCTCTCTGGCGTTGCCGCGATGCAGCTTGCGCAACACTGGGATATTCCACATGTGACAATGTTTCACACGCTTGGTCGTCTCAAGCTGCTTGCCAATCCCAATGAACCGGAACCACCTCTACGCCTGGAGATGGAGCAGCGACTCATTCAACATGCCGATTGTATTATCGCGGCGACCGCTGATGAGCGTACACAAATTACCCGTTCCTGTGGGGCGACCGCGCAACGCATTGAGGTTATTCCCTGTGGCGTGGACCTCAAACGCTTTGCCCCCCAGGATCGTCGGCAAGCTCGTCAATGGCTGGCTTTGGATCAACATACGCCCGTTGTCTTGTTTGTTGGGCGTCTTGACCCTTTCAAAGGCCCTGATGTGCTGTTACGCGCAGCGAGTATGATGGAAGAGGACGCGCAACTGGTGATTGTTGGTGGTGCGTTGAGTGGCGATAAAGACCTGGAGCAGTTGCAATCGCTGGCCACCAGTCTTGGCCTGAGCCATCGGGTCCATTTCCTCGGTGCGCGCCCACAAGAGGAGTTGCCGCAACTCTATAGTGCTGCCGATGTCACTGTCGTGCCATCCTATCATGAGAGTTTTGGGCTGGTTGCTGTAGAGTCGCTGGCCTGTGGGACACCCGTCGTTGCGACCCGCGCAGGTGGTTTGACGACGGTCGTGCGCCACGACGAGACGGGTTTTCTCGTGCCACGCTGCCCCGGTTTTTTTGCGGCCCGCCTGGACATGATCTTACGCAACCCAGATTTACGTGCGCGGATGCGTGCTACCGCCCGCCGCTCGGTAGTACGCTTTGGCTGGAAAAGTGTTGCCAACCAGATGTTGCATGTCTACGCTAACCTCGTTGAAGAGCCGCGCCTGCTTGCGGTTCAATAAATGCAGACTCAAGCAAAGCGTCTATTGTATGTCCTTATACCATACAATAGACGCTTGTTGGTTTTATTGGCTTTCAAATTGCGCAATATTGGCAAAATTTGGCGAACCCCAGCCTGTCACATAGTCCCAGCCACGTGTGGCGTGGTAGAACAGGTTATCGCCTGCGGTAATGTCGTTGTAGGGATGGAATTTTCCCGCACGATTTGCCAGTGTATAGAACTCTGGCACACCGCCGAGCAGGGCTTTCTGGTGCTGTTGCAATACCTGATCGACCAACGCGGTGCCTGCTGCCCAGATGGGAGCAGCCGCGCTTGTTCCACCGGCATCCAGCCACGCCCCTTGATAGTAGATGGCGATATTGGGGTATGCGGCAGCTGCGACATCAGGAACCTGACGCAGACCATTGGGGGCTGAGACTGGTATCAGGTCTGGTGTCAAAACTGCCTGCAATGTGCCATCATAGTGACTATTTATTCCTGCTCCGCTCTGCCAGTGCGGACGTTTGAACGCGCTGTTCTGGCTTACACCACCACCGCTACCCCATTCATTCTGGCATACAGGTGCGCCATCATCGCTACCCCATGCTGTCTCGCTTGTGCGTGTCAGCGCATTACTAACCTGAAGATGAGTTCCACCGACCGCGATGGCATACGGCGCACTGGCAGGGAAAGAGACAACCGCCAGATTATGGATGCGTTGTGAGTAAGCTCCACAGTCGCCGCTACTGATAAAGACTGAGATGCCCTCAGCCGCCAATGTCCGCAGGCTGCGCGCGACGGCTACCTGTTCGCTCGCGCTAAACATGTCCTCGCCCGTGCCATAGCTCACGCTCAATACCTGTACCCGGTGATCGCTGGCGACACGGTTGAAAACGTCAACGAGTGCCTGCGCAAAAGAGGTGTTATTAATATCAGCCTGATAATCAATGATATGGGCCTGTGGAGCAAGACCTGCAATCAGTTCCAGGTCCATTGCTGCCTCACCCTGACCAGGACCGGAAGCAAGATGCCCATCAACATCAATGTTTTCGATACTGGGTGCCGCAATGCCCACACATGCCGCATAGTTGGCGATATCTTGTGGATCATAGGAGTCGCCGAATTCAGCCACGCCGATTGTCATCTGTTGGCCCTGAATGCTCTGATGGTAGAGTTGGTTGATCTGATAGGCGGCTGCCAATTTATTGCGTGTTAAGCTCTGCTGCGCTCCATATGCCAGACAGTTGCTGCCCGCTTGTGTGGTCGCATGCGTAGTGAAACCGATGGGAAGTTTAATGTTGGGAATTGCCAGATTGTCCAGACCGAGGATGGATTGCACTAAGGCATCAATAGCGTGTGGTAGCGTTGGTGTTCCTTGTTCCATATAAAATGTGTAGTTGAGGACTGGTAACGTGTATTGCATAAGCTGAATGTGCAGCGATTGATTGATGATGGAAACGGGAGCCTCGACGCGAATAGAGGAGCGGAAGGGATCTGCCGTAAGAACGTGATATCCGTTATCCGTCAGCCAGTGGGTGACCTGTTGTAGTTGCTGATTAGACAAGGCATAGCGTTGTATAATATCGCTTGCGCTGAGATAGTGATGGTATTCAGCGGAGCCGGGGGTATAGATTTGTGTGAGATCGCGTTCCATCGTGCTATCGTTGTAGGCAAGGTTGAACACAAGCGATTTGGTTTCGTTTGTGGGAACGGGCTTGCCCTGCAAGGCTTTCGTGGCAGCGGCAGGAATACCGGCAAGGGGGAGCACGTCCTTAATGATGCCGGGTGTAGCCGTTGGAAGGGTAAGCTGGCTTGGTGTGCTGGTTGTGCCAGGGAGAGAGCAGGCACTTAAAAGCATGCCAAACAACAGCGCAATCAGCAGGCGTGGGAGGGAAAGTCCGTGAGCCAGCCGTGCTATAGGATTTCGCATAAAACACACCTCTTTACATACAAGTGATGGGAAATATTGTATTGTAGAAACGAATGAGATAGCTATGATATACTCATATGTATGTATATTACACTATTTTGCCAGAAAAATCTGTGCAATAGGACATCATCTGATTGTGAACTCATCCACGTTTATGCCTGGAAGTGGGAACAGAGATAGCAACAATAGGGCACATATCTTTCGGAATAGGAGAGTCCGTTAATATGTGTTAAGAATGTGAGGGTTAAAGACTGGACTTTCACCTGTCCCTGTGGTATAATCATGGACATTAGAAGAGACACCCACGGTTCAGGTGAGTACACACTAATAAAGTCATTAGTGCGTGGATAGTATTATTCAGTTTCCATACTGGACGAGGATTGAGTAGCTTATGTGTTTTGTCTCATCGTCAGTGCAGACGCCAATAAAATTAGCGCGTAGCGCGTCATGGGACAAGACTGAGGTTTTGATCGGCACTAGGGAGATATGCCCTGGTGTTTTTTTTATTTCCAGCAGAGATGCTGAATACCACCGGGCTCATTGATTATTCATTAATCCTTCATTGGGCCACTACTCTCGTATTCAGTTCTGTCGATGAGAGTAGTATGAGAGGAAAGGAGTCGAGGTACATCTGGCATAATGCTAGATGGAAGAGGATGAGGATGCAAATGTAAGTGTATAAATGTCTATCATAGCTAGGCCGCTTCCAATGTTCCGTAGCAGCGTGCACGGTAAATGTGGAGAGGTTGCTAGAATTCTAAGGAGTGGAACACATGAACTCAAGCATGATTAACAAGATTGCCAAGGCCAAGCGTTACGCAGAAGAGCCGGGACGCATTCAGTTCACTCGCTTTGAAGCCAATTTCCAGGGCGAGAACGACGTTCATACCACAACCTTCGATAACGGAGAATGGCATTGCACCTGTCACTTTTTCCAGGACTGGGGTGATTGCTCACACACAATGGCGATGCAGCGCGTCTTGGGAGTGACTATCCCTGCCGCGTATCGTCACGGCATCCCTACAGGTCTAGGCACTAGCCCTTTGGTACACTAAACCCAGAGACGTTACTTATCTCGCAGACGGCTACTGCAACCACTATACAGGTGAGACAAAATTATCGAGGCACTTAGCATCGTATGCAGTGCCTCGATTTTTTGATGTGCCGGGAGAATATTTTACGAACCAATACCGGGTACAAAATGCAACGCAATGATTGTCGCAAACAGAATGACCGCGAGAATGGCAATAAAGATCAAGTCTCTGCGCACATAACTGTAGTGTTCAGCCGTAATCAGTGCGGTCGCCGTGCGCTGCGTTCTCTGCCCCGCCTGCCGACGGGCTGCCAAACGGGCCGATGCGCTTCCCTTGGGCGCGCTTGCCACAAGTTCAGGCTCATCTTCGCTCTCTATATCCTCTTTCTCAACCACTGCTGAAGTCTGCGAACGGGTTGGTGTGGAAGAGAGACGTTCCTTCTTGACTGATGTCTCGTTCTGACGGCTTGCTGTGGTGGCTACTGTTGCCCTGGCCGTTGAGACTTCAACAGCAGTCTGCTCGGTGTTTGTGTCAACCTCTTCTTCTTGTGATGTTGAGGCGGGGCGCACCAACTCAAATCCTTTTTGTTTTGCTTTTGTGCGCTGCACTCCACCTCGCGCTGGTGTTGATTTCTTCGGCATAATAGCATTCTCCCTACCCTTTTCCGTCCCTCAATGTGGCGGAGAAGAGAAATTTTGCGTGTAACACGTATAAATGATTACTTTTCAGCCATGCAATCAATATGATATCGGCTGCTATGTGGCATAAAGGCCATACGGAATATAGAGTGTACAAATAGTTAGACGGGCAATACTGCACATGATGCATGGTGATCGCACGGCTACATTTGCCGATATTATACACGAAAGCCGCTGTATAGTCGAGTGGTCGCGACCAATGGTTTTTGTTTTCTATCGCTCTTGTAATTAGAACAAATGTTTGATATAATGTCTGTGCGTGAAAGAGATCAACCCTGTAGAGTATAAGACACCTTGTCTTACAAGATGTCAATCT
The DNA here is from genome assembly GCA_027451525.1 of Ktedonobacterales bacterium. Lineage (GTDB taxonomy): Bacteria > Chloroflexota > Ktedonobacteria > Ktedonobacterales > Ktedonobacteraceae > DTNP01. The sequence continues at coordinate 19,358 of DAIDJF010000026.1, forward strand.
GGAAAGCTCTTGTATAACCATGCAACGTACAGCACAACTCGCAATGATCCCCATTCTGGTGACAGATCAAGAGGAGGCCCTTGCCTTCTATACGGAGAAACTTGGTTTGGAGAAACGTTGTGACATCTCCTTTGGACCAGGGTTACGCCTCCTCACGGTGGCAGCCAGGGACCAGAGCAAGCCAGAAATTGCCCTCGCGCAACCATCGGCCTCTCTGCCAGTCGAAGCGCGCATGGGGTCTAGAGGGCGGCAGATGAATGAGTGGGTATTTCGAACTGATGATTGTCAACATATGTACACGATTTTGCAGGCGCGTGGTGTCAGATTTCTGAGCAGCCCTACACTCCGCAGTTATGGCCTTGAAGCCATTTTTACCGATCCCTTCGGAAATACCTTCACTTTGCTAGAACTATCACCAGAGGCGCACGACCTTTTGCATGATTACACATTGGGAACAGCCGCATAAGGCTGGTATGAAACGTTGCTTGCGTGTGGGAAGACACCTATACGGGTGAGATATATGGCCTTGAGACTATCTGCCAAGGCTTGGCAGTACCTTTGCCTTCATTGAGGCACTCTAAATTCTTGTAGAACACAAGGGAAGCAAGTCAATCGTCGTACAGATTGACTTGCTTCCTCTCTACTGTATCGAGCAGTTATGCCCAGTGCAGCAGTTCCATCTCATATTTCTCTTTGAAATGAGGGTGTGAAGGTACAACACGGATATTATAGGCGATACTGCCTGTGGTATCCGGTTGCAGATGCACGTCATAACGAAAAGATCCGTCTAGCTCGCGTTTCGTGAAATTCATCGGGATAGCATGTTGTGCCTTTACTGTGTCACCCTTAATTTCACCATAGACCAGTTCAACGCACAGGTCTTCGGGAGTGAGATTGCTGACACGTATCCAGGCTCGCACGTCAATGCCCTCGCCCAGACTGAGTTGCCCATCACGCCGTCCATCGACATACAATTCCAGGCTTCCCCAGTTTTGGCGAATACGTTCTTTCCACGCGGCTAACGTACGCGCCTGCTCGTAGCGGTTCTCTTCAATCGTCTTGCTTTTTTGCATCTCCGGCACATAGTAGTGGTTGGTGTAATCCTTCACCATGCGGCGCATACTAAATTGCGGGGCGCAGGTGCGGATTGCTTCTTTCATATAGCCAAGCCACTTATGTGGAATGCCATCATCTCCCCGTTCAAAGAAGGCGGGAATGATTTCCTCTTCAAGCAGGCGATAGAGCGAGATACTGTCGGCTTCTGCCTGTACGTTTTGATCGACGTATTCGCGCTCTTCACCAATGGCCCAGCCGTTTTGACCATTGTAGCCCTCGGCCCACCAGCCATCGAGAATGCTGCAATTGGGTTGCCCGTTCAGGGCCGCTTTCTGTCCGCTTGTGCCGCTCGCTTCGTAGGGGCGAATTGGGTTATTTAGCCAGACATCTGTGCCGGAGACCAGATAGCGAGCCATATCAATATCATAGTTCTCCAACACGATAATTTTACCCTTCAGCGCACCACGAGAGAGGCGATAAATCTGCTCGATTAATGCCTTTCCTGGTTCGTCGGCAGGGTGTGCTTTGCCCGCAAAGATGATTTGCATCGGGCGTGCCGGGTTGCTCAGGATGCGTTGGAGGCGTTCCATGTCGCGGAAGATCAATGTCGCGCGTTTGTAGGTAGCAAAACGACGCGCGAAACCAATTAAGAGGGCATCTGGGTTCAGGAGTGATGCAAATTCCTCTATTTGTAGTGAGCCTTCACCCAGGCGCAGATGCTGCTGTTTTAGCCGCTGACGCACGTAGGTAATCAGAGCCTCTTTTCGCGTGTAATGCGTCTTCCACAATTCCTCGTCGGGGAGCTTATGAATATTGCTATTCCAGAAATTCTGATCGTCCACATAACGGCCCCAATCGCCCAAATGGCGCACATAGAGGGCGTTCATCTCTGGCGCAATCCACGAGGGACTATGGACACCGTTAGTGATCGAGCCAATCGGTACTTCCTCCACGTCTAGGCCGGGCCAGAGGAATTGCCACATCTTGCGCGAAACCTCGCCATGCAACTTGCTGACGCCGTTGTGCTGACCTGTCAGGCGCAGTGCCAGAACTGTCATGCCGTAGGTTTGTCCCCAGCCGTGATCCTCACGGGCAATCTCCAAGAACTGCTCGCGTGTCAGTCCCAGTTGCCCCCAGTAGGTACCAAAGTATTTGTCGATCAGATCATAGCTAAAGGTATCGTTGCCAGCAGGCACAGGCGTATGCGTGGTGAAAAGCGAATTTGCGCGTACGATCTCGCGTGCCTCGTTGAAGCTCATTCCTGACACGACCAGTTCGCGGCAGCGTTCCAGGCTGAGGAAAGCGGCGTGTCCTTCATTGATATGCCATGAAGAGGGCGAGATACCCAAGGCCCGTAAAGCGCGTACACCGCCGATACCTAGCACAATCTCTTGCGCAATGCGCATCTCGCGGTCACCGGCATACAGACGGGCCGAAAGTTCTCGATCATGAGGATCATTAGGCGTGACATCGGTATCCATCAGGTAGAGAGGAACGCGCCCGACCTGCAATTTCCAAATCTTCGCGTAAATGCGCCGTCCAGGCAGATCAACGCTAATCATTACCTCATTGCCGTTTGTGTCGAGGGCAGGAACGGCGGGTGCTTCTGAGAACTGTAGTTTCTCGTAGAAAGCTTCCTGAATGCCGTCACGTGTAATGCGTTGCGTGAAATAGCCCTGTGGATAGAGGAAACCCATGCCAATGAGTGGGATACCAAGATCGCTGGCCTCTTTACAATGGTCGCCTGAGAGGATGCCCAGACCCCCAGAGTAGATTGGGAGCGACTCGTGCAGGCCAAACTCGGCTGAGAAATAGGCAATAACTTTATCGGTATGTTCGGGATAAGTGCTGGTAAACCACGTCTCATCGGCGCGTGGATGCATATAATGGTCGAAGTCGCTGATAACGGTATTGTACTGGTAGAGATACTCCTCATTGGCGGCAGCTTGTTCAAGATACTGTGGGTGTACTGCGCTTAAGAAACGCACTGGATTATGACCAACCTCTTCCCAGAGTGCGGGGTCAAGGCTGCTGTAAAGTGTGCGTGCTTCAGGATGCCAACTCCACCATAGATTGTAAGCTAGTTCGTAGAGGCGACTGATACGTGCTGGCATGATGGGGAAAACCGTCATGCGCCCATAAACTTTCACTGACTACATTTCCTTTCTTATCGTTTGTTCTCAGTATAGCCTCTAAGAGGAAATAAGGTCAATGTGTTATCTCAACATAAAAGAAAAGATATCTGTTGTCAGCGGGATAAATTTCGACTATACTGACTGGCAGGAAGCGAAATGAATGGTGTGAATCAGGAGAGAGAACGAGAATGCCCGTGCAAAAAGTTCGTCCATCTGCAAAGAGACCCCGACCTATTGAGTTAGCAGAGGAAGATGTGGCTCCTGTGCGATCTGGATCTATCAAGATAAAAAGAACGAGCGCGTTTCTCGGTGGAGTCATGCTCATGTTGGCAATACTTGGTATCTTCTGGTGGTTGGGCGTGCAGCGTAGCGATACTTCACACTTCGCGTTTCCTGGTTTTGCCAGTACACCGACAGCCGCCGTGTCTCAAGTTTCCGTGCTGTTGGCGGAAGGGATCACCCTTGGCGCACCTGCCAGTTCTGCTACGTTAAATCAGCAGCAAGCGATACTGGTGGCTCATCAATTAGAGCAGGATGCCGCGACAAAGGCCAAAAGCGTTACCGCCAGTTATGTCACAGTCAGCTACACCCCCACGCTTGCGACCGCTGCGCGCTTGAACAACGTTGCCGCGTGGATGATCTGGTACCAGCGCATCCCCTATGTGCCTGCCGATGCCAGTGTAGACCCAACACCTTTTCCTCACTCCTACCATGATCTCTACGTCTTTATTGATGCTACAACAGGTAAAGAACTACTCGCCGTCTGGTCTTAGAGAAGACGCCCTCTCAGTTGCAGATTGATCACGTCTGCCATGGTGACCGACGCGATCAATCTGTTCCACCATACTTTTTGGGCGGGCTAGCGTGCTTGTATGCCTCCATTGAAAGATATGCAATACATGCATCTGCCTGCATATCATGCGTCCTAGGCGTAAAATCAGAAATAGAAAAATAGTACTAATTGGCTATGCCTTTTAGCTTTCATTCATCTTAATCCAGCCATGACGGAGCGCATGTACCACTGCTGCTGTGCGATCATTGACCGAGAGTTTCTTTAAGATGGAAGTAATGTGGTTCTTCACGGTCTGGTCGCTGATCTTGAGTGATTTAGCAATCTCCTTGTTGCTATTGCCGCGTGCGATATAATCGAGGATCTCCACCTCGCGGCTGGAGAGAGGCGAATAAGGATCTTTCTCGTCGCCTTCTACCTCTTCTTCGACAGTCATTTCACGGAATGATTTCAGAACGCGGCTGGCAATTTGTGGTTTGGAGAGTACGTCATCATTGATGAGATATTCGCCATGACTGACCTTGCGCACAGCTTCAACCAGCTCTGTGGGCGTGATATTGCGGGTGTAATACGCGGCTGCTCCGACCTTGATAGACTGAAACAGACGCTCTTCATCTTCCGATGGTGTAAGCATGATAATCGCCATGCGTGGCGCGATATGGCGTGTCTGACGGGCGATTTCTAGCGGGTCAGAGGTCGTGAGTCCAGCGTCGATCAGGGCTACATCTGGGTTGGCAGTACGAGCCAACTCAAGCACGTCGGCGGTGTCGGTGGATTCTCCAACAATAACGCAATCGCCCATTTGTTCCAAGGTTGAGCGAATACCCTGGCGGAAGAGGGGCTGTTCATCAATGATGATGACACGTATCGTTTCCATGTAATCCCTTCATGAAGGAGTGGGCAACAGCAATCACCACCCGTCGGTTGCCCACTCGCACATTAGTATACTCAAACATCCAAAAGAGTGATTGCCCCTGTGCGGCTAGGGGGAAGTCACACACCTCATGATTGTTGGATTATTATACACACAAAAAGCGATATGAACAATCTGTTAGAAGGAGTTTTTGTTGAGTGCTGTCAAATACGGCATCAACGGCACTGGCTGTACTGATACGTATCACGGTTTTCAGTTCTCTAAGCAAAGAACGGGGCATCAACTTCACTTGATGCCCCGTTCTTTGCGCTTGTCCTGTCTGCATGTATCCTAGTTGCGTTCCAGGCGACGTAATGTTTCATTGATACCAACACGCAACGATTCGATCACCCCTTGCCCTGTCACTGCGATGCTTTCAAAGCTCGGCACGCGGTAGGGATTCAGGTATTTCTCCAGGACTGATGTGGGAAGGACATCCTGTAGATCGCGCTTGTTCCATTGCATAACGAGAGGGAAATCGGTGATGTTTTTGTTCATCCGACGCAATTGCTCTTGTAGCTCATTCCAGCTTTCAATATTTTCTTGTAGTTTACTCGCTTGTGAGTCCGCTACAAAAATGACACAGTCGGCCCCTTTTAACACCGAAATGCGTGTCTGTTGGTATAATACCTGACCAGGGACGGTGTAGAGTTGAAAGCGAATCTGAAAGCCATGCACCTTGCCAAGCTCGAGGGGAAGCAGGTCAAAGTACAAGGTACGTTCGGTTTCGGTATCTATAGAAACCATATCACCGACATCACGTGGACTAACCGCCTTGTGAATATAGTGGAGGTTGGTGGTTTTTCCACAGAGACCAATGCCGTAATAAACGATTTTACAGTTAATCTCGCGTTTCGCCATGTTAATCAGGGACATATGTGATTGCTCTCCTGCCCGCTCATACGTGCCACTTCCAGGTACACTTTGTCAGTGTGTAGTCTTTTTCAGGCTACCTTTATCAGGGAAAAGTATACCTTATTTTGTTAAAAATGCAAACAGCATAAGACTTTTAGGGTGTCTTTTCCCGCACCCATCAATACTATACCTCTCTTTCACTAAAAAATAAACTATAAAGCTGAACCGATTTGCGTATCATACCGATGAGAGGCTGCTTCCCCATTGACTAATTGAGCGGAAAGGACTAGACTAGCGTCATAGTGAGAAACACGGCTACACGGCGTGTGCGCGACCAATTAGACAGACGAGGTAGGAAATGACGACGACAAGCACAACACCTGTTGCAACCGACTATGAGATTGTAATTGGCCTGGAAGTACATTCACAATTGCTGACGAAGAGTAAAATGTTTTGTTCGTGCAGTACGGGTTATGCCAATGAAGCCCCAAATACCCATGTCTGCCCGGTCTGTATGGGCATGCCCGGTGTCATGCCTGTAATTAATCAGGAAGCAGTGACCTATACGATTATGACCGCACTCGCGCTCAATTGTTCCATTCCCGCCTATTCAAAATTTGACCGTAAGAACTACCCCTATCCCGACTTGATGAAGGGTTACCAAATCTCGCAGTATGATATTCCGCTCAGTCATGATGGGTATGTCATGGTCGACGTGCAAGGACAAATGCACCGTATTGGCATCACCCGCGTTCACCTCGAAGAGGACACTGCTCGTCTGACGCACCGCGATGGCTATAGCCTTGTTGATGTTAATCGCGCTGGCACGCCATTGATGGAGATTGTCAGCGAGCCGGATATGCGTAGCCCTGAAGAGGCACGTCTATATATGCAAAAATTGCGCGAGATTCTGGTCTACCTTGGTGTCTCTTCCGGGCGTATGGAAGAGGGCAGTTTGCGTTGTGATGCCAACATCTCTGTGCGCCCTCGTGGGCAGCAGAAGCTTGGCACAAAGGTCGAGATCAAAAACATGAATAGCTTCCGCTCTGTGGAGCGTGCCCTGGAATACGAGGCGGTGCGTCAGGTAGAAGTCTTGCGCTCCGGTGGCACGATTCAGCAGGAGACACGCGGCTGGGTTGAGACGCGCGGTATCACGGTATCACAACGTAGCAAAGAACAGGCGCATGACTATCGCTACTTTCCAGAGCCAGACTTACCTCCCTTGCTGATTTCACGTGAGTTGGTGGAGAAGATTCGCGCGCATTTGCCAGAATTACCAGATGTACGACGTGGACGCTATGCCGCTGATTATGGTCTCTCTGAGCAGGATGCCAATATCCTGACAGAAGACAAAGCTCTGGGTGATTACTTTGAGCGCGTGATTGCTTTCTCATCAGGCAATGATCGTAAGGCGCGTGCACGCAAAGTTGCTGGTAACTGGTTACCAGAAGTCGTACGTATCTTAAAAGAGCGATCTACACCTATTCAAGAGTGTTCTCTGACGCCTGCCGCGCTTGCGAACCTGCTCGATCTGCTCGATCAGGAACGGATTACGGGTACACAGGCAAAAGAGGTGCTGGAAGAGGCCTTTCGCACGGGTGAGATGCCAGATGCGATTGTCACCAGGAAGGGCATCAAGCCTCCGATTAGCGATCAAGGTACGCTTGAGCGCATGGTCGAAGAGGTCATTGCCAGCAATCCGAAAGTGGCGGAAGATTACCGGGGTGGGAAGACTAATGCCTTACAATGGCTGGTAGGGCAGGTCATGAAAAAGACTCGTGGGCAAGCCAAAGCTGATATTGTTCAAGCCTTAGTGCGCAAAAAATTGGATGAGGCATAACCAGCGAGGTTTATGTTCATCCGCATGAAAAGGAGATGCAGATTATGCACGATGATGTGACATCTGCCACGATTAATCCCTATCGTATGGCTGTTCAGCAGTTTGATATTGCTGCAGAGCGGCTCGGTCTCTCGGAAGATATGCGAGAGATTTTACGCCAACCCAAGCGGGAGTTGGCGGTCAATTTCCCGGTGCGCCTGGATAACGGGCGCATCAAGACTTTTACAGGCTATCGAATACAGCACAACGTCAACCGGGGACCGGCAAAGGGTGGTATTCGCTATAGTCCTGATGTAACGCTCGACGAGGTGCGAGCGTTGGCAATGTGGATGACCTGGAAATGTGCGGTCGTCGGCATTCCTTTTGGCGGTGCCAAAGGCGGTGTGATTTGTGATCCCAAGCAGATGACACCCGCCGAATTAGAGCGTATGACTCGTCGCTATGCGACTGAAATATCAATCGTGATTGGCCCTCATAGTGATATTCCCGCTCCTGATGTCAACACCAATTCACAGGTGATGGCCTGGATTATGGATACCTATTCGATGCACGAAGGGTTCTCCATTCCCGCTGTGGTTACGGGTAAGCCGCTCTCTATCGGTGGTAGTGAGGGGCGCAACGATGCAACGGCGACAGGTGTCCTGTTTGTGACGCGCCAGGGAGCGCAACGCTTGGGTATGCCTCTGCGAGGCGCACGTGTCAGCATTCAAGGTTTCGGCAATGCTGGGTCGGTTGCTGCGCGTCTCTTCCATAACGAGGGCTGCAAGATTGTTGCGGTCAGCGATACTCGTGGGGGCATCTATAACGAGTCTGGTCTTGACCCTGCCGCCGTCTTGCGACATAAGCAGGAGCGCGGCTCTGTGGTCGGCTTCCCTGGTGCGCAACAGGTGCGTGTACAGGATGTGTTGGAGGTGCCCTGCGATATTCTGGTGCCAGCAGCGACAGAGGGTGTGATTACGGCTGCTAATGCTGATCGCGTACAGGCAACCATTATCGCGGAGGCGGCCAATGGCCCGACGACGCCAGAAGCTGATGTCTTGCTCTTCAAAAAAGGGCGTATGGTCATTCCCGACATTCTCGCCAACGCAGGTGGCGTCACGGTCAGCTACTTTGAGTGGGTGCAAGACTTGCAAAGCTTCTTCTGGGGTGTGGATGAGATTACAAAACGCCTGGAAGTGATTATGACACGAGCCTTTGAGTCAGTTGCTGAGAGGGCCGACCAATATCACTGTGACATGCGTCTGGCCGCTAACATGCTGGCTATCTCGCGTGTCGCTGAAGCCACGCAGATTCGCGGCATTTACCCATAAACAAGCAGAAGGGCAGGGCGACCGCGCGAGTCATCCTTACAATGATGAGAGAATACGTACATCGTCTCATTGTGAGGGTGACCCTTGTGGTTGCCCTGGCCTCTAAGCGAGCTTTACGCTCGCCTTTAAAGGGTAGGGTTGCTGATGGCCGCGTTACACGCGCCGCTCGCGTTTGCTCCGCTTGACTGGTGGCTTGGGGGGACGAGTGGTTTTGGCCTTTTTGCGTCCACGTCCGCTCCAGCCTTCGTCGTCTTCCTCTTCCTCCTCGAAAAACTCTTCCTCATCAGACTCGTCCGTGTCTTCTGCGCCAGCATCATCTGTAGCATCATCTAAAGGACTAAGGTCTACATCCGGTGCGTCCACTTCCTCGCTATCTGGTTGATCAAAATCAATATCGTCGACGCCGCCCAGATCATCGGTGTCGGCAAAGTCGTCGATTACGGGTTCGACAACAGGATGCACAATTGTTTCGCGTCGTCCATCTGCCCGCTGTTCGCTCTGGCTGCTGGCTCGTCCGCTGCGGCGGGGCGCAACAGGCTCGACTGGCTCTATGTCTGCTGTCTCGCCCTCTTCACCGGGCTTGGGTGTGCCAATGATACGTCGGCCTGCCGCGACATCAAGCCAAAACTGTGAATAGTAATGGGGGCGGTCTGACTCTTTTTCGTTCTCTTTTCTTGTCATTTCCCTGGTCCTCTCCCTGTATTGGGTCTCTTACATAACGCCAATTGTCTGGATACTGAGTATCCTTGGTCACGTAAAGGAAAGATAGCGCGTGCAGTGTAATTTTCCTGAACATGATAGCATTGCTATTGTTGCAATGATAAGGAGAAAGCGAAATACTGTCAAGGTGGGGGGTAACGTATCTCGCGCCGCCTGAGAAGCGGCGGGAAGCATTGTCAAGACCCCAAGTGCATGAATTTTCGGGTTTAGAGTCGTTGCTACCTTGTGTTTGTTTCGTATAATAAGGGGAGGACTCCGTGAATGCACCCTTTCTGTTGTGTTCGTGCATCTATTCAATGCAATATGAAAACCGTTTCGTAATGTCCGCTGGTTGTATGTTGCGCCGTGCAAAAGGAGCCGGAATTAGTATTGGGAGGAAACCTTTGACTAGAATTCTTGATAGCATTGATAACCCAGAGCAGTTACGTACCCTGACCGTTCCGCAGATGGAGCAATTAGCTGAAGAGATTCGGCGTGAGATCATCGAAAAAGTTTCAGTGAAGGGCGGTCACCTGGCTCCTAATCTTGGTGTTGTCGAACTGACAATGGCCCTTCACTATGTGTTTGATACCCCAAAAGATATGTTGGTCTGGGATATCGGTCATCAAGCATATGTCCATAAGCTTTTGACTGGAAGACGTGACCGCTTTCATACAATTCGGCAATTTGGAGGTCTCTCCGGCTACTTGCGTCGTGATGAGAGTCCTTATGATACCTTTGGGGCAAGCCATGCCAGCACCTCTATTTCTGCCGCCCTCGGTATGGCGGTAGCACGTGATCTGCAAGGTGAGCATTTTAAGGTTGTCGCGATTATCGGTGATGGAGCATTGACGGGTGGTATGGCTCTTGAGGCCATTAACAATGCAGGGAGCCTGAAGAAAAACCTGATTATTGTGCTAAACGATAATGAAAAATCGATTTCTGATAATGTAGGAGCTATCTCGCACTATCTTGATAAAGTGCGGCATATGCAGACGACCCCTAGTTACCAACGTCTGCGCGATATGGCAAAAGGCTCTATCGAGCGTCTCCCTGTGGTGGGTGATCTGGCGCGCTCGGCGGCGGGACGTGCCGAGATGGGTCTTAAGCAGTTTATGTTGCCAAGCAAGAGCGGCGCAATTTTTGAAGAGTTGGGTCTGAAATTCTTTGGTCCCTTTGACGGGCATGATATCCCTTTGTTGCTTGATGTTTTTGAGAACGTGAAGAAAATTGAGGGGCCCGTGATCGTGCAGGTGGTGACGAAGAAAGGCAAGGGTTGGGATGTCGCGGAGCAGGATGCAACCAAGTGGCATGGTCCTGGCGCGTTTGATTATAAAAGTGGGATCATTAAGAAAAACCCCAATGATCCTCCCACATATACAGAAGTGTTTGCCAATGCCCTTGTTGAAATTGCTGAGCAAGACCCTTCTGTTGTCGGCGTGACCGCCGCGATGGAAGAGGGAACAGGTCTGAAAAAACTGCACCAACGTTTCCCTGAACGCTACTTTGACGTGGGGATTGCGGAACAGCATGCCGTGACCTTTGCTGGCGGTATGGCTGTGATGGGCTTGCGGCCTGTCGTGGCTGTGTATTCAACCTTTATGCAGCGCGCATTCGATCAGGTCATTCACGATATCTGTGTACAAAATCTGCACGTCATTTTTGCTATGGATCGCGCTGGCATTGTGGGTGAAGATGGACAGACGCAGCATGGTGTGTTTGATATCGCCTTTATGCGTATGATTCCTCATATGGTGGTAATGGCTCCAAAAGACGAAGAAGAATTGCGGCACATGCTCTACACTGCGGTGTATATGGATGGTCCGGTCAGTTTGCGCTATCCACGCGGGAAAGCCTTAGGGGTGCAACTGACAAAAGAAATGCACAAACTTGAGATCGGTAAAGCTGAATTGTTGAGTCCGGCCACGCTAGAAGAGGCAGAGAAGACCGATTGCGCGCTCCTGGCCTATGGCTCAATGGTGACGCAAGCCGAGGTTGCAGCCAAAGAACTGGCGGATGAAGGTATTCATGTCTCTGTCGTCAATGCGCGTTGGGCCAAGCCACTTGATGAAGCGATGATTCTTCGGCTGGCGAGAAATACACGCCGTATAGTGACTGTGGAAGATCACGCTGTGGCGGGTGGCTTTGGAAGCGCGGTGCTGGAACTCCTGGAGCAACACGGCCTGCGCGACGTGGATACGCGCCTGATTGGCCTGCCCGATACGTTTGTAGAGCACGGTGCGCCTACCATCCTCAAGGAACTCTACGGTTTGTCATCCTCGCATATCAAGGATGTTGTGCGTTCGATGATTGGTGAAGGTTCGCGCTCGTTGGCCTGATCTCGTCGCTCACGTTATTCGATGATGTGTCCGTCACGCATGGTAATAATGCGATGAGCGCGTTTCCCTACCTCTGCCGCGTGCGTCACAATCACAAACGTTTGTCGGTTCTCCTGATTGAGGCGGCTCAAGAGATCCATGATCTCTAATGCCGTCTCACTGTCTAAATTGCCCGTAGGCTCATCGGCCCAGACAATTGCAGGGTCATTGGTAAGTGCGCGCGCGATGGTGACACGTTGCCGCTGCCCACCTGAAAGCTCGGCGGGACGATGGCGTGCGCGGTCCGCGAGGCCCACAAGGGCGAGCATTTCTAAGGCTCGTTTGCGCGCTTTGCCGCTGGGAACTTTAGCAACCAGCATGGGCAGTTCCACATTTTCGACCGCTGAAAGCACTGGTAACAGGTTAAACTCTTGAAAAACAAACCCCATGTTCTTCGCTCGATAGCTTGTGCGTTCCCTATCGCTCAGGTCGCGCAGGTTGTCGCCGCGAATGAAGATATCTCCCTCGTCAATCGTATCAAGTCCGGAAAGACAATTGAGGAGCGTCGTTTTACCACATCCGCTCGGTCCCATAATGGCAATCATCTCGCCCTGTTCAACGGTCAAGTTGATGCCTCCAAGAGCCTCGACACGTACATGTCCATTGCGATAGATTTTTTTGACATCACGAGCTTGGATAATACCGGGCATAATTTATTCTCTTCTCTCGTTTTAAGCTGAAGCTATTTCATGCAGATACGCTGTATTGAGAATGGTAATATGTTTGCGTCCTGCCACAATTGCGCCTGCCTCCTTGAGATCACGTAGGGCCACGCTGACCGTTTCGCGGTAGACGCCAAGCCGTTCCGCCAGTTCTTCCTGGCTGAACCCTTTGACAACGAGAGTGCTGTCATGCTGCTGATCGGGCTGCGCAAGTTGAAGCAAGAGGGCTGCTAGTCGGGCATGACTACTCTTAAAGGTCGTATCAATAAGCTGTGTCTCAAGTTGTACGAGTCGCTGCCCCACGATTTGTAGAAGGGCTAGAGCGACCGCTGGTTTGCGTGTAAGCAGGTTCTCGACCTCATGACGGTTCATTACACAGATGCGCGAGTCTTCCACCGCCTCAGCAAAGCTATTATACATACCTTGCCCAATGAGCGGCATCTCGCCAAAGCACGCGCCAGCCTCAAGGGTTGCCGTAATGAGCTTCCGCCCATCGGTCGAGAGATGGTAAAGTTGGACGCGCCCTGTGCGCAGCAAGAAGAGAACATGCCCAGTTTCGCCCGGACGATAAAAAACCCGTCCAGGAGGGCACGTCATGATCGTGGTGAGGCGATCTAATTCGGTGATCTCTTCGGCATTCAAGTGGCGAAAGATGTCACTCTGCGCTAAAAAAGATGCTTTCCCATCTATGCGTTCATGTGAAGATGATATGGCACGTGGCTCTGAAACTTGTTTTTCTCGCACACTACACACTACTATTCCTGATAGGGTGACAGTAATTTCTATCCCATCGTATTGTACCATATCGGCTAGGCAGGAAGCTTAGCTTCTAATAATCGTGCTCTGATGAGAGCCAAGACTGAGGTAATGAAAATGAAACAGTCGTGCCTTTATCTAGCTCACTCTCAACCCAGATTTGCCCCTGGTGCCGTTTGATAAATTCCGCTGAGATGTAGAGTCCCAGTCCCAGGCCTGGGTAGATTTGCTGACTCTCACCCTCAACGCGGAAAAAGCGTTCAAAAAGGTGGGCTTGCCGTTCTTTGGCAATGCCAATTCCGAAATCTTGTACGGATGTAATCACTGCATCCTTGCTATGTTGGACCTTTACTATTATCGTGTTGGCGCGTGGTGAATATTTGATAGCATTGGTCAGCAGATTAATCAGGACCTGACCGATACGGTCACGGTCGGCTGTCAGGGTAATCGCGTCAGCTACCTCCAACACAACGTGATGCTTGGTGGCGGTGCGCCGAATTTCTACTACCACCTCACTAACCAGCTCATTGTAGTCAAACATGGTCGGGCGCAAGGGGAGTTTGCCGCTCTCCAATCGTGTTATATCAAGGAGGTCTTCCACTAGATGCTGCAATTTATTGATCTGTATTTCCATTCTCTGCATCAATGTGGCCGAAGCTGTATCGCCAGATTTTCTGAAACGTGACTCTAGCACTTGCGCATAGCCCTTCAAACTCGTGAGCGGTGTTTTTAGCTCGTGGCTGGCAATACCTAAAAATTCATCTTTTTGCTGCTCCAATTGTTTTTGTTCGGTTACATCGGTATTTGTCCCCAGCCAGCGAACGATGTTGCCCTGCTCATCATGCATCGGAATGGCTCGTGAGAGGAACCAGCAGTATTTACCATCTTTTCCACGCAATGGAAACGTATCCTCCCATATTTCTCCTGTTGCAAAACAATGGCTGACCTTCTCAACAACACGCCGCACATGATCGGGATGATGAACCTTCTGCCAGCCCCACCCCTCCATCTCTTGTAATGTAGTACCTGTATAGTCAAACCAGCGTTGATTATACCAGAATATCCAGCCGCTTCCATCGGCAATCCAGGCTAATTGGGAAATATTGTTGGCAAGCGTGCGAAAACGTTCCTCAGACTCGCGCAGAGCCTGCTCATGTCGTAATCTCTCTATGCTCTCCCACATGCGAAAAGCTGTTGTTTCCAGGACTCTGATCTCGCGCAACTGCCAATGACGCGCAACATTGCTTGTCACGCTCAATGTTGCGACCGAATGATCTTGGCAATGATATGGGACAGTAATGTATGCACGTAACGCAAATGGCTCATAACGGGAGGCGTAATGTTGCGCAGTTAATGGATGGGTTTGTGTATCCTCTATTGCCAGGGTCTGTCCCTTTGTTGTGATAAATTGTACTTGTGGGTCATCATCGGCAAGTGGGTAGGTGCCAGTGAGCGATGAGGAGATGAGATAATCAGTTCGTTTGATAATCCAGTGGCCATCAACCTCAGAGATTTCAGCCACGTAACAACGGGTAGCGTGAAGATACTCGCCTGTCATGTGTGCTACTTTCGCTATCAGGGTATCTGTATTCTGGTTCAGGCGAATATGCTCATTGACGGTAGCGAGAAACTCCCTGTCCTGTTCGGCATATTTTTTCTCAGTCACATCGCGTAAAAAGATCGATAATCCTTTGTGCCCAAAAGAAAGACCCTGCAGTTTATGTGTGCGTAACCAGCGGCGCACGGTTTCAACCTTGACACCGAGACGTTTTGCCATCTGGGAAGTGGTTAAATAGTCAGGCACATCTACTCTCCATCCTCAATCAAATACGTTATGCTTGTATAAAAATCCTGCCAAACCACAGTATACTACTCTCAGTGGGCACTCAATCCTCGTTCTTTTACTCATTAGGACGCTCTGCTGACCAACCAATAGTGCGCATGTATGTTACATCATCAGTTGTAAAATTACAAGCAAAAATACGGGTACAATGAGAGAGCAGGGTATGGGCGTGATAAATCAGGGAGCAAGGCGTGATGATGGTGTTGAAAAAACAATGTGGACATTGGTGTAGGGGCGTGATTTATCACGCCCTGCTCGCCCATAGATCCGCCTGGGGAGCCGTGTGAGAGGCCATGCGAACGGGGACGAGGGCGTGATTCCATCACGCCCCTACGCAACCAACGTGGTAGGCGGATGAATTTTTTTAACACCATTATCACGTCCTGCTCTCTGATTTCTTGCTGGTGGTATCCTCTAGAGGAAGCGCAGGTATCAGGTGAATTTTTCGTAATTGCGTGATATGTCTTTTGATAGGAGCACGTGGAGGCGCGAGCGGAGTCGGTTCAGGCGTCGCATAAGGAAAAAACAAGCGCAATGGGCTATGACGTAGTACCATTGGTAGGGCATCATAAGCTACTAATTGTATACGATAATGACGTTGTTTTCTCCGCATCGCCTCTTTCCACCACTTCCATATATTCTTGTTCAGAGTATATGCTATTTTTGCACTTTTGACGAGAGGGGAATGTAGCGAAAAGTATGTGGACGCTCAAATTTCTTGCTTCTTTGCCTGCACTATGCTATACTTGCGACTTAGCGGAAGGCGGTTTTCCGCACAAGAAAACAGAAGAAATACGCACGCTCTCCTACCAGTGTAAACCCTGGGGTCCATGCTGTGGTATCGAAGAACGCAAACGCCTGGGGGACCCAAACGCTGCAAAGCGCGGAGAGCGGAGGTACAAAGGGAGGAACTACTTTTGGCAAACATCATCTCAATGAAGCAACTGTTGGAAGCTGGCGTTCACTTTGGGCACCAAACGCGACGCTGGAATCCCAAAATGCAGCAGTTCATTTTTACGGACCGTAACGGCATTCATATTATTGACCTGCAACAGACCGTCACGCGCTTGAACGACGCCTATAAATTTGTTGAGCAGCTGGCTGCTAATGGCGAAACCTTGCTGTTTGTGGGCACGAAGAAGCAGGCTCAGGAAGCTGTTGCGGAAGAAGCAAAACGCTGTGGGATGTATTATGTTAATCAGCGTTGGCTTGGTGGTATGCTAACGAACTTCAAAACGATCCAGTCGCGTATCAACTATCTCCGTGATTTGGAGGGACGTCGTGATCGCGGCGAGTTCGAGCGTCTGCCAAAGAAAGAAGCGCAGCGTTTACAAGACGACATCACCCGTCTGGAGCGCATTTTGGGCGGTATCAAAGATATGCGTCGCTTGCCAAGTGCCATCTTCATCATTGACACACGCAAAGAGCGCACCGCTGTGATGGAATCCCGTCGCCTGGAAATTCCTATTCTCGCCCTTGCTGATACGAACTGCGACCCCGATGAGATGGATTACCCCATTCCTGCGAACGACGATGCTATTCGCGCCGTGCGCCTACTGTGTGCGAAGATTGCTGACGCCGTCATTGAAGGGCGTCGCGAACTGGAGGCCCAGCAGAAGGATAGCGAAGATGGCATCACTCTAGGTGAAAGCGAGACGCCAGTCGCCGCTGCTGCTGCACCCGCTGCTGCTATTGCACCCGCTGCCGTAGTGGAGGCCGCTCCTGTGGACGTGGCTGCACCAGATGCGAGTGAGCAAGAGGTAACAACTCCTGCCGCAGAACCAGAACTCGTCGCTAAAGAAGCATTATAAGTTACATGCCACAGGGCGGGAGGCAAGGAGGCATATGCCTTTTACCTCCCGCTTTTCCTGTGTCAAGCACCCATAGATCGTATGCCCTCAAAGCTGGGGGCGAGCCGCCAATAGACAATTTTGATTTTGTCAAGCACTCAAGGACCAAAAAAATGGACAGAGGTCATTGTACTGTCGTGTCGGTCCGAGTATCATACAACAAGAAAATGAGGAGAACGAGATCATGGAGTACTCCGCTGGGGACGTAAAGAAGTTGCGCGAAGAGACAGGCGCAACCTTTGCCGACTGCAAGAATGCATTAACTGATGCCAAGACCTGGGGCGAAGCCGTCAAAATCCTGGAAGCCAAGCGCGATAAGAAAGCGGATAAGATGATTACCGCGAATCGTGAGACACGCGAGGGCGGTGTTTTTTCCTATGTCCACCACAATCATAGTGTCGGTGTGCTGCTGGAACTCAATTGCAGCACCGACTTTGTTGCGCGCAGTGAGGGTTTCCGTCATCTGGCAAGCGAGCTAGCTTTGCAGATCGCGGGTATGGCCCCCAAATATGTCAACTATGAAGACGTTCCCGCCGATGTAATTGAAGCCGAGAAGAACAAGATTCTCGAAGACCCATCGATGGCCCGCGTTGCCGAAGACAAGCGTGCTGTTGCCGTTGATGGCAAACTCAAGAAAACGTTGGAGTCCGAGGTGCTGATGATGCAGCACTGGGTCAAGGACGATGCTGTGACGATTAGTGACCTGGTACGCAAGGTGATTGCTGAGACAGGAGAGAATATCGTCGTGCGGCGTTTTAGCCGCTTTAAACTGGGCGAGTAGTGACGTGAGGCATAGTCTACACACAAAGGGTGAGGTATGGGAGCCGAGATCAAATATCAGCGTATTCTGCTGAAAATGAGCGGAGAGGCACTTGGTCCACATGGCTATGGCATTGACGCAGAGACCGTACGGCGTATCGCGAGCGAGGTCCAGCGTGTTCATAGCCTGGGGATCGAGATAGCCGTTGTCATTGGCGGCGGCAATATGTGGCGCGGCGCAGATGCCGCGGCGACTGGTATAGATCGGGCGACTGCCGACTATGTGGGGATGCTGGCAACTGTAATGAATTCGCTCGTCATGCAAGATGCGATGGAGAAGCTCGGCATGGTGACGCGCGTTCAGACTGCTATTGAGATGCCTCCCGTTGCGGAACCATTTATTCGCCGTCGTGCGGTTCGTCACCTGGAGAAAGGGCGCGTGGTAATTCTCGCCGCGGGTAGTGGCAATCCGTTCTTTACAACGGATACGGCTGCTGCTCTACGGTCTGTTGAGCTAAACGCGCAGGTGCTAATCAAAGCAACCCAGGTGGACGGTATCTATGATGACGACCCACGTCGTAATCCCAATGCGCGTAAGTTTGAAGTATTAAGCTACATGCGTGCGCTGAATATGGGATTGAAAGTCATGGATAGCACAGCGATTTCGTTGTGTAAAGATAACCGTATGCCGATCATCGTGTTCAATTTGCGTCAGGAAGGCGCGTTGGAGGCGATTGTGCGCGGCGAAAAATGTGGTACACTCGTTTCAGACGTGGACGAATCCCTCTAATGGTGTCAGCATACACCGTTTGTTGTCACGTCCCACTTTTGGGGGTGTTTATTGTGCTAAGCACCCGTAGAACAAGGGAGTAGGTTGGTATGACAGCAGATTTATTTGCAGACGCCGAGCGGCGTATGCAGAAGGCGATTGATGCGCTTAAACAAGACCTGGCGGCAATTCGGACCGGGCGCGCAAGTCCATCGCTTGTGGAGCGTATTCAGGTAGACTACTATGGTGCTCCAACGCCAATTAATCAGGTTGCATCTATCTCGGCTCCAGAGGCTCGCCAACTGGTGATTCAGCCCTGGGATCGCAAGATGCTTACTGATATTGAGAAGGCGATTCAGAAATCGGACCTGGGTATCAATCCCACGAACGATGGACAGGTCGTGCGCCTGAATATTCCGCCGATGAGCGAAGAGCGTCGCCGCGACATGGTGAAAGCCCTGCATAAAAAGCTGGATGAACATAAAGTCGCGGTGCGTAACATCAGGCGCGATGTGCATGATAAGTTACGTGAGCGTGAAAAGAAAAAAGAAGTTTCCGAAGATGAGCTAAAACGTAGTACTGAACGGCTACAAAAGCTCACCGACCGCTACATCGACGAGATGGATAAGGTCGGGAAGTCGAAGGAACAGGAGATTCTGGAGGTCTAGCTTTGACCAAGATCAATCATCTTTTTCCTGCAGAAGGGAAAGAGCATGTTTCGACGCAGTCGACACCCGTTCTGTCTGCGCAATCTGCCCAGGCACAAAATCCTCGTCACATCGCCATTATCATGGATGGTAATGGACGCTGGGCTACACGTCGCCACTTTCCACGGCTGGCAGGCCATAAAGCTGGTGTTGCCGCCCTTCGCCGCGTGGTAGAGTTGGCCGCTGATGAACAGATTGAAATGCTGAGTGTATATGCTTTCTCCACTGAGAATTGGGGACGCCCGCGCGTCGAGGTCGATGGCCTGATGCGTCTCTTTTGGGAAACAATCCGCTCCGATTTAGAAAAGTTGCATCGCGATGGGGTGCGTCTGCGCCATCTTGGTCGGTTACAAGACCTGTCCGTGGATATCCAAAAGGCTGTGCGCGACTCCGTTGAGTTGACTCGTAACAATACGCGCATCGGCCTCAATGTCTGTTTTAATTATGGAGGGCGAGCAGAACTGGTCGATGCCGTTCGGCAGATCGTTGCTGATGGGCGGAGCCCTGAGACTATCACCGAGGAACTCATCGCGTCTTACCTCTATACCCGTGATCTGCCAGACCCGGATATCGTCATTCGTACCGCCGGCGAGATGCGTGTGAGCAATTTCTTGCTCTGGCAAACCGCCTACAGCGAGTATTACGCTACTCCCACGCTCTGGCCCGATTTTGGACGCGAGGACTTGCTTGCCGCGTTAGATAGCTACCGCCAACGTCAGCGACGTTTCGGGAAACTCTCTGCTGCCCCAACCCAATAACAGGGCGTGAAACAGGTAAGGATCGCTTTTGTGCTATTCTTGCCTGTTTTCATTACATAGGGGAGTGTGAAGCGTTTGCAACAAGCAAATGAACAACATACACAATCGGATACATCAGGGCCAATACAGCAAAAGCCGCCATCTGCCTCTGTGCGCCAACGCTGGATCACGGCTCTTATTGCCATGCCCATTGTTCTCATTTTTGTCTGGTTTGGCGGCTGGGCCGCCTTTGCCGCAACGCTCATGGTCGTTGTGTTGGGTACGCTGGAATTGCATCAAATGATGCTACACGCCGGATATCATCCTCTCATCTGGATTAGTTTTGGACTCAGTACACTTTTCTTGATTGCCGCTATGCTACCACAGCAACGCTTGTTAATTCTGGAAACTGGACTCGGCGGGGCGTTACTTGTCTCTTTTCCCTGGCTGTTCTTTCGCAAAAAACTCGATGGGGCGATGGTAGATTGGGCCTTAACGCTGGCTATCTCAATCTACCTGGGATGGCCTGTGAGCTTCTTTCTCCTCTTACGCGGCTACGAGCCGGGGCTGCTCCATCCAAACGCAGTGTCCTGGTTTCAGCTTCCTCGTGGTGCGTGGTGGCTCCTTATGGTCTTGTTGGGTGTCTGGGGCTTCGATGCGGCGGCTTTTTTTGCAGGGCGTTACTTTGGTCGCCATAAACTGGCTCCTACTATTAGCCCTGCTAAAACTTGGGAAGGGGCCCTGGGCGGCTTCATTCTTTCGATTGTCGCTGGACTGCTCCTGACCGTGATACCGCTGGGGGTTCCCTGGTACCTCGCGGTCGTGTTAGGGATTCTACTCGGCATTGCGGCTGTTCTAGGCGATCTCGCGGAGTCGCTGATTAAACGCCAGACGCACGTAAAGGACAGTGGGCAAATTATGCCGGGCCATGGCGGCATGCTTGATCGCGTGGATAGCCTCCTCTTTGCGGTAATCGTGGTCTATGTGTTTGCACAATTGATTGGAAAATAATAACGGGCTATGACGTTCTCCTCTAAGATGCGATGGTACGCTGCGTGCCATATATACCCTGCGGCTATGTTTTGGTGCGTCCATGCTATAATCTGATTGATGTGGTATGCCTTGCTGCATATCATGAGTGGAGGGTAACGTGTGGCGTTGCCCACAGGGAAGAAGTTATGACAACGTTTCCGAGGCGTATCGCCTTACTTGGGAGTACAGGGTCAATTGGTCGGCAAACGCTCGATGTGATACGGCGTTTCCCTGACCAGTTTCAAGTTGTTGCGCTTGCAGCTCGCAGTAATGTCGCACTGTTGGCGCAACAAGTACAAGAGTTCCATCCCGGTCTTGTTGCCTGTTTTGCTGATACGCAGGTAGTTGAACAGGCGGCGCGCACGCAACTGCCAGAAGCTATTCTCGGTCCTCAAGGGTTGCTTGCCGCCGCGACCTACACCGATGCCGATATTGTTGTGGCGGCAACCTCTGGCCTAATGGCATTGCAACCAACCCTCGCCGCCATTGGAGCGGGCAAAACTATTGCAATTGCCAATAAGGAGACCCTGGTGATGGCGGGTCATCTGGTAATGAGCGCGGCGCAACATGCTGGCGTTTCCATCTTGCCTGTAGATAGTGAGCACAGCGCAATCTGGCAATGTCTGCGTGGCGAGACCCAGAACGAGATTCGCCGTTTAATCATTACTGCCTCTGGTGGGCCTTTCCGGCGTACTCCCTTAGAACAATTGCGCTCGGTCACTGTCGAGCAGGCTCTTGCTCATCCAACATGGCGCATGGGGGCGAAAATTACGGTTGATAGCGCAACGTTGATGAATAAAGGCCTGGAGGTCCTAGAGGCGCACTGGCTCTTTGGGATACCATATGAGCAGATTGAGGTCGTGGTCCATCCTGAAAGTATCGTGCATTCGATGGTAGAATTTATTGATGGTTCTATCAAAATGCAGGCCAGTTTGCCCAGTATGCATCTGCCAATCATGAATGCACTGTCTTACCCCCATCGTCTACAGGCGGCTGGAACTGGGCTGATTCGTGATCTCAGTTGGCCCAATGTGGCCCAGTTGCATTTTGAGGAATTGGAACTCCAACGTTTTCCGTGTTTTCGTCTGGCATTGGAAGCTGCACGATTAGGTGGAACGTACCCAAGTGTCTTAGTTGGGGCAGATGAGGAGGCGGTTGAGCTATTCTTGAAAGGGCAAATTCGCTTCTTAGAGATTGCAGAGCTTATTGAGTCCGTATTAGAACTCCATCAATCAATTGCATATCCTGATATTGCCACTACCATTGAGGCTAGCGCATGGGCGCGTAACATGGTCCGCACTCTGAGCAAAAGCACCGTGCGGCATATCTAGCCTGCTCTCTGTGTTTGTATAGTATGAGAGAGAATGTATGTATAAAAGGACAGACATATGAATAACTGGTATCTGCTGGCGGCTATTCCCGTCTTTGGGCTACTGGTGCTGGTACATGAATTTGGACATTTCATTACCGCAAAATGGGCGGGCATTCGTGTAGAAGAGTTTGGTCTGGGCTTCCCACCCCGTCTGGTCGGTATTCGCAGACGTGACCAGGGTGGGTGGGAAGTTGTCTGGTTTGGTGGAGGCCAGACGGAGGAGAGCGCGGAGATTGACCAGAAAAATACACCGTTTAGTGGAACCAGTGGAGGGGTAACGAACTTTGCTGACCCTGTTTCCAATCATACATTATATTCGCTCAATCTGTTGCCTATTGGTGGGTTTGTCCGTATGCCGGGCGAGAATGGTGATATGCTGGATGAGCAGGGACACTATGACGAGCAGAGTTTTGCCGCGAAATCAGCAGGCAAGCGCATTATTGTCCTGTGCGCGGGCGTGACGATGAACATTATTCTGGCAATGGTCTTGTTTAGCATTGCTTATGGTTTGGGCGAACCTGTCATCCCGCCCGTGATTGGGCATGTGGTTGCTAACACACCGGCTGCTACCGCTGGTTTACAGTCAGGTGATACTGTCCTCTCCGTCAACGGACAAGCTGTTAGCTCTTTTAGCGATATTCAGACCATTGTTCAGAATGCCCTCGCTGCTGATAAAGATACCAGTCCGAATGCTACTGTGCCGATACAAATGATACTACGCCATGCTGGAAGCACAGCGGTTGTTCATACCACGGTCAATGCTCGTCTGCATCCGCCAGCAGGTCAGGGCGCGATGGGCATTGATGATAGTAATGTCAAAGTAACGTTTGTCACCTATCCCATCTGGCAAACACCATTTAGAGGTGTAGTACATACTTATCAAGTAACGCATGATTTTCTTGGCTCTATCGGCCAGATGGTGACGGGAGCGGTGAAACCGCAACTTGCGGGTCCTGTGGGCATTGTGAAAATCACCGGTGAGGTAGCGCAGACGGTTCCAAGTTTTGGCTGGTGGCCTATTCTCAGCTTGACTGCGGTATTGAGCCTTAACCTGGCAATTGTGAATATTCTTCCCTTCCCTGCTTTGGATGGCGGGCGCGTCTTGTTGATATTGATTGAACTATTGCGTGGCGGTAAACGCCTCAAGCCGGAGCGCGAAGGGTTAATTAATTTTATCGGTATGGCAATCTTGTTGACACTCATGGTGGTCATTACAATTAGTGATATCACCCATTGGGGCGGCTAGACTGCTGAACGGGAGTAACGAAAACGTATGCGAAGGAAAACGCGCAAAATACATGTTGGAAATGTCGCAATTGGCGGTGATGCACCAATTGCTGTACAATCTATGACAACGACCTATACTCGTGATGTAGAAACCACTGTTGCCCAGATTCATCGCCTGGAAGATGTCGGCTGCGAGATTGTACGCGTAGCCGTGCCAGAGATGGAAGATGCGGTGGTACTGAGCGAGATTAAGCAACGTATTCATATCCCGCTGGTCGCGGATATTCATTATAATCCCGCGCTGGCTCTGGAAGCCATTCGCCAGGGCATTGATAAAGTGCGTATCAATCCAGGCAACCTGCTCAATGGGCGCAAATCGCTGGAGCAGATCGTCAAGGCTGCCAAAGAACGCGATATCGCCATGCGTATCGGCGTCAACTCTGGTTCAATTGATGCCCTTGACAAAGTGGCGCAGATGCAGCGTATCCAGGTACGCTTGCGCGACGATGGCGTCTTAGAGCGCACTGATCCGGCAGAAGCGCGCCGTCGGGAGCGCGAACATCTGGTAGATCGCATGGTCAATAAGGCCCTGGAATATATTAGCTGGTGCGAAGAACTGGATTATCACAACATCGCCGTGTCGCTGAAATCCTCATCCGTATTGACTGCTGTCGCGGCCTATCGGCTCTTCTCGCAACGCTCGGATTATCCGTTGCACCTGGGCATTACTGAGGCGGGCACGCTGGTTTCCGGCTCGGTAAAGTCGTCTGTTGGCATGGGCATGCTGTTGGCGGATGGCATTGGTGATACGATTCGCGTGAGCCTGAGCGCGGAACCCGAAGAAGAGATCCCCGTCGCCTATGAAATTCTGCGTTCGCTCGAATTGCGTAGTCGTGGCGTGACCTTTGTTTCCTGCCCATCGTGTGGACGTGTTGAGATCGATGTTGTGCAGGTTGCTAACGAGGTAGAGAAGCGTTTGGCAAAGGTGCAGACTCCTATCCAGGTTGCTGTGATGGGCTGTGTCGTCAACGGACCTGGTGAGTCGCGTGACGCGGACGTGGGATTAGCGGGCGGTAAGGGCAAAGGGATCATTTTCCGCAAGGGCGAGGTGGTCAAAACAGTGCCAGAGGACCAGTTCTTAGATGCTGTGTTGAAAGAGGTTGCGAGTCTGCTTCCACCAGCGGAGGCCAGACTGGTCTATCCAGAGGGTGGCATCAAAGACGTCATTGGTTCCCATCGCACGCGCGACGAGGGTATGAACCTGCCGATTTTAAAGAAATAGCTGCCGCAATGTGGCTGTTGAGGATGAAGACAGAGCGCGTGTCACGCAAGCCGTGACACGCGCTCTGTCTTCATCCTCAACAAAAAAAGACTGTTTCACAAACAGTCTTTGGTGGGCAATACAGAACTCGAATCTGTGACCTCCACGATGTCAACGTGGCGCTCTAACCAACTGAGCTAATTGCCCTTGGATGGACATACTATAGCATTGTTGCCTGTCCTTGTCAAGTAGATTTTGCGCAAATTTGCAGACGCTATGCGAAAAAATCTCCGCGGAAACGCGGCATTCTATTTGGGATTAGGCCGCGCAAAGTGATAGTCGTGCAGAGACCATCGTGGTACAATAGCACACATGCGAACAATTTTCTTGTTAGGACTTTCAGGAAGCGGCAAAAGCACCGTTGCACAGCTATTGGCACAGCGGTTAGGCAGACCCTTACTCGATGTTGACGCGCTCGTAGAGGAGGAGTGCGGAGAGCGTATATCGGCTATTTTTGCTCGACAGGGTGAGGAGTATTTCCGTGCCTGTGAAAGTCGCGCTTTAGCGCGCGCGGCCCAGACAGAAGGGGCCATTATTGCTACGGGCGGTGGTATTGTGCTACGCCCAGAAAATCGTCAATTGATGGCGGAGTATGGCCTCCGCATTCTCTTGCACGTTAACCCACATACCGCTTTGCATCGCTTGCAACAGCAGCAGCAGAGCGCGTTGGCGCGTGGCGAGACGCCTGAAGAGCGTCCCTTGCTCTCTGGCCCCGATCCACTGGCGCGTTTCCAGCGCTTGCTGAATGAGCGCGCTGCCTGGTATGAAGAGGCCAAGTACACCTTTTCGACGGAAGAGAAGACAGCGCAACAGGTCGCACAGGAGATCATCGCTGTACTCATCAGCAGTGGCGAACTGGGTGGCGTTGTCCCTATCCGACGCACAGTGCATGTGGGTTCTCAGTATGAAACCATTGTCGATTGGGGCGGCGTGGGGCGATTGGGCACATATCTGCGCGAACTTAATCTGCCAGCGCGTGTATTCCTGGTCACCGACAGTAACTTGCAGCGTCTCTATGGGCCACTGCTGATGCAGCAATTGACGCGCGCAGGCTTTGAACCATCCCTCTATGTCGTTCCCGCCGGTGAGGCGAGTAAATCGTCACTTCAGTTGAATGCTATCTATGATTGGCTGCTCGAACAGCATGCAGAACGGCGCGAGGCTATTATCGCCTTTGGCGGCGGCGTGGTTGGTGATCTGGCTGGCTATGCCGCTGCAACTTATCTACGTGGTGTGCCACTGGTACAAGTTCCGACCTCGCTGCTGGCGCAGGTTGATGCAGCAATTGGCGGAAAGACAGGCATTAATCATCCACGTGGTAAAAACCTGATCGGCTCGTTTTACCATCCACGTCTCGTGCTTGCAGATCCCGCTGTCTTGCTGACCTTACCAGCGCGCGAGCGAACAGAGGGATGGGCAGAAGTGGTAAAGTATGGTATCATACTTGATGCTGAACTGTTTGCTTTGTTGGAAACACATGCTGCCGCTTTATGTGCGTTTTCTCATCCCCCCGTTGCGCTGGTCTGTCAGATTATAGCGCGTTGTATTGATTTGAAGATCGCCATTATTGAAGAGGATGAACGTGAGCAAGGGCAGCGCGCAATCTTGAATTATGGACATACTGTTGGGCACGCGCTGGAAAATGTCGCGGGTTACGGCGAATGGCTACACGGCGAGGCCGTTGCTCTCGGTATGGTCGCGGCTGCGCAACTGGCATGCGCGGCTGGCATGTTTGCGCCAGAGGATGCCCAGCGTCAAAATCGTTTGTTAGCGGCATTGGGCTTACCGATCTCGTATGCTGGCTCGGCGCAGGCCGAGGCTATTCTGGCGGCCATGCAGATGGACAAAAAAGTTGCCAGCAAGCGTGTACGCTGGATTATGCCGCGCCAGATTGGAGAAGTGACAGTGACGCCACTGCCCGATGAACTTGTGCGTTCTGTGGTCGAGGCATTTTTCCCTCATACGCATAGTATGCACAAACAGCACAGGTAGAGAGGATGCTATGATGGTGACGATTGCCGTCTTAAATGGGCCAAATTTGAATATGCTGGGTACACGCGAACCCGCCATCTATGGCACAATGACGCTGGAGCGGATTAATGCTCTGCTGCACGAACGGGCTGTGATGCGTGGCGTGACTGTCCAGTGTTTTCAGTCAAACCATGAAGGGGCATTGATTGACTACCTGCAAGAGCATGGGGCCAACCTGGATGGCGTGATTATCAACGCGGGAGCACTTACCCATTACTCGATTGCCTTGCGTGATGCGTTAGTGGCAAGCAAACTGCCCGCGATAGAGGTGCATTTGAGCAATATCTATGCACGTGAGGAATTTCGCCATCATTCTGTGCTGGCGGCTGTCTGTCGTGGTCACATTGTCGGTCTGGGCTGGCGTGGCTACTTGCTGGCTTTGGATGCGTTGACAGAATTGTTGCAAGAGCAGCAAAAAGAGAGAGAGCGATGAGTCAGGAACGAGTACAGCAATTGCGGGCCTGGATTGCGCAACAGGGCCTGGATGCTTTTTATGTGACGCAAGCGCAGAACCGCTCCTATCTCAGTGGTTGGTTGAGTGATGACGTGGAGAGCAATAGTGCATTGTTAGTGAGCCAGCAACAGCAAATCTTGCTGACCAATGCCCTCTATATCGAAGCTGCGGAAAAGGCTGCGACAGGCTGGGATGTGCGGGTTCCAGAAAATCGGGACTATGCCACAACGCTTCACAAGTTTGCGCAAGCGTATGGCTGGCAAAAAATTGGCTTTGAGGCTAATGCGGTCAGCTACGCATTCTATGAGAAGATGCGTCAAGCGGGCGCGGAGCAATACACGCTACACCCGTTTGAGCAAAGCGCGATAGAGGCGATGCGTCTTGTAAAATCGCCACAGGAGATTGAACTGCTAAGACGCGCTATTGCCATTACCGATGAGACGTTTGCGCATGTGTGCGACTGGATTCAGCCCGGAATGACCGAAAAAGAGGTGCAGTGGGAGATTGCACGCACTATGGTCGCGCTTGGTGCGGATGGGCCAGCTTTTGAGACAATCATTGCCTCTGGTCCAAACGGTTCAATGCCACATGCGCATGCGGGGCAGCGGCGTATTCAGCGTGGCGAACTGATTACGATTGATATGGGAGCACGCTACCAGGGCTATTGTGCCGATATGACGCGCACGATCTGTCTGGGTGAACCTGCCGAGGCGCGTATGCGTGAGCTTTATGAGCAGGTATTGCTGGCAATGCGCACCTGTGAGACTGGTCTGCGCGCTGGTCTATCAGGCATAGCCGCTGACGCGCTGGCGCGTGATGTGCTGCTTCGGGCTGATCTGGCGCAATATTATGTGCATAGTACGGGGCATGGCGTGGGCTTACAGATTCATGAAGGTCCCTCGCTCTCGCGAAGTGCCCCCGAAAATGTGCCCTTGCCTGTTGGCTGTGTCGTGACGGTTGAGCCTGGTGTCTATATTCCTGGCTGGAGCGGCACGCGCGTCGAAGATTGTGTCTTAATTCAGGAGCATGGAGCTGAAGTGTTAACTCAATCACCGACAACGCTGGTGATTTCTCGTTAAAGGAGTAATTTGATGATCTCAACTGGCGAGTTGAAAAGAAATGTCACAATGGAGTTTGAAGGTCAGATCTGCGCTGTTGTCGATTGGCAGCATATTAAGATGGGACGTGGAGGCGCAATTGTGCGCTTGAAACTGCGTAATCTGCGCACAGGAGCAATTTTTGATCGCACCTGTGATGCTGGCGACAAGTTCAAGCGCATCTATCTCGATCAATCGACTGTGACGTATCAGTACAATGAGGGCGACCAGTATCATTTTATGGATACTTCCACCTATGACGATATCGTCTTGACAGAAGAGCAGCTTGGCGATACCAAAAACTATCTGATTGATAACCTGGAATTGAGTCTTGTTCGTTATAATGATGAGCCTCTTTCAGTAGAGCCGCCTGAGAAAGTTGTTTTGCGCGTTACCTATACAGAGCCGGGTTTCAAGGGCGATACTGCGACAGGTGGAACTAAGCCCGCGACAACAGAGACTGGACTGGTTGTACAGGTTCCTCTCTTTGTTTCAACGGGTGACCAGATCCGTGTCAACACTACTACTGGAGCGTATGTAGAGCGCGTGTAGTGTGAGGCAACTTCGTACATAGGAAAAACAATGGAGAATAATAAGCAGCAGTATAACGGAAGCTCTTCATCTGTAGATGCAGAAGAGCTTCTAGAAACAATAAGTGTCGAGCAACTCCAATATCTTGTGGGTTTGCTCGACCGCAGTGATATTTCGGAGCTCGAGGTGAAACGGGTCGCGCAAGGCACGCACCTGGTTTTGCGTAAGGCGAAATTGGCGGAAGGGCAGATTGCGCATGAGCAAGCGATTTCTGTGCAGCCAGAGCCGGTGGTAATTCCCAAAGCGACCACTGAGCAGAAGCTTCTTTCTCCGCTCGTTGGTATCTTTCACTCGTGGGCTAAGCCCAAAGGGGGCACGCTGGTTGCCGTTGGTGATCGCGTGAAGACGGGACAATTAGTCGCAACTATTCAATCGCTAAATGTTATGAATGAGGTGGAGGCTCCCTGCACGGGCCGTGTGACTGAAATTCTGGTGCAGGACGGTCAACCTGTCGAATATGGTCAGCCGCTCATGGTCATTGATACCAAAGAGGAGCCAAAATAGGATGGATAGTCAGGACCAGGGGTATCTCTTCCAAAGAGAAATTGACGAATTGCACGTGCTCAGTGTAAATGAGTTGGCTGTCTATCTCAGGACGCTGCTGGAATATAATGATCTCTTGCAAAATCTGTGGGTGCAGGGCGAGGTTTCAAACTGTAAAACATATCCCTCTGGTCATTGTTACTTTACTTTGAAAGAGAGCGATGCACAGCTATCATGCGTCTTTTTCAAAAATGCACGTTTGCGTTCCGGTGCGCCTGAGCTACGAGACGGCATGGCAGTCGCAGTAAACGGGAGTATTTCTTTCTATGAGCGAGATGGGAAACTGCAATGTTATGTCGATAGCGTAAAATCTCTCGGTGCGGGCGTGCTTTTCAAACGGTTTGAAGAGCTGAAAGCGCAATTGCGTGCCGAGGGACTGTTTGAGGAGACGCGCAAACGCTCATTGCCTGCGCAACCGTTGACATTAGGGATTGTTACCTCGCCTCAGGCGGCAGCTTTGCGTGATATGCTGCGGGTACTCCGTATGCGCAATCCTCTCATTCGCGTTCTGTTCTCTCCCACCCTCGTGCAAGGAGGAGAGGCTCCCGCTGCAATTGTTGCCGCTATTGATCTGCTCAACGAACACGGAGAGGCCGATGTCATTATTGTGGCGCGTGGTGGTGGCTCTATTGAAGAATTGTGGGCATTTAACGATGAAGCGGTTGCGCGTGCCATTGCCGGTTCGCGTATCCCGATTATTACGGGCATTGGACACGAGACCGACTTTACGATTGCCGATTTTGTCGCCGACTATCGTGCCTCTACCCCCACCGCAGCCGCAACTGCCGCTGTGCCCGCTATTGCCGATCTCTATACAAGCATTCAGGAACAGCGTATACAACTGGAAGCACTGATGCATGACTATCTTGATGATCTTCACGCGCAGGTTAAGCAGCATGTTGTTGAGCTAGAGCATCTGAGTCCAATAAATACTATCGAGCGCAGACGGCAACAACTCGATGATCTATCTGAACGCTTGCATACGCATATGGAACACCTCGTTACGTTGCGCCGTGAACGCCTGCGCGGTCTTTCGTTGCGCTTGCATGCTTTGAGTCCCCTATTAACAATCGCACGGGGTTATGCTATCGTGCGCAAAAGCAGCGATCAGACGGTCATTACGCAGGTGCAGCAGGTGCAGGTGGGAGACAAGGTACACATTCAGTTGCAAGATGGATCACTGCGTGCAGAAATCACATCCGACTAAAGGGGAAAGATACGATGGAGTCATATACATTTGAAGAAGCGTATGCGCAGCTTGAGGCAACGGTTGCTGCTTTACAAAATGGGCAATTGCCACTAGAGCGGGCACTACAGTATTATGAAGAAGGTATGCGTTTGGCACAGTACTGTAACGATTTATTGCAAAAAGCCGAACTTACCCTGGAGCAATTGAGTGTCTCGGCTGAGGGTGTGCTGTCTACGCAGGCATTTGATGTGTAGTTGCTTACCGCGAAAATGGAGGAAGGTGTACTGCAATGTTGCATAATGCGCTTTTTGATAATCGTATTCTGGTTGCTGCATTTCTTGCCTGGGCAATAGCACAACTCTTAAAAACCATGCTCGATCTTATCCAGCAGCGTAAACTTATTCTCAGCCGTCTGGTCTCATCTGGTGGTATGCCAAGCTCCCATTCAGCTTTGGTGACAGGTCTGGCGACCGCAACCGGGCATGTGATGGGGGTTGGTTCGGCCTCGTTTGCCATCGCTGTCGTGCTTGCTAGCATTGTGATGTATGACGCCGCAGGGGTGAGACGCGCTGTCAGCATTCAAGCACGTATTTTAAATCAGATGATAGATGAAGCTTTTCAAGGCAGCCCAATGGCGGAGAAACGCCTGCGTGAACTCATCGGTCACACTCCTGTACAAGTATTCGTGGGCGCGTTACTGGGCGTTGGAGTTGGCTTACTTGTTACTGCATAAATGACTGTAACGATGTCTCATGAAATAAACTTCTAAAAGCTCTACTTTATTGACAAGATGTTGTATAATTTCTGACAAAGCAGAGACGCTTGCCTGATTTTTCCTTGCTAGGGTAGCATTCGCAGTTTGTGTACATTGTATGACAAAGGAGGTGAATTCTTCCGCGCAAAGTGCGTCGTTAGTGCTTCTTTGCGTTCATCATGTCGCTTACTATCCATCGTCCACCGTCCCAAAATGTTCGTTGACCGCTGTTGCTATCTCTGCCATAGGCCCTCTATGGCATAAAGGAGACAATGCTTCATGGCATCATCCCAAATCCGCGAAGTCACGACACAAGCAACACTTGAAGAGAAGAAGAAGCTCAAGAAAGAATTTAACTTCTTCGATATGATCTTCTACACGGTTGCTGCAATCATTGGCATCGATACTCTCGGCGCTGTTTCTTCCAATGGAGGTCAGGCTCTAACCTGGCTACTTATCTCCGCTGTCACATTCCTGATCCCCTATGGCCTTCTCACTGCCGAACTCGGTAGCACATTCACACAAGAAGGTGGTGTGTACGAGTGGTGTAAGCTAGCAGGTGGACGTTTCTTTGCCGCCTGTGGCGCCATGCTCTATTGGATCTCCAATCCGCTCTGGGTTGGTGGCACGTTATCTGTCACTGCTATCGTTGCTATCAAAACGCTCTGGTTCGGCAATGCCAACTATCACTTTGGTGGCAGTGTCGTTTCTGACGCGATTATTGAGATGCTGATCGCGCTGGTCTTTATCTGGGGTACAACCTGGTGCGCGATTATGTCACTGCGTTTTGGCAAGTGGCTCTCAGTCTTTGGGTCATACGTCAAGCTTGCCCTCTTTGTTCTTTTCATGGTGCTGGCAATCACCTTCGTCTTTGGTGGACATGCGAGTGGGTCACACCTGACGCTGGCTGATCTTGTGCCAACTACCAATTGGGGGGCCGTTGTTACTGGCATTCTGCCCGCTCTCATCTTTAACTGGGTCGGTTTTGAACTGCAAAACGGCGCGGGCGAAGAGATGGAGAATCCGCAGCGCGATGTGCCACGCTCAATTATTCGCGCTGGCTTAATCGCTGTGATTGCCTATGGCGTGATTATCGCTGTCATTCTCTTTGCTCTGCCCAAGAGCCAACTCTCGAATGCTAGCGGTTTCCTGGCCGCCTTCCAAATTGTCTCTAGCGTTCTTCCCGCCCCAGTTGCAACTGCGCTTGGTTGGCTTGTCGCCCTGGCAATTGTCATTGCGCTTGCTTCGAGTGGTGGAACCTGGATTATCGGCGCTGATCGTACCTACGCTATTTGTGCCCTTGACCGCACAGCCCCTGTGCTGCTTGGACGCTTTAGTGGGCGTTATGGCACGCCGATTGTTGTCAACACTATGTCTGGTATCGTTGCCACAATCGCAATGGCCGCAGCTATTCTAGTCACTGCTTTTGGTAGTGGTACAACTGCAACGCTCTTCCAACTGGTGCTCGGTTTCACCATCTCGACGACCACCCTCTCGTACCTGTTTATCTTCCCTGCTTATATCATCCTGCGCTACAAGTATCCCAATGTACCGCGTGTCTATCGCGTCCCTGGTGGTATGTTTGGCGCATGGATTGTGACCTTGTTGCCGCTGACCTATGCGGTGCTGGCAAGCTACTTTATTCTGTTCCCTCTTGACTCGACGGTAGGGAGCCTGGGCCGTCTGACGTATGAACTGACACAGTTCATACCACTGGCACTCATCTTCCTGCTGACCGTTGTTTTCTATGTTTGGGGGCAGATGGAGTCACGCAACAAAGATGTTGAGGTCGAACTGAATATTAGTGCCGGGGTCGGGGCAGGGGAATAAGTTGCTCATTGAAGCACTTCGTTCCTTTGCTTTGGCGTAACTGCTGGACATGAAAAATGAGCCAATCTATGCTATTGTTGTGTAGTAGCATAGATTGGCTCATTTATGTCGTTGTAAATCGGCAATAGCATGGAACGATAGGAGAGAGATTATGAAAAAGCCGTATACACGTTTGCTCTCCATAGCATTCGGAACAGCCACGCTTGGAGGGATGATCTCTTTAGGTGCATACCTCTATACACGCCCTTTGGAGACGATGAATGCATTCTTGCGCGTCACCTTACGCCTCGCGGGTGCGCGCGAATATACCTGTGACCTCCAGGGTATTCCTATGCATTATTATTGTGCTGGTAGACGTGGGCTTCCTCTTATTCTTATTCACGGGTTAGGGAACTCGGCAGAAATCTGGTCATCTCTGTTCCCGCTGCTAAGTAAGGAATTTCTTGTCTATGCACCTGATTTGCCTGGCTTTGGACGCACGCCTCTTGCGCCAGAAGGTGTGAATATCAACACACATGTCCTGTACCTCAAACGCTTTCTCGATGCGCTTGGTTATCCTCGTGCCATTCTGGTTGGCAACTCTCTTGGGGGCTGGATCGCGACACAATTCGCTGCACGTTATCCAGAACGTGTACATAGTCTCTATCTCCTCAATAGCGCTGGCCTACGTCGTGAAGAGACACGTTCTCCCTATGCCGCTGATCGTGTTGCCGCACGGCAAACAATGCAGAATATTTGGGGCTATCCTCTTCCCTGGCCGGGCTTCTTGCTAGATGCCATCGTGCGTACCTCTCACCAACCCGCATACTATCGTTTTATTCAGGGCTATGATCCGCAAGAGGAACTCGATGCCATTTTAAAGCAGGTAAATGCACCTACTGTCATTATCTGGGGAAAACGTGATGGCTTATTTCCGCTTACATGTGCCTATGATTTTCATGCAGGTATTGCAAATTCTTCTCTCATCCTCTTAGAACATATTGGGCATATGCCACAGACACAAGCTGCACTGCAAATCATGCAAATAATTCACTGGCATGAGCAAAAGCACCAGCGTCACTAGAAGTGATTTACAAAAAAGAAGCGACCATAAAATTGTGAAAAATTACCAGCCGGGCGTGTTGAATTGTGCTCAAAACTAGGATATAGTTGACTTGAGAATTGAAACTAGCTCAATAGTACTGCATTTCATCTTGCAAATGACATCAATATAGGTTTGTGTTATTGTTACAAGCAGATGAGCTATTCTGACAGCTACTTGGGGGAAAGTAATAGAATGTCAGAAGTATAGATATTACCGGTGTACATCTGGATTGCACTATCTACTCATGGATGAGTTGATGAATGACGGCCAACAGCGTAAAAGAATTTCTCAAAAACTCCCTGAATACAAAAAACTTTACTGTTGCTCCTCATTTTTTAGAAACAGGTAAAGTAGTTATTCTAAAAAAATGTATTCAAGCAAGTATTATTTTTACAAATCTGAGAAATCTCATCAAATTCACATGAATAGTTGTTATCATCTCAAACATATCTATGTTGGTTGGGATATGTGGTGATTGTCTACTATGTCATTGTACTGTTATACCTGAGAGGAGTGCCAATGAAGCTACTGGTTGTTGATAGTGACCGCGATCTAGTAGAGATGCTAACGAGTTGGTTAAAGACGTTGGGGTATGATGTGCGACGGGCGTATACAGTAGAGCGGGTACGGAATGAATGGATTGAGCAACGTCCAGACCTGGTTATTATGGATATAATGTTGAAAGATGCAGATACATTGACGTTATGCCAGGATCTGCGCCGTCAGCATGATGCATTAGTCGTTATTATGAATGATGGTCGTGATGTGCAGGACGAGGTTCGCTGTTTGGAGGCAGGGGCGGATGATTATTTGCGCAAGCCGTTTTTTCCGTCTCAACTGCTGGCCCGTATTCGGGCTGTAAGTCGTCGCGCCCGTCCGACGTTAGAACGTCGCCCCTCGTCAATTCTCACTGTAGGGCCAATTTGTGTTGACGCATTGCATAATGAAGTAACATTTGAAGGAAAAACTGCTCGTCTGACCCCCACAGAGAGTAAATTGTTGCATCTTCTGGCGATCAATGCCAATGACGTGTGTACAACAGAGCAGATTGTAACACATGTGTGGGGTTATGATGGGGAAGGTGATGCGGGTCTTATTAAGGCACATATTCGTCATTTACGTCAGAAGATTGAGCCAAATCCTGGTAAGCCTGCCTATATTCTCACCGTTCCAGGCGTGGGATATACATTGATTCGTCGCAATGAAGAAGGCGAAGTCAGGGAAGGGCGAGAAGCAACTCGTTCATTGCGTATTGTCTCTGTCTAGTAGACATATTTCACCGGCTACTTTCTGCCACAAAACAAAAAGGAATCCAGATGTACTGTTCTACGATGCATCTGGATTCTTTATTTGTGTCATCACTCCATAGAATAGTCGTGGGTTCTGTTTGATATTATGCTCCTCCGCGCGCGAAAACCATGACTGGTACAGTGAGAATAATAAGTTTGAGATCAAGCCAAAACGACTGCTTTTGTAGATACTCGATATCCATGCTGACCATATCAGAGAATGTCACACGTGAACGTCCATAGACCTGCCATGTGCCTGTCAGTCCTGGCTTGCCCACGAGGCGAAGCCAATCACGTGCTTCATATTCGTCCACTTCATAGGGTAGTGGTGGACGTGGTCCTACCAGCGTCATATCACCGCGCAATACATTCCAGAACTGTGGAAGTTCGTCGATGCTCGTCTTGCGAATGATCCGCCCTATGCGCGTGATGCGTTTATCATTATAATCTTTTGTTAATACCTTGCCAGCGCGCATCATATCAACAACGCGATTGCTATGTTTGGACGTATCGTTATTGGTATACATAGAGCGAAACTTATACATGGTGAATTTGACACCATGCTGTCCAATACGTGTCTGGCGAAAGAAAATGGGGCCGGGTGAGTCAAGTTTGATACAAATGGCAATTACTACGCCGACGATAAGCAAGAACGGCGAGAAGAGAAGCGTAAAGGCAATATCGAGCAGGCGTTTAGAGCGCAAGTACCCCGCTTTAATTGCGATATCTTGTGTAGATGCTGGTGCTGTTTGAACAGCCATGAGATCCTCCCCCAAGTGCAATGTAGATAGGCTGCATAATTCCCCTTGCCTGTGTCTACTATGAGCATACTCGACTCAGGTGTATATTTGGTGAGTTTTCTTATGGAGATGTGGTAAAAAGTGTGTCTCCTGGTAAACAAAACAGAAGTATCTGCGCTGGCTGCATTCGATTGTGAGGCAACCGCTAGGGGTTATACCATCTCTACTGTGAAAGAAAATTTTAACCCGTTCTCTACCCATTTCGTTATCTGACCAGTAAGGGATAAATGCTAGGATAGAATAAGTGAAATGTCTCTATAGCTTTCATTGAAGAAAGGCTTGGGTTGTGGGAGCATCATTACAGGTTCCTCTAGTAGATTTACGAGCGCAGTATCTCGCGCTCAAACCAGAGATTATGGCTGCTTTTGAAGAGGTTTTAGACAGTATGCAACTGTTCCTCGGACCGCGTGTACGCGCGTTTGAACATCATTTTGCAGCCTATTGTGGATGTGCTGAAGGGGTGGGCGTCTCGTCGGGAACCGATGCGTTGGCATTGGCCTTACGGGCGTGTGAAATTGGGCCGGGTGATGAAGTTATTACCGTTTCAAATACCTTTATCGCAACTGTTGAGGCTATTGCGATGGTGGGCGCAACGCCAGTTTTCGTGGATATTGATCCCGAAACGTATCTTATGGACTGGCGTCAGTTAGAGCAGGTTGTGACTTCTCGCACTCGTGCAGTTTTACCTGTCCATCTTTATGGTCATGCTGTAGAGATGCAACCCGTCCTGGATTTTGCACGTGCTCACCATCTCTATGTGATTGAGGATGCTTCGCAAGCCCATGGTGCAACCTGTAATGGGCAACGCGTGGGGGGGATCGGTGATATTGGTTGCTTTAGCCTGTACTTCAGCAAAAATCTGGGAGCCTTCGGCGAATCTGGTATCTGTACAACGAATAATCCTGCATTAGCTGAAAAGATGCGCATGATACGCGATCATGGGTCACGTGTGCGCTATCATCACGAGGTGATGGGCGTCAATGCACGGCTTGATGAGATACAAGCGGCTGTTTTAGGTATTAAACTACCGTACCTCGATCGATGGAATGAGGCACGTCAGGCTCATGCTCGTACCTATACAGAACAATTAAGTGGTGTGGTAGATGCTGTGCCTGTCGTTCGTTCTTGGGCAACACATGTATATTGCTATTACGTCGTACAGGTTCCACAACGTGATCAGTTCCGGCAGGCTCTGGAGCTGGAAGGGATTGGCACGAATATCCATTATCCTATGCCAATTCATTTGCAGCCCGCCTGCCGTCAATATGGTTACACCGCTGGCTTGTTACCTGTGACAGAGGCACTGGCGGCAAAAATCGTATCCCTTCCAATGTATCCTGAGTTAACTTCCGCTCAATTGCAACTCGTGATCGATGCGGTAAAGCGGAATATTGCCCATCCATCTCTTCATGCCAGATAGTCGTCCGCGTGGATGGATACAATGAAGAGATAGCAGACCTGTAAATGGGAGAAAATCATGAGAGAACTGCGTTTTGGCGTGATTGGTTGGGGGTACTGGGGACCCAAAATCGCTCGTAATCTAGAAAGTTTGCCGCATGTCACGGTAGCAATGGTTGCAGACCTGGATGCTCGGCGTCTGGCATCCCTTACCGCATCACCAAACGGGTTGCAGACTACCACTGAGATTGAGGCGGTTTTTCGCTCAGATGTGGATGGCGTCGTTATTGCGACGCCTGTGCGTACACACTATGAACTGGCACGTCAGGCCCTGCTGCATGGAAAGCACGTCTTGGTCGAAAAACCTCTGACTGCCAATGTGGAAGAGGCGGAGGAACTTGTCGCTCTTGCTGAAACGCAGGGGTGTATTCTGATGGTGGGGCATACCTTTGAGTATAACCCTGGCGTCAATGAATTACGCAAACTCGTGCAGAGCGGCGACCTGGGAAAAATTTATTGTGTCGAAGCGGAGCGCGTTAATCTTGGCCTCTATCGTCAGGATATCAACGTTATCTGGGATTTAGCTCCACACGATATCTCCATCCTGCTCTATCTCTTTGGCAAGCGCCCTGAGACAGTGAAGGTGCAGGCTCATGCCCATCTCTTGCCTTCCATTCAAGATGTTGCCCATCTCGACCTGGGTTTTGCCGATGGTATGAGCGCGCATATACATGTTAGCTGGTTACACCCCTGCAAAATTCGCCGTGTTACTATTATTGGCGATGCGCGCATGGTCGTCTACGATGATACCAATCCAGCGGAGATGCTCAAAATTTATAATAAAGGTGCAGATATTCATGTAGACCCTGTGGTCTCGTATCGCTTTGGGGCGATTACAATTCCTCATATTGACTGGGTAGAGCCGCTACGTTTGGAATGCGAAGATTTTGTGAACTCAATCCGCAATGGCACCGAGCCACGCGCAAACGGACGTGTCGGTTTAGAGGTCGTTCGTGTGTTGGCGGCCGCGCAAGCGTCATTGTTGCAGCAAGAGCACCATGTCAGTGTCGTCCCTATCTCGCTATAAATGGGTGGAAAATCGCGTGCTGTGTTCTGCCTGAAAAGCCGGAATGACATGCAAACACCTGATACTGTTGCTTTTGTCTCTGTTGCGCAGGTTCCATTCCGGTCTTTCTTTTCCATTCATGGGGTTGATGAACAGCTAGCGAGCCATATCAGCACGAATAGCCGCGAGCGTACGAGCCAATCCCTCGCGGAAGTCAATCTTTGGTGTATAGCCGAGAAGACGCCGTGCTTTACTGATATCAGCCAGACTGTCACGCACATCGCCTGGACGCGCAGCGCGGTAATCGGCGTTAACGGGAGTGCCCAGCAGTTCGCCCGCGAGTTGAAGTACGCCATTGAGTGAAATGCTCGTGCCACAGCCGATATTCATGGCTTGTCCAACTGCGTCTGGCGCGTTTGCCGCTAGAAGGTTTGCTTGCACGACGTTTTCAATAAAGGTGAAGTCGCGTGTCTGTTCACCATCACCAAAAACAATAGGGCGTTTCCCTGCGAGTAAGGCGGTTAAAAAGCGCGGAATCACCGCCGCATACTCTGAGGTTGGGTCCTGGCGTGGCCCAAACACGTTGAAATAGCGGAGCGCAACTGTTTCAAGGCCATAGATACGTGTGAAGATGCCACAGAGCAACTCGCCTGTGAGTTTCTGCAAGGCATAGGGCGACATCGGCAGCGAGGGCATCTCCTCATGCTTGGGCAAGGTGGGCGTGTTGCCATAAACTGATGAAGAACTGGCGTAGACGACACGCCGTACCCCGGCATTACGTGCCGCCAGGAGTACATTCTGTGTCCCGTTGATATTCGTTTCAAGCGAGGTAACAGGGTCAGAGATCGAACGTGGTACGGAGGCTAATGCTCCCTGGTGGAAGACAATCTCGACGCCCTCAACCGCCGCTTTGATAGCGGCCATGTCGCGCAAGTCGCCGTGGATGATCTCGACTTGTCCTTCGTAAGGGCGAAACACATCCAAATTACTTTGCCGACCTGTTGCCAGGTTATCAAAGATACGGACCGAGGCCCCTTGCTTGAGAAGCGTTTCCGCTATATGAGAGCCGATGAAGCCAGCTCCTCCTGTGATAAGGTAACGGGTTTTTGGCATATGTTTATCTCTGTCTATTGTACTTCAACGAGTAGAACAAACATTGTCCTATCCTTTCAAAAAGTGCTTTGCAAGAAAGCTAGTGTTATGTTAACAAAACTTGAGCATTTTGAACAGTAGCATGATACTGCTACGCATGATATAATAGCCGCGTTCATCAGGCGAGCATATTAAAGATGGTAATCTGATGAATATTCTATGTATGTTTAGTCAATGGAACTTTTTTAGGAGCTAATGCACGTGCAAAAGGGGTCACGTCATCAACACTTGTTCTATGTACTGGTTATTTTATGTCTGGTGAGTATCGTAAGCAGTTGTAGTGCGGCTGGGAGCCAGGGACGCTCATCTGCACAAGCTACAGCGGGGAAACATGTCACGCCGACTTCCATTCCCACTACACCAAAAAATGCACCCTCGTGCGGGGGGACATCATGTACTGTAACCGGTAATGTGTCGCAGGGACGCCCATTTATCAATACCAAGAATAATATCCATCTATTTCTCAGCTTTGATTATCATATCTCTGATCCCTCGGCTATCGCGCAATACTATGACTTTGTCTGGGGCGCGAGTGCGAATAAGGTAGCGGCTTATCGCGCGGCCAACCCCAACATCCTCTTGAGCTATTATATTTCCTTTTTTCGCGATAGTGGGGTATTTGGTGACACGTCTGCACATCAGAGCCTGGCCTACTGGCAATCGGTCCATCCCGACTGGATTCTCTACCGTTGTGATCGCCAGACGCCTGCGTTCGAGGATAATCAGAATAACATTATCCCATTTGATTTTACCAATCCTGCGGTAGTGCAGTGGCAGGTACAGACCTATGCCTTGCCCGCAAGCCAACAAGGGTATGATGCAATCGCTGCCGATAACGTCAATCTGCAAAATCTGACTGGTGCATGTGGTTTCTATCATAATGGGCAATGGGTGCAACGCTATACTGGCGACGTGGATGATGCACAGTGGCGTGCTGATGTGCTAACCTGGCTGACACGTACGCAACAGGCTTTGCATGCTCTTGCTCATCCAATGGCCTTAATTCCTAACTTAGGTATTGGTGCCTCCCTGAATGATCCTATCCTTCAGCAAATCATTGCCCATGTAGATGCCGTGGTAGATGAGAGTGGCTTTACCCATTATGGGCAGAATGACTTAACAGATGCGAACTGGTTGCAGTATGTACATTTTGTTGAAAGTGTGCAGCAGCAGCATAAAGCTTATTACATCGTCAACGAGTTCCCAGATGCTCCGTTAACGCAGGCTGATATTGAATGGGCATTATCATCATACTTGATGGCTAATCAGGGACTTGCCGCTGTGTTCTTCTCGTCTATGCAGGGCTATGGGCGTGATATTTATGTTCCTTTCTTATCGACACAGATTGGTAGTCCGCGTGATACGTTGTACCAGGGACAACATATCTATTGGCGTGATTTTACGCATGCTCTTAGTGTTGTCAATCCTAGTAGCACAACAACGTATACCGTAAACCTGCCCGGTCACTATACCGATTTAAATGGCAACGCACTTGGTGCGACAATCACATTGCCACCTCATACCGGGCAAGTTTTATTGTACTAAACTATTGTATCAGCAACTCTTCTGCCTTCTGCAATGTAGTTTGCGATGCCTCTTCCATAGCCGTGCGCAGTTTCTGCTGGGCTGGGAAGAGGCGCATATAGGCCTGAAAGAGCATCTGGCGACTCTTTTCCCAGCATAGCTGCTCCTCGATACGTTCCCGCCCCTCTTGCCCCATGCGTGCGCATAGCTCCTGGTCTGCGAGTAGCGTCTCGATATGGTCAACAAATTCGCTAAGGCGATTAGAAGTGGCATAAAGGGCCGCATCCTGTGCCGTAATGCGTGTTTCTGGGAGATCAAAGGCAACCACTGGTTTGCCCAGTGCCATATATTCCATTGTTTTGAGCATTGTGCTGTAGTCGTTAAGCTCATTGCTAGGGTCGGGGGAAAGCCCGATATCGCATCCTGCCAGATGACGCAGCATCTCATCCTTCACGAGCCAACCTGTAAAATGGATATACTCATCCAACTTCAGGCGATGTGTCAAGGCTTGTAAATGTGGTAGTTGGTCACCGTCACCCATGAGAATAAGGCCGACATCCTGATGGTTGCGCTGATGTACTAGCTCATCCATCGCCTGGATTGCATACTCCACGCCATCTTGTGCGGCCATCACGCCCACATAGGCCAG
Source organism: Ktedonobacterales bacterium (assembly GCA_027451525.1). Lineage (GTDB taxonomy): Bacteria > Chloroflexota > Ktedonobacteria > Ktedonobacterales > Ktedonobacteraceae > DTNP01. The sequence continues at coordinate 61,820 of DAIDJF010000026.1, forward strand.
GAGAAAGCGTTTCCCTTTGCGCAAGGCGTGATCTGCCTGGACATCCTGGTAACGGTGTAGTTCTGGACCGTTGCGCACAACGAAGACCTTGTCTGGTCTGCATCTTCCCCGCTTAATGGCTATCTGTTTTTGTGAGGCGTTTGTTGTAATGATAAGATGACTTGTCTTATAGGAACACCACTCAAAGAAACGCAAGCCCTGACTAATGGAACGCATTCTTCCTTGAAACTTGATCTGGAACATTTCAGGGGCCAGATCATGCTGGTCGAAAATGAATTTTTTACCGAAGAGTCGATAGAAGAGGCCGATAATAAAAAAGAGATCGGGTGGGTTGGCGGCATGAATGACATCGAAGCCATGGCGCAACCAGACTTTGAGGCTCAAGCCAAATGTCTTGAGCATGGCCGAGATATATTCCTGAATGTAGCCCTTTGATCCCCCGCTACTGAGCGCGAGGGGATAGCGATAGATATGAATACCATCTATGCAGGTGTAACGTTCGCGGTCTTGTGTCGTCCCTGTTGGGGAGATAATGCTTACTTGCAATCCCTGTTGCGCAAGTGTGCGCGCCTCACGCCATACGCGCGGGTCGGCTGGAACAGAGAGATTTTCCACGAGCATCAAGACTTTACCAGAGCGTGCCATGCTATCCTTTCCTTTCTACGCGCGCTGCGTATTGCGAGCAAGACGGCCTTTTTTGCGCATTGCATACTCATACATTGCTAGAACCTTATAGACGAGCACCATATTACTCAGGTGTGCAGTGTCGGCCCGTCCTGTGGTCGGTTCAGTGTGGCGGATAGCCTTTTCCAGACCCTCTGCCAGTGCGTCGGCGTCATGTGGACAGACGCTACAACCATCGGTGTTGGCTAGAACCTGCGCAACATCGCCGACATTTGTCGCGACGACTGGAATATTACAGGCCATTGCCTCGCGCACGACATTTGGCGAGCCTTCTGCGACTGAAGGCAAGATCAGTACATTGCTTGCGTTGATGTATTGCACGACCGTGGATTGTGGAAGTCCATTGGCAACTACAAGTTCTGCTGTGATGCCGCGCGTTTTCAAACGCTCGACAGCCTGTTGGGCCAGCAGAAAATTTTTGACGGGAATGGTGGGATTGTTCGCAAACACGACATAGTAGCGGTCTTGATCCCAGCCCAACATGGCGCGTGCCTCTGCACGGGGAATTGGCTTGAAGAGGTCAAAGTTGATGCCATCGGGAATAATGAATACATCATCAATTCGTGTGGCTTTCTTCATCTGCTCAGTTTTAACTGTGACCGCCTCTACATGCCGACAGAGCCATTGGCTCAGACGCACAACAAACAGGCTCTTTTTACTCAGTTTGCCCTCGGTTGTGACCGTGCCGAGAAGATCATCGCCCAAAAAGCCCGCGACCACAGGCGTTGTCCACTGCATGCGTGCTACTAGGCACCATAGCCCATAGTGCCCATTTACAATGTCATAGCGTCCGCTCAGCGTTTTCCAAAAGACCTGCGCAATGGCACTCGCATAACGAAGAGGCATTGGATGACTGGGATCAGGATGAATAATCTCTACCTCGTGACCCAGTGCAGTCAATGAATCGACAATAGCTTTGATAAATGTGCCTTTATGTGGACGGGCTGGTGTGGGATAGATGCCCGTCACCATCAAAACACGATATTTATGCCCATCTTGCTGCTCTTTGGGTATCTGTTCTACGATATCGGTTGGCTGCATTATCGTCAAATGCTCCTTAATAATAAAAGCATAGCAAAATCATTCAGGATTAGAGGCTAGAAACGGTCGAACGATCTTCCGCGAGCAACTCTTCGACGGATACCTGCGGTATCTCTAAGCGCGGAGTGTCGATGAAGATGCGGAACCAGAGTTCCAGGCTTGCCAGTGTGAATAGTTGTGCCTGATAGTTAGTTCTGCCTTCCAAATGGTCACGCAACATTTGCGCAATAAAATCCTCATTGAAGTAGCCCCGTTCGCGCACGCGCTCCGAGAGCAGAAGTTGCGTGATGATGCCGCGCTGCCCTTCTCTGAACCAGATGCCTGTTGGGACATTGAAGCCCATCTTTTTGCGCGTCAGGATTGACTCTGGTAGAAAATCGGCGAAGGCACGTTTTAAGAGATATTTGGCCTTAAACGAGCGTGTCTTGAGATGTGACGGAATACTTGCCGCGTATTCGATCAGCTGATGATCAAGCAGCGGGATACGTGCTTCAAGCGAGGCCGCCATCGTCATTTTATCGCCCTTCATCAGCAGATTATCGGGGAGCCAGATTTTTGTATCGAGATAGAGCATTGATGAGAGGTCGTCGCGCTGTGGGTTGCGTGCTAACCAACGGCGAAACTCACGGCTGGCATCCAGGTCTATTGCCGCCTTTGTCTCGCGGGTAAGCAGACTTTCTTTCAACGGGCCATTAAAGATACCGAACCAGTTCATCCAGCGTTGTGGCGCGGGCTGCGAGAGGTTACGGGCTGCTGTTTTAAGCTTGCGCATACTGTAGGGTAAACGTTCAAGCAGAGGCTGAATGACCTGATTGCGTACAGAGGTGGGCAGAATGTGATAATAGCGTGCCAGCCAGTCCACCACGTACTTAGGGTAGCCCGCGAAGAGTTCATCGCCACCCTCGCCAGAGAGGACGACCTTCACATGTTGACGTGCCAGTTTGGAGACAAGATAGACTCCTAGATCTGATGGTTCACTGACAGGCTCATCGCGATGCCATGTGAGGAGCGGCCAGTATTGTGTCATGTCAGATGATTGCACGACCAGTTCATGATGCTCAGTGCCAAAATGATCT
>DAIDJF010000027.1 GCA_027451525.1 Ktedonobacterales bacterium
TCATTGTAGGGGCGTGATTTATCACGCCCTGCCCCCCACACGCCGAAAAGTGCGCAATGAAGTTTGACAGAGCAGTACGCAACATGTGATGTCCATTTTGTTTTTTTATGCGTGATAAACCGCTTTTGTATGGGAAAACAGGTTATGAGTGAAGTTGCGACGACAACCAGGAACGCAGAATTGGCACCACCTGTTTGGCCTGCATCGCCTGGATATGATCAAGCCCATCGAGCACACGCACATCCCAGCCCAGATCGAAGAGCCGTGTCTGGTCCTGCATGATGGGACCAGCTAAACTCACGAGCACATCTCCCCAGTGCTGGTCATACTTAATCTCATCCGCTGAACCCACAAAACAGAGGCGTGGACAGGTGATCTGCGCTTGAATGGCGCGGTCATCAAAGCCTTGTAGAGCCTGATATAGCGTGACAAATTGCTGAGTCTGCTCCTTTGGCAAGACGCCAGACCACTCGGATTCCTCCGCTGACGGCGTTGGTCGTACACCAATCGCCATTTCGTAGGTTACGGTCGTGACGCGCAACATCTCCTTGTATGGCCCGTTGAGTGGTGGAAAGCCCCCCATAACGAGGGCCAGAAGGCGATCTGTTCGGATGGCAAGCTGAAGCCCAACCATCGCCAGCCAGGAGTAGCCGTAGTAGGCGAAACGCTCTACCCCTGCGGCATCGGCAACAGCGAGGAGATCACGTGTCACATTGGCAGGCGTCAAGGTGTCTGGTTTCGGCGTACGCAGGCACTGCCCTTCATAGTCGAAAGCCACCACGCGAAAGGTGTCGCTCAGCCCCTTAATCAACGATTGGCCCAGAGCCGGATCAGTGCCATACTGGAGCATTTGCTCGGCCAGTGGCCCGGTCACTGGCTGGGGATTGACTGGTAGCAGCAGGGTCGGCCCTGTGCCGTGAACCTCGATCTCGATGGTACTTCCATCGTGTAATGTCGCTTCAGGCATATAAGTTCCCTCCATCATTCATTTATAGCACCACGCATGAGGGCAGCAACGTGTCAAGCGTGGTATCCGTTTACCTCCACAAAGCCCGTCAGTACAATTGGGGTTGTTGACATTTTACAGTTTCTTTTCTTTTAACATGAGCTTTCACTCGATTTCATGCGTTGTTCCACCCGGAATTAGTGCCTGTATGCCCTTTGCGCGCAGCGTTCCCATCCCACCCGCGGCGTTCCGCTGTTGTTCTCCAAAACAGCATAATTGTAGCACAGGCAGCAAGCATCTACCACACAACACACGACAAAAGGTATTCGAGGTGCAGACAACTAGTATATTTCCGTTATCAGCTTGTGGGGTATGCTTGTGTAGCTGATTGTTGATCGCCACCGTATATAAAGTAGACGCTTGCTAGCAGTTCATTGTACATCTCATTGACTATGCTTTCCGTAAGAATCATGATGTACGACGTTGGGAGTGCCTTCACGGGCAAACTGTTTGATTGAGGAGAATTATTCAATGAGGAAACAAGAAAAAGAAGGCACGCGCATACAACGCAGGCGGTTTCTTGGTTGCAGCCTTGCGACATTGTCTGGTACGGGCGCGGCTATTGCGGCTGCACTTTTGGGCTTACGAGTTGGCGGGACAGCACTTGAGAAGGCGGCAGATGCAAAGGCAGATGCCGCTTTTGCTAGTTTCACACAACCTCTTGTATCCAGTGCCGAAACGGTCCTTACTGATAGTGTTATCGCGCTGCAAACGGCGAAACCTGCTATCACGCAATTTTTGAATATCGTGCAAATGCTGCAGCAGATAGGCACAAAGGAGATCAATGGCTTTCTTACAGAGTTAGAGCACGTACCATTGATCAATACCACTGGTCTTCAGAAATTCACGGATGCCATCAATACGCTTCTTGATACGCGCGAGAATGACTTATTGACACTGCTCGCGGGCATGGAACAAAGCATTACAGGTCTGAAGCAACACATCGCTGAAGCTGAGCAACAAGCACCGCTACAGATTCATCACATTGTCGCTGATGAAGTGCATAGCATAGACTTCCTTGCCCCTCCTCCATAACGTTCAACTGGCCGGTTTTACCACAATTAGTCTGCAAGCTTTGACGTAAAACGGGTGCGATACGCATCAATACGAGGACGAATGTGACGAGCATCCGGCTCATCTCTTTCGTCTGCACGATATAACCCTTGACATGTGACCATTTAGTCACGTATAATATCGGTATGGAAGATGAATCTGTCTTTCGCGCCCTCGCAGATCCAAGTCGTCGGCGGCTGCTTGACCTCCTCTTTGAGCGCGATGGTCGCACGCTCACCGAGCTGGAGTCGGAGCTACCAATGACACGGTTCGGGGTAATGAAACACCTGCGCGTGCTGCAAGAGGCCGGACTGATCACCACGCGCAAAGTGGGCCGTGAGAGACTACACTATCTGAATCCGGTCCCCATCCAGCTGATCTCGGACCGCTGGATCAATAAATATTCCGCGGTGCGTGTGAGCGTGCTCGCCGATCTCAAAACATCACTTGAAAGAGGGAATGATATGACCACTACTTCAAAGCCCCAGCTCGTTTATCAGATCATCATCAAGGCTCCACAGGAGCGAGTGTGGGAAGCAATCACCAAGTCGGAGTTCACTTCCCACTACTACTATGGCTGTACGCTTCAGACCGATCTTACCGTCGGCTCGCCCTTTACTTATCACATGCCAAATGGCTCCCCTATAGTTGAGGGGGAAGTGATTGCGTCCGAGCCACCCAAGCGGTTGGTGCACACCTATCACTCACTCTGGCACCCGATGAACGAAGATGCGCCCACCCAAGTAACGTGGGAACTGGAGTCGATGCCTGGCGGCATTACCAAGGTCACCGTGATCCACGAGGGCTTCCAGGGCCAGACTGCGACCTACCAGGGTTTGCAGGGCGGTGGCTGGACATGGATCATCAGCAACATGAAGACGTTCCTGGAAACCGGCGCACCGATGCCACAAGGGTACTAAATCTGAGCGGATACATGAAGAAATGCCGCCACGGCTTCACTGCCCTATGCGGCGGCGTATGACGAGAAGAGCACCAGTTCGCAGTCAAACTGCGGCAAAGTTTCTAACTCAAGTCACCAGAAGGAGGTTTTTATGAGCCAACTTGAAAAGCATGAGTCACAGGAGTCCGCCAAGAGCACGACCCCAAGCAACAAGAAGTTCAAGGGCTTCACAGACGAAGAACGAGCCGCGATGAAGGAATACATCAAAGAACAGAAGGCGGCAGCTCGCGCTACCAAGAGCAAGGAGGAAGGCGAAAACGACGTGCTCGCGAAGATTGCCGAGATGCCAGAACCAGAGCGCACCATGGCCAAGCGACTCCATGAGATTATCAAAGCCAGCGCGCCAATCCTCTCGCCGAAAACCTGGTATGGGATGCCCGCGTATGCCAGAGACGGCAAGATCGTCTGCTTCTTCCAAAGCACGCAGAAGTTCAACACGAGATACATGACGCTCGGCTTCAGCGACACAGCGAACCTCGACGAAGGTGCCATGTGGCCGACATCCTTCGCGCTGATGGAGTTGACCGCCGCCGAAGAGGAGAGGATCAGTGCGCTTGTGAAGAAAGCGGTGCGTTGAGGACGAAACTCGCTCCTCTCCCCGCTTTTGCTATAAGCTCGTTTTGTGCTGTCCTGACTGACCATAACGCAGCCCAACATCTGGTACCGCCATTTTCAAATGAAAACGCGTCGTTCGGATTCACTGTCTTCGGGAGAAAAGAGCAGTATTCAGTAATGCGGCAACGGCCAGATTGAGTACAGCCACTCAGTCCTTGATCTCCGACGCAAAGCCCCGCCCACTCCTTCGGTTTTTCTCACCGCGTCTGGTCGGATAGCTGTTCACGCCTAAGTCAACCAGCAGCTCTCCGAGCACCCAGAGCCAGTTCCAGCCACTCACGCAGCCTGCAAGGATTGTGACCAGGGCATAGGTCATAACCGTCAAGGGTAAAAAAAGCACGCCCAGCAGTGGGATCCACCAGTTGCCCTGAAAAGTTCGATTGACCAGAGGGGTCACTACCACCATTATCATCATGACTATCATCATCATGACGACCACCATGATCGCCATAACGACCACCATTACTAAGTGTATTGTATTCGTAAAATGCATCCCTCAAAGAGATGATTGAACATGTGAAGTAAGAAGATAATAGCAAGAACAGCTGTCACCACACATAAAAGGCTCAGGATAACTGGACATTGCCAGTTCCCTGAGCTTTTCTTTCTCGCATACTCAAGTCACCGCTGGTTGGAGTACATCAGAGAGAAAGAGGCTGAACATGCAGACGCGAAGGCACACCTTGCGCACACCGGATGGTTGCGCTACAATCATGAGGTTTAACGCATTAGTACGCAATAACGTGATGATGGTGTGGGAAGTGGCATTCAACGCCCTTGCAATACCTGTTGTACACGTTTCGTATGAATAGCGTTTTTTGAGAGGAAAAGAGGAATACGTATGCGCATCATAACGATAGAAGAGCATTTTATGGCCGATGGCTTCAAAGAAGCGGTCAGAAGAAACGCACCCGGCCACACAGGACGTTCGACTGCCTCCGTAGCAGCTGAGCAGCAGAATAAGCTTGGTGATCTTGGCTCACTGCGTTTGAAAGATATGGACGCGGGTGGGATTGATCTCCAGGTGATCTCCCAGGCGGCCGCTAACACGGGGCCACTTTCCGTCGAGGAGTCCATACGGCTGGCGAAGCAGGCCAACGATCAGCTAGCAACCGCAATTATGGCCCATCCCAAGCGTTTCGCAGGTTTTGCCATCTTACCGATGAGCGACCCGGCGGTGGCTGCCGATGAACTGGAACGTGCCGTACGCTCTCTCGGCTTAAAAGGGGCAATGATTAACGGCACAACCGATGGTCGTTTTCTGGATGATCCGGCTTTTCTGCCTATTTTGGAGCGAGCGGTGGCCCTGGATGTGCCCATTTACATTCATCCCGCCCCACCCCCACGCTCTGTACAGGAGATCTACTATGCTGGCTTTGATCCAGCGGTGAATTTCGCCTTATCGACTGCTGCGTGGGGCTGGCATTCTGAAGTCGGCCTACATTCCCTGCGCCTGATCGTGGCTGGGGTGTTTGATCGCTTGCCGACGCTACAGATCATCATTGGGCATATGGGGGAGATGCTACCGTTTATGCTGGCACGTATCGACGACGTGTTGACCCCCATCACGCAGCGATTGCAGCGCAGAGTGCCGGAATACTTTTTACAAAACTTCCATATTACGACCAGCGGCTTCTTCACTGATCCCCCGCTCTTGCTCGCCTTGCAAATCATGGGAGCAGATCGCATCATCTTCTCCGTTGATTATCCCTATAGCACAAACGAGCGGGGACGGGCGTTTCTGGATAGCACAGCGATCAGTCCAGCCGACAAGGAAAAGATCAGCCATTTGAACGCTGAGCGGCTCCTCAAACTCGCATGAGCAGCGCGTTCGTGTGAGGATTGAGCAAGAGCACAAGCACTGTGTCATCTCCACGTCTCCATCTGTTGTACAGAGCGAGCGTGGAGAGTACTAAGGAGTCATTTTGATGTTGGCCCTGCCAGAAGATTTTCTCCAGTTTATACGCTCGGTATACGGCGTAGAGGCGGCTAACGCATGGTTTCAACGCCTGCCCTCTTTTTTAGATGAATGCGCGACCCGCTGGCAATTACAGCTTTTACCGCCGTTTGAGCAGCTTTCGTTTCACTATGTGGCTCCAGCGATCCGTGCGGATGGCACGGCAGTTATTCTGAAGACGTGCGAATTTTCCGATGAATTTGAACACGGACTGGCCGCGCTCCGTCTCTTCGATGGGCGCGGTATCGCTCACCTCTTGGAATTTGACGAGGGAAAAAAGGTGATGCTGCTGGAACGCTTGCAGCCGGGAACTATGCTGGCGTCACTGGTGCCCGATCAGGATAGCGAGGCTACATCCATTTTGGCAGGAGTCATGCGTCAACTATGGCGACCAGCCCCCGCAGAGCACACGTTCCCAACGGTGGAACAATTGGGGCAAGGATTGCAGCAACTCCGCGCTCACTATGCTGGCGGATATGGCCCATTTCCGCCTTATCTCGTTGATGAGGCAATGGACCTGTTCGCAACCTTAAGTGCCTCAGCCCCTCAGAACATGGTGCTACACGGCGATTTACAGCACCACAATATCTTACGCGCAGGTGATACATGGCTGGCAATTGATCCTAAAGGGGTGGTTGGTGACCCTGGGTATGAGGTGGGAGCCTCGTTTTATAACCCCATGCCGCGCATTCTTGCGGTCCCCAACCTGGAGCAGATGCTAGCGCGGCGTGTCGATCAACTGAGCGAGGAATTGGGCATGGAACGGGAACGCATCCGCGGCTGGGGACTGGCGCAATGCGTGCTCAACGCATGGTGGAGCGTCATGGTCCATACAGAGGTGAACATGGAGCCGCCACGTGGCATCCTCAGGTGCGCGGAAATCCTCTCACGCCTCTGACTGCGTGAGGTGCGAGATTACGCCCATCTCTGAGCAAGATGCCGTCTGATGCTGAGATGAGCTACCATATGCTATACTACCTCTGAGTTTCGATACGGAAGGATTTCATGTTGATGGCTTTCTCTGACTTCGCGGTAATGCTAGTTGATCGCACGATGACCTGGCTCTATGAGAAGAGCGACGGACGGCTAGGCAGTCGCCTGGGACACATGGGCATGTTGGTACTCCATACCATCGGACGCAAAAGCGGTGTGCAGCGCAGTCATACCTTGCAATATCTACCTGACGGCAACAATTATATAGTCGTTGCCAGTAATAACGGTCAAGATCATCATCCCGGCTGGTATCACAATATTCTGAGCAATCCCCATGTACGCATCCAGATAGGGCGCAAGCACCTGGACGCGCAGGCCACTGTGGCCGGAGCAGAGGAATATGCCCAGTTGTGGCCTCGCTTGATTGCCCAGAATCCCCCGTGGGAAGCGTATGCCAAACGCACCAAACGCAAAATTCCCGTGGTGATCTTGCACCCTCTGGCCCCTTAATAGCTCTGCTCAGCGGCGGCTACAACAAGAGCGTCATGTCTTTGGTTAATTGGCTGGGCAGAAAATTGCTATCGAGCAAGACCTGTTCGCGCCCCTGAGCGTCAATGAGATAGACCACAGAGGTATGGTTCATCTTCATCTGAGAGATCTTATCTAGTGAGCGCGTTGCCCTTTTTTAGCAGCGCGCCCAAGAAAAAGCTTCGTTCCTCAGAAAAAGAGAGGAGCGGGTGCTCTGCTCTCTTCTGCGCGACTAGACCTGTTGCGCGGCACCTGTTTCCTCGGCCCCGCGTAGTTCGCGCTCCCTTTGCTCACGCACAGGTATACGGAGAGGTGCAGCCGTGGGCCACACAGCCAGTGCCATAACCACCACCAGCAGGCCCGAATTGAAGTCCGTTGCCATTCCGCTCAGAATGCCTCCGAAGGCTTGCGAGAAGTACCAGAAGATCACACTGACGACAATCGACGCGATCAGGAATGGCGGCAACTGTTCGCGTTTGACCACGGTGAGGGCGATGCCCAGTGCCAGAAATACTACAATCAAGCCAATATTCAGTGGAATCTCGATATTGGCGGTCAGTGCGGAGACAGGCGTGAGGAGAGAATCTACCAGCCACGTATCCAGCCCCCCCATGCCGATATAGCCGCTAATGGTCTGCGAAATCTGACCCGGTTGCCACCATATGGACTGTAGTTGTAACAAGGCACCGAAGAGCCAGAAGCCCGCCAGCGTCCAACGCAGGTAGCGACGTGGAAGCAAGCCCTCGCCATCGTTCTTGCGCGGATAGATCGCAAAGCCGAGCAGCGGATAGAACAGGACTGCTCCGGGCGCACCAGTCAGGATGCTCGCGGTTCCCGTAAAGAGCATACTCATTCCCTCGCCACCGTACCAGACAATGAGTGCCCACACGACAGAAGCGATGACCAAATCTTTGACCCAGCGGTCTGGCAGGAGAAAGAAACCAAGACCAAGACAGACTTGCACGATCCCGATAAACAAGTTGACCGCTGTAAGATGGAGGATCGTTTGCGTCACAATAAACTGGAGACTCGGCTCGAAAATCGCGGGTTGACCAGCAAGCATCGGCTTCATAACGCCATTGACCATATCCATAGTAAACATCTGTGGCTGAAATTGTAAGAGGCCGTCGATAAGCCACAACGCACCCAGCACACGCTGGAGTACTTTGCGTGAAAGTAGCATAAGATAAAAAGGTCCTTTCTATTCTGCACGCTGCACATGCATAGTGCCTGAATACAGTTTCCTCAACCACTATAAAACAATGGGTCTCCGTTGTCTATTGGGAAGAATATCCAATTTTCATGCAGGAAATCGGCTCTAACTAGGGAGAACTAGGGAGAAATCCGTATAATGCACCTTAGGGTTATCTGATTTGCCTGAGAGGCTACGCACTGAAGAGGACAGAAAGGTCGGGATGTGAGCCTGACCTTTCCATGACTACACGGTGATAGTTCCTAGATAGTTTCCATCGGCATTGCCAGCCGTGAACCAGATTGCGCCATTGGCGGCAATGGTCAGAGCGAAAGGAGACGCTTGCCCAAGCGAGAGGCGATAGAAGATGTAATGATGCTGCTCTGGGAGATAACACCCCAGCATATTGGCCCCCACATCTACGAACCACACGTGCCCATGCTGATCGATAGCCAGTTCAGAGAGTGCGGGCGAACCGCCATCAACTGTTGGGACAGCGAAAGTAGTCAAGGTGCTTGTGGCAGGATCGAACATGTCGAGCTGACCAGGCGAAGCCTCGGTAAACCAGAGGTGACCCTGGCTATCAGCAGTCATTGAGTAGATCTGCGCCTGTGTGTTTGCTAGTTTATAGAGCGTAATCTGATTGGTGCCTGGGTTGAGATTGCCGATCACACCGTTATCCAGATAGCCAAACCAGATGCTCCCATTGGGAGCAACGGCTAAGCCGGAAGGGGAGGCCATGATGGACCAGAGCCGTACCGCGCCCGTTTGGGGGTCCAGGCGTCCAATCGCATTGCCATCCGCCGCTGTAAACCACAAAATGCCCTGCGCGTCAAACTGCACATTGAGCGGACCGATCGGGTGTCCACTCATGGTGCCGAGGAGAAAGGGATGAAATGTCTGCTGTTTCGGATCAAAACGTCCAATGTAGTTGGCGAACTGCTCCGCATACCAGATGTTCCCCTGACTATCAATAGCGGTTGCCATGACCCCATAATGCCCGTCAGGCAAGGCCCAACTCTTTACCTGCCCAGTCTGCGTGTTGAGATATCCCAGGCTATTCGCATTCATCTCCCCTATCCAAATATTCCCTTGCGCGTCGGTCGCAGGATACATTAACCCGACGTTCGTTTTCGAGAACGTGTAGAGGTGTTGATGCGCGTTGACGACTGTTGTGGAAAGCGCAGAGGACGCAAGCGTGTGAACTTGTCCATAGGCCATAGCGACAGTGTTCGCTGTCGGGGATGGCGTGGATGCACCTTGCGTCGGCCCTCCTCCACACGCCGACAATACAAGCAGGAGACTACTGGCGAACAGGACCAGCGTGAGCCAGAAAGATGGCGCGTGATGATGCGATGCGGCATAATGCCGTTGAACATCGCGTTGTGGGTGTATAGGCATCAGGTTCATTGGTGTTGCTCTCCTTATTTAGCATACTGCGACTATAGAAGGACAGCGTCTCCGTTCAATCACAGAAGTAGACGCCACCATCACAAACCAATCACAACGGCCCACAACGACCATGCTCAAAAACTCCATCACTCCGCGAAAGGCCTGGAACTGGCGAATGAGAGCACAACAATATGGGTATTCTACCATCATGCAGGCAATTTGTGGCATACTTAACCTAGATGTAGGTAAGATACATAGGTATATATAGGAATTCATTGTTCGTACACAACCAAGAAAAGCAATCATAACAGCTATGCATTATCTGAAACAAGAAAAGGCACCAACAATCCAGGATGTTGCGCGACACGCCAATGTGGCCGTGGGAACCGTGTCGCGCGTGCTCAATGATAGTCCAGGAGTGAAACCCGCGACCCGTCAGCGCGTCCTCGAAGTCATTCAGCAACTTGACTATAGCCCCAACCTGATTGCGCGCAGTATGACCTCCCGGCGCACAGGGTCTATTGGGGTAATTGTACCCTTCTTCACACGCCCGTTTTTCAGCGAAGTATTACGTGGGGTTGAAGTGGCACTTACCCAGGCGCGACACGAATTTATCCTGTACAACGTGCAGTCCAACGAACAATGTGTGGCCTATTTTCGCACTCTCCCCAAACAACACAAGGTCGATGGCATGCTCGTGCTTTCACTCTACCCTAGCGATGAAGATGTTGCCAATTTTCAGCGTGCCGGTATGCCAGTCGTACTCATCGATGCCTTTCATCCCCAACTCACCTCGCTGGTCGTCAATAATGCGGAGGGCGCATTCCAGGCCGTCATGTCCCTGCTTGAACATGGTCATCGCCGCATCGGCTTTATCAATGGCATAACAGAAGGGAATTTCCATTTTAACCGCGCCAACGAACGCTACAAGGGCCTGCAACGTGCATTCAGTACGATGGGGATGACGCATGAGGATGATCTTGTGGTGAACGTGACGTGGGACCGCCAGGGTGGAAGGCAGGCGGCGATGCATCTGCTCACCAGTCCCAATCGCCCGACCGCTATCTTTGCCACTAGTGATTTACAAGCCATCGGCGTGCTAGAGGTAGCGCGCACGCTCAACCTCGCGGTCCCTGCAGACCTCTCAGTCATCGGTTTTGATGGCATCGAGCTTTCAGAAATCATGGAACTGAGTACCGTGCAACAACCCATGCACCACCTGGGGGTCCTCGGCGCGCAGAAGTTGATTGAGCTGATTGATACGCATGAGCCACTCACCGCGCAGCCTGAATTGATTCACCTGCAACCAAACCTCCTGCTCCGCCGCACGGTAAATGCAATTCAACCGCAATAACGCGAACATAGCGGTGCAAAACAGTCACCGCTTGTGCTTTTTTGCGTTCATACAAACACAGATACACAAACCTTTACAAAACAAGATTTCTATGTTACAGTAATATCATGAAATTGAACCGGTTCCAATTCCCTTCACACGCATAAATGAGCATGTTACGATACGCATATATGGGTGAGAGAATGTCATGATGAAATGACGACAGCTGCTCATGCAGGGATGGAGCATGGTTCTGGCTGAAGGGCCATTCAGAACGTTGATGAGGGCAAGCGATGAAGTGATGCCGCATTCTCATTGTTCATCAGCGTTGGTCAGGCGATATATGGTATCAGAAAGGAGCGAGGGAAGCACGACATATCAGAGGCGAAGTGCTCTCTAGTGCATCCATACACAATCGGAAGTGTATGTGAAGTGCAAGAGTTGTATGCGTTATTTGCTGGCAAGAAATCAAAGGAGAACTTGGCATGTCTCATGAACAACGCGAAGTCATAGACGAAATCATTGGCAAAATTCGTTCTGGACGGATGACGCGCCGCACCTTCCTCGAGCGTGCCGTTGCCGTCGGATTGAGTAGCACAGCTGCTGTTTCCCTCTTAGAAGCGTGTGGCGGCACGAGCAACAGTACAGGCGGCAATGGTCAGACAACCAGCGTAATCTGGTTGAATGGTCATGACGCATCCGGGACCTATAAAGCCCTGACGGACACCTTTAACAAACAAAACAATGGCGTCCACGTCACCTACACCGATGGCCCCAGCGATACGGGTCAGTTACTCACTATCTTCACCACCATGTTACGCGCGCGCAGCAGCAGCTATGATATCATGTCGATGGACATTATTTGGCCGCCTGAGTTTGGCGCGAACGGCTGGACTGCTCCTATCTCAACCACACAATGGCCGACCAGTGAGCGCGCGAACTATCTGCCAGGACCCATTCAGGGCTGTACCTACAATGGGCAACTCTGGGCCGCTCCTCTCTTTACAGACGCGGGTCTGTTGTACTATCGTACCGATCTGGTCCCGACACCGCCCACCACCTGGGCCGATATGGTCACGATGTCCAAAGCGGTTGAACCCTCGAAGGTCAAGTATGGCTATTTGTGGCAGGGAGCGCAGTACGAGGGTCTCGTCTGTGACTTTGTCGAAGTGCTCTATGGCTACGGCGGCAACGTCTTGGACCCCAACAATCCGAAAAACGTGACCGTCAATAGCGCGGAAGCACAGCAAGCCTTAACCGAGATGGTGAGTTGGGTAGGCACGATCTCCCCTGCCGCTGTAACCACCTTTAAGGAAGAGGATGCGCGTAACTCCTGGCAGAACGGTGACTCCGCCTTTATGCGCAACTGGCCGTATGCTTACTCGCTCGGACAGGACCCGGCCTCCTCGAAAATTGTCGGCAAGTATGATGTGCATCCTCTGCTCTACGGCGGCAGCGGCACAGCGGGCCACTCCAACATCGGCGGTTGGCAGCTAGGCATCAACGCCTACTCGAAGGTGCCAGATGCGGCCTGGACATTCATTCACTACATGCTCAGCTCAGCTTCACAGAAATTTATCGCGATGAATGCCTCTGAACTGGCGACGCTGGAGAGTGTCTATAGTGACGCGGATGTGCTCGCAAAAGTGCCCTTCTTCGCCAAGATGCCGAACATCTTAAAGACTGCGCTACCACGCCCTGTCTCGCCATTTTATCCCGATGTCTCGAATGCCATTCAGTTACGTGTGCATAGCGCACTGACCAAACAGTCCACGGTCTCTGCAGCATTGAGCGCACTTGCATCTGACTTGCAAGCGATTGTCTCCAAATAATCACAAGAACTTGCCAGTGTTGGATACCCAGGGACCTGTTTTCCTTGGGTATCCAATCGTTTTAATGATAAAAGGGAGCAGGGCGACGCAAGGGCAGCCCTTACAATGATAACGGGGAATACATGCAACGTATCATTGTAGGGGCGAGGCTTACCCTGAGATTCCCAAGGCAATGTTTTGCAGAAAGAGGATGAGTACATGGCTGAAGCATATGCCTGGTGGCAAACAGGCGTAATTTATCAGGTCTATCCGCGAAGTTTTTTCGATAGCAACAACGATGGGGTCGGCGATATTCCAGGAATTACGCGTAAACTAGACTATTTCTCCTGGTTAGGCGTTGACGCGCTCTGGCTCTCACCGATCTTCCTGTCGCCAATGGCTGATTTCGGCTATGATATCAGTGATTATTGCGCGGTGCACCCCCTCTTTGGCACACTGGAGGACCTGGATACGCTGGTTCACGCGGCCCACCAACGCGACCTCAAGATCATCCTGGACTACGTGCCGAATCATACATCTGATGAGCATCCCTGGTTTCAAGAAGCGCGTTCCAACCGCACGAACGCGAAACGCGACTGGTACATCTGGCGCGACCAGGCGCACGATGGAGGGCCACCTAATAACTGGGTCAGTCAGTTTGGCGGACGAGCGTGGGAGTTCGATGCGCTCAGCGGGCAGTATTATCTGCACCTGTATGATGCCAAGCAGCCCGATCTCAACTGGCGCAATCCTGAAGTGCGTAAGGCGATGTACGATGTGTTGCGCTTCTGGCTCGACCGGGGCATTGATGGCTTTCGCGTGGATGCGCTGCAAGGCGTCGTCAAGGATGACTTGTTCCGCGATAATCCGCCCAATCCCACGTGGCAAACGGGTGACCCGCCCTATCTCGCGCAGATCGGACGCTACACCGAGAATCAGCCCGGCCTGCATGAGATCACCCAAGAGATGCGTGCGGTCGTAGATGGCTATAAGCAACGCATGTTGATCGGCGAGATTTATCTGCCCATGGAGCAGTTGGTGAGCTACTATGGCGAGCAGCTCGACGAGATTCACCTGCCTTTCAATTTTCAGTTTGTGACTATGCGGACATGGGAAGCGCAGGCGGTGCGGCAGATCGTCGATGCCTACGAGGCGATGTTGCCGCCGGGAGCGTGGCCCAATTGGGTCTTGGGCAATCATGATCGCACCCGTATCGCGACACGCATAGGGCGCGAACAGGCGCGTATCGCGCAGATGCTCCTGCTCACATTGCGCGGCACACCGACCTGCTATTATGGCGAAGAGCTGAACATGCAGGATGTGCCAGTTCCGCTCGCACTGATACGCGACCCGATGGGCAAAGAGAATCCTGAGCATAGCCGCGACCTCGTGCGCACGCCGATGCAGTGGGATGGCAGTGCCCACGCGGGCTTCTGTGCCGCTGAAGTGCAGCCCTGGTTGCCCGTCGCGGACGATTATCAGCTTTTTAACGTGGCGGCAGAGAAAGAGGACACACGCTCAATGCTGACCCTCACGCGCACGCTGCTCCACCTGCGACGCACACAAGCAGCCCTGACAATTGGGGATTACCGTTCGCTCGCGATTGAAAATGAGAGCTGTTTCGCCTATATGCGCCACTATCAGGAGCAACGCTATCTGGTTGTGCTCAATTTTTCAGCGCGGGAGCAGGTCGTACAGTTAAGTGGGCAGGCCCAGATTGTGCTTTCCACACATGGAGATCGCACAGGTTCCGTTGATCTCTCCGCGCT
Source organism: Ktedonobacterales bacterium (assembly GCA_027451525.1). Classification (GTDB taxonomy): domain Bacteria; phylum Chloroflexota; class Ktedonobacteria; order Ktedonobacterales; family Ktedonobacteraceae; genus DTNP01. The sequence continues at coordinate 14,551 of DAIDJF010000027.1, forward strand.
CCACCTGCGCGGGAACGAGGGATTATTGCTCGCGCACCTCCCCGATCATTAAAAAGACCAATCCATGTACCACATCAAGAGGCGCAATCGGTACAGGACGTGATGATAGCATTGAAAATTTGAATCCGCATACGGCATATGATGCGTAGGGGCGTGATTCCATCACGCCCTCGTTCCCCGTCACATGGCTCCCCAGGCTGATCTATGCGCGAGCAGGGCATGATAAATCACGTCCCTGCGCCATTAGATGACATGGTCGCATTCATTTTTTCACCACCATCATCACGCCCTGCTCGCACATCAATCTGTCTGCGAGGCCGTGTGACGAGACATTCTTTGGAACACCTGGCAAACGCGCAGACACGTTTGGCATTTAATACACCTTGTGGTGGGCAGGATACATGATATATTACTTTGTGAATCTATCTTCGTGAATTTATCTTCCTGGCTCTCGTGGATGCATTTCATCTCGCGTTTGCCGTTTGCTTTTGACCTCGAACGGAGAATACAACATGCAAGAGACTCTGCTATCGCTACTTACTGCCTGGCACACCTTTTATAGCATCGTCGGTTCTGCAGCCGCGACACTTATGGGCCTAGTTTTTGTGGTTATCAGCCTGATCGCGGGATTGCGCACGCGCGTGCCGTCGTCAGGCAGTGGGATTGCCGTATTTGGGACACCAAACGTCGTCCATTTTGGCACTGTACTGCTTGTCGCCGCGATGCTCAGTGCGCCCTGGCCTGTGTTTTGGCCTATCGGTCTGCTGCTCGGCCTTGCTGGTCTGGGAGGAATAGCCTACATCATCGTCGTGCTCTGGCGGGCATACCATCTTGGGAGAAACTATCAACTCGTGCTGGAAGACTGGGTATGGCATATCACTTTACCATTCGTTTCCTACACAGCCCTCATCGTCGCGGCACTGGTGTTGCTCACCTATCCAACACCAGCACTGTTCCTCATCGCAGCGGCAACTGTGCTGTTCCTGTTCATCGGTATCCACAATGCGTGGGATAGCGTAACGTTCACAACGCTCATGCTCTCCCACAACCAGAACAAGAGTCAGGACGAGCAGGAGTCAAGCGTCACTTTGTAGCACAGGAACAAATACAGCAAAGCGCGTGTGGAGGAGCATTTATCCAGGTACGAACTGATCTGGGAGCACTGCTCTGAGATTAACACAGCAGTGTGATAATATGCGTAATCCAATAGCCTGCTGAGAAGATGCATGTTACAATAGCTACAGATGTGCTATCTTAGCATCTGAAACAAGGAGGCGTTGTGATGGATTTCCTACGGTTACATTGGTTTGATCTGGGCGTGTTACTAGCGGCTATAACGGGCATCGGCATACTCTTCATGCATCCCACGGGTCTCACGCTCTTGCTCTGGCTCAGTTTGGTGACGCTCTTCCTGCACCAGTTTGAAGAGTATCGCTACCCAGGGTATTTCCCTGGCATGATGAACACGGCGATGTATGGCAGCCAGTTGCCCGACCGCTATCCGCTCAATACGCAAACCTCGCTCATCGTCAACGTCCTGATCGGTTGGCTATTTTATCTCCTCGCGGCACTCTTTAGCGTACACGCGCTCTGGCTGGGCATCGCCACGCTCCTGGTTTCGCTTGGCAACTTTATCGCCCACACTTTTCTTTTCAACATTAGAGGCAAGACGCTCTACAATCCTGGCATGTTGACCGCCATCGTGCTTTTCCTGCCGCTCGCAGTGTACTGCTTTTTCTGGATTATCGCGCATAACGCCGCCGCACCGCTCGACTGGATTAGCGGCGTGCTGCTGGGTGCAATTCTGAACTATGTCGGCATTCTCAAGATGATCGACTGGCTGAAAGATAAAAACACGCCCTACGTCTTTCCGTCGCGCTGTCTCGTCCCTGAACAGCGCAAGATGAGCGTAGAGGGGTGAAACCGTAATGGGAACCATGCGTTCCCATTACGATTAAAAGCTCGATCCTCTACGGTGCGGGACTCGTTTCTCCGATCTGGTGCGCGGTTCGCACGTCGCGATAATACTCACGCCAGATCAGACGATGGATGCCCATATAGTATGGCAGGCGATTGAGATAGGGCAGGTAGGGGAAGATGATCAATAGGGTGGTGATGATGACCATGGTAACCAGAACAAGCGCATCGGCATTGGGCGACGTATTGTACGGAGGAACTTGATACCAGAAGGTATACAGCCAGAGCCACGCTGCACCCGGATAATTCCCCGTCTCGTTCATCACGCCCCATTGCGAACCGAGCAAGTTAAACTGCGCGGCCTTCGTCGGAAGGGCATCCTCAGACAAGAACAGTAACGGCTTTGTAAAGTCATTCTGATAGAACCCGCCACTGCGTAAGAGCAAGCCGTCTAATGCCCCACTTGTACCCACCGTTAAAAGCTGGTTCATCATCGTTGGAAGCGGACCAGCAGCAGCTTGCGGGACATTGATCTGACCATTACTCCCCGTCGCATTCGCCAACGCCTTCATGTACGCATCTTCCCAACTCGCCTGCTGCGTCGCGCTCGCCTGTGTAAAGGTTTGCAGGGCTGCGGCTATTTGCGGATTGGTTTGTGCGATGATGGCTAAGGGGTCCAGGACATAGAGATGCGCGACATCAAGAGGAATGGTCACACCTGCTATTTGCTGGAGCGAGACGGGTCCAATAAACTGTACCGAACCAGTACCATTATTATAAGGTGGCCCATAGTTGGCGATGAGGCTCGTGTTACTGAGTTCATGCATTGCAGTGGTGACAAAACCAACGGGATTTTGCTGCGCATACTGCTGAAGCGTCAGCGGCGGCTCATCCGGCGACGATAAGAAGCCAGCAAATGCGAGAATCAGGACAAAAACGATCAGCAAAGCTATCAGCCCCTCACGAATAAGATCGTAGGGCATCATCCGCAGTCCACGATAGTAGCTCACCTGATCGGATGGAAGCGGACGAACTGCCGCGCCTGCTGTCTGAGCAGTGGTACGTCTCATGCCTCCCCACAGCTTTTCGCGCTCACGTTCTTCCGCAAGCGTTGCTGCATAGGGACGCACAATACCACGAATGCGCACGAGCAAAAGGTGCAGGCCGACGAGAGAGAGCACCAGCAACGGCAGCAGAATAATATGGAAACCATACATCTGCCCAAAGTTCATCAAATTGAAAAAAGCTCCGACCCCAACAGCATTGAGTGCGTCTTTTCCCTGCACGGCAATCCATTGGGCATCAAAGTTTGTCTGCGACAAGTAACCCGTAAAAGCTGTGCCAATGCTTGCCAAAAAGATAATCACACCTGAAACCCAGGTGAATTGGCGTCCATGCCGCCAGGCACCCATGAAAAATGAAGCCCACAGATGAAGCGTCATGGAGAAGAAGAACAACTCGGCGCACCAGAAATGCGTGCTATTGATAAAATGACCAAAGGCGTTATTGTGCCACCACTGCGGCCCAAATGCAGCCAGCAAGATACCCGTGAGAATCAAAAGTACCAGACTAGAGAGGCAGATAACCCCAAAAAAATAGACGGGTGAACGCACAAAAGCAGGCATACGATCTGGAAGGATATCTTCCAACGGAACCAGACGACGCACCCATTCACGAATGCTTGTTGTCAGATTCATCAGCGCACCTCTCTTTCTATAGAAGATGTTGTATTGGTGGTGTCATGTACAGGTTCAGCTTCCAGAGTGGAGAGGTGCTGTTTTTCCGGCCAGCGTAACGTAGAAGCCAACATAAAGATGACAATCAGAAGCGCGATTACGACCAAGTTTGCCAGTGAGATCAGAATGAACCCTAAATGGAAATATTGGGCAGGACCATACATAGTATAGTCTCCTTTCAGTGAGTCTCATAGAGAACTTCCCAGTCAGGTATGCTCGCTACGCCCTCCTTTTTATGAAAAAGAAGAACACACAGCACAGTCAGAGGGCTGAATTGGCATGCAGCCATGGGGCGCAATTATGAAAAACTGCTCACTTCGCTATCATACCCCATGAAACTCAAAAGCTCAAGGAGCGGGTAAAAAGCACGTCTTGCCTGTTATCTACTATTTCTGAAGCTTGCTCTGCACACTCTGGCTGCTTAGCTCGCGCAAAGCATTAGAGGCCACCCAGTTTCCCTTGCCCTTTTGCAAAATCTCTTGCGCGGTAGCAATCGCCGCTTGATTGAGGGTACGATTGCGCTTGCCGATCTGGCGTAATGCCCAGTTGACCGCCTTCTTGACGAAATTTCGGTGGTCATACGCCTCACGTTGAATAATGGCGAGAAAGGGCAGATAGCGTTCGTCGGAGGCGTGCTTATCATGGACGGCAAGAGAGGCCATCAGCACAAAGCCAGCGCGCTTCTCATACTCCGCCTCACGTGCACACCACTCGGCAGCTTTCTTCCAGGCCAGCGCGGTTTTATCGAAGAGGTTGCCACAGCACTGGTCGCAGAGATCCCACGAGTCAAATTGCGCGGCCCACTGCTCCATCTGCTCCTCGCTGACGGTAGTGGGGTCATCAACCATCGTCGCCAGGATGCGCGCCTCGTGGATGCCCGTCTGCCAGAGTTCCAGGGCCAGCGCGTGGTTCTTCTCGCCGAGGCCGCGCGCCATCTGCCTGAGCGTGTTCACGGAGATACCCAGCGCGTGCTCAGCGTTGATACCGAAATAGCTCATGCCCGTAAGATGCGACTGATCTCTGCGGGCATACAACTGCTCCATAATCTCGGATAGCGCCATCATGCGTTTCATCGGTTACGTGACCTCTTCTCTAATTGTTATCGCTCAAGCACATTGCATGCTTGCAGGAATATTACCCGCTTGTTGCTGTAAAGCACTTGCTTCCTGGTCATATTGCGTTACTTGAGATTGTGCAGCTTGCCAGGCATCTTGAGCATTTTTCACTACCGCTTGCGCTTTTTGTAACATCGTATCAATGTCGTTGGCTGAGTATGCTGCTACAGGTATTCCTGTGCTATTACTTGCAGCAGCTTGTTGGAGTTGTGTCCAGTCATTTTGAACAGTTTGAATGTCTTTTTGTACGGGAGTAAGATCAACAGTATATTGATTTTTGTCTGAATTAAACTGGTAGTCATCGGAGTGTATTTGATATTCATCCGAATTTATCTGATAATCATCCGAATTTACCTGATAAAGATTCGATGAATTGGCTCCACAGCCTGCTTGAGCGTCTTTTTGTTCAGTCGCATAATCGCTTTGCATCTGCTGCCAGTCCTTTTGATAGCTAGTAAGTGTATCACTCTCTGAAAATGCTGCCAGTGTATTCTGATCGTCTTTGAGCGTGGCGAGGTCACTACTAAGCTGCGAGTTCGCATCTCTGACCGCTTGTTGTTCACTTTGCTGAGCAGCTTGCGTTGCTTGAATAGTTGTAGCCGTCGCTTGGTCATTATAGTGAAGCGTCGTTGCGGTTGCCTGACTATTATTATATTGTTGATCTTCCTGGCTCACTTTTTTCTGTAAGGCATCTACAGCTTGATTGTATTGTTGAATAGATACCCCATTAAAGGTTTCGCTTTGCAGATGTCCATCCGACTGCGGAATATCTAAAGTGAGCACCGTTCCATTTAACGTTCCTGTAATCGAGGACGAAAAGAAAAATAGGGAGAACGTGAGCGTAATTGATGTTCCGCTTTGTGTACCAGTAAAGGTGATAGCAAAAGATTTTGTTTGAGGAGGCGTATCATTTGTTTCTTCCACTACCCGTAGATTACCATTTACTTGATTGTTTTTCTCGGTAAATTGAATAAAATACACATTTGTTGCATCTACAGCTAAGTAGCCATCAGGAGGAGCACCAGGACCAAAACATGAAACGAGCAAAAAACATGAAATAGTAGTAGCCAATAATGTTGAGGTAATTGCTGTCAATCGTGATACTTTCATCTCTCTTCTCCTGTTATTTTCCAAGAGAATAGCAGATTTCGCGCATAAAAGCTAGAGTTTTGAAAGAATCAGCAAACACAACATCAGTACTCGAAAGTAGAAATTGCATTCTAGTAACCAGATAACTGAAGATGCTGTAGATCTGCTGCGTAAGGCACGAGAAGAACATGTAGGAAAGTTGGATCAAAGATAAATAAATGCGCTATTGCCCTGCGTGAAAGGCTCTTTGCATACGCCTTCTAGAGGAGCGTGCAAGATTACCTATCTTTTCCACCCAAAGAGCACGAGCCTTCTCAAGGGAACAAATTCGCGGGCGGTGGCGTCATTATACAGGAATATATGTGGTTATAACAAGGAAAATACGATGTTCAGTAAGCAGATACGCGCTGTTTTCCCCTGGCTGGCACTGACTGTCATGCTGGCAGGGCTGAGCGGTTGCGGCGTACAATCTTCCAATACAGGTTCGCAGAGCAACCCTGATACGGTGCAGATCACCATGCACCTGCTGGTTATTGGCGGGTCAAAGCAGACTACCGTGACGCTCACCAACGCGTCAATGGTACGCCAACTATTTACCACCGTTGCTGGTCTTGCGGGTTTTCCAGCAAATGCCGCCTGCACCGACGAAGTAGGGCCAAGCTATACACTGGCCTTTCTGCAAAACAGCAAGACGTTGCTCACGCTTGACGCGCAACGCTATGGCTGTCGAGTTGTCTCGATCAAAGGTGAGACGCAGCAGAAGGTTGCCAACGCGCAGTTCTGGTCAGAGTTAGATCAGGCCATCTATCACGCCACGCCGATTGCGCAACCACAACAACTGGCAATTCTGCATACCATCGCGCCCGATCAGCCAGCCCAGAGCGCGTTAATCACCTCGGCAGCAACGGCACAACGGCTCTATCAGGCAATTCTGGCACTGCCTCAGGTCCCGTCGAGCAGCACCTGCATCCAGACGTTACGCCCTGAATACCAGCTTGCATTCCATACCGCTGACCAGACAATTCCTTCTATTGTTGACAATACGTGCAATACAATCTCGCTTGGCGGGAACTTTCAGACGCGCACCGGAACTTATGTGATGGATGCGCAGTTTAAGCAACTCCTCGCGCAGACATTCGCTGCTGCATCCTTCGCAACTGCGCAGCCCGATCAACTCACGCTGGAAGTCATGCCAGCGAGAGGAAACGTCAGTAGCATGACGATCACGGACGCTGGATTGCGCCAGCAGTTCTACAACAGGATTTTCGCGCTGCCCAGAGGAACGGCTCAGCTGAATTGTCCGTCGGGTCAGGATAAAGTGCAGGGGATTGGACGCTGGTACAGCCTGAACTTCTCGCAGTGGGGCTTGCCCATTCTGTCCAGCGTCGATGCATACGAGGGTAGTTGCCGCATGCTCTGGCTCGACGCTGGTCAAGGCATGAGTAGTGGCTTGATCTTGCAGCCTGACACCGCCTTTTGGAACCTCCTGCACCAGACGGCAAAAACGTAGGCTCCGGCTCTGGCTCGCTTCTAAAAAACAGCGTTCTCGTCAGAATTCGGCTATGACTCGCGAATGAAAACAATATTTGGAACAAGGCGTGATAAATCACGCCCCTACGGCAGAACGGGCATAACAAGAAATTGAGCGTAGTCGTCACTCTATATAAAAACGTTATGGTTGGGGACGATCGGACAGCCAGAGCTTTGGGGGGGGATAGACGTAGCGCGCAATTGTCGTTGAGACCCAGCCGATACAATAGCCTCCAAAGACCAGCAGGTAAGTCTGCATGCCCGCGCTACCTCGAAGTACCAATGCGAGCAGAAGCAGAATCGCCCAGACAACGGCGAGGCCGATACTGTAGGTCCAATAGTTTCTGACACGTAACATTTTATGTCCCTCTTCCTTTCATGGTTCCCATTCAGGAAAGAGCTAACGAACAAACTATATACGTACAGTATACCCCATCAGCGGAATAAGAGTAGGACTTCAACATCACAATTGTAGTATTGCGCCTGCTCTGTGCGCAGAACAACTAGCACCATCATCAAGCTATGACCACGAGCTGGCCTGGTCAAGAGCGGTGATCGCCTCTGGGTCGAGTTGCAAGCTCACAGCACCCAGCAGTTCGCGCATCTGTGGCACGGAGGTCGCGCTGGCAATGGGAGCCGTGAGACCAGGACGAGCTATCATCCAGGCCAGAGCCACCTGCGCGGGTGTCGCCCCCAAACGCGCTGCCACTTTCTCTACTTCCGCCAATACACGAAAACCATGCACATGCATGTAACGAGTCTGCACATTTTGGGCACGGCGACTTTCAGGCAGTGGCTTGTCGGGAGCATATTTCCCCGTGAGAAATCCGGCCGCCAGCGAATAGTAGGCAATGACGCCTATCACGTGCTCGCGACAAAACGGTTCCAGTTCACGTTCGTAGGCTGCGCGCTCCACCAGATTATACAGCGGTTGCAAGCTCTCATAGCGCGCATAGCCATACTGCTGGCTAACCTGCAAGGCCTCGCCCAAACGCGCCGCCGAGTAGTTGGACGCGCCGATCACGCGCACTTTCCCCTCGCGTATCAAGGCATCGAACGCCTGCAATGTCTCCTCCAGCGACGTTTCCGTATCATCTCTGTGCGCCTGATAGAGGTCAATGTAGTCTGTTTGCAGGCGTTGTAGCGAAGCCTCTACCGCCTCGCGTATATAGCTTGCCGACAGACCCTCTTTGCCAGCCCCCATTGGGAAGCCCACCTTAGTCGCCACCAGAACCTGAGAACGGTTCCCACGCGCTTTCATCCAGTTACCGATAATCTGCTCTGACGAGCCCGTCCCGTATACATCGGCGGTGTCGAGGATATTACCGCCGCCTTCCACATAGGCATCGAGGACGGCAAACGCCGTCTGCTCGTCAATTGTCCTACCCAAAACATTGGTGCCCAGACTTAACGGAAAGATATGCAGGGTGGAACGCCCCAGCGTTCGTCGTTGCATCGTATTGTCCCTCTCTATTACACGGTCAAAATTTCTTCCCCTTTAGTATAGCCCAATTCCTGTCAGGAGTGCTTATCAAGCGCTCGCCGTTATAAGACAGTGGCCTCACTCGCGGACTCATCAGGATCGCCAGCAATATTTTTTGTAACATCGGATGCTCTCGTTTCCGAAATCCCTCTTGTAGTGCGACAAAAGTATAACAAGAAGGTCATGAGTAGCAAGAGGATTATTCAGTCTTCCTTTTTTCTGGCTTTACAGGGGTAGGGGCGGCGTCCATCAATACTGTTCAAATGGTGGAATGGGGGCAAGATTTGCCCTCATTCCACCACTGCGTGTCAGTGGCGTTGGATGAGATTGCGAATGGCGTCGGGCGTCAGCGGCATGTGATCGACTTGCACGGCAAAGGGCGAGAGCGCGTCTTCAAGGGCCGCTGCCATCAATGCTGGAACGGGAATACACCCCGCTTCGCCCGCACCCTTAACGCCAAGCGGATTGATGGGCGAAGGCGTCTCGATGTGGTCAACCTCGATATGGGGGACTTCGCTGGCATAGGGGATCAGAAAATCGAGGTAGTTGGCGTTGAGTAATTGCCCATACTCATCGTAGGCCAGATGCTCATAAAATGCGCCCCCGATACCCTGCGCGACGCCGCCGTAAATCTGACCTTCGACCACCATCGGATTGACCAGTTTACCACAATCATGCACAACAACATATTTCGGTATCGTCACGATGCCTGTCTGGATATCGACCTCGATGATCGCCGCGTGAATGCCACTGGCAAAGGTGGCATGTGGCGGGCTGAAGTAGCGCACAAGTTCTAAGCCCGGCTCCTCACCGGGAGGCAGGGGCGGACCTGGACGTTGTGGCAGCGCAGTGGGCAGGTCCGCTGCACTCGCACCGTAGGCATAGCGGATTGGGTTGGAGAGAATTGAGAGCGCGGCGAGCGAGAGACCGCGCGAGGGACTGCCCTTGACGCGCACACGCCCATCGACGAGTTCCATATCTTCGGGCGCGACCTCTAGGGCGTAAGCCGCGATCTTGATGGCCTTCTCTTTAATAGCTTCAGCCGTCAGCGCGATGGCATTGCCCGCGACAACCATGGCGCGACTGGCATACGTGCCCGTGCCCCAATGGAAGCGATGCGTGTCGCCCGTCGTGATATGCACCTGCTCAATATCAATACTCAGGATTTCCGCGACAATCTGGGCAAAGGTTGTCTGATGGCCCTGACCCTGGGAAGAGACACCTGTCGCCACATGCACCTGTCCGTGATTGTCAACGGAGATGTGCGCTCCCTCGTAAGGACCGATGCCCGTGCCTTCGACGTAACAGCCAATGCCGACGCCGAGATAGCGTCCCTGCGCGCGTGCCTCCTGCTGCTGAGCGCGAAAATAGTCGTAATCAATCATTTCTAGCACACGTTGCAGGCTGGCCGGATAGTCGCCGCTATCATAAAGCGTGGGCAGACCATCCTGAAAGACAAGGCCAAGATCGTAGGGAAACTCTTCAGGTTGAATAAAATTGCGGCTGCGTATCTCCGCGCGGTCGATATCAAGCTGATCGGCGGCGTAGTCCAGCACACGCTCGATAGCGAAAACGCCCTGGGGACGACCCGCACCACGATAGGGACTGACAGGCGTGCGATTGGTATAGACAACGGTCGCATCAGAGTAGTACGCTGGCAACTTGTAGGGACCAGGCAATTGGCAGGCCGTAATGACGGGCACAATAATCCCATACGGGCAATACGCTCCTGTATCGTGCCAAAAGGTATCGCGCAAGCCTAAGATATGCCCCTCGTCATCCATCGCAACCGCGATATCATGCAGTTGACCACGCTCGTGATTGGAGGCCAACATATGTTCGCGGCGATCTTCAATCCACTTGACGGGCCGCCCCAAGCGCATCGCGGCTAGCGGGACAAGAACCTCTTCTGAGTAGAAGAGCATAATTTTGACGCCAAAGCCGCCGCCCATATCGGGTGTTGTGACGCGCACATTCTCGGCAGGCAAACCAAAAAGAACCGCCAGACCGTTGCGAATAGAGATTGGTCCCTGTGTGCTGTCCCATACGGTAAGTATGCGCTCAAATGCGTCAAAACGGGCGATAACGCCGCGTGTCTCTAATGGCTGGCTGGCACTGCGCTCGATGAAGACGCGCCGCTGAAATACATGGGGAGCATTGGCAAAGGCAGCATCAATATCACCAACCTGTTGCACGAGATGGGCCGCGATATTATTGGGCGTATCGGGATGAAGCAGCGGCGTCTCAGGCGCGACAATCGTATCCAGGGCCTGTGGGCTGACAACGGATAGCGGTTCGTACTCGACCTCAATGAGATCAAGCGCGTCTTCCGCGATATAACGATCACTGGCAACGACGAAGGCAACCGCCTCACCCGCGTAGCGCACGGTATCTTTTGCCAGCGCGTACTGTGTGTGGGGATGCGTCAGCGCGGGATGGGGGATTAAGAGCGGTAAGGGTTCTAACGCTACGTTTAGATCGTGATAGGTCAGAACGAGTTCGACACCCACGAGTTGTTGCGCGCGACTTGTATCAATCGAGAGAATGCGCGCATGAGCATAGGGACTGCGCAGAACGGCGGCATGGAGCATATCGGGTAGCTCGATGTCGTCAATATAGGTGGCGTTGCCTGTCAGGAAACGCGGGTCTTCTTTACGTGTGACAGGTAGACCGAAGGAACGTGTGGTCATAGCTATTCGCCTCCCGCTGTCAATGCTGGCATTTCATCTGTAGCATCAAGAGATTGAGCCTGGATCAATGAGCGCACAGCGGCGACGATACCCTGATAACCCGTGCAGCGACAGAGATTGCCAGCCAGCGCGGTACGAATCTCTTCGTCGCTCATGGTTGGAGACGGATGAGTTTGCAAAAAGGCATAGGTGTTTATGAGAAAACCAGAGGTGCAGAAACCACATTGTAGCGCGTGGTGGGCGAGAAAGGCTTGCTGAATAGGATGCAGCGTGCCATCAGGGTGAGCCAATCCTTCGACGGTAAGCAGTTCGCCTCCATCCGCTTGAATGGCGAACATCAGGCATGCACGGATTGGCTCGCCGTTGAAAAGTACCGTGCAGGCTCCGCAGACGCCATGTTCACAGCCAACATGTGTGCCTGTCAGATGCAGAGTATGACGCAGGACATCGCTTAATAGCCAGCGCGGTTCGACAAAGGCAGTATGGGCCACGCCGTTAACGGTCAAATGTATCTGACGTTTTTCGGGCGTGGGAACAGAAGCATTGCTCATGGATCACCTCTCTCGTGCATGCGCGGAGGCGCGGCTAGTAGCAAGAGCCAGTGCGCGACTGACAAGCGTGCCAGCGACGGCGCGACGGTAGTCCGCACTCGCATGGATGTCGGTAGTGGGACTGAGATCAGCAATGGCCTGTTCCGTCGCGGCTCTGAACAGTTCCGCGTCGGGCCTATTGCCTGCGAGCAGTGCTTCAGCTGCGTGCGCACGGATGGGGGTTTCCGCCACGCCAAACAGGGCAATGTGGGCAACATCAATTGCGCCACTTTCCCGCAATGTTACCTGTAGCGCAACGCCGACCAGCGCGAAATCGCCGTGGCGACGACTCACCTCGATGAATGCCACGCCTGAACGTGGGGGGGTAATTGGGAAACGCGCCTCGCTAAGCAACTCCTGGCTGGTCAGAGCCGTTTGCAGTTCGCTTACGAAAAAATCTTCCGCCGCGATAGTGCGGTTTTCCTGTGCCCCCTCGACATGCACATGACCGCCCAACGCGAGCAGGACGGCGGGAAGCTCAGCGGATGGATCAGCATGGGCGAGAGAACCGCAGAGCGTACCACGCGAGCGGATGGGGGCATGACCGACGTATGGCATCGCCTCTGCCAGGAGTGGACATAATTGGCGCACGAGAGCCGAACGTTCAACCTCACAATGGCGGGTCAACGCGCCGATAACTAGATTACCCGCCATCTCGTGAATATAGGAGAGTGCGGGTAGACGGTTAATATCGACCAGATGGGCGGGTTGGGTCAGGCGCATGTTCAGTAAAGGTACAAGGCTCTGACCCCCAGAGAGTATTTTGGCATCATCGCCATACATTTCCAATAAGGCCAGAGCCTCAGACCGAGAAGCGGGGTCGTGATACGCAAAGCGTGGAGGTTTCATAAAGCGTGTTCCTCCAGTAATACTCTTACTATTTTTACGGTCGTTTATTCTTCGACATAGGCAACAATGCGACAGAAGGCTGCCTCACCGCCCTTGAAACGCCAGGGGTAACACCCAACCCAGACGCGCTGATCCAGGACTTTATCAATTTCGCCGCCGACGTTTTCCGCGTGGAAGACGAGGTGCGGGAAGAGATGATAATGCATGACCTGATAATCCTTCGTGGGGAAAATCTCTGTCAGGGGTTTGCCGAGGGCTTTTTCGGCTTCCGCTGCCAGATCAGGGCGCAGACTGCGAATGACGGTATTCATGGGATGGTCCATGGAGCCTGCATCGACGCCGAGCCAGGAGATGCCGCGATCAAGCACCCAATCGGCAAATTCGCGTGTAGGACCGGGATGTTTGATAAAATAGCGTGTTTCGTCAGGTTGGCACTCACCGGCCCAGTTGCTCGGATAATACTTATGGTAGCCAGTATTGACGAACAGAATATCGCCGCGCTCAATATGAATGCCCGTTTTGCGCTCCCATTCCTCAAAATGGGCGGGCGTGTAGAGACCGTAGTCGCCGATGCCCATTTTCTCAAGGTCTACGATGACCGCTGGACCGACGAGTTTGTCGAGTGGAATGCTGCCAATATCCTGCCCATTAGTGATGAAATGTAGTGGTGCATCAAGGTGCGTACCGACATGCAGGGTTGAGGAGATATGCTGACCGCCAACTTTATCAAACGCGACGCGCTTAATCCATTTGATTGTGGGACCATCGTAGGTAGCAAAGCCAGGAGTATGAATATCCCAGTCTTGCGATAAATCAAGCACACGTACATTGCTCAAATCAACAGGACGTACCATAAACTGTTTCCTCCCGCTTAGTTTGGGGATTACTAGGAATAATAGTCAGTATGCCATAGGGCAAGCAAACGTGTCTTTAGTAAACTTTGCCAATCCTTCCCACCAATTTTGAGAGAAATCAACAAAATCAGTATTTCATAGCCCAGAGATAGGCCACGACGGAACGTTCAGTACGCAGGTTTTTCTCAACGAGTGGACGCATATGCGCGGTAAACTGTTGTGCCTCTTCTGGCGTCAGGACGGCGCGCATGGCATCTCCGATGGTTGGCGCGAGCGGATTCAATGCTGATTGCAGAAATGCCTCCCACTTGAGTTGCTGATTAGGGAAACGACGTCCAACATCAGGAATAACCGCCATTTGCAGTTCCATGTACAGCTCTGAGAAGCCCGCCTGTTCCGCCTTTTCAAAGAGATCACGTTCAGTAAAATTCATCAAATGTGAAAATGTACTCTGATACGCCTTCATAAGTTTTTGCGTAATCTGCTGAATGGGCGCGGCATCGTAGCCATAGAAGAGATGCGCAGGTTCAGGGTACATGAGAGCGGGAATCGGCTCAAAGAGCGAGAGGCGTCCACGCGGCTTGAGCACGCGATAAAATTCCCGTAGCGCGCGTAGCTTATCCTGTACATAGACGAGGACGGAGCGAACAGTCACCACGTCCACAGAGTTCGCCGGAATACTTTCTAGATTGTGCGCAGGATTATGCACAAACTGGCATTGACCAATCACACCCATCTGCTGCGCAAGTGCCTGACAGTGCTGAAGCAGCGGTTGTGAAATATCGCTAAAAATGACCTTGCCCGTGGACCCGACGAGAGGGAGTGCGCCAAAGGCAATTAACCCATCGCCGCTACCAATATCGAGTAGCGTATTACCTTCTGCAACAGTGGCGTGCTGCAACACGGCATCGCGCACCTGAAATAAGGGTTGTAGTATGGCCTTAAGAGCTTCAGGGTCGCCGCCATGACGCTGCTGTAGCAACCATTGCGCCCATTGATCTTGTTGTATCGTGGTCATCGGAAAATATGCTCCTTGTACGCTATGCAGTACATAATGCCCCCAGATGGAAAGCAATCTTTCACAAGTGACCACGTTTGGACAGGAATGAAGGTATCTTAACCACTCAAGACCACTAGAATAGCTCGTTTAATAAAGCGCGTGACATATGGATATGTGTACGCATTGCATCAAATGCTCCTTGCGCATCCCTCTGCTCTAACGCGGTAAGCAATGCTTGATGAGAAACCAGTGTCCCAGGTTGCACGCGCCGTGTCGTGAAGTAGAAACGCCAGAAACGCAGGTTATGCCAGAGAATGCGATCAGTGGCATCTTGCAAGTAGGTGTTATGAATAATGCTGGCGAGGAAGCGATGAATGCGCTGGTCATCCTCTAAAAAGCGCAACACATCGGTCTCCTCGCGGGAGTTCTCCGCTATTTCCACCAAGACGCGCAGTTGCCTGAGATCGTGTTCATTGGCATGTTGTACCGCAAAATAGGCATTACCGCACTCAATAGACTCGCGAGCCTCGAACAGTTCGCGCACCTGTTCGAGTCCGATGGGAGCGATCATCAAGCCGCGACGGGGCAATACGGTGATGAGGCGATCAATCACGAGTCGCGCCACCGCTTCATGGACAGGGGTTCTGCCCAGACCGATCTCGGTCGCCAGCGACATTTCATCAATAGTTGTTCCCGGTGATAATTGTAAATCAATAATCATCGTGCGTAGCCGCTCATAGGCGATATCGCTGGCGCGTGGCGTCTTTTTATCTTCTAACATTGAAGTTATCTGCATTGTTCTCGCACTGAATGTTCAATACTTTATATGACGATAACAAAAAACGTCTGTAGTATATCACGCCTTATAGAGCGAATGCTATTCTAGAACGCTGAAATAATTGCATGAGATCCCGCCATCGAGTGTGATTGCCTGCCCGGTAAGCCAACCAGCGGCATCCGATGCCAGGAAGAGGGCCAATTCCGCAACATCTTCAGGTTGCCCGAAGCGTCCCAACGGCACACGATCTAAACGCAACTTGCGCGCCGCAGGATCAGCGAAAAACTGGCGTACATGCTCTGTTTCGATGGGACCGGGGCACATGGCGTTGGCGCGAATGTTGTCTTTGCCAAACTGCACGGCGAGAGAGTGCGTCAAGGCAACAATCGCGCCTTTACTGGCAGCATAAGCGTCTTGTGGCTTGATACAACCCATAAAGGCCATAAACGAACTCATGTTGACCACGGCTCCGCCGCCAGCCTGAATGATATGGGGGATGGCATATTTACAACATAACGCCGTGCCCTGCACATTGATGGCATAGATACGTGCCCAGAGTTGGACATCCATCTCTAACACCGATTCGTCTTGATGCGGCATGACGCCTGCATTGTTGAACAGCGTATTGAGACAACCCCACTGCAAAACGGTCGCGGCAACCGCTGCTTGTACAGCACTTTCATCGGTCACGTCCGCCTCTAACGCGAGAGCGTCACCGCCATTGGCGCGTATCTGGTGTACTGTTTCGTCAGCCTTGTCTTTGAGCATATCGACAACAGCAATGCGCGCCCCTTCCTGTGCAAAGCGTAGTGCGCTTGCGCGTCCCAACACGCCACCACCACCGGTAAGAAAGACGACCTTGCCCTGTAAGCGTCCCATTAAGCACCTCTTCAAAAAAGGGGCAAAGAGAGCATATTCACACCATTGTAAATATGCTCTCTTGCTTAGAATTTGTAGAAATGGTTGCGAATCTCGAAATCAGTATCCTGCGCGGCAAACGCCTCGGCCTCAGAGCGGCGCACGGCGAGATAAGAACGGCGCATTAGATCGCCCATCGCGTTCATCAGCACGTGATCACGTTCAAGGGCGTCAAGCGCGTCGGTCATCGTTGTGGGCAAGCGCACAATATGGTTGTGTTCGCGTTCGGCCTCACTGAGTTTCGCGGGGTCGTGCTCACATGGCGCACCAGGATCAAGTTGCCGTTGAACCCCGTCCAGGCCAGCAGCAACCAACGCACCCAGGGCGATGTAGGGATTGGAACTGGCGTCAACGGATTTCAGTTCGAGGTTGTAGGTCTGCTCTTCGCGTCCCCAGAAGGGCGAGACGACACGCACCGCCGCTTCGCGATTATCAAAACCCCAGGCCGTGTAGGCAGAACTCCATGCTTGTGGTTGCAGCCTGCGGTACGAATTATAGCTGGGGCAGGTTAAGGCGAGCAACGCGGGCAGATGCGCGAGGATACCAGCAATAAAGTGGCGTCCGAGCTGGCTCAAGCCGCGTGCATCGTGTGGATCATAGAGCAGGTTGCGCCCACTCGCGTTCTCCCAGAGGCTAAAGTGCAGGTGACAACCGCTGCCGATAGCATCAGGGAAGGGTTTGGGGGCAAAGCTGGCGAGCAAGCCATGCTGTAAAGCGACGCCACGAATAGTATCGCGCAGCTTGATCTGGTTATCGGCGGCGCGCACGCCCTCGACATGCCGCACCGATATTTCCAGTTGCCCTGGGCCATATTCATTAATGGCCTGCTCGACGATGATACCCTGTTCGGTGAGGGCCTTCACCATGTCATGCATGATCTGTGCCGAGAGGTCCAGGCCAATTGAGCTGTAGACCGGGGCATGATCGAAAGGTAGATACGTACCATCCTGCTCACGAGCCAGATAAAACTCGTTTTCAAAGGTGGCTTCGACCGTAATGCCCAGCTTAGCCGCCTGCGCAAGCATATCTTTGAGGAATATGCGTGGACACGCGCCCCAGTTCTGATGATTGTGATCAAGCTGGTCACAAATAATGCTGGCACTGCTGGGCGTCCAGGGCAAGATGCTAAACGTCTCCGCGTCCGGCACGAGACGAATTTCACCCACTGGCTCCATGCCCTCGACATCAACCAATTGCTCAAGCAGGTTCATCGCCATTTGCGCGCGTGTCAGGCCCAGGCCCTCGTGGAGCTTGTCGGCAAGATGGGCGACATGGATAACTTTTGCGCGCGTTATGCCACTATGATCGCAATAGAGAAAACGGACGAATTGGATACCAGCGGCATGCGCTCGCTGAAGCACGTCTGCATTGTTCATAACATCTGTACTGCTCTCTGTCAAAACTACAACATGACATCGCCACCGTTGGGACCGAGAATCTGCCCCACGTAGTATGAGGCGTCGTCAGAGGCGAGAAAGACAGCCGTGGGCGCAACCTCGCTGACCTCGCCAAAGCGACCAATGGGCAGTTCTGCCAGCTTTGCCGCCTTCCACTCCTCCGTTTCAGAAGCCATTAAATCGGTGAGAATGGGACCAGGGGCAATACCGTTGACAAGTACATTGCGTGTCGCGACCTCACGGGCGAGGGCTTTTGTGAAGGCGATTACGCCGCCCTTACTCGCGCTATAGTGGGCAACTTCACGTCCGCCGATGTAGCCGAGCTGCGAGGCGATATTGATGATGCGCCCGGAACCCTGGGCCAGCATATGCGGCAGCACAAAGCGCGTGCAGAGGAAGGTGCCACGCAGATTAACATTCAGCACGCGATCCCAGTCGGCAATGGGCAGGTCCTCTACCAGCGATTGCGTGAAGATACCTGCATTATTAACCAGTATATCAATATGCCCAAATGTCTGCAAGGCGGTCGTGACCATCGCCTGCACCTGCTGCTCATTAGCAACATCGGTTTGCACGTAACATGTACTGCGTCCCATTTGCGTAATGGCATCAATTACAGCCGTGGCCTGTTCTTGTGCGGCGATATCGGCAATGACGACGTTCGCGCCTTCTTTGGCAAATGCTTCGGCAATCCCGCGTCCGATGCCATTCGCGCCGCCTGTGACGATGGCGACTTTTCCTGTCAGTCTATTCATCGCGCTACTACTCTTTCTCTGTCTGATAACGGATCGTGATGTTACTGCCTTTGTTCATTGACAACACTATGCACTGCCTGTTGAGTTTGTTGACGCCCCTGCCAGAGGGCAAGAATCTCATCAGAGGTGACAACATCAAAGCGATGGCGCATCAAGAAAAGTGAGGCGTCGTGTTGCCGTGGATCATCGCTCGCGACGCAATCTTCAGGCAATACGACATAATAGTCGTTAAAGAGGGCATCGCGTGCGGTTGACTCAACACAGCCTTCGGTAGTACAGCCTGTCATAATCACGGTTTTGATCATGTTACTGCGTAGCAGCATATCAAGGTTTGTGCCCCAAAATCCGCTGGAGCGGTATTTGCGTACAATTAAGTCCTCAGCTTGTGGGGCCAGAGCAGGAATAATTTCCTGCCCTGGCGTTCCTTCCACGGTGTAGAGAAGTGGTTCTGCTACTTGGTGGGAGGCAGCATGAAGGCGCATATTGAAACGAATTTGTGCTGGCGATTCGCTTTTGCGATCGGGTAGCACGGTCATCTGGATATAGATGACCGTAACACCGGCAGCTCGCGCGCCCGCGAGTAAGCGTGAGAGACGTGGGATCATTGGCTGATACATCGAAAGATCGATACCCAACTTGTCGAAGGCCCACCCTGGCTGACAGAAATCGTTCTGCATATCCACAAGCACCAGTGCCGTATGCTGTGGCTCGACTAATTCAGCAAGCGCGGTATAGATGTGTTTATTTTCGATGGTAATCATGCTTCTCCACCAGATTGCGCAGCATCGCCACTCATTCCCTCCGCGTGGTGGGTTGTAGCCAGCATCAGGCGATCCTCAGACAAATTCTCTTCCGCGAGAAATGCGCCCACTGCAGCCAGTTTCTCAGGAGATTTGGCACGGAAGTAGAAGTAGACAATCGCACCCAGGACAATCCAGCCAACCGCGATATAAGGAACCAGATTGTACGGATATTGCTGACCGGGTTGGGCCACCGACCAGAGCGGATAAGCCAGCGCAATGACGCCCAGGATAGGAACGACGATATGCACAAACCAGTTACGCTCAGGCAGTTTGAAGAAGTAGCGGATCAGAGCGATGTTACAGAGCATGTAGACGATAACAATGGCAACGGTGCCAATTGAACCAGTGAAGCCATATGCACCAGTTGCGCCAGGGCCAAGCCAGAAACCGGTCGCAAAGCCAACGATCAGCGTGAAGAGGGTTTGCGCGAAAATGGCGGTGTAGGGCGAGAACCAGCGTGGATGGACACGTCCGAGGATAGAAGGCAGCACCTTGTCGCGTCCCATTGAGAAGATGATACGGATAGTCGTGTTGTGAATGGCGAGCAGGCAGGAGAAAATGCCGCCGATAGCACACAGGTCGATGATCTGCTCCAGCCAGGGCGTATAAGAATGGGCCAGCGTGACAATGGGGTTGGCATCGTTCAAGAACGCCTTCATGTTCGCTGGATGAATGAGTCCATAGCCAGCGGTCAATGCATACATGACGAAAACGTAGAACACGCCGACGATGATCAGTGCGCCACCAACGGCAAGGGGCACGTTGCGTTTCGGGTTCTTTGTCTCTTCACCAAGCGTCGCTGCCGCATCAAAGCCGATAAAAGAGAGAATACCAAACACGACGCCGAGGCCAACGCCGGAGAAGCCAGTCGGAGAGGCAGCAGGCGTAAATACGACAGCAGAGTTGCCACTACCTTTGACAATAGCGACCACCGCCAGTATGAGGAAGACAACAACCTCGATTACAAGCAGCGTCAAATCGACCTGAACGGAGGCTTTGATGCTACGAATCGAAAGGGCGAACACAATTGCCATACCGATCAGGCTGAAAATCCACCAACCCACCTCAACGTGAAAGACACCAAGCACATAGTCGTGCGCAAATGCTCCGAGAGCTGTAAATAATCCAGGAGCCAGAATTGCATACCCAATCCAGAACAGCCAGCCCGTGAAAAAGCCAGCAGCTTTACCTAAACCGTAACTGTTATAGGTGTAGAAAGAACCTGCTGAGGGCAGTTTACGCGCAAACTGCACAACGCTATTGCCAACCAGCAGACAGGCAATGAATGCGAGCAGAAACGATAGGGGAAGGGCGGCTCCCGCGACAGGGCCAGCAGCAGGAGCATTGAGCACTACTGCGATAACGGGAGCCATAGCAGCAGCGGCAAGGGCGATACCGTTTGGGACGGTAAGGACGTTTTTCTCCAGTCGTTGGGCCTGGGGAGTTGCTTCAAGAGAGCGGTCGGCCATTGTTTCAGCCTCCTCTAATGACGATAGGGTACGACAAGATGAAGAATCACGCGATACGGAAGATGGATATATCACGTGCATGTTTGTAATATATCACCAACATGCACGAAATGTCAATGGGAAACAGAGCAAGATCGGCAAACCAACGCTTTTGATTGCCGATCTTGCTGCTTGAGTCCAATGAGTGAGCAGTGTCACGCTTAAGGTGTACTCGTTTTCATGCTGACTGACAAACCGCTTTTTGAGCCTGATTTTGGCAAACTAGCGAAAGCTAGTTGAACAGAGAGAGCAGTGTCTAAGTCATTTGCCCATTTGTCAGCATTAGCATCGCCGAGGCTACGGAGCTGTTTGATGGCTCGTTTCACATACCCACTCCAATATTCCGCAACTTTTGGTGGGACCGTCTTGATATTGGTAGTCAGATCGCTAGCATAATTTTTGAGGAATTTCCAGGTTTCGGCCAGGTAGCCTGGGTCATTGTTGATACCCGTTTCGGCTGCATGTTTAATTTCCCAGACATGCGTTTCGATTTCTTGCAGCGGAGCCTGAATGGTGGGAAAGCTTTGCTTACCGTATGCACTTTTTTTGTCATTTTCAAACATGTACTCGTCAGTTTCTTCAGCCCCTACTTTCACGTCATTAGGTTGCTGCGTGCGTTGGGCTGCATGAATCAATTCGTGACGGATCGTGCTGTAAATCGCGGCTACGCTGTTGCTGGTGAAGAGTGGGGCGTACACAGTGATCGTGATCGTCGCGTTGCCAGTTTTTCCTTGACTGCTATATTGCGTAACAGCGAGATCATTGCCACCACTGCCGCTATTGTAGACAATCTTTGTTGTAATAGTGCCCGTTCCTGGTGGCGGTTGCTCGATCACATTCTTACTAATCAGGTAATTAAGCAGATTATCAAGTGCCCCTTGGCGCAAACTCTCTGTCGCTTTTGCTTTACTTAGCTCATCGACAAGGGTTTGCGTCAGATCGGGAACACTGGCAGACTTGTCAGCAGGGTCAGGTTGGACAAGGCTCTTTTTGGCTTCTTCAACACGCTGTATGGGCAGAGAAGCGAGCGGTTGTTTTTGATCTGCTTGCTGTTGTTGCATTCCTTGCTCAGATGATGAAATGGCAAGATCGTTAAAAGAATGCATGATATGGATACTGTTGTCAGTATTGCGCGACTTGTTAGCAGAAGCGAGGGATGAGTCAGCAAGAGGTGAGCGAACAGATGGTGTGTGCTGTTGTATCTGGCGAGATGCGGATTTAAAAGTTCTCATAAAACTGTTGAACCTCTCTATAAACAACCTGACATATTTCTGCTTCCAAGTATAACACAAGAGATTATTTAATGGGCAATATTGATGAATAGACCATCCATTTTGTAGCAGCAGCAGGCCTCTATTTTATTGATCTGCGCTTATTTTAATATTATACGTATATTATACACTATTGTCAGCTGGCTGATAGTTGTCTTGGTACTGTTCTTATGGTAATTGATGGTATGCTACAAAAAGGTTATTCCAGCTAGTTCAGTCACTGTATTGAAGCCGCAATAGCGATAAGGAGAGTTATGGAGCATTGGATTTGTGTGACATGCGGGAGTCAGTTCGCGCAGAGTCAGGAACCGCCACGAGCATGTCCGATCTGCCTGGATCAGCGGCAATATATCGGTCATCAGGGGCAAAAATGGACGACAGTAGGGAAGATGCAGCAAGACGGTTATCAAAATATCATTCAGCAAGAGGAGCCGCACTTGATAGGCATTGGCACACAGCCCACGTTTGCGATTGGGCAGCGTGCTCTCCTCGTGCAGAGTCCCCACGGCAATATTCTCTGGGACTGTATCAGCTATCTCTCCGACGAGACGGTAGAGGCGATACGTGGACTGGGCGGAATTGCCGCGATTGCGATTTCACACCCTCACTACTATAGCTCAATGATTGAATGGGCCGAGCGTTTTCAGGCTCCTGTGTACTTGCATGAAGCAGATCGCCGTTGGGTCATGAGGCCAGATAAGCATATTACCTTCTGGTCTGGTGAGACGTACCCCCTCTGGGATGACATCTCGCTACTACGCCTGGGTGGGCACTTTGCTGGTGGAACGGTATTGCACTGGCCCCAGGGTGCAGATGGGAAAGGTGTGCTACTGACGGGCGACATTATCTATGTGGTAGCCGACCGCGCCTGGGTTAGCTTTATGTATAGCTACCCCAACCTGATCCCGCTTCCGGCACGCGAGATACGGCGCATGTGTGATGCCGTCGCCCCCTATGCGTTTGAACGGCTCTACGCGGCCTGGTTTGAGCGCATTGTAAAAACGGGCGCGCACCAGGCCGTGCAGAGATCAGCCGAACGCTACATCACAGCGATTGAACAGGGCCTTGAAGAATAACGCTACCACTAGTTAATCGTTATTCTTGTGAAATGTTCTTCAGAGATTATGGGTACATTTTATTAATTGTTGGAATAACCTCCTCAACAAGCGTATTGAGGGCGGTTAGATCGGGAAAACCGCCAGTGCTGAGCATAAAGTAGGTGACACCTAGCTCAATAAATGGTCGCATCTGCTCAATGACCTGTTCAGGCGTGCCGGCAAAAGCGTTGCGCGCCTGCATCTGCTTTCCACCAAGAGCCTCGACTTGCGCCTCGGTTGGTGCGCACACACAACCACCAAACCACGTGCGACGAAGTGTTGCCGGGTCACGTCCAACAGCGGCGCATGCCTCTTCACATTGCGCTACCTGCTGGCGGTAGGTCTCGATATTGGTCCACGAGACGTTCCACCAGTCAGCATGGCGGGCGGCGATACGCAGCATGCGTGGTTTGAAGGCTCCAAGCATGATCGTGGGTAGAGTCTCTGGTTTGGGTTCGCACCAGGCATCGACAACCTGATAATGTTTGCCTTGCACGGTGGCGCGTTCATCATGCCAGAGAGCCTTGATAATCTGCATGGTCTCTTCCAGTTCTTCGACGCGCGTGCCCGCTGAAGGGAAAGGATAGCCATAGGCGGTGTATTCATCCTCTTTCCAGCCCGCGCCAATGCCCAGGATAAAGCGTCCGTCACTGAGATACTGAAGGGTTGCGCCCATCTTGGCAAGCAAGGCAGGGTTGCGGAACGACTGGCAGAGAACTGCATGTCCAAATTGGAATGCAGGGTATTGCGCGGCCAGGTAGGTGAGAGCGGTCCAGCCCTCTAAGACGGGGCTGTTATCGTATTGCAGGTGATCGACAACCCAGACCGAATCCATATGACCCTGCGCGAGCGTAAGTCCCTGATGCACGGCGGCAAGAAAATCTTTGCTCATCATAGAGGTGCGTGGACCGCTGGAGAGTGACCAGCCGAATTGAATGCGAGCCATAGCGGTATTTTCCTTTGTTTGGTAGTAGCATGTTCTGCGCTTGTTACTCTTTGGCGAGGTGGGTAAGGCAGAAGAGTTGCTCAAGTAGGTAATCTACAAGCTGCATTATACCACAAAACATGTGTGGACCATGTGTGGACTAGAAGGCTTTTGGGCGCAGGATGGTATCATATTGAGGTTTGTTGAGATGTTCTGCTGCTATTTTGTAATACTCTGGTTTGTCAGGAGACGGGACATGATAGAATGGGGTTGTTATCAATGTGACTTATCAATGGAGATTTTCAACAGTGATGAGAGGTAATAGTATGGTATACGAGCCAGAACGGACTTCGGCGTCGTTGGATGAATCAAGCCAGGGAATTGATCTTTTCTTTCAAGCAGCTTTACAGTATGGCTATCGTTACGTTTTTGGCAATCCTGGAACGACGGAGGCCGTATTCATGGATGGTCTCGTGCGTTACCCTGACCTGCAATTTGTTCTATGTTTGCACGAAAACGTCGCGACTGGAGCCGCTGATGGTCTGGCTCGTTTGAGTGGCTGGCCTGCGTTGGTTAATCTGCACCTTGCACCAGGGCTCTCGAATGGGTTGGCAAATATTCATAATGCTAAGCGCGCACGTGTGCCGATGATTGTCACGGTGGGAGAACATGATGTGCGCCATCTTCTAGAGGATTCGCCGCTAGCAGGGGATATTGCAGGTATTGCCAGAGGTGTCTGTAAATGGACCTGGACGGTGCGCGATGCCAGTGAATTAGCCGATGTCTTGCAACGTGCAACAATAATCGCCATGACGCCGCCGCAAGGTCCCGTCTGTCTGATTCTACCAACAAATGTCCTGACCGCACCGCCGCGCAAAGCGGATGGGCATGTACCAGCTATTCCTGCTTTGCAGATGCCAGAGCGAGGTCCAGCATCTAGCAAGGATATTGCGCGAGCGACGGAGGTATTGCTCAATGCGCGCAATCCTATGCTGCTGGTTGGCGATATTGGAACAGAAGCAGTGACGCAGGTTGGCGCGTTGGCGGCACTAACGGGTGCGCGTATCGTATATGACACCTTTCCTCGCCTGCGCACCGGACGCGCATTGCCGGGAAGCTCGTATCTACCCTACTTGCCTGACCAGCGTAGAGCCTTCTTAGAACAGGCAGATGTTCTCTTCCTGATCGGTGTCGGCGGCTTTACCACACTATTTATGTATGAATATGATCCCGCGCCGGTCGTTGCCACGCATACACGGGTTATTCAGCTTGATGATGACATTGAGGCAGTGGGCAAGAATGAGCGTGGCAGCCAGCTATTGTATGGCGATGTCACAGCAAGTCTCGCGCTGCTGGTTGCTCAAGTCCAGGAACATGTGAACAGCTCTGGCGAGAAGAGCGCAAGAGCTACACGTATGGCGGAGACGACGCATAGACGGAGTGAGAGCATAACGGGTGAGACTGAAAATAGCGTCTTGTTACCCAAAACGCTGATGCGAGCGTTGCACCAGATATTGCCAGCCGACACGATTTTGGTGGATGAGTCGATTACGTCGCGGACCGCATTGCAGAATGAACTATTGGATGATGTTGAGACGTATTTAGCCAGTCGTGGTGGCGCACTGGGAGCGGCTTTACCGCTGGCAGTTGGCGCGCAATTAGGAGCGAGAGATCGTTTTGTCGCTGCAGTGGTCGGCGATGGCTCCGCAATGTATTCGATACAGACATTGTGGACCGCTACCCATTATCATCTGCCGATCTTGACGGTGATCTGCAATAATGCAAGCTACGACATTATCAAGTTAGAAATGTTGCGTTTGCGCGGCACGCTGGCAACGAGCGGGCGCGCCCACCTGGGCGCTGTCACTGGCATTGGTCAGCCACGTCTTAATTTTGCTGAGCTGGCGCAGGGTATGGGAATGCAAGGTTGGACTGTACGGGAAGTTGCTGATCTTATGCCTGCCTTAAAAGCCGCGCTTGAGACTTGTCAACGTGGCGAGCCTGCGCTTGTAGATGTACATGTGCCTGCAATGCCTGTATAAGGCAAGAGATAAAGGGATTGTTTTTACGAGAGCAACGTTGGAGGAATCGCGTATGACATCAGTTCAAGATTTGGCAACCATGCTTTTGGGCATGGAGGTGGTTGATCTTTCACCATTGTTGTATACCAACATGCCTCATTGGCATTCGCATCCTGACATACAGATTATTGAGGACTCCCGTAATTTTGGGCAGAATGGCTACTTTCTACAAACGCTTATTCTGCCTGAACATAGCGGATGTCATGTAGATGCACCCGCGCACGTGTTACCAGACAAACCCGATCAGACGATTGAGATTTTTCCCGCCGCCGCTTTAATGGGCATTGCGAAGAAAATTGATCTCGCGCGGGAGAATTATCAGCCTGGTGATCTGGCTCCTCTGAGCAAAGTACAGGAGGTGATGGCTCAAACAGGTATTACGATTGAGAAAGATGATATCGTGCTTTTCAATTTCGGTTGGGACAAATACCTCGTCGATGTGGAGCAGAAAGCCCCACATGAGCGCAACTGGTGGGGCGAGAATCAACCGGGTTTGACCGAGGATGTCTGCCGTTATCTCTATGAGCGTGGCGTAAAAGCGGTCGGCTCTGATACGCCTGCCTGTGATATTGCGCAGGTCAACAGGCAGATGAAGGCAGGTTTCGGGCATGCACGCTATTTCTTGCCCAACGGGATTTTCATTATCGAAAGTGTGAGTAACCTCGCTAAAGTGCCACCAACGTTCTACTTTATTGCGTTGCCGCTTAAGATTAAGGGAGGGTCAGGCTCGCCGCTACGCCCTATCGCGTTAGTGCCGCGCATATGAGTGATAGTCTTAGGTCTTGAGAGGAAAGAATAAATCCGTCCTCTGATACGTCTGGCGTGGTTCTGCGCGACGTGATGATGAGCGACCTTCTGATATTTTTTGAGCAAGAGGTGGATCAGGAGGCGAATTGGATGGCGGCCTTTACGGTCAAAGACCCGACGAATAAGGACGCTTTTATGGCCCACTGGGCCAGAATATTAGCGAACAAGACCCTTCTTTCCTGCCCTGACTGCGCTAGCAGTAGACGCGCTAGCGTCGTTGGGCAAGGATTGCAACACGTCGCTACCCAAACCATCCTCTTCAATGGAGAGGTAGCTGGTCATGTTCTGAGTTATCGGAGCGAAAATGACCGTTTGGAAGTTAGCTATTGGTTGGGAAAAATCTATTGGGGCAAAGGGATCGCCACCAGAGCACTCGCGGCCTTTCTCGCATCTATCAAAGAGCGTCCACTGTATGCTCGCGCCGCTCAAGACAATCATGGTTCTCTGCGCGTCCTGGAAAAAACGGCTTCACACGGATCGGTGAAGGTAAAGGCTTTGCCAACGCACGTGGGCAGGAGACTGCCGAGTATTTACTGCGGTTGGATTGAGCATTGCACTGTGTGAAAACGGTTCTTAGGAAATGCTAGCAGATGTTGCCAAATGCTAGCAAGTGTGCTATAGTTCTCCCATGAAATTGAGTACCTATGCGAAACAACAAGGCATTAGCTACAGCACCGCCCTGCGGTGGTGGAAGGCAGGTCAGATCAAGGGCTATCAGGCTCCCTCTGGGACGATCATCGTGCAAGAAGAGGAGCCTCGTCTGCCTGTCGAAAAAGTAGCGATCTATGCGCGTGTCTCCTCGGCTGAACACCGCGAGCACCTGGAACGGCAAGCAGAACGGCTTCTGCACTATTGTGAAGCCCGTGGCTATCAGGTTGCGCAAGTGGTGAAAGAGATTGCCTCCGGCGTCAATGATGACCGCCCGAAACTCTTGAGCCTGTTGAAGGATACGAGCATCACACGGCTGGTGGTCGAACACAAAGATCGTCTGACGCGCTTTGGCTTCCGCTCTCTGGAGACGCTGTTCGAGGCGCAGGGCCGCCATATCGAGGTGGTGAACGTGGCTGAGAACGATACAGCAGACCTGATGACTGATCTGGTGGCGATTGTTTCTTCGTTTACCGCCCAACTCTATGGGCAACGGCGGGCGAAACGCAAGGCCGAACGGGTGATTCAGGCATTGGAGGCGGATGATGCATTTGGTTGAGCAGCATGTGATTGACCAACGGGATGCATGCTATGCAGCAATTGATCGCACCGTCGCAGCTTGGGATAACGCTTCAGACGAAACAGCCCACGATCAAGCAGGTGCGGATCGTTCCCAAGTCTACCCACTACGTCGTTGAGGTGGTCTATGAGCAAGTGCCTGAACAGGCATGCGTAGATGCATCACTGGTAGCAGGGATTGACCTGGGACTCAATACTCTGGCAACGCTGGTCAGTAACAGGCCTGGCTTTGTGCCACGTCTCATCAATGGGAGACCGCTCAAAAGCATTAACCAGTGGTATAACAAGCGGCGGAGCGACCGCGCAAGCGGCCTCCCGCGTCCAGGGACCAACAAAGATACCAAGTCGGCAAAAGAAGCGTTGTTCGTCTTCAGTAAGAAGCTGATAGCTCCAGTCGAGCGTATTGCGCAAGGTCTGCTGGCGAGCTGGAAGATCGCGCGCACCGCCCGTCAGCAGGCGTAAACGTGGTTGCAGGCGCGCCAGTAGCTCGTGCGGTGAGAGCAATTTGCTCCGTGCGGCTGCCAGCTCGATAGCAAGTGGTAAACCATCGAGTTGGATACAGATTTCCGCAACGGCCTGCATATTTTCAGCTGTGAGCGTAAAGGAGGGTTTGACGGCCTGGGCACGTTGCACAAAGAGGGCAATGGCAGGGGCTGACCATGCTGTAGACGTGGCAGATACGATACGCTTGAGATCAGGCAATGGAAGAGGTAAAACTTCAAATTCATGTTCACCATAGAGATGTAACGCTGCGCGACTGGTGACGAGCAATTTGAGACGAGGAGCAACGGTCAAGATTGCTGCAACCTGAGGACCTGCTTCAAGCAGATGCTCAAAGTTGTCGAGAACGAGCAGCAGATGTTTGTCGCGCAAGTAGGCGTGAAGCAGTTCGGTCAGCGTTTGTTGTCCTGTGTCTGCTAGCGAGAGAGCCTGGGCGATAGCGGGAAGAACGAGTGCAGGTGAGCGCAGGGGGGCGAGCGAGACAAAGAAGATACCGTCTGTAAATACTGTTACAAGTCCATGCGCTATTTCCGTCGCCAAGCGCGTTTTGCCCACACCTCCTGGTCCTGTCAGCGTCAATACATGTATCTCATGACGCTGAAGGAGGGCACATGCCGCCTCAATCTCCTGTGAGCGTCCTAATGTGCTGTTCATGAGCGTAGGTATATGACAGAAACTGGAGGAACCAGTTGTGCTATCCATCGTTCGCTCCTAGAATCGTTGGCGAAATCTTGCTACTGCTATTGCTTCTTTCCTTCTATTGTACCAGAAATGATGCGGCAAGACTAGAAGCTTGGGTCCTGACGCATCATTTCTGCTGTGGAGAGGATTTGTGTCATCTATATTATTGCCCAACCAGCAATATCAAGGATTGTGCCGTCTGAGATGGAAGCGATAGCCGTTGGCGAACCGCCTTGTAGTGAACCCACGAGAATACTATAGGTCGGTGCCTGCCCCTGTACGCCACTCGCGCTTACCTGCGTGATGGCATATGTCGTGTTAGAACGTGAAACATTCGACCACGGAAACTGGCTACTGGCGTTCAAAGAGGTGATTGTCTGGGCATTATCGATTGTCAGGCGTGTCAACCCGGTACCATCCGTGTTGAGCATCCAAAGACCATTATGGCTTTGATCGACCGTCCCGCCACCAAAAGGGCTGTTTTCAATCGTGAACAATAATGTATGTGCGGAGATCGCCCGTGTTGTCGTTACTGCATATTGTGCATTGCTGAAGAGGATATGTGAAGTGCCGCCTTGCGCGGGTTCAACGATGATATCGCTGGGGCCAGTGCAACCATAACCACACGTATTATAGTTTACGAAAAGTTGCGTTCCATCGTAGCTACTATCGAAACTTGCCAATGAGAGATTTTGTTGCGTGGCTGGAATAATTGTGGTCAGGTCAGCGGGTGTCTGGTTATCGCCTTTCGCCAGATCGAGCAGGGCCAGCGCA
The DNA here is from genome assembly GCA_027451525.1 of Ktedonobacterales bacterium. Classification (GTDB taxonomy): domain Bacteria; phylum Chloroflexota; class Ktedonobacteria; order Ktedonobacterales; family Ktedonobacteraceae; genus DTNP01. Next base: position 44,927 of record DAIDJF010000027.1, read on the forward strand.
TTCGGGCTTTTATCGACGGTCGCTCTGACAAGGTAGAGATGGCTGGTGTCGAGCCAGGAGCGGAGCAGGTAGGGATAGGGACCCGCGTTCGTTTGCGTGAACACTTTTTCCAGCGTGCCGTTTGCCGTGTGGAGCAGAAAGACGCTAAACGTGCCCCCCATGTTCTCTTCAAAAGCGATCAACTGCTGATTTGTGGACCACTGAGGAGTGAATTGTAGAGCCGCACTACAATAAAGCGTCTGCAATCCTTGCCCATCAATGCGAATCGCCTGGAGCTTCTGTAGTGCCCCCATACTACTGACGAAGAGTAGCCAGTGTCCATCGGCTGAAACCTGGGCCGAGTCGATTGTGACGCCTGGAATTTTCACAATCTCGGTTTTTGCGCCCGTGGCGAGATCGTAGCGTTTCAGCGTGCCAAAAGTGGGCGTTTGCTGCTTGAACTCATTGACGATGTAGACAAGCGTCTGCTGATTGGCAGTTGTGAACGGCGTGGACACCAATGCGCGTGCTGTGCCTGTTGCCGGACAATTGGTTGGTGAGACAAGTGCCGGGTTTGTTGTTGTTTGTGAAGCAAGGTTATCAGGCTGTGTAGTAGAACGCGCACTACCAGATGTTTGTTGACTTTGTGGTGCTGTAATTGTATTGCAGGCTGCCAGGAGACCGAGCAGGGTGACGCCGAGTAATGCAAAACAAAACGCTTGCATTACGGTGCGGTGAGGGCTTTTCAGCATAGCACTATCCTTTTGCCATCAAGAAAACGTTGTTCTATTGGTTGCTTATAGAAATAGACGTAGTAAGATGGGGTTATGACTGTGAAGTTGTTCACAAATTTTTATGCGTACACTAGTATTGCAAAGCACCGCTATAAGGAAAAGAAAGTTGTGTCACATCTTGTTGTAGTGGAACGTGTTGTGTTCGAGGTAAGGCTCTAGATAACAGATCATAGGTTGGAAAAACCAATAGAAAGGGTTATAGTATGCTTGAAGGTGACAAGCAACGCGAAGAACAGCTAGAGAAGTACGCAAAAGAAAAAGAACGACACGCACGGAAAAAGAAGCATACTGAGAACCAGGGAGAGCAAAGGCAGGCGGGTATGACATCCGATCCGCAGGCAGCGCGCGACCAGGGGTATGTTGAAAGAATAGATGGAAAGACGCAAAAACACTAGCATAGTAGCTCAAAAGATGTGAAAAAAATATGAAGGTAGCGAATTAAAAACGCTACCTTCTTTTTGCAATGAAACATGTTTCAGTCACTATTGACGCGATAGAGACGTGTTGACGGTGAAAGCAAAAATTTTGAGATATGCCATATGGCAATCTCCAGCTACTATGGAGACAACAGAGATGAGTGATAACACAATACCAAGTAATGGGCATAATAAAGAGCAAAATCTGGATGAATTTCGTGAACACGCTGAAAAGCAGCAGCTTACCACAAATGAAGGCGTGCGTATTCCCCATACCGATGACTCGCTGAAAGCTGGTGAGCGTGGGCCGACGTTAATGGAAGATTTCCATTTTCGCGAAAAGATCACACACTTTGACCACGAGCGCATTCCTGAGCGCGTAGTCCATGCGCGTGGCAATGCGGCCCACGGGTACTTCCAGGTCTACGAACCGATGACTGAATACTCGAAAGCGGCGTTTTTGCAGGACCCATCGGTCAAGACGCCTGTGTTTGTGCGCTTCTCGACGGTCGCGGGTTCGCGCGGCTCGGCTGATACTGTACGCGACGTGCGCGGCTTTGCGACCAAATTCTATACGACAGAAGGTGTGTTTGACCTCGTGGGCAACAATATGCCCGTCTTCTTCATTCAAGATGCCATTAAATTCCCCGACCTGATCCACGCAGTGAAGCCAGAGCCACGCGATGAAATACCGCAAGCTGCCACAGCTCACGATACCGCGTGGGATTTCTTCTCACTCATGCCAGAGTCGATGCATATGGTTATGTGGCTATTGTCGGACCGCGCATTGCCACGAAGCCAACGCATGATGGAAGGCTTTGGTGTACATACCTTCCGTTTGGTGAATGCGCAGGGCAAGTCGCGCTTTGTCAAGTTTCACTGGAAGCCTTTGTTGGGTGTACATTCACTGACCTGGGATGAGTCGCAAAAACTGGCTGGGCAAGACCCAGACTGGCTACGACGTGATCTGTGGGAAGCGATCGAGATGGGGGATTATCCAGAGTATGAGTTTGGCATACAGATAATCGAGGAAGCTGACGAATTTGCCTTCCCCTTCGATATTCTGGATGCAACCAAGATTTGGCCCGAAGAACTGATCCCTGTGCGCCGAATTGGTAAGATGACGCTCAACCGCAATCCTGATAATTACTTCGCGGAGACAGAGCAGGTTGCCTTCCATACGGGTAATCTGGTACCGGGCATTGATGTTACCGACGACCCATTGTTGCAAGGACGCCTTTTCTCCTACCTGGACACACAATTGCTTCGCCTGGGTGGTCCCAACTTTGCTGAACTGCCGATCAATCGCCCCGTAAACGAGGTACATAACAATCAGCGCGAGGGGCATATGCGCTATACGATCAATACCGGAAGAACAAGCTACTTCCCGAACTCGCTCAGCGGTGGCTATCCGCAGCTTGCGCCAAAAGATGAGCGGAGCTATACCCATTATCCAGAGCGAGTCGAGGGACGCAAAGTGCGTGGACGCAGTGAGAGTTTTAAGGATTACTTCAGTCAGGCCACCCTTTTCTTGCGGAGCATGAGTCCTGTTGAGCAGCAACACATGGTCGAAGCGGCTCACTTTGAACTGGGGAAGGTGAAAAGTCAAGAGGTGCGAGAGCGCGTGATCGGCCTCTTCAACCAGATCGACCATGATTTCGCGGTGCGGGTAGCAAAAGGGATTGGCGTGACCCCCCCGACCAGCGCGACGAAACCAAGCTATATCCCCCCAACGGGCAAACGCAACGTAGACCGTTCGCCCGCCCTCAGCATGGAAAATACCATCAAGGATACCATCAAGAGCCGTCGCATTGCGGTACTGATAGCAGATGGTGTGAATGAGACGGAGATACAGCGCGTCAAGAAAGGGCTCGAGGAGCGTGGAACACATATCGAGCTGATTGGTCCTCATCTTGGCACAGTGAAGGCGGCAGGTGGGCAGCAACTAATGGTGGATAAGAGCGCACCAACCGTCAATTCGGTTATGTATGATGCCGTGCTTGTACCAGGTGGACAACAAGGCATTGTGGCATTGCGGGAAAGCGGCAGTGTCTTACACTTCATTGCGGAGGCATTTAAACATGGCAAGGCAATTGGCCTGCTTGACGAAGCAGTAGACCTGTTGCGCCTGACGGGCCTGCCCGACCAGGTGACGAGTGGCCCAATTAGTGCCAAAGGAGTCAATGCTGTCAACGGGATTGTCACCAGCCGCAACCAGGGAGAGCTTGACGCCTTTATCACGCAATTTGTCGCTGCCATTGCACGTCACCGCCATTGGCAACCCATGATGCGCGAATTTGTTCCCATGTAATAAAACACAGTTCATGAAATATTAGAATGTGATAGATAATGTGGCACTTATTGGTAATGTATGCCAATAGGTGCCATATATTGTATCACGCGCACTTCTTCACACCCTAAATATCTCAATTTAGCATCAAAATCTTCCATACTCTTCCAACATTTCTAGCAAAGCCTCACGGTAGTTATTCGCTTCTTTCTAAAACGATGTGCTACAATAAATGCGAGTGCGCAGAAATACATAAAAAACTTGTATATCCTGTATACTCATGACGGTTATCATTTCATCGCAGAAAGAAGAACATTCTCATGGTACTCAAAATCGTCCAAGTGGGACTGGGAGGATGGGGACGCAGTTGGGCGACCTCAGTCGTTCGCCCTCAGCAAGCCGTTGAATTAGTTGCATGCGTTGATGTCGTACCCACTATGCTTGAACTTGCGCAAAATGCCCTCTCGCTGACGCCTGCACACTGTTTTACCAACCTGCACGAAGCCTTGGCCGCCGTTGAGTGTGATGCTGTGCTGATTACCGCCAGTCTGGAGGGGCATATTCCCGCTGCGGTTACCGCCTTGCAAGCAGGTAAACATGTTCTGCTAGAGAAGCCTTTTGCTCCTACAATTGCAGAAGCGCAGCGATTAGTGGATCTGGCGGACAAACAGCAGCGTATTCTGATGATTAGCCAGAACTATCGCTTCCATCCGGCAGTACAACGGGTGCGCGAACTGCTACGTGAGCAATCGCTTGGTCCAGTGGGAGCCACGCGCCTCGTCTTTCGGAAATTGCGTAACGATGCACCGCGTGAGAGCAATCGCCACTATCATATCTGGGAACCCCTGCTGGCAGATATGTCTATCCACCATTTTGACCTGATGCGCTACGTCCTCGGCCAGGAGGCCACACATATTTTTTGCCAATCATGGAACCCGGTATGGAGTAATTTTGACGAACCAGCGAGCGCGGCCGCACTGATCACCCTTGCGGACGGCACAACTGTCAATTATCAGGGGAGTTGGGTCAGCACAGGACCGCAGACGAGTTGGGCGGGTCGCTGGCAGATCGAGTGCGAGAAGGGCGAGATTCGCTGGGAGAGTCGCGGGCACGATGTACCAGATACCGCGACCATCTATACGAAGGACGGCACACGAGAGGAACTTTCACTACCGAAGATGCCCTTGATTGATCGGCAAGGGAGCCTGGCCGCATTTATCCAGGCAGTTCAGAGCGGCAAAGAGCCAGGCAGTTCAGGCCGTGACAACCTGGGCACCCTCGCCCTGATGCTCGCGGCAATTGAGTCATCACATCGCCAAATAGTGCTGCCCGTAGAACGGTAAAAATAAAGCCCTCGACTTAAAAGAACACCTGCAAAGCAGTCTATGGCCTGCCATGCTCATAGATTGCTTTGCAGGTTGTACTGATAACTCTTCATTGGGCACAAGCCTGTAAGTAAGCTATCAGTTAAATGGTGCATAAACTGAACTAGACTCCAACACCCAGTTCCTCGCGCAGTTTTGCCTCGTCTTCACGTGAAAGAGAGGTGTGGAGAATGCGAAATGTTGACTTGTATTGGTCCAGTCTTTCTTTCACCTTATCCAGTACTTCATCGCTGGTGAGTAGAAACAAAGCTGCCTGCCCCGGCTTAATTTGATCACTTACTTCACGCATAAAATCGTCACTTACGCCTATGTCACTCATCTTACCCGCAAGTGCGCCTACACCAGCACCAACTGCTGCCCCAAGAAAAGGTACCATAAACAACAGGCCAAACAGCATACCCCAGAAAGCACCCCCTAGTGCGCCTGCACCAACCAGATTATTTTGCTGCTTAATTTTGGGCTTGCCGTCGGCTCGCCGTGTAAGTACGGCGGCATCTTCGATGTTAATCAACTTCCTGTCTTGCAATTGCTTTAAGGTTGTAATAACTGGGGTAACGTCTTTCTCGTTCTGAAAAGCCAACACACTCAATGTACTCATTGATTGCTCCTATTGGTTCAAGAACAACAGTAAATCAATTACGTTCAACGGTTTTTGTTTACGAAGAAGCATTACCCCTTTTACTTATATCACAGCTATACTGCCATATAGTAGAACAATGAGCATAATACTTCTTTGTCTAGCCCATAACACGCCAAACAATTTGTAGTCGTTACACACGGTCCGTTTCAGATATCCGCTACAAAAAATGCCAGTAATTAATTTTGCTCTAGTGTCACCAATATGTATATCGACCCGTGTTAGGACCGTATTTGTTATTGGAATGTAGTGCTGAGCCAAATTTGGGTCTGCTAGTAAGGTGGTAAGGTGTGAAAACCAGACGTAGAGCACTGGTTTTACAAGGAGGAGGAGCACTTGGGGCCTATGCGTATGGAGTGATCAAAGCTCTCTACGAACAGCCCGATTTCAGTCTAGATATTGTTACAGGTGTCTCGATTGGTGCCATCAATGCGGCGGTACTTGTAGGAGCCAGGGGAGATCCCATCGCGGCACTAGATGAACTGTGGCGCAAACGTCTGGCTGTTAAAAGCTGGCCATTTGCGTCACGGATGTTTGAGCGTTACAGGTCTCTACTCATCAATCCAGCCATGTACTGGATTCGTCCGTCTTATATCTATACTCCACTGCTCGCACCTTTCATAGAGACCAGCATCTATGATGTTGCAGCACTTCGCCAAACACTAGATGATCTAATAGATTTCAATCAGTTGCATCACAATAGGATGTCTCTGGTTGTGAGTGCCGTTAACATTGAGACTGGCGAGGTCATATATTTCGATAATCAGAGTCAGGTTCCGCTCTCTGCTGAACATATTATTGCCAGTGGGGGGCTAGCTCCAAGCTTTCCCATGACCTACATCAAAGACGCACAAACGGGAGAGGAAAAATGGTGTTGGGATGGCGGTTTTGCCTCTAATTTGCCATTAGCGAAGGCCATTGATCTGCTTGAACTGGCTGAACCTGACAACCCAGATGTGGAACGAGAACTGATTGTCATCGAACTCTTTCCGATGCGCTCAAAAGTGCCTACGAACCTGATCGAGGTGCAGGACCGTGTCACCCAATTACTTTTCTCAAGCAAATTGACCTTGGATGAACATTTATTTGCGGTGACAAATGAGTTTGTGGACCTCATCCAGCAGATCGATCAAACATTGCCGCAGGAGAGCACATTGCGTCTCCATCCGGGGTATCAAGAACTCAAACGCCATAGGAAAATCGATTCATTTATGGTGATTACTTCAACGACGCCAGGGGCGACTTCAGGGGCCAGCGATTTCTCGCAAGCCACGATTGAGAGCAGGATTGCCGCCGGATATCATGATGCATGCATCCAACTTGAGAATAGTCGCACAGAGATACCACAACAGCAAGATTGTTCCTTCAATATTAACAGACAAATATGGCGCCGGCGTCGTTAAATTGGTGCTTCTGTAATAGCTAATAGATGTTTCCTGTACTGGCATCAAGCATAAGGAGATAGATTGATGCACGAAGACATCTCTATGGTTCCTCACTCATTAGAAACGAGCGGCATCCGCTTGCACTATGTGACCTGGGGCCAGTTCAGTCAGCCAGAACGTGCCATCTTACTTGTACATGGTCTTACGAGCAATCACTTCATATGGAGTGAACTTGGCCCGCGCTTTGCCGAGCGTGGCTGGTATCTCATCGCACCAGACCTGCGCGGTCGTGGATGGAGCGGCAAGCCAGCACATGGCACTGGCATTCCTTACCATGTCAATGATCTGCTTATGCTCTGTGATGCGCTCGGTTTACCCCAAGTGCATCTCATCGGCCATTCACTTGGTGCACTAATTGGGTATTTCTTTGCTGCCGTGTATCCGCATCGTCTGCATAAACTGGTGGCAGTCGATGCTGGTGGGCGAGCTTCACCACAGATAGGAGACATTTTGCGGCCTGTACTGGAGCACTTGGGACAGGTTTATCCCTCGCTCGATGGATATCTGCAGAATGTGCGAAATGGATCATCATTGATCCATCCCTGGAATAGTTTTTGGGAGAGATATTATTGTTCTGATGCCGAAGTACAGCGCAATGGAACAGTGCTTTTACGCACATCTAAAGCCGCTATCGAGGAAGAGATGAGCATCAATGCGACGATCAACATGGACGTGTTGTTCGCTGCTATCAATGTGCCAACACTGATTTTACGCGCTGGTCTGGGAACATACCAACCTGATTGGTATGTGCTTTTCAAGGAAGAGGCCGAACGGATGCAAAGCCTCATTAAAGACAGTCGTCTTGAGATAATTCCTGACGGTAACCACTACACCATCATCTTCTCGGAAAACTTCATCCGCGCGGTACAGGATTTTCTTGCAATTGCAGAAATTTCTGACATCACGTGATCCAGAGTTCCAATCCCCAACTTAGTGGTTGACACATCCTGCTTCCCTTGCGATAATCAAGCTGGGCAAATTATGGTTCTTCTCCTGCGTTATCGAGTCATCACATCGCCAAACAGTACGACTCGTATTCCCGTAAGGGCCGATGGGAGAGTTCAACAGAGGAGGCATGCTATGCAACCACTCGCAGTCATTGCTATCGGCGGCAATTCTATCGTCAGGGATAGTGAGCATCAGGCTCTCCCAGACCAGAAAGCAGCAATCCAGGCAACCGCTGTTCATATCGCGGCCTTGGTCGCCCAGGACTGGCATGTCGTTATCACGCACGGCAACGGTCCCCAGGTTGGCTTTATCCTCCTGCGCGCTGAACTCGCCCATCACGTTTTACATCATGGCTTACCGCTTGATGTCGCAGTTGCCGACTCACAAGGTGGTATCGGCTACATGCTGCAACAAGCATTAGAGAACGAATTTCGCCGTCAGCACGTGCAAAAACAGGTCATCGCGCTGGTTACACAAACGCTTGTAGATCCCTCCGACCCGGCAATGCAGCAGCCCAGCAAGCCAATTGGCATGTTTTACACAGCGGAAGAGAGTGAGCAAAAACAACGTGAATACGGCTGGACGATGCGCGAAGATGCGGGACGTGGCTGGCGGCGCGTTGTTCCATCCCCCTATCCACGTCAGATTATCGAGAGCGCGACCATTGAAACGATGGCACGCGCAGGCTTCGTTGTTATCAGTACAGGCGGCGGCGGAGTGCCCGTCATCGTGAACGAGCAAGGTGACCTGGAAGGTATCGAGGCTGTCGTCGATAAAGATCTCGCCTCCAGTCTACTCGCAAGCACACTTCATGCCGATCTCTTGCTGATCTCAACGGGTGTGGAGAAAGTCGCCCTCCACTATCGCACCCCTCAGCAGCACAATCTCGATCAGATGTCGCTCAGCGAGGCACGTCACTACATTAAGGAGGGGCATTTTGCGAAAGGTAGCATGGAGCCAAAAATTCGCGCCGCTATCGAGTTTATTGAGCGTGAGAACAAAGCCGTTCTCATCACGCGCCCAGAACTGCTCTTGCACGCCCTCTCTGGCAACACAGGAACGTGGGTCCTGCCCGACGGCATGGCGATTCCAACACATTTATATGCAATGGAGACAGAGCTAGGGGAAGACTATGGCTACCAACTATTTAGCCAAGGTTAGCCGATGTTTTTATAATCACGTTCGTAGATATTCGACTCTTCACTACTTAAGTCTCACTTCTTATGAGCAACAGATGAGACCGTCTTCAAGTTTACCGTCTCCAAAAACTCCGAGAAGCTCAAAGAATATTTAGTCAGTTCAGCATGAAGGTTAACTATAATAAAATAATCTCAATATTAGAGATTACAAGCTGGCAACCACTATCCCAAATGCTTACTTGCCCTCCCGATGGATAAGTATAATCAGTTACAGTGCCAAGAATTGGATTATCATTAATATAGGTGGTAATAGTGCCTCCTTTCACATCAATCCGATAAGTGTATTCACTCCCCGCTGTCGAGAGGAAAGGTGCAGTTTTAAGAGGATGCCCATCGGGAAACTGTTGTCCGCTTAAAAGTTCTGATTTGGTGTATGTATTGTAATCCATATTACATCCCCAAGTGCCTCCGAACGCATAACCAAGCGAGGCACAGAGAGAAAATGTATATCCTCCTCCGTTTCCATCATTTCGCACTACAATGCCAAAGCTACCTCCATAATCCGACATAAATTTGACTCTTGTTATCTTTGCCACAACCTCATAATCGTTATAACCGTTTGCTCCTGGATTGTAGGGAACAATAAGCGGATCTCCCTTACCATCAGTATTAATGAGCTTGCCATTCTGGACAGTCCAATCTGGCCCGGACGCTAACCATCCTTGCCAGTTATCTGATCCATCTTCATTATACAAAACTGTACCAGGTTGCATCGGCGTTGGCGTTGGCGTCGGCGTGAATGTTGGTGTTGGTGAGGGCGTTGGCATCACGGTAACAGTCGATAGAGTTTTTGTTAGATGAGGCGGGTTTGGTGGAGTGTTTGTAATTGCTTGCGTACTTCCTTTTCCCGATTGTCCCAATTGGATTCCGAGAAAGAGAGTTCCTATAAGCAGAAGTACAAGCACTACTGAAGCAGCTAGGAGATTTTTTTTCCAAGACTTTCGCTCAGTTGGTACAACAGGTACTGTTGGCGTGAGAGGTAGATTTCGATAGTTTTCTTCAGAGGAACCAAACGGTGTTCCACAGTCTCCACAAAAGAGATCTTTCTTATCTCGAATAGCTCCACACCGTGGGCATTTTTTTAAATTTACGGTGGACATGATCTACCTCCTGTAAAGAAGGAGAAAACTACTTACTTAGAACAATACTTATATTGGAGATGAAGAGAATAACCAATTATCAATCATTATATCATGAGAAGATAAAATAGACAAGCATTTTTATGGCTGAGCCAAGGTTTTTAGTTCAGCCGAAAATTCCGAAGAAAAAGGCTATTATTTTGTTTTTGGCGTATATTTAACTATTAATACGTCGATCGTAGAGCCACTTCTTACCCGCAATTGTGATGCTTTTATCCATTTTTCACACACCTAAGAAGCGATACAAATATTTTGCATCACCACTGGGCAGATGTTTTGGTATATTTAGTCTTTCTGCCATTGGATTACATACCATACTTGTACCGAGGTGCAACTCGATGGCGTGGCGACTCCGACGCACTTATATGGTATTATGTAACCACAACAGATATTCCTCTGAAGATTAAACGAAAGGAGGACTCACGCCACTTTTCGCTCCATGTCTGACTACGACCACGTTTGTTTTGTTCTGCATATTCTCTACTCGCTGAAGGAGGCAACTCTATGGCAACTGTTGACAAAGAAAAGCAGGGCTATTTCACGGGCTGGAAACTAAAAACTGGGGGCATTATTGCACCAGACGAACGCCTTCCCTGGGGCCAATCAATTCTCGTTGGATTGCAACACGTACTTGCTATGTTTGGCTCTACCGTCCTCGGCCCAATTCTCATGGGTTTCAACCCCAACACCGCTATTTTCTTCTCCGGCATCGGCACGCTCATCTTCTTCCTGATTGTAGGCGGACGTATTCCCAGCTACCTCGGTTCCAGTTTCTCGTTTATCGCTGTCGTCGCCGCCGCCAGTGCTTATTCCGGCAAAGGTCTCAATCCTCATATTGATGTCGCATTGGGCGGGATCATCGCGGCAGGCATCGTTTACACAATCATCGGTCTGATCGTCATGCTTGCGGGATATCGCTGGATCGAAGTGCTAATGCCGCCAGTCGTCACAGGTGCAGTCGTCGCAGTTATCGGTCTAAACCTCGCCCCCGTCGCAGTCAGTGATGCCAGCGTCAGCCAGTTTGATATCTGGATGGCACTCGTAACCATCCTGGCTGTCGTGCTTATAGCTATCTATGCACCTGGCCCACTGCGTCGTCTGCCCATCCTGCTCGGTGGTATTATTGGTTACCTCGTTTACCTGATTTTCGCCAACGGCCTAGGTCTGGGCAAAGCCATCGACTTCACCAATCTGGCAAATGCCGCCTGGATTGGTCTTCCCAGTTTCACAACCCCGGCCTTCAACGGACGTGCCATCAGCCTGATCGCACCTGTCGCGATCATTCTCGTCGCAGAAAACCTGGGTCACGTCAAGGCGGTCGGTGCCATGACGGGACGTAATCTGGATAAATACCTCGGGCGAGCCTTCCTGGGTGATGGTGTTGCGACCATCATCGCGGCAACAGGCGGCGGCACGGGTGTTACAACCTACGCGGAAAATATTGGCGTTATGGCAGTCACGCGCATCTATTCGACGCTCATCTTCATTATCGCTGCTATTGTCGCAATTTTGCTAGGTTTTTGTCCCAAGTTTGGCGCGCTCATCCAAACATTGCCATCGGGCGTACTTGGTGGTCTCGCTACCATCCTCTTTGGATTGATTGCCGCAACGGGCGGGCGCATCTGGATACAGAACAAAGTAGACTTCTCGAAGAGCCGCAATCTGTTAACGGTCGCCGTCGCGCTCGTCTTTGGCGCGGGTAATCTGACCCTCAACATTGGCGGTTTTGCCCTCGGCGGTATCGGCACCGCCACCTTCGGAGCCATCATCCTGTATCAACTCCTGCGCGGTCGCAGCGCAGAAGCGGATGCTGAAGAGTCGCCTGAACTCCAGGTGGAACCGTAACACATTTCTAAGCATGAAGAGAAGTCTTACATGCCATACTTTGCCTGTAAGACTTCTCTTTGTGAAGCCACCTTTAGTGTTTCTCGATCCGATCATTCATGGAACAATTTCTCGATTTGCTCTTATTTTTAAGTTTCACAAGAAAAATACCATTTTCCACCAAGAGGCATGGAAGAGTTATATCCAAATAATTTGGGCAGTTCAAAAATTGGCCGTCAGTTTAACGAACAAACAAACTAATTGACACCTCTCCGCACTATTGCATATACTGGGCCAGATAACGTGTGGTGCGTTTCAAGGCACAGTGCCCTCTTCTATGAAAGAATGAAGACCGTGGCCTTCATTCCTTCTTTTAGCAAATAGCTAACCGATAGAGAGAAAATAAAGAACAGTACGATGGAGGAAAATTTGATGGGAAATGAACAATCACCCCCACAACATACCCCACGAAACGTAAACTATGTACATGCCGCAGAGATCATGGCGGCAGGCTTTAATACCCGTCTGGCTGTATGGCTCACTGAACACGTCGGGACGATGTGGACAGCCTATGCCTTCGCAATCATCGCGACGATTGGATTATTAGGCATCCTCAATCTCTTACCGCCGATCGTAGCACTGCTCATCGCGTGGCTCTCGCAGACCTTTATTCAATTAGTCCTCTTACCAATTATCATGGTGGGGCAGAACGTCCTGGGGCGCAAATCAGAACTTCAGGCAGATGAAGCCTACGCAACAACTATGAAATCATACGCGGACATTGAAGCCGTGATGAAGCATCTCGACGACCTGGACGAGAAAATTTTCGCGCTGGAAAAACTGATTAAACTCCAAACAGACTCCATTCTTACAATCGTCCAGAAATCGGCAAAAGATAGCCTTCCGCAGGGATAACACAAAGTGATTGCACTTCTCGCCACTCAAAAGCGTGCCAAAGGAGTTTCTTGATGGAAGATGAAAGAAGCCAGCAGGCTTACGAGAAAGATATTGCCCATCCACGTTTTGCCGCCTTCTATACCTGGATGAGCAATCGGCCCCAGGCACGACGCATGGAGGACCCATTTCGTCGCGCAACGGTCGGGCAGGCTCACGGGGTCGTGCTTGAGATTGGCGCGGGCGGCGGGCAGAATTTTCCTTTTTACGATGCGCAGCGCGTCACACATTTAGAAGCTATAGAACCAGATGATACCATGCTAGCTGCGGCCCGCCGGCAACTTCCACACACTCCCGTTCCGACCACGCTCACGAAGGCTGCGGCTGAAATCCTGCCTTTCCCCGATGAGCATTTCGATAGCGTGGTGGTAACGCTGGTCTTCTGCTCTGTGCGCTCGCCGGAACGTGGCCTGCGCGAAATCTGGCGCGTGCTCAAACCAGGAGGCAACTTGCTGATGCTGGAGCACGTGCGCTCACAGGGCAAGCTCACGGCATGGATGCAAGATGCAGCAGTCCCACTCACAACCAGGCTATCGGGCAACTGTCATTGGAACCGCGACACAAAAACAGCGGTCCTCTCCGCTGGCTTTCAGCTCGTGGAAGCAGAAGACATGCGCGCAGGACTGCTCCCAGTGGTGCGCCTCTCAGCAGTTCGCCCCTAACGTGGATGGTCATGCTACCAGCTAACGAACAGGCTCTCCACTGTGGGAAAGGAGTAATTCCATGTTTACACTACGCCGCTACACGCCTGCCGACCAGCAAACCGTCGAGCATCTGCACGTGCTCGCTATTCAGCAGACGGGAGCGTATCTGGGGCGCGGCCCCTGGGATGATGATATGTATGCCATCGAGGAAACCTATCTGCACAAGCAGGGGGAATTTTTGATCGGCGAAGAGGACGGCCTGCTCGTGGCGATGGGTGCTTTGAAACGCACGAACGCTGAACGAGCCGAGATCAAACGCATGCGCGTCTACGCCGAGTATCAAGGGCGCGGCTACGGGCAGATCATCCTGGACGCCCTTGAAGCCCGTGCCCGCGAGCTAGGCTATCGCACCCTGCACCTCGATACCTCAATTCTGCAAATCCCAGCACAAAGACTATACAAAAAGAACGGCTATAAAGAGGTGGGCAGAACCAAATATCAGGAGCTTGAGGTGATTCTGTACGAAAAACACCTGACATAACGTCACCAATGAAGCCGAGCGACAAGGCAGCGGCTACGGGCATACCGAGCATATCCTGCTGGGCATAGTGCGCAATGGCGACGTTGGCACGGACATTCTCGACACGCTTGGAGTTCTGGGCAACGTACATGGGCAGATTTTTGAGATGCTCGGCTAGCCCATCACTTGCTAAAAAGGAGAAAACAGCATGAGTGATTCCAGCGACATTTGGACTGGCACAGCCAGCAACTACGATCATGTACGTCCTACCCCACCAATGGCTTTGCTCGATCTGCTGACGCAGTTGATTGGTACGCCGCATCCCGCCTTGGTAGTGGATTTAGGTAGTGGGACCGGACTATCAACCGCGCTCTGGGGTGAACGAACCAGGCAGGTGATTGGCATCGACCCCAATGCCGACATGCGGAAAGAGGCCACGCGCAAGCTTGCAGGCCATCCCTACGCGGCACATATCGAGTATCGAGAGGGATTCGCCCATCAGACGGGCCTGCCTGATGGCTGCGCGGATATCGTCACATGTGCCCAATCGTTTCACTGGATGGAGCCGACTGCGACCTTGAGCGAGATCGCACGAATTCTACGTCCCGGAGGACTCTTTGCAGTATATGACTATGATTGGCCACCAGCATTCAATTGGGAGCTTGAACGGGCATACGAGGAGATGAATGCGCGTTTCGATAAGCTTCTGCGTGAGCGCGCACTTGTCCAGCATCTGCCGCTTCACTCGAAGAGTAAGTATCTTGAGCGCATGCGCGAGAGCAACCATTTCCGCTTCACCCGTGAGGCGTTGCTTCATCACATCGAGCAAGGAGACGCTACACGTTTTCTGGAATTGATACAGACGAACGCGTTCAGCCACCAGTTCAAACTAAAGACCATTACCGAACAGGAGATCGGTTTTGATCACGTCAGACAGGCCGCATACCAACACATCGGTTCCGAACCCATTCCCTGGTATTTTAGTTACCACGTCCGCATAGGGATCAAGTGAATGTAGTGCTCTATCAAGCTTCATTGCACCTCTTTGTGTGGGAAGGAACGAACAGGCAAGGCAGATGGGCAACAGTATCGTGCTGGAACATCGTGCTGGAACATCGTGCTGGAACATCGTGCGAGAGCAGGGCGTGATAAATCACGTCCCTACAATAACGACGATTAAAACATGTACCATATCATTGTAGGGGCGTGATTTATCACGCCCTGCTCCCAATAGCAAATAGCAGAGGCACGCATAATGGCAGAAAATCATCCTAACCTGTTTCTGGTCAATGATCGAGACTTTGAAGAGTGCGTGCTCCGTCCGCCCCCTGGTGGCTTGCAGCACAGCATCGAACGCCTGCTGGCAGAGGCACAGGCAAAAAATTCGATACCATCGTGAAGCAAGAAAACGCGCATTGAAGCATGAATAGGAGCAATGATCTCTTGACAAGGAGACTATAGATATGGTACATAGTGTACGTAGGGACAACGAATGGTTCCTTCATCAATCATAATCGCTAGAACAACAGCGTTCTCCATTATCATCTTCTTCTGCGTTGCCGCGAACTAGTCACAGTGTTAGTCAACACTCCCTCATCGTTATGATGCCGTATCATGTGAGTTTTTCTGTGCAGGCAGTTGCCAGCACAAGAGCCAGCCATGTCTCTGCTCGTCGGAGTAGGACCAATATCACAGCGATAGATGGCATCAAGAAAGGTTGAGCATTTTTGGATCAAACAAAACGTATTGCGCTCATCGCGCACAACAATAAAAAGCAGGACATTTTAGAGTGGGCACGTTTCAATCGGGCATTTCTCGCCAAACATGAACTGTATGCCACTGGAACCACGGGCAAACTGCTGGAAGAAGAGCTCGATCTCGCCATTCACAAGCTCCAAAGCGGGCCACTGGGGGGCGATCAGCAGATCGGCGCGAAAATTTCGACGCAAGAGATTGACCTCTTGATCTTCTTTTGGGACCCATTGGAGCAGCAGCCGCATGACCCGGATGTGAAAGCTCTGCTGCGCATCGCCGTCGTGTGGAACATTCCCATCGCGTGTAATCGCGCCTCGGCAGACTTTCTCGTCACATCGCCGCTGATGACCGACGCCTACCAGCCCTACCTGCCCACGTACAAGGACTACTTGGACCGCAACTACGAGACGCAGGCAGCCCAGATCAAAACCGCCCAGGAGCAACTCGCCCTGGTGTAGAGATCGCTTCATCGCGTCGAAAAATTAATGTGAACATGGCGTAGGGGCGTGATGAATCACGCCCTTCTCGCGCATCGATCCGTCTAGGGAGCCGTGTGACGCGGGACGAGGGCGTGATTCATCACGCCCCTACCCACGAGATACCCATATTCATTTGTTAAACCCGGTAATCGGTCCATACGGGATTTTCGGGTTTTCTTATGTTTTATTTTCCAGACAGCAGTGCGACGACGGGGGCAAAGGTCTCGATATGGGACTCTACCACTTCGATGCTGGAAATACCCAAAAGCTCACGCCGTTTTTGTAGGGTTTCGGCCATTTGATCAACACTGCCAATAAGAATATGCAGACAGTCAAGGGCTTGCTCAGCGGTTATCCCCATGCGCTTGCCTACCTGCTGAGCAACCTGCTCTGGATGATCGGTCACGATGACCACGAAAACTGTCGCACTAAATTCTAATTGTGAGAAACGCTCACCTGCTGCCTGTCGCACCCATGCTAGCTTCTCGTGCGTTGTAGAACTCAGGGCGGTTGTCCAATCCAGTCCATGCGCATTGTTACGCGCAACGAAGCCTATAATATCGGCTTCCTGGGCAGCAATCGTCAGTGCGCGCTTCCCACCACCGCCAGCATAGATCGGTGGATGCGGCTTCTGCACACTTTTGATGTTGGTCTTTACGCCTTTTACCTGATAATAGCGACCAGAAAAATTTAGCTCTTCATCGCGAAAATAGGTTTTGATCAGCTGAAGTGCCTCCGCAAAACGCTCCAGGCGCACCCCAGCAGCGTCAAGTTGCAAGCCAATTTGGGCATATTCTTCAGCCAGGTAGCCACAGCCAAGCCCAAACTGAAAGCGACCCTCTGAAAAAAGATCGAGATTGGCAACCTGGCGCGCCAGCAGCACGGGATGTCTGAAATCGTTACAAAATACATGGCTACCAATACGCAAAGAAGTGGTCTCCGCGACCGTCATTAAACTCACGATAGGATCGATACCTAAATCAAGATGATCGGGAGTCAGCAACGTAGTATAGCCAAGCTCTTCGATGCGTTTCGCCTTCGTGACCCATTCCTGGCGAGATTTGGCAGTAGAAGTCACAACGCTAAAACGAAACGGACGTTGTATTGCCATAAAAAAAGACGTTCCTTCCACTTCATAACTGTACAACAATTTCTATTATACAAGAGATATGCATGTATCAAAAGTATTTCACATTAAAATTTTGTAAAGTGCCTATGAACGCCTTTTCTATTATTGTCAACTGTTCCTGTTCTAATCACTAAAGGCTACATGCAGAAGGAAAATAGCTTGTTCATTCTCAAATACATAATCTTCCCAAAGAGTTTCATAACTCGTCTATCACCATTCTGACCTCTTACCTTTCCAAGACGCTCTTGCCCAAAACAAACCGCTCCTGTTCTATCTCCAATGGTGACGGATTCCACTTCTCCTAAATCTCTCAGCCACAACAGCTTTTGAACGCTATATAATACAATACTAAGAGAACCTTCTTTATGGGAGAAGTAAAAAATAACGAGAGCCGAAAAGCGAGGTCATGTTATGGCGGCTGATCCTGAAAAACGACGGTATACGTTCAAGCAGTACATCACCTTGTTGCAGAATACCGAGCGGCGACTTGAATACGATCACGGCGATATCTACTTCATGGCTGGTAGCAGCGCGAACCATGCAGCTATCTCTGCCAATATGTGGCGTGCTCTGGATAATGCATTAGGAGACGAGACAACGTGCCGCGCCTATATGGTTGATCGCGTGGTACGGCTCACCCCTGATCTCTCGGTAATGCCTGATGTAGTGGTCACATGCGAAGCAACCGACCAGGGCGAGGCCTTTTTTCTCGACTCGCCACGTCTCGTCGTCGAAGTTCTCTCACGAAGCACAGAAGCCAGAGACCGCACGTATAAACTGCTGCAATATCAGGCCAAACCAAGCATTCAAGAGATCATGTTTATTAGCCAATACGTTCAGCACGTAGAAGTAATCACGCGCACGCCTTCTGGTTGGCAGTATCAGGAATATGGACAGGACGATCAATTTCTCCTCGCCAGCCTGCACGTGACCATTCGCGTCTCTGACATCTATCGCCGCTTATCTATTCCACATGAAAAACGGACAGTCATGCCACTTGAGGTTATTGAAGCAGAGAACGAAATAGAAGACAATTAAAAATAAGAGGTATTTTTGATGGATTTCCACAAACCGGGCATCGTACAGCGCACGACATTGAAAAATGGCCTTCCACTCATCCTGCGGCACGCGGAGCCATATGACGCAGTAGCATTGCTGGCCTATATCAACCAGATTGCGGGCGAGAGCGAGAATGTCACCTTTGGTCCTGGTGAATTTGAGATGAGCGTAGAGGATGAACGCACCTATCTCCAGCAGGTCGCCGCGTCACCTAACAACCTGTATCTTATCGCAGAGATTGAGGACGAAATAGCCGGAACGTTATCCTTCACGACGGGCAAGCGTCCTCGTATGCAACATGCGGGCGAGTTCGGGATCTCTGTTCTGCGCAAATACTGGAACCTCGGCATTGGCAGTCACCTGCTGACATACCTGATCGCGTGGGCCAGACACAACGGCACCATTCGCAAGATCAACCTGCACGTGCGCGTAGACAACCTGCCCGCCATCCACCTCTACGAGAAACACGGTTTTGTGCGCGAAG
>DAIDJF010000028.1 GCA_027451525.1 Ktedonobacterales bacterium
TATTGTGCCCTGCGCAGGGCAAATTCGACGAGTGTGCGCACGCCGACGCCCGTTCCACCCTTCTCTTGTGCTGGTTTGACGCTATCAACATAGCTCGTGCCAGCGATATCTAGGTGTGCCCATTGAGCATTGGTGACAAAATGCTCCAAGATTTTTGCTGCGGTCACTGAGGATGCGCCACGCCCACCTGTTTGTTTGACATCAGCAATCTCGCTCTTGATCATTTCGCTGTAGTCATCGTCGAGTGGCATGGGCCAGAACTTTTCACCTGCGCTGCGCCCTGCTGCGATAATGTCACTGGTGAGTTGATCGTTATTGCTGAACAGGCCCGTCATTTTGTTGCCCAGCGCGACCACGATACCGCCCGTGAGCGTTGCCAGATCGATAATAGGCGAGTAGCCTTCTTTGGAGGCATAAGAGAGTGCATCCGCCAGAATCAAGCGGCCCTCGGCGTCGGTATTGACGATTTCGATGGTTTTGCCATTCATGATGCGCAGAATATCGCCAGGATGATATGCTGTGCCGCTTGGCATATTCTCACACGTTGGTACAATGCCCGTGACATTAATGGCGGGTTTTAGAGCGGCAACGGCCTGCATTGCACCAAGCACAGCTGCTGCTCCCCCCATATCGCCTTTCATCTCGTCCATACGGTCGGCTGGTTTAAGCGAGATGCCGCCTGTATCGAATGTAATGCCCTTCCCGACAAAGGCTAATCCTGCTTCTTTGCTGTGTGGTGCGCCACGATAGCGCAGGACAATGAAGTATGGTGGTTCCGCGCTACCTCTCGTGACGCCCAGTAATCCGCCCATGCCCATTGCTTCAATTTGTGCGCGCTCAAATACTTCGCAATCGAGGCCAAACTGACGAGCCATGCTGCTGGCGCGATTAGCAAGCTCGCCCGGTGTCAGCACATTGGGCGGCTCGTTGACCAGATCACGGGCGAAATTGGTCGCCTCCGCCAAAATGCGTCCACGCTGAATTGTTTGTTCGATAGGGCTATTCGTGTTCTCTGCCACGAGCTGAATGTGTGCAACGCCACTTTCTTTGCCGTTAGTCTCTTGTTGCTGATATTGGCGAAATGTGTAGAGACCTAGCAACGCTCCCTCGGTTTGTGCTTGCACGCTTTGCTCAGCACTGATATCAGCACTGTTCCATTGCAGTGCCATCGCAATCTGCCTGGCTCCTGTGCGCTGCAGGTGACGCGCGGCAATAGCACTGGCATGGCGAATCGACTGGCTTGTCACCTTTTCACTGGCTCCCAAACCTGCGACGATCACACGGCGCGTGCGCAATTTACCCAATGTGTGAATAGTTGCTATTTCGCCGGGTTTACCTTTGAATTCTCCCTCTGTATAGAGCGCGGTAAGGAGACCTTCCAATGCGCTATTAACCGCGCTTGCGGCTTGTGAGAGTTGAAGCCCCTGTTTTGTGTGGGCGGCCCCGATGATGAGTGCATCACACGCGATGTTTTGCACTGACTGTGTAGTTACCTGAATGTCCATATATCGAATCTTTCTAGTTGCCAATAGCGACGGACCCATCAGGGCATATTCATTACCTGATTGGTTGTCTGTGGCGGGTGATAGTCTCACTATACAACATTTAGAAAGCAATGGTGGTAGTGCTAGCGTGTGAGCAAACGATCGACCAGTTCCAGCAATTGACGCGGTTTGAACGGTTTCGTAAGATAGTCGGTGCAGCCAATTTGTTTCGCGGCCTCGCCTTCGTCGTTGAGCGCGAAGGCAGTGACTGCTACGATGGGAACCTGTTCCATTCCTGGACGCGCGCGAATAAGTTGTGTTGTGCGATACCCATCCAAGACAGGCATCGAGAGATCGGTGAGGATCAGATCTACTCGTTCGCGATCAAGTAGGTCAAGGGCCTCGCGTCCATTTGATGCTGATAGACAGCGATAGCCACGTGTGGACAGAACGCGCTCGATTAAGAGACGATTAGATAGCTCGTTTTCCACTATAAGAATGGTTGCGCGTGTTGTTTGTGATGATATATTCATGTGTGTTCTCTCATGCTATAGGTAAGCTGCAATGATGCATTGCGGCTAGGATTGTTGTGCATGTTGGAGACGCGCTCCAATATGTTCCGTGACGGGTAGGGTAAATGAAAACGTGGAACCTTGTCCGACGGTACTCTCGACAGCAACCTCTCCACCTTGTAGTTCAATCAGTTTTTTGGCAATAGTCAGACCAAGACCTGTACCGCCAAAACGGCGTGTCGTGCTGCCATCAGCTTGCCGAAACGCTTCAAAAATGTAGCCAAGTGCAGCAGGCGATATTCCTATACCTGTATCACGGACGGCAATCCGCACGGTATCGTCACGCCGTATTAAGGTAGAACTAATGGTCACGCCCCCTTTTTCAGTAAACTTGATCGCGTTAGAGATCAGATTCACCAAAATCTGACGTAAACGGTGGCTGTCGGCCAGTACTGGTGGCAAATGTTCTTCCATCTCAAGCGTAAGCATCAAGTGTTTGTTATCGGCTAACGGTTTGAGTTGGGCAACGATTTCCTTGAGTTTTAATGGTAGCTCGATTGGCTCAGGTTTCACCTCAATGCGATCCGCCTCGATTTTAGAAAGGTCGAGCATATCATTCACGAGATGTGCCAGATCTTCGGCACTGTTGACCATGAACTGGATATGTTCTTCCTGTTCCTGCGTGAGTTCTCCGTCAAGGAAGCCCTCTAATATTAACGAACCATAGCTGATAATGCTGTGCAAGGGCGTGCGCAATTCATGGGTAACGTTCGCCAGAAACTGTGATTTTAACTGGTTTGCGCGCTCCAATGCGGAATTTTTCTCTTTGACCTCGGCAAAGAGTAAGGCGTTTTGAATTGCCATCGAGGATTGAATGGCGGCTGTGCTGAGCAGGAAGGTGTCTCGACTACTGACTGCTTCAGGATGATCGCCATAGAGAATAAAGGCTCCAATGGCGCGATCCTGGAGGAGCAAGGGCACAGCAATGACTGAGCGATAGCCCGCTTCGAAGGCGATGCGGGCCCACGTTTCGCCGCGTTCGTGGAAGATCACATCAATATCTTCGCCATAGGCAATTTTTTTGCGTTGAATGACCATGCGGGCCAGAATCATATCCAGGTCACGCAAGGCGGGGCGCGGAATACGTGTACGTTGCATCTCTGGCCCTGGAGAAGGTGCTGGTTTAGCGGTCTGCACGCTCTGGCGTTTTCCGCTCGACGAGAAAAGATTTTGTGATGGGAGTGCCACCATTTTTGTTGTGGCTGCCAGCGTGATATCCCCGCTGGGGTCCGCGTGAACAGTGACTGCTCCATGTGGACCAGAACTGGTGAAAGAGCCAGGAGTCGCGGGCATATTGACCATCTCGTCGGGCGTGTTACTCCATTGCGCAACCGCCCAGGGGGCAGGCATCTCGCGTCCATAGAGCAGAAGTGAGACGTGTTTGGCTTGCATGATGCGACCAAGACGCGAAACAATCTCGCCTAGGAGATGTTCCAGGTTGAGTGTCGAAATCAGGGCATCGCTTAAGATCAAAATATTGCCCATCTGTTCTATCATTGACTGGTTTTCTTGCTCTAATGACTCGGAGAGCAAATTAAAAGAGCGCGAGAGCATACTCAGTTCGTCACGTGTAGCTGGTACGGTCTGAATAGTCGGTGTCTCTTCACTGTGTGAGATCAGTGTGCGCATCTGAGCCTCGACACGGCGCAAAGGCTGAATGAAGAGCTTTTGCGTCAGTAACGTATAGAGAACAATACAAAAGCCACAGATAAAAATACCAATGCCTGCCAGGAGCAAGAAAAGTTGATGGCTAGAGGAGATTGGGTATGTGATGGGTTCTATTTCAACCAATGTTAAAGACGGCGATTGTGTAAATTGATTGGTTGCCGGTGCATTGGTGGCAAGTGTGAGATAGGTTTGTGTTGCATGGAGTGTGTGCGGGCCATCTGTTGCGCAAAATGTATGCTGAGTAGAAAGTGTACTGCTATTAAAGAAATCGGGCAATGCGGTGCTTGCCAGAATGCGCCCGTTGATGCACAGTAAAAGATTTTGGTCGATGTTGTTGCTTAAATTTTGTACAAAACTTACATCAATGGGTTCTGCCACCAGTAATGCACCATTCACGGTCGTGTTTGTGGTGATCGGGACTGCAATGACGATCTCCCAATGAGCAATATTTGAGGGGACAAGATTGCCAACGTTTTCTGGTTGCAGCAAGAGGGCAGAGAAACCTTGAAGAGCTTGCCCTACCAGTTGTTGATCTATGGCACTCAGTGTTTCACCTGGCGTGGTAACACTATCAATCTGCGCGAGTATTTGCTGGTTGCTAGAAATAACGGTCAGTGCGGAAAAGTGGCGATGCTGTAGTAGTACATCTGCCAGTATTCCAACGGTGCTATCTGACTGCTTTATATTTTGTGTTGCAATAGTAGTAATACGAGCATCAGAAGCGAGCGTTGTGGCCTCTTGTATCAGCAGCGTACTTGTCTGCTGATAATTTCGTTTTAATAGTAAAAGATGCTGGCTGGCGTTGCTCTGCGTAATGCGTACCGAATAGAACGTGAGAAGGAGCCAGGATGCCAGTGTTAAAAGAAGTATGCAGAGCAAGAACGTCAGGGACGTGAGTGCTATGAGTTTTCCACCAAATGATCGTAATGTAAATCGCATGCCAACCCTTCTCAGTGATAAAAGCAAAGGGAGAACGGGGTGCCAGCTCGTTCTCCCCTTACCACGCGCGTACAAAAAGTAGCGCGAAACTCTCAGTGGAGCGCGTGCGAACCCCATGGGGAAAAGGTTGCACGGATAATCAGATATATGCTGTAAGCTGCTCGTCGAGGTGGATATGCTTACTCACATACATCCCGCAGTCCATCTCAGGTCTATGTATTATAACGTATAAGTAAGCAAAATGTTATCATTTTCAATAACAAATTTTCGCCCATACAGAAAATTCGTGAGCAGTTTGTGATATGCATGCTATGGAATTTGTGTCCACTGGACGGGACCTTGCAAACTCATGGCAATCAAGCGCGTCAGAGCGCGTTGCTGTGTATCAATCTGGTAGCATCCTTGCCGATTGCCTGCAATAAGTAATTGCGATGGCGTGACAAGCGACCAGAACAGCTGCACATTTTCTTCAGGTAACGCTGTCAGCTGTTGTGTTTTTAAGGTTTGCAGGTTGACGATGAAAACTGTCTTTGTTGTCGCGTAAGCGAGGTGCTGGCTATCTGATGACCATGCTGGAGGCTGATCCGCCTGTACTGCTGGTGCAACCACCACGTCTTGCACAGTTTTTAGATTGATGACATGTAATGTGCCTGTATCCCCGTAAAGCGAGTCCAGGTAATCGAGGTAGCTACCATCTGGTGACCATTGTACAAAACCGATGGTTGGACTGGTAGCGAGTACATGGATAGTGCCATTTAACTCCACTTCTTGTAGCGTGGCGTCGGGTGCTTGATTAGTAACAAGCAGCCAGCTACTGTGTCCGTTCTCTCCGGTTGCACGATATAGTGCTTGCGCAAAGTCGCCCTGTGCCAATAGCTGTGGCTGGCTTGCTGTCGTGGTACTTACATAGAGCGCATGGATATGTGAAGGAGAGCCAAGACTCCAGGTAATCTCTGGTGTATTTGCAAGAGATGACCATGCCAGTGTAAAGACCATATCTGTAGAACTGGATGCTGCGTAAGAAGCAATTGCCACTTGTGAATGGTTGTGTATATTGTAGTCAATGATCTGTGTGGTAGTTGCTTCGCTGAGTACAAAGGCAATACGCGAACCATCAGGTGACCATGTAGGAAGAGAGACCGCACCGGGTGCTGGTAGTGGCACCGCCTGTAACGTGTTGTTGTTGATTGTATAGATAAAGAGTTCAGGCGAACTGGTATTGTGCGGGTCTGCTATAAAAGCGAGCTGTGAGCCATCAGGTGACCATGCCAAACTTGTCAAGATCGTCTGACCGGTGCTTGTGTCCCAAACTGCGGCGGGTGCAACGTCGGCCTGTAGCAAGGGTTGCGGAACTGTAAAATCATTTTGACCATCGCTACGAATGATGTGGAGGAGACCTTGCTGTAAGTCAATGTAAGCAATCAGGTCACCTGCGCTGTGACCGGGTAAAGCTGGACGAACTACCCAATTAGCCGAGACGGTGATCGTGCCAGGCGTTAAGCGGTCGAGGATCGGGTTGGTCGTAGTTGAGGCACTCCAGAGCGTGCCATCGTGCAGGAAAACAAAATAGGTTCCGGCGGGTAGCGGCCCGGATTGAGAAAGTGCGGCGGGCGGCGTGATGCTAGACGTATTTGATGCCGTTTGTCCCTGGCGCAAGAAGTGCCAGCTAATGAACGTACCGATGCCGAATGTCAGCAGCAACACGGCTGCGATAAGGATGTAGATCATACGCTGAGTATGCCTGGTGGCACGGCGTACAGTAGGAACAGGGCGTGTCGCTGGATATTCTGGCGCGGCAGAGGAGGCACGCCCCCCGGAAAGAACAACCAAATGAGGGCGGGCATCTCGCTCGCTACGTACGCTGCGCTGGGGCTGCGTTGGCCTGTTGGTTTTATCTTGCATCTCAGGCGCGAGTGTGGCTAACAGGTCTTGATATGCTTGTGATGAGAAAATCCGACGCTCTAATGCTGGCTCTGGGCTAACACGTGGCAAGCGTGCGAGCAGTGTATCAAATTGGCGATACTCTTCGAGGATGTTAGAGCATTGTGTACATGATTGCAAATGGGTAGCAACAGCATGAAGTTCTTCCGATGCGAGCGTTGCGTCAAGGTAGGCACTAAGTAACTCCTCGACCTGCTCACAGTTCATTTGTTGCCTCCTCCCTGTTCCAGGGCACGATAATGTTCACGAAACGACTGTCTTGCGCGTGAGAGATACATTTTGACACCGCTTTCGGCGATATCTAATGCCTGTGCGATCTCACTATAAGAGAAACCTTCTTGTGTATAGAGCAATAATGCTGCTCTATACTGCTGGGGCATACGATGAAGAGCTGCGCGCACAAGCTCCGTGGTTCCATAGATTTCTTGTGGGTCTGCTCCTTCAACATCGGCTGGCTCATGATCGAGGTCTTGCCAGGGTAACCATGCGATCAATTTGCGACGACGTAACGCATCATATGCCGTATTTGTGGCAATACGATAGAGCCATGCTGATAGTTTTAAATTGGCATCCATTTTTGGTAGGGCACGGAAAGCCTTAAGAAAAGTATCCTGTGTTAAATCGTCGGCCTGCTCGCGATCCCCTACTAAATGATACACATAGTTATAGATAGGTGTTTTATACTCGTCGTAAATCTGGTCAAAGGACCAGGCATTTTCTTTTGTTTCCACCCGGGCCATGCGCTACAATCCCTTCGATGGCTACAATTATTATCCTGTCCGTTCCATCAAGATATAACTGTATGCCAATCTCCGAGGTACACGTACGGGCGCAATGTATTTTTGATGTACATTGCATGTGCCCGATGGTACGGGTTTCGGAAAGGCATTACCCTTCTGTGTAGTGGAACGGACAACTCTCATAATCAGTAACATGCTAGTCATGCATACTTGCATGTGTGTCATGTATCGACTATCATGGTAGCATACTTTGGTGAAGGTCTCGCAATAATCATATGCTGAGCTAGTACTATTGGATGATGGAAGCGGGGCATAAAATGGTGCATCGTTACATAAAGGGGTATACTGCTCAGAAAATCGCTTGTGCGAGGCAGTGGGAGGCATAATCTATGGCTGATGAAGACCTGCAACGTCGCGTGCGCACTGTCTGGTGGGAAACGGATGAACAGGGAGCGGCGGTATGGCTGGTAGATCAATCGTTGCTGCCACAGCAGGTAGCGTATCTCTGCTTGCGACACGAACAAGACGTTGCCGATGCCATTATTACGTTGAAGGTCCGTGGTGCGCCCGCGATAGGCGTAACTGCTGCCTTTGGCGTAGCTTTAGGGCTTTATCGGTTGCTGCAAATACACGATCAACACGCGAAACCATTAACGAGCGTGGAAGCTCTGGCTCATGTAGCACACGTGTGTGCCTTGTTAGGACGCACCCGTCCAACTGCAGTCAACTTGTTTTGGGCGATTGAACGTATGAAAGCGTGTGCTGAACAAAGTTTCTCTGCACAGCTTTCAGTGCTTGAGATGCGGGAACGGCTCACGCGGGAAGCGCAAGCAATTGCCGATGAAGATGTAGATGCGTGTATGCGTATGGGGCATTATGGTGCTGAGCTGATTGCTGATGGCGATACATTACTCACGCATTGTAATGCGGGAGCTTTGGCGACTGCTGGCATGGGCACGGCCCTCGCGCCAATCTATACGGCGCATAAGGGCGGAAAGCATGTGCATGTCTTCGTTGATGAGACGCGCCCTGTGCTACAAGGAGCGCGTTTAACCGCCTGGGAAT
Organism: Ktedonobacterales bacterium; assembly: GCA_027451525.1. Lineage (GTDB taxonomy): Bacteria > Chloroflexota > Ktedonobacteria > Ktedonobacterales > Ktedonobacteraceae > DTNP01. Next base: position 8,410 of record DAIDJF010000028.1, read on the forward strand.
TGCAGCAGGAGGGTGTACCGCTCACATTGATAACGGACAACATGGCGGGGCATTTCATGCGGCATGGCAATATTCGTGCTGTTTTTGTGGGGGCAGACCGTATCGCGGCGAATGGGGATGTGGCTAATAAAATTGGAACCTATAGCGTCGCGGTGCTGGCTCATGCCCATCAGATACCTTTCTATGTGGTTGCGCCTTGTTCTACTATTGATCTCAAACTTGCGTCTGGCGAACTGATTCCAATTGAGCAACGTTTGTCCGACGAGGTGACAGCTATACGTGGAACCCAGATTGCTCCTACGGGCGTGCAGGTTGCCAATCCCGCGTTTGATGTAACACCACATCACTATGTGACTGCGATTATCACCGAATGTGGTATTGCGCGGCCCAGTTATCAAGAAACGTTACGTCAGCTTTGTCTGGCGAGAATTCCTGGGAAGGTTGATGCCTGATGGAAACTGAGCTTCTGCAAGCTGTTGTACAATATGCGGAAGAGGTATTAGGACCGGAGGGATATCGTTATACCTGTGCTGTTGTTGCAAACTGCAAGATGCTGATGGTGGAAATGGAATTGCAAGAAAGCGAGTGGGAGTCTGACGGGCTTCATCACGACGCCCTTACCATTGCGGCCTATTTGCATGACATCTCAGCCGTTACCTATGGTTTTCAAGATCATCAAGTGAAATCTGCGGAAATGGCAGTTGCCTTCCTGCGCAAGCATGAAGCTAGCGAGGAATGCATTCGCCATGTCGAGCAGGCCATTTTAACGCATACGATTGTTGTTTCACCTGATCTGAGTACCCCTCTCCCGCTTGAAGGGCGTATTCTCTACGATGCGGACAAATTGGGGCGTCTCAGTGGCCTTGCCGTAGTCACCTCGCTGATTGAATTTGGAGCACGCTACCCTAATCGCGCCATTACAGGTGATGTGTTGGCGGCAATCCTCCGTCACATTGAAGAGCGTTTTGTAGAACTCTACCAATCGCTCAATACGGAGCCTGCTCGCGCAATGGCGCGCGAAAAATTTGGACGTACACTGGCATTCCTGGATGGGGTAATTGAACATCTTAGTGATGCAACTCCCGTGTAGTCAGTGCTACGCGGTGTGATTTTTCATACACATTTTATGCATTGGAGATAGCAGACGTGTCTATTTTAGTTGTTGGCTCGGTGGCTCTCGATGTAGTCGAAACCCCTTTTGCACGCCGCGAGAATATCGTGGGCGGGGCGGCATCATACTTCTCGACTGCCGCCTCTCTTTATGACTACGTGAATCTTGTCGCGATTGTGGGAAGCGATTTCCCACAGGAATATCTGGATTTCTGGCGCAGTCGTCGCGTGAATCTGGAGGGCTTGCAGGTTCATGAAGGCAAGACATTTCGTTGGGTTGGGCGTTATCATTTAGATATGAATGCCAGAGATACGCTTGATACCCAGCTAGGGGTCTACGCCGATTTTCATCCCAGTATCCCATTCTCGTATCAAGATAGCCAGCTTTTATTTCTCGCAAATATCCAGCCGCAGTTGCAGATGGAACTTTTAGAGCAGGTAACACAGGCGAATCTTAAAGTGCTTGATACAATGGAATTGTGGATTATGACAGAACGCGCGGCGTTGACTGAGGTGATGAAGCGCGTAGATGTGTTATTGATGAGTGAAGAGGAGGTGCGGCAGTATACAAATCAGGCAAGTATTGTGACAGGCGTGCGTCAACTTTTTACACTTGGTTTACGTTATGTTGTGGTCAAGCAAGGAAGCTATGGAGCCTTGCTCTTTGGGGCAGATGGAACCTATTTCAGTGCTCCCTCCTATCCGCTGGAAGAGGTCATAGACCCGACTGGCGCGGGTGATGCCTTTGCCGGTGGCCTGCTTGGGTATCTCTCCACTGTACAGCCTGCCGCCAATGGACTGTATGCGATTGATGATCTGAAACGCGCCGTAGTGCATGGCAACATTATTGGCTCATTTGCCTGCGCGGATTTCAGTATTGAACGCTTACGCACATTAACGATGGACGAGGTTGCGACTCGTTACCGCGAATTGGTGGCCTATTCACATTTTGACCCTGATTGGCAACCTGTAAGCCACTCAGTGATCCCATGATCGCTTTGGCTGTTCTGGCAATACAAGCACATGCTAACATGCTGGATTTTGCTGAAACCTGACGGCGGTTTTGAGTATCCAATATATATCAGAAGATGAAACCATCTGCGTTGAGCGGTTGGTTGAGAAGGGAATAGAGCGTTTATGACGACTTCATCAACGCGCGGAGATGTCAAGGACATGTCTCTGGCAGCACGCGGTAAGGACCGCATTGAATGGGCTGCTAAAGATATGCCAGTCTTGCGTCTGATCCGTGAGCGTTTTACAAAAGATCAGCCCTTAAAGGGCGTGCGTATGTCGGGCTGTTTACATATCACAACCGAGACGGCGAATTTAGCAATCACCTTAAAAGCAGGTGGTGCGGATTTAGTGCTGTGTGCCTCGAATCCGCTCTCAACTCAGGACGATGTTGCGGCGGCTCTGGTGAGCGAGTATGGTATTCCCACCTATGCGATCAAAGGCGAGGATGAGAAAACCTATTATAGCCACATCCATGCAGCTCTCGATCATCAGCCCCAGATGACGATGGATGATGGTTGTGATCTGGTCTCGACTATTCATACCACGCGCACAGAATTGCTGGATAATATTATCGGTGGCATGGAAGAGACAACAACGGGTGTCATTCGCCTCAAGAGCATGGAAAAGAATGGCGTTCTCAAATTTCCCGTGCTGGCGGTCAATGACTCCGATACCAAGCATATGTTTGATAACCGCTATGGCACAGGTCAGAGTGCTATTGATGCCATTGTACGCTCAACGAACGTCTTGTTGGCGGGGCGCACGATGGTTGTCTGTGGCTATGGCTGGTGTGGACGTGGTGTGGCCTCACGCGCACACGGCATGGGTGCTAATGTGATCGTGACCGAGGTCGATCCTACACGCGCTTTAGAAGCGGTGATGGATGGCTATCGTGTAATGCCCAGTGTCGAGGCTGCGGCTCTTGGCGATATTTTTATCACGGTGACAGGCAATGTGAATGTGATTGATCGCGCGCAACTCGAACATATGAAAGATGGCGCGTTGATCGCAAACGCAGGCCATTTCAATGATGAAATCAATATCCCTGAACTTGAGAAAATGGCGGTCAACAAACGGCATGTGCGCGACTTCGTGGATGAATACACCTATGCGGATGGTCGTCATGTACACTTGTTGGCAGAGGGCCGTCTGGTGAATCTCTCGGCTGCCGAGGGGCATCCAGCAAGCGTGATGGACATGAGCTTCGCTAATCAGGCACTTGGTTCAGAATATATGTTGACCAATGCCAAGACCTTGCAGCCCCGTGTCTACACACTGCCAGCGGAACTGGATAAAGAGATTGCTCGTCTGAAACTGCATGCGATGGGTATTCGTATCGATACACTCACGCCTGAACAAGATAAATATCTCAATTCCTGGGAGTCCGGCACGTAATTCTTCGGTGAAAAGGGTGGTGTGATACGGGCTTCCAGGCGTGTATCACATCACATCCGTTCCATGATAGTGAAACCACAATTTGACAATCTGAATGTTTCTGACATACAATACATGAAACGGTAAAAATACGAGAAACATACCAACGGTACAACTGAATATTCAGCAGTGAATCTGCTCTCATCAAGAGAGGTGGAGGGAAACGGCCCGACGAAGCCCGACAACCCACCTGCCATCTGGCAGGAAGGGTGCCAATTCCGGCGGAGAACCCGCAAGATGAGGGGGATGCGTGATAACGTCATACCCCTGAAAAAGGGGTTTTTTTGTGCCTTTAACATGGAACCCCAACGGATACCGCTTCTCATCTTCCCTTACATGTGCTTGTAGCTTGTTCTTCTCGTAGTTAGTGTTAAAGGAGGCTCTGTTATGAGCAGTATTATGGACAGTTCTAAGTCCTTTTTTACCAGTGAGTCGGTAACAGAGGGGCATCCCGACAAACTGTGTGACCAGATCTCAGATGGGATTCTGGACGCGATTTTATCGCAAGACCCGATGGCGCGTGTGGCGTGTGAAACGGCAACGACAACGGGGCTGGTCTTGATTGCTGGCGAGATTACCACCTCGGCCTGGATAGATATTCCGGCTGTCGTGCGTTCGACCATTGAACAGGTAGGCTACATCAATGCCGAATATGGTTTTGATTATCGTACTTGTGGTGTCGTTACCTCAATTGGCAAACAATCACCAGATATCGATATGGGCGTCAGCCGTTCCCTCGAGGCGAAAGAAGCGGTCAGATACCTGAGCGATGACGAATTAGAGCAGATCGGCGCGGGTGACCAGGGCATGATGATTGGTTTCGCTTGTAACGAGACACCTGAATATATGCCGATGCCGATTAGCCTGGCCCATAAATTGACACGACAACTCTCTCTTGTGCGTCGGAAATCCTGGAGCGGTAGCGGTCCAATGACCTATCTGCGTCCAGATGGCAAGAGTCAGGTGACCATTCAGTATGAAAATGGTCGTCCTGTGCGCGTGGATGCCGTGGTTATCTCAACACAGCATGCCAGCTATGTCGATCATGAGCAGATTCGCGCCGACGTGTTTGAGCATGTCATTAAACCTGTCATTCCGGCCTACTTGCTGGATAGCGAGACCAAAATCTTCGTCAACCCAACGGGGCGTTTTGTCACGGGTGGCCCAATGGGCGACGCTGGCCTGACGGGACGCAAGATTATTGTTGACACCTATGGTGGCATGGCTCGTCATGGCGGCGGTGCCTTTAGCGGCAAAGATCCGACGAAGGTTGATCGCTCAGCGGCGTATGCAGCGCGTTATATCGCGAAAAATATTGTCGCGGCAGGGCTGGCTGATCGTCTGGAACTGCAAGTCTCATATGCTATCGGCGTCGCGCGTCCGCTCTCGCTCTTTGTCGAGACATTTGGAACGGGCAAGGTTTCCGATGAGGAGATTGTGCGCCTGATTAATGAGCATTTTGATCTGCGTCCAGCGGGTATCATCCAGTCGCTGAATCTGCGTCGTCCGATCTACCAGCCAACTGCAGCCTTTGGTCACTTTGGACGTACCGATATCGACGCTCCCTGGGAGTCGCTCGACAAGGTTCCCATGCTGCGTAAAGGTGTTGGAGCCAGCGTTCCCAATGATGAATTGCTCTCTTCTGAGCGATAAACTTCATCCAGATACAAACGGCTGAAACAGGGCGTCGATGGAATTCTTATAGCCATCGACGCCCTGTTTCAGCCGTTTCTTCCTTGTCACCCTCTTTTATAATTGAATAAGGACGCTAGCAGTTTGTTTTTAGAAAGAGGAGCGACAACGAGATGGATTTTACACTCAACGAAGAGCAGAATGCCATTCGCGCAACCTGTCGGGATTTTGCAGAGCAAGAGATCAAGCCGATTGCGGAAGAGTTAGATGCAACAGGAAAATTTCCCTACGAACTGATACAAAAAATGGGCGCGTTAGGGTTGCTGGGCCTGCCGTTTCCTGAAGAGTATGGTGGTGCGGGGGCTGATTTTCTCTCATACTGTCTCGCGATTGAAGAGATTTCACGGGGCGATGTCTCCGTTGGTATTACGATGGAAGCCCATACCTCATTGGGGGCAACGCCGTTTTACTTATTTGGCAATGAAAAGCAGAAACGATGCTATCTGGAACCATTAGCGCGTGGAGAACAGCTTTGGGCTTTTGGGTTGACCGAGCCTGAGGCAGGCTCTGACTCTGGTGGAACGCAGACGCGCGCGATACTGGAAGATGGGCATTGGCATATTAATGGCGCAAAGAACTTTATTACCAATGCTGGCACGGACATGACGGGCGGCGTCACAATTACCGCTGTGACGGGAACACGCTCTGATGGGCGCAATGAGATCACCAATATTATTGTGCCGAAGGGGACGCCCGGCTATGAGATTGGCAAGCCATACAAGAAGATGGGCTGGAAAGCCTCTGATACACGCCCTCTCTCTTTTGAGGATTGTATGGTGCCAGCAGAAAATATCCTGGGACAGCGTGGCGATGGTTTCAAACAGTTTATGCAGATTCTCGATGCTGGACGTGTCGCCATTGCGGCTCTCTCGGTTGGTCTGGCGCAGGCGTGTCTGGATGAGGCCTTAAAATACGCGCAAGATCGCCATCAATTTGGGCAGCCGATCAGCAAATTTCAGGCTGTACAATTCAAATTGGCTGATATGGACATGGAGATCGAGTTGGCTCGTTTAATGTATTATAAGGCGGCATGGTTGCATATGCAGGGAAAACCATACACGCGTGAAGCGTCGATGGCAAAATTGTTTGCCTCCGAAACAGCGAAACGGGCAGCCGATCAGGCTGTACAGATTCACGGTGGTTACGGCTTTATGGACGAGTTCCCTGTATCGCGCTATTGGCGCAGCGTAAAAGTGAACGAGATCGGTGAAGGCACGAGTGAGGTGCAACGCATGGTGATCGCGAAACTCCTCGGCTGCTGACACCAGCACCAACAGGAGACGCATTCTATGGAGATGACACCCAATCCGTCTGGCGCACCGCAAACGCCAAAAACCTCTTTCATGCTCCCTTTCAATGAAGGGAGCATGAAAACTCTTTTTGAAGGCATTCAAATTCGTTTCCCACGTTTTAAGCACGAGCATCCCGCTATCATTGATGTCAATAAAGTCGTAGATGGCCAGTTGACGGTGGGGGATCGTGTTGCAGACACTGTGGCGGCAACTGTGGGAAGTTGGCCTTTCATCATTACCCAAAGTATAATTTTAATTGCATGGATTGCCGCAAATGTCATTCTCGCTATCTATCACTCTGCTTGGGATCCATATCCCTTTATACTGCTTAACCTTGCTCTTTCCTTTCAAGCCGCATATGCCGCTCCGTTTGTGATGATGAGTCAGAATCGTCAGGCTACAAAAGATCGTCTGACGGCAGAGAATGACTATCTCACTGATACCAAAGGCGAGCAGGAGATACGCAACATTATGGAGCATTTAGATCATCAAGACGTGGTGATTGTGCAAATGTTAGAGCGTATCGAGGCCCATCATCAACAGCTTTTGTTGCGTTTGAGCAAATTCGACCCCGAACTTGCCAGCCATCTGCTGTCGGATAGCGACTCATTAACGGGAGAGCCAGCCGAAGAATAAAAAGAGAAGCAACCTAACCGTACTAGCGTTAGGTTGCTTCTCTCGCATATTTAGGACATCAGGGCAATTACGGCAAAACTTGCTGGCTACGCGGCCAGTTAAATGCATTAAAGGTGATTGTACCAGTGTTGGTAGGTGTGGCTGCAGAGGGAGCAATCAGCCACACTGCTGTGTTATTGTTGACATTGAGGAAAGCGGCACCATTAGTAATGTTGCCGATAGTCACAGGCGAATTAGCGGCCACATCATACATCTCATAGCCCTTGCCGTTTTGCCAGAGTAGGAAATCACTGCCGCTTTGTAGCGCGGAGGCCAGATCCGTGTTAATCATAGTTGGCAATGTCGTCATGTCACTACTCACGGGTAGGGAGAGAAGAACGCCCTGGACCGAAGCATCTATCTGCGGTTGATAGATGTTCGTATCTGCTCTGCTGACAACCGTTGGTACGTTAGAATTGAGTGTAGGGGTCGCGGTTGCTTTCGCGGCAGGAGTGGCCTGAGCATTGCCATTGCTGCTTGCAACATTCACGTTGCTATCCAGGAAGAAAAGCGTATCCCCTACAACCTGTGGCTGGAATGACGTGCCATCGGAGCGTAGCATATTCGTCGTGACCGTGGGATGGTCTGCCCATCTGCCATGTGTTGGCGTTGCCTGAAGCGTATCTTGTTCCCAGATATTGCTATGCAGATTGCCATCGGATGCCATCCATTCATCTGCCCAGAACAGTGTCGTTCCCTGACTATCTGCTGTTGGCGATGTTAACACCTGTCCATCATGTCCACTGGCAATTTCGATCGTATTTACGGTTGCGTTTGTCGTGATGGTACAGCGCATCAGGTGCGAAACTCCATTTTGATCGATCATTGCGACCAGGATGGTGTTCTGCATGGACCAGATGCCCTGGATGGGTGTGTGAACCCAGGAGGGGATATTGGCCTCGTCAAATGTCCCAGACAGCAGGGTGATAGGTTGTGGTAGCGTACTCATTGTCTGCTGTACCTGCAGCGTTTCGGGGGCAGCAAGAGAGATTGCTTCAAGTTTCCACGTGCGTACCTGTGAGTTAATGGTATGAAGATGCCGGAGCGCAATCGTCTGGGGCGGGTCAAGTTGTAGCCAGACAAGCCATTGCTTAGAACTCCCCAGGAGAATAAGATCGCTATTGCTCTCCGTGGCGAGTAGCGGTGTGCTCACTCTACTGCTGATTGAGAGTTGTTCAAGCATCCAGGTATTGGTGTCTTCTTTGTAGGCGGTGTAGTAGATAAATTGGCGATTGCCAACCGCACTGACAACGTGCGTGTAAAACGTATTGGTTGTGTAGGTTGCCATTGCGACCTGTGATTGTTCAGCAATGCCGGAAACCGTGGTACGTCCAATGGGTGCGGAACCGGAGCGCGCGAGCATAAGGAGCGAGACGAGTCCGCCTGTCATAATGACCAGCAAAATAGCGGCAGCCAGACCGATGACTGCGAACTGATTCATAACAGCGGGACGACCTTTGCGTCGTGCTTTAATAATTGGCAGTGGGCCGGTCTCAGCGGTTGAGAATGCGGTAAGTGCATCTGTCTCGCGGGTAGCGGCAGCATGTGTTTTTAGAAACGGTTTCAGGAAATCCGGTGTTGGTGGAATATGCGCTGTTTTTGCCGTTGCTTGCTGTAAAAAGTGTGTATGCTCTTGCGCGAGAGCCTGCATCAGGCGATTGTATGCCTGCGGTTGAGGCTCAAGGGACGGCAAGCTTTGCAACCGCTCGCTAATAAAGGTATTATGAGCAAGAACGTCCCGACAAGCCGCACATTGTTCCAAATGTTCTTCTAGTGCAGCTGTCTCGGTCTGTTTCGTTTTTAGTTCGCGATATGCGGAGAGAAATATCCGCGCCTGACTACAGTTCAATCTTCACCGACCTCTTTGTGATATAACTCGATAAACCGTTCCCTGGCTCGCATCAGACGCATCTTCACAGCAGAGGCACTGATACCTAGCACTTCGGCAATTTCGGCGCAGGAGAGACCGTCATTTTCGTAGAGCCAGAGGCAGACCGCATATTTTTGTGGAAGCTGTTTGAAAACATGCTCTACAATTTCGCGATCTGCAACGCGGCCTTCAAAACGTCCACCGTCATAGCCGCCGCGCTCATATAATGAGCTAACACTACTACTCCGATGTTCGTTCCCTTCGTCGCCTGCTGTATTAAAATTTTCATTTGTGTTGCCGCCCGAATCCGATATTACGCCGGCTCCGATACCGCGATCTTCATTAAAGAGCGATAACGGAAGCCATGAGATCAGACGCCGCCGCCGCAACGTATCAGTCGTTGTGTTTGCCGCTATGCGATAAAGCCATGCAGATAAGGCGCCCGGTTGAACTACTGTCCCATTGAGCAATGCCCTATATGCCTTTACAAACACATCCTGTGTCAGATCGTATGCCTGTTCACGATTACCAATCAGGTGATAGATGAAGTTCGTAATTGGTGTTTGATACCGTAAAAAAATTGTTTCAAAATCCGCAACATTTACCTGCCGTGCCTCTTCTTGTTCTGGTGGAGCAAGTGTGCGCATTGGCACATCCACTACTACATGTTCTTCATCTTGAACTGTGTATGTCTCTCTTTTTTCACAAGTTGCCTCATCCGCTGGTAACGGAACGTGAGAATTGCTTACGTGTTCCTCCTGAGAGGATGAACACATCTTGCTGTTCGTATTGTAGAAACGGATAGAGGTATCCATCGGTTACATCTGCCTTATTATGATCAAGAAAAATTTATGCTACATGGTTTTCGCCCTCTTTACTCTGCTCATCTGTAGCATAACATATTTAGCAATAAGAATACTGTGAATTAGGAAACAGTGGAAAGGATAGTCTTTTAACCATCCTTATGACACTCCACTGTGGCATTGGGGCCTATATTTTACACGAATGTTATAACGTAAGTATAACATATATCGCCTGCTACTCTCTGCTACTTATGCTCAGCGGACGGAGGATTTGACGCGCTTCTCGCTTTCTGCTACCATGTGCATATGCAAACGCAAGTGAAACCTTCACCCGGTTGGGATATTGTTGGGCATGAACACGCGATAGATATACTGCGCCGCACACTACAGGCGCAGCAGGTGCGTCATGCCTATTTGTTCACAGGACCACAGCATATCGGTAAGACGCTACTCGCTCAACGTTTTGCACAGGCATTACTCTGCACTGGTGGACCAGACCCACGTGTTGCGCCTGCTACCCCTTGCAATGCTTGTTTGGCCTGTCGTAAGGTGCGTCATGGCAACCATCCTGATGTGCATATGGTTGCACGCGCGAAAGATAAGCAAGCCATTTTGATTGAGCAGATTCGTGAACTTCAGAGCAATTCGGCGCGCAGGACGCTCGAGGGACGCCGCAATATTTTTATTATTCAAGATGCCCATGAGATGAATATACAGGCGGCAAATTGTATCCTCAAGACGTTAGAAGAGCCAGAGCCAGATGTGGTGCTGCTCCTTACTGTCCCCGATGCTGGTCTGTTGTTGCCAACGATTCTCTCGCGTGTGCAGCAGCTAACCATGCAATTGTTGACAACAGGTCAGATTAAGACCGCATTGGAGCAGCAGTGGGAGCTTGATGCACAGGAAGCGGCCTTGATTGCCGCTCTGTCTGCTGGGCGAATGGGGTGGGCGATTGAGGCTGTTGAAAGAGAAGACCTGCTGGCGGAGCGTAAAGAACAGCTTGATCTGCTTGCTAAGTTACCAATGGCGAGCAAGGTGCAACGCTTTGAAATTGCTCAGCGTTTGAGTGCTGATGCTGATAAGCTTCAAACGACGCTAGAACTCTGGCTGCTCTGGTGGCGCGACCTCGTGCTGGCAGCGCATGGTTGCCTTGATCTGACCGTAAACGTAGACATGCGCGCCGTCTTAAAAGCGCAGGCCGCGAAAATTGGAGCGGAAGTCGCGCAAAACGTGGTGCGTGCCATTCTACGTACGTTAGAAGCAATAGAGCAGAATGTCAATGCGCGCGTTGCGCTAGAGGTGTTGATGCTTGATCTGCCAACTATCAAGTAGCGATTGCCTGTCTCTATCTATTATCTGTGTGTTATCTGTGTGCCGAGATTGGTTGTGGACGCGATGATGTGCTCCACACAGTTCTCCAGGAGGAAGAGCCGATGCGAACCGACTTTCACCATATTTTGGTTCAGCAAGAAGAGCGTGTTGTTACCATCACCATGAATCGTCCAGAGGTCTTAAATGCTTTTAACGATCTGATGTTGGAGGAGTTGACGCTGGCCCTTGAAGAGGCGGCGCGAGAAGAAAGCGTGCGTTGTGTCGTCGTCACTGGCGCGGGCCGTGCTTTTGGCGCGGGTCAGGACCTGACGAATTTCGTTGCACCACAAAAAACTGCTGATGACGGTGAGACCGCGAAGATCAGCGTGCATCTGGAGAAATATCATCGTGTCGTGCAACTGATGCGTAATATGCCTAAACCCGTGATTGCTGCTGTGCGTGGTGTCGCTGCTGGCATTTCATGCAATATTGCGCTGGCGTGTGATATTCGCATTGCAGCGGATAATGCGCGTTTTATAGAGGCATTTGCGCGTATTGGCCTTATTCCCGATGGTGGTGGCGGCTATCTCTTGCCGCGCCTGATCGGTTTAGGGCGTGCCCTGGATATGTCGCTGCTAACTGACGAAGTGAGTGGTCCTGAGGCAGAGCGTATCGGATTAGTAACCAAATGTGTGCCAGTAGCAGAATTTGAGGGCGCGGTAGCGGCCCTTGCCAAACGCCTTGCGGATGGCCCCACGCGCTCCTATGGGTTGATTAAAGAATTGTTGTACAAGTCGATGGATTTGAGCTTCCAGGAGTCTCTCGCATTAGAGGGTCAATTGCAGGACAGCGCGCGCGCGACTGCCGACCATAAAGAGGGCGTCAATGCCTTTTTACAGAAACGGCCTGCCCGCTACACGGGCAAGTAACCGCTCTGTTGCCGCAATGTGGTCAGGGAGAATTGTGCAGTTATGCGCATTGAACAGCTACCATATACCAATATCACAATGCAGGGAGCGCAGCGGCGTACATGGTTGCGCCAACATGCTCCCCAACATCTGACTCACTGCGCGGAGTTGACGTTGCACGCGCTCCAACAGCGAGAACGTGACGCTTCGCAATGCGTTGCTGTCCTTGGGGCGGGCGCGTGTACAGAGGTCCCATTGGTTGATTTGGCGCGTAATGCGGACGAAGTGGTGCTGGCTGATTTAGATGTCAGCGCGATGAAGCAGGGCTATGAAGAACTGACTTCTCCTGCTCTACGCCGTCGTATACGTCTTGTTGAGGCCGATATCAGCGGTGGCGTCAGTGCTATGTTGCATCGCCTGCTTGCCCGACAACAGTGGGATGCTGTTCTTGCTGGTGGAGCGTCAACTGTTTTTGATGTTGCCGCCTCGTGTCTGGAACAGGTTGTCGTTCCTGATCCACCAGTGATTGAAACGCTAGGCAAGGGTGAGTGTGGACTTGTTGTGAGTTCGCTGGTGCTATCGCAACTTTTTAGTTATCCCCTGCTTGATTTGCTCGACCATATTCAATCGCTTGCTCCCGCACTGCTCGGTGAACAGGAACGCCATCGTCGCTATCAGGATGCGGCGCAAGCCTTCCGTGTGCGCGTGATTCACGCGCATCTCCATCTACTCCATGAATTGGTAGATGCGGGTGGGCTGGTGACATTGCTCAGTGATGTACGCGGGTTTGCCTTCTTCGTTCATGGAACAGATCATGACGCTACCCATCGTCGTGTGTTGCCCCTTGTTCCGCGCATATTTCCCGATCTGATACGCAACCATTTTACGATTGTGGAAGAGGCGCATTGGGAATGGATTACTGATCTGCCAACCGATAAACGCCCTGGGCGTGGTTATGAGGTGGCAGGGTATGTTCTCGCGCCACTCTAGAGCTAATTCTGCCCGAATTTTCTCCTCTGTTGCCCCAACCTTTCTGCTTTCCTGCTCTAAACATGCTAATGCTTTGTCTACAAAAATGCTGAAAAATCGTGTAAGGGATAAAAGTATTGAGAGTAGATGAGTAAAAGTGTATCGAGGAACAGGCATGCAACGAACAGAGCTATTTTGTGGTTTGGCAACAGGTGTTGCTGGTGTGATTGCGATGTGTATCTGGATATTAGCCGTGCCTATGAATATTGCCTCTGTAACAAGTAACATCGGACCCATTACGCCGGACACGGTGAGAAATATTCCTGGCGGTGGCTCGGCGTTCATCTATATGAGCCTGTTAGGTATTCTGGCGATCATGGTAACACTGGGGGCAATTTTTCATCTGATCTGGCGCGCAAACGTGGGGCGGTATATTGTCTGGGTCGCGGCCTGTTTTCTGATTTTAGGCACGCTGTGCGCCTTCGGCGTTGGCCTGTTGTTTTGGCCCAGCGCGTTGTTTAGTTTGATCTGCGCTGTAGCCTCAGCGCGTGATGAGCATCTCTCGCGTCGTTTGCACGTGTGACCCTCTAAAGGAAAAGAGTAGAGAAAAAAGCATCCCCTGACGGAAAACATGTTCTGTCAGGGGATGCTTTTTCTCATATCATAGTCTGTTAGCGGCGTGCATTCCAAAGGGTTGTGCGTGCATCTTTGCTAGATGTGCGTCCTGCCTCGATCATCGTGCGACGGAGGAAGTAGCCACCGACCAGCACCAGGAGAGAAATGAGTAGCCCAGTACCAGAGCGACGTTCGGGCTTACGCCGCAAAATGGAGCGTGTCTGTAGTAACCAGGGCAGAACCAGACCACCACCAAACATGAAACGCCAGAAGGTATTTCCATGTTCTTGAGGCCCACCTCCGACAAGCGGGCGTGCCGCTCGACCTGTTCCGCGCAGGAATACTAGCAAACCCACGATCTCAACGAGCATCGCCGTCCACTCAAGGTGTTCCAATTTATGGAGCGTATGCGCGGGAGCGCGTGTAATGCGCAGTACGAGCGAGATCAGAGCCGCACTGGTAGAAATCGCGGATGTAATGAAGATTCCGCCCAAAACCTTGCTTCTATTCCAGAGTGGCACGCTAGTTGCCGTCAGGAGGACGCCCGTGTACCCACCCAGGAAGACGCCAAAGCCGGTGCCTGGAATGGCGAGCAGGCGTTGTGGCAGTGCGGCTAAAGCTTTTGCTCCCCACCAGCGACCCAGTAGGCCATCGCGTGCAGCCTGGATGACGGCGGTGATAGCACTAAATAGTGAGAAGGTTAGCAGTCCCCAGACACCCATAGACATTGGCGACTTCACTTTGAAGATGCGTAACATGTTCAGGAAGCGTTCTGGGCGTCCCAGATCTTTAATCAGCAGTGGCGGACAGGGTAACAGTGCGAGCAAAGAGAGATAATAGCCCGTGCGTGCGACGACACGATCTTCTTTTGTGCCAAAGAGTGCAGCGATGCTGGCAATCACATAGCAACCCGCGGCCAGGCCACCAAAGAAGAAGTACCAGATAATCTCCCATCGCCAGAAAGGTGGTTTTAAGACAGGATAGTCATAATAACTGGCCTCTTGCAGTTCTTGTTCTGGTTCAGGTGTGTAGCCAGTTGTCAATGTAGCCAGTTGTTCCATCAGCGTCTCTTGCGCAGGTGGATTGCTGATCGCGCCAAACAATGGCGTGATGAACTGTACCCCTTGCTTGAGACGTTCTGGTAGTGATAGACGAAAATTTTTCATAAAAACCCCGCTATAGATATATAGACTATTCTCTGAAGAAAAGGATGCCCATCAATCCAATGATGGTAGCGGCTACAATGGTCCAGAGCGATGCAGGGGCAACATTATTCATCGGGCGAATTGGATTCTCTGGCAAATTATAGACTTCTGGGCGATCTAGTAACAGGAAGAAAGAATTAAGCCCTCCGTCCAGAATATTGTCATCCACACCGTACAGTTGTGCCTCACTGACGCCATGCTCGTGTAGTTCGCCAACACGCGCTCTTGCCCGCTCTTTGAGTTCCGCCACAGGGCCAAACTGAATAGATTTTGTTGGGCATGCCTTTGCGCAGGCGGGTTCCATGCCATCTTTTAAACGATCATAACAAAGTGTACATTTGTGTGCCTGATGGTCGCCCTGCTCATCGCGTGCAATGACGCCGAAGGGACAGTTAACGATACAATAGCCACAGCCATTACAGATGTCTTGCTGCACGTACACTGTATCGAACTCTGTACGAATAATTGCTCCCGTGGGACATGCCTCCTGGCAAGGTGCGTTTGCACAGTGTTTGCAGACATCGCTATGCATCAGCCAGCGATCACTATTGAAGAAAGGCAACGTGGTTCCAGGTGGCATCTGTGGGATTGTGCCGTTGCTCATCGCCTGGGCAACGCGCGTGTCTAATAAAGGTAATGCGGGGCGCGCACCTTTTGCTGCAGTTGTATCCGCTTGACGCAACCCAATCTGTTCAATGAACTGCACGTGGCGCCATGTCGTTCCCCCTAACTGACCAGTATTGTCGTAGCTGGTGCCGCTCCATGTTGGATTAGTTGCCGGGAGTTGGTTCCACTGTTTGCAGGCCACTTCGCACGCTTTACAGCCGATGCAGATACTCGTGTCAGTAAAGAAGCCCATTGCTGGCTGGGGGGGCGGAGCAGGCTCTTTGTGCAGGGGCTTGATGGCTCCCGCAATCAGTTCTAGGCCCGTCTGAAGGGGAGCCTCGCTTAAGCGAGACCCCCAAGACTGTTGTGTATTCGGTTCTACAGCCGCCATTGCTACACTCCTTCATGAAGGCGTCCGGGGCGTACATTGCAGGTGAACGCCTTCGCCTCTTCAATACTGACATTGGGTTCCAATACCATGTGTGTTAGGTCGTTGGTGATACTCCCTTTACTGCGACCCTGGAAGCCCCAGTGGAATGGCAGACCAATCTGGTGAACCGTGCGTCCAGAGACCTGGAGTGGGCGAATGCGCCGTGTGACCATCGCACGCGCCTCAATCTCGCCGCGTGGTGTGTTGATGACCAGCCAATCGCCATGTTTGATCTTGCGCTCCGCTGCCAATTCGGGACTGAGTTCAGCAAACAGTGCTGGCTGCAAGGCGTTCAGCCAGGGCATCCAGCGTGTCATCGGGCCGCTCACGTGATGCTCGGTCAGACGATAGGTGGTGATCACAATTGGATAGTGTTCGTCATCAACCTCCGCGAGCTTGTTATCTTTACGGTCTCTGTAATATTTCGCTACCGGGTTGCTCTGCTGATGATAGACCATATTATGCACAGGAGACTCAGCGGCCTCATAGTGTGCAGGCAACGGTCCGTCTTTTAGTCCACTGGGGGCAAAGAGCCAGCCCTTGCCATCGGGTTTCATAATGAACGGATCTTTGCCGGAGATGGCATCCATTCCAGTTGCCCCTGGTGCAGGCGTATAATCGGGTGCTTTTGTGACTGGGAAATCAGGAATATCGTAGCCTGTCCACTTGTGCTGCTCTGCATCCCACCAGACGTATTTCTTGCGCTCCGACCAGGGCTGGCCCTCTGGGTCAGCGGAGGCGCGGTTATAGAGAATACGACGGTTGGCAGGCCAGGCAAAGCCCCATTGCAAATTCGTATAGTCATCGGGTGTGCGCGAAGCTGCGCGGTTATTGCCCGTTTCCGGGTAGACGCCGCTATATATCCACGAGCCACATGCTGTACTACCGTCACTTTTAAGCGCGGTAAACATTGGCACATGTGGTGCTTCACGCAGACTATAGAGCTTGTGCGGCTCATTGCTTCCTGGCGTGGGGTGCAGGTAGTAGCCGTTAATCTCTTTGAAAATGAGCATGATATCAGGCTCATCGAGAATACGAGAGTCGTGTTCTGGCTCCTCGCGCTCGTAGTCCCAGGTGAGTGCCTGAATTGCCTGATCTTTTGCCTCTGTGCTGTTCGCATAGAGCGTTTTGAGACGTTTGCCAAGATGATAGACAAACCATAAATCAGAGCGTGCATCAGCAGGTGGGTCAACCGCTTTATCGCGCCACTGGATGAGACGCTGGGTATTGGTGAAACTCCCCTCTTTCTCCGTTGAAGCGGCTGCGGGGAGCAGGAACACCTCAGTTTTGATCTGTTTGGGATCAACCGGCTCTGGCCCTTTATACCAGAATGCTGCTGACTCAACCTCATAAAGATCGCGCACGACCATCCAATCAAGCTGCTCTAATGCTTTGCGCTGCATACGTGAGTTGGTACTGCCCGCAGCGGGGTTTTGTCCAAAGAGGAAGTAGCCCTTGACCTTGCCGTCAAGCATGGCATAGCTGGTTACGAGATGGGAGTGGTCGCCGTTCGTCTTGGGTAGCCAGGAGTAACCGCAGTCATTCTCTTCATTGGCTGCTTCTCCATACCACGCTTTGAGCAAGCTGACGATATAAGCGGGTAGGTTTGACCACCAACCAGTTTTCTGGCCCGCGCTGGCGATGTACTCCTCCAGTGTTTGCTGCGGGAGTAGTACGCTGGGTTGGGGCATGTAGCCAGCTAGCAGATCATACAGCGTTGGTACATCAGTTGATCCCTGAATTGAGGCATGGCCGCGCAGTGCCATGATGCCACCACCGGGGCGACCGATGTTACCGAGCAGAAGTTGCATAATCGCCGCTGCACGGATGATCTGTACACCCTTCGAGTGCTGTGTCCAGCCGACTGCATAGCAGAGTACACCTGTGCGTTCGCGCCCGGAATTTTCGATGAGTGTCTGCACCACCTGTAGCCACGTGTCACGCGAGACGCCGCAGACCTGCTCAACCATTTCAGGCGTGTAGCGCGCGAAATGGCGGCGCATGATCTGGTAGACACAGTGGGGATTTTCCAGGGTGGGGTCGCTCAAGATGTTACCCTGTTCGTCGCGCTGGTAGCTCCAACTGCTCTGATCGCTGTATGTCCCTGTCTCCTGATTAAAGCCAGAGAAGAGGCCATCTAGATCCTCTGTATCCTGAAAATCCTCGCTGATGAGCGCGGCAATATTGGTATAGGTCATCACATACTCGTGGAAAAACGCTTTGTTTTCCAGAAGATAGCGAATGATGGCACCAAGAAAGACAATATCGCCACCCGCGCGCGTTGGCACATAAAGATTTGCCAGGGCCGAGGTGCGCGAATAGTGGGGGTCAATATGGATAACCTTCGCGCCACGCTCTTTGGCTTTTACCACATTGGCGAAAGCTATCGGGTGCGCCTCTGCCATATTGCTGCCCATGATTAAGACAACATCGCTATTGACAATATCTTGTGGGAAGGTTGTAGCACCGCCACGACCGAGTGTAGTACCCAGACCGGGTACCGTCGAACTGTGTCATATACGAGCCTGATTCTCGATTGACACAATGCCTAAGCCGCCACAGAGCAGCTTCTTCATGAGATAGTTTTCTTCAACATCTAACGTGGCTCCGCCAAGTGATGCAATACCCAGTGTATGATTGACGACACGACCATCGTCGAGTCGCTCGACAAAGGTTTCATCACGCGTCTGCTTGACACGTTGCGCGATCTGTTCCATTGCCCAATCGAGCGGTTTCACTTCCCAATGGTCGCTATAGGGCGCGCGATAGAGTATTTGCGTGATACGGCTAGAATTGACCGTGTACTGGAACGTGGCAGAACCTTTGGGACAGAGTGTGCCGTGATTAATTGGGCTATCAGGGTTGCCCTCGATATCAATTACTTTACCATCTTTTACATATACATTAAGACCACAACCAACAGCACAGTAGGGGCAAACGCTTTTAACGACTTTTGCATCACGAATGCGTGGTGCTTTCTGGCGGCCCTCTACGCTGAATGGCTGTACCTGAGAGCCAACTTCCAGTGCTTGTGAGACAATAGACTGCATTGCACTTGGAAGCACGGGAAGTACAGTTGATTTTCGCATGTGAGTTCCTCGTGATAATAGAGAAAGAACAATCTAATTTGTGGAAAATAATTTCCGAACTTATATCTATTGTACCATGCAAGACGTTACAAAAACATAAGTAAGGCGATTTTTACTACGTAGGTTTACATGCAAGCAAAGAGATAGAATTGCAATTCGCTTGCTCTATCTCTTCGCTTAGCAGACGGGAATGGCGTGACGTACATGGAGATGCACGCGGGCCAGGACTAGGAGCCAGCCTGTCCGGCAATCTCTGTCGTTTTCCGTTGAGCCATTGCGCGTGCAACGAACGGAAGAGCGGTGCTAATTACCAGGATGACAACGATAATGTAGATTGCGGTATGATAATCCACGCTTGCGATGAGTAGAGGGCCAACGATACCGCCAGCACTCCACGCGGTGAGCATTGCGCCGTAGATCGTGCCAGAGTTCTTGGGACCAAAGAAGTCAGCCGCGAATGCAGGCATGGTGCCGAAACCGCCACCGTAGCAGAGGCCAATCAGCGCGGCGGGGATGAGCAGAACACTGAAGCCGCCCATGCCGATCTGAGCCAGTACCAGGAAGGCGATAATCTGCACGACGAAGATGCCGACGAAGGTGAAGGGGCGTCCAATGACATCAGAGAGCCATGCCCAGAAGAGGCGACCCACACCGTTGAAAATTGAGATTGTGCTCACGATGACTGCGGCCGCAACTGCATCAACGCCCGTAAATTTCTGTGCCAGTGGTGAGGCGACAGAGATCAGGGCCGCTCCAGCTGTGACGTTAAGGGCGAGAATGAGCCATAGTAAGTACCAGCGTGGGTTAGTCAGTGACTCCGCGAGTGTGAGGTCGCGTGATGTACGCACGGACTGCTGTGTTGCAGAAGGTGTCCAACCATCAGGAGCATAGCCATCAGGTGCTTTGCGGAAAACCTGTGAGGCTGCGACAACGATAATCAGGTAGGCGATGCCGAGATACGTAAAGGTTGGTCCAACACCAATGCTTGTTGGTTTGAGCAGTGGCGCGGCAACCTGACCTGTGAAAATTGCGCCCAGACCAAAGCCTGCTACCGCAAGACCGGTGATGAAACCGCGACGGTCAGGGAACCATTTGATGAGCATCGCGAGTGGAACAATATAGCCGAGGCCAATGCCGATGCCGCCAATGATTCCATACGTCAAATATAAAAGAAAAAGGTTATGCGCGGGTGTTGTTACTCCCGCAAGAATAACGCCCAGGCCGTAAAGCAGACCTCCTATCGTCGCAATGACCCTGGGTCCAAAACGACTCTGGAAATAACCGCCGAAGCCAGCTGTGATACCGAGGGCCAATAGCGTGATGCTAAATGTGAGGTTAGCAGCGGCCTTTGGCGCACCATACGTTTTCATAACGGGGAGTAAAAAGACGCTCCAGGCATACACGGAACCGAGGGCAAGCTGGACAACAAAGGCTGCGATAGCGATCAGCCAGCGGTTTGGGTTCGATGTGCCAGTGACAGATGGACTGCTCACGAAATGATTCCTCCTTGAACATAAATAAACAATAATGAGAAGAATCCGTCAGGCGATACTGAGCAATACCTACACCAATGTAAATGCTCAGTACCAAGTATACCCACAAATGATCTCCTAATACAAGCGAATTAGGGACCATTCAATATATCCTCCTAAAAAGAGAAAAAAACCAAGCAATCTGGGTAATCTACCCTGAAAATTCGTGTATTCACGCCTTCGTACCCCCAATTAGTACTATTTGTCAGAATTCTTAAGCTTCTCAGCATACTCTTACCTTGCGAAACGATAATGTGTACGTTATACTAACCCCATATGTGTTATTCTGAAATCTGGATAACCATAATGATACATTTTGAAATGGTAAAGTGAACAATCGAGCCGAAGACAGTAATAGAAGGGTCTAGCAATCTCGCATGGAAATTCCTCCAAAAGATAACCGCGAAACAACAAAATCCAGTGTGCGTGGTTCTACACGTAAAGCTACGAAAAAACGTCATGCTCTTGTACGTTATGGTATTCCAGGAACGCTGGTAGCAATTGGTCTGGTATTACTGGCGATTGCGCTTGTGCGCCTGTTCAACGGCTCGACGGGGAGTGTTACGCAAGAAAAGCCAATTAGTGCGATTTTGACGATGGCAAGTCAGCATCAGTTAAAAGCGGTGACGATTAATGGTAACGATGTGCTGGCGACGGGTCTCAAAGGGCAGCAGTATCATGCGCTTAAAGAGACAGGCATGTCTATGACTGATACGCTGACGCATGACGGTGTTGTGGTCAATATTGATGATGGTCAAAGTAACCAATGGGTGCAAGGTGTGGCGGATCTGTTTCTGATCTTGTTGGTAATGGGTGGCATGTTCCTGTTTATCAGGCGTAGTGGTAGTGGTGGTCAGGCGATGTCTTTTGCGCGTTCAAAGGCCAAACGTTTTAACGAGTCGCATCCCGCGATTCTTTTTAAGGATGTGGCGGGTGTTGAAGAGGCAAAGATTGAACTGCAAGAGATCGTGGAATTTCTCAAGCATCCTGAGCGTTTTACCGCGATGGGTGCGCGCACACCAAAGGGAGTGTTGCTGGTTGGTGCGCCTGGAACAGGGAAAACGCTGATTTCGCGCGCTGTTGCTGGTGAGGCGGGTGTACCATTCTATAGCATTAGCGGTTCAGAATTTGTTGAGATGTTCGTCGGTGTGGGTGCGGCCCGTGTGCGTGATCTGTTCCGCGAGGCGAAAGAACATGCGCCGTGCATCATCTTCATTGATGAGATTGATGCCGTTGGGCGTCAGCGTTCCAACTCTGGTATGGGTGGTGGGAGCGATGAGCGTGAGCAGACCTTAAACCAGTTACTTGTCGAGATGGATGGTTTTGATAAGCAGACGAATATTGTGATCATCGCCGCTACCAACCGCCCCGATGTACTCGATCAAGCCCTGTTGCGCCCTGGACGCTTTGATCGCCGTGTCATGTTAGACAAACCGGATATTCGTGGGCGTCTGGCTATCCTTGAGGTGCATGCGAAAGACAAGCCTTTGGCGGATGATGTTTCGCTCAACGAACTGGCGCGTCAGACGGCTGGTTTTTCTGGGGCGGACCTTGCGAATCTGCTGAATGAGGCTGCGTTGTTGGCGGCACGTAATGGGCAGAGCAGTATTTGTAAGCCAGAGTTGGAAGAGTCCATTCTGCGTGTAATGGCGGGTCCAGAGCGCAAGAGTCGCCTGATTACCGATGCTGAAAAAGCGATTATCGCGTATCATGAGGTAGGACATGCCATTGTGATGCGCTCTATCCCAGGTGCTGATCCTGTGCAGAAAGTGTCGGCAATTGCGCGTGGTATGGCATTGGGTATTACCGTGCAGGCTCCCGCTGAGGACCGCTATCTGATACGCCGCTCAGAGTTGTTGGCGAAGATGGCGGGTGCAATGGGTGGACGTGCCGCAGAAGAACTGATCTTTGGCGATATCACGACCGGAGCCAGTCAGGATATCGAATATGTCTCTACTATTGCGCGTCGTATGGTCTGTGAGTTTGGCATGAGTCCGTTAGGCTTGCTAGCATTGAAGTCCGACTCCGAGAGCACTACCTCAATTAGCGGTGAAACTGCTGCCAAGATTGATCGTGAGATCTCGGCATTAGTCGAACAGGCATACGCGACCGCGTTGAACATCCTGCGCGAGAAGAAAGACCGTCTGGTCGTAATCGCTGAGCACCTGATGCTGGTCGAGACGATTGACGGAACGGAATTAGACGAGATATTGTTTGCAGCATGACACGCACATTCATTGCGCTTGAAATGAATAGTGGTTTGCAGCGACACCTGGATGGAGTAATCCGTCAGGTGTCGCAGATTCTGCCCGAACTGCGTTGGGTAGATGCCTATGGCATTCACCTCACGCTGGCATTCCTCGGCGAATTGGACGATGAGCAACTTAGCTCTGCCCACGAAGCAGTATCTGAGGTAGTGCAGTCGGCCCAAGTGTTTCGTTATCGTCTCACACAACTTGGCATGTTTGGCTCACCAAGACAGCCACGTGTGATCTGGATGGGCATTGAAGAGCCAACGGGCATGTTACAGTCTGTCCATCGAGTCCTTAATCGCGCACTGCAACAGCGTGGCTTTGAGGTAGATAGCCGTCCCTTCTCCCCTCATTTGACGCTTGCGCGGGTGAAAGCTCCGCTCACCGCTGAAGGGCAGCAGCAATTACAACACCTGCTCTCTGGTCAGTTATCCTCGCGGCTTGCGTCCGAAATGTATCCGGCTCGTTCTCTCGATGTAATCAAAAGTGAACTCTCGCGTGCGGGAGCACGCTATACCGTGTTGCGGCAATATCCATTACAGGCAAAATAATCCATATTACAAAAAATCAGGTGTTGCGTTCTGGTGCAACACCTGATTTTTTGTAATGGGTAGCGATTAGCCTTTGACGCCACCAATCGTGAGGCCGGACTGGAAGAAGCGTTGTGCGAAGAGGAAGGCCAGCATCAGCGGTAGCGAGATGATAACGGAGGAAGCGGCAAAGTAGCCCCAGGGTGTAGTGTAGGTACTTTGTAAGCCATAGAGTCCGAGAATAAAGGTCAGGTTGCTATTGGTTGAGTTGGCATTGAGTACAAAGCTGGCGAGGGCGTACTCGTTCCACCCGCCAACGAACATAAAGAGAGCCGAGGCAGCCAGGGCGGGAGAGGCTAGTGGCAATGTCACCTGTAAAAACGCCTGCGTATGGCTGGCTCCGTCAATCATTGCCGCCTGCTCAAGTTCCACTGGCAGTGTGTCAAAGTAGCCCTTGATGTTCCAGCAACCGAAGACGATGTTGCCTGCGGCGTAGATAAACGCCAATCCTACGAGGGGAGCGGTGTTGAGCAGGTCGAGATAGCTGAGCAAATAGTAGTATGCGGTGATGGCAAGGAGACCAGGAAAGGCTTGCAAAGCGAGCAGCAGGTTCAGGCTGACCTCGCGTCCCTTGAAGCGGAAACGGGAGAGGGCATAGGCTCCTGTCATTGAGAAGATGACGCCGATGAGCGTTGCCAGACCACAGACAAAGACCGTGTTAAAGAACCAGTTAATTACTGGGAGCTTGGTAAAGGCGTAGACGTAGTTATCGAGCGTAATCGGGTTCGGGAGGAGTTGTAGGGTTGTGGTATACAGTGACTGTGTACCATTCAGTGATGCTTGAATCACGTAGTAAACGGGGAATAGCGCGAAGAGCGTCATTATAACCAGGAACAAGTAGATCAGAGCCTGTGAAAGGCCGGACGCGAAACGCCGTCGTAAAATGGTGGTACGTGTATTTGTCCGTCTGGCACTGCGCGAACGCGCTGCTGTACCGGTGGCCGGAATGATTTCCGAGCTTGCGAGTGGCTTGTGGATTTCGCTCATGCTAATCCCTCCTTATTCCTCTTTGGACCAAGTGAGCGGGCCATGAAGGTAATTGCGCCCAGAATAACAAACATGGTAATGGCGAAGGAGGCAATCTGCCCATAGTGGATGTTGGCGACACCGCCATTTAAGACCTGATTGTACATGTAGACCATCACAAAGGTCGTTGCGCCGGGTTTATCGGCGTTCGTAATTGGTCCTCCTGCGGTAATCAGAAAGACCGTGTTAAACATCTGGAAGGTAGTAATCGCGCTCAAAATGGCGGCGGGAGTGATCGCTGGACGCAGGAGAGGTAACATCACATTGATAAAACGTTGCCAGCCATTCGCGCCATCAACGCTTGCCGCCTCTGTGAGTTCTGTTGGAATACTCTGGAGCGCACCGAGAATAACGACAGTAAAGAACGGATAGGAGAGCCAGACGTTCACCAACACAACGGCGAAGAAGGCCCAGACTGGATTGGAGAGCCAGGGAATATTAAACTTCTGGCCGAAGAAGACACGTGCGATCTGGTTGATGGGGCCAAAGTTCTCGTTCAGGAGGAATTTCCAAATCAGGGCTGTGATTGCCGAGGGAGCGGCCCAGGGCACGAGCAGCACGACGCGCCAGAATGCCAGCCCCTTTACCTTTGGATTGTTCAATACCAGGGCGGTAATCAGTCCTATGATGAGGAAAAGGGCTACGCAGGCAATGACATAGAGAATGGTCAGACCCAGAACGTAGTACAGGTCACTCCCCGTGTTGAAGATCAGATCGAAATAGTTTTTCAGGCCGATGAAGCCGTAAGAGTCATTAAATTCTGTGTTGTTGGTGAAAGAGAGGAATAACGTGTAGAGAATGGGCGTTAGGTTGATGATTGCAATCGTAAGAATCATCGGTAGCAGGTAAAAAAAGATGGTCCTGCGTTTAACGGTGAGCATGAGTTCACATCTCCTTTTCAGTAAAAATAAGGGTGGAGAGCCTTACATCGGCTTCCACCCCTGCGTCTCTCCCTTGTTGAAGCCTTGAAGCCACAAGGGAGAGTAAGATTGAGATGCTATGATTGGACGCTCTGTACGCCCTTTTGTGCGGCCGCTTGCGCAGCGGTAAGTGCGGCAGAGGGTGACTGGTTACCTGACCAGATAGCAGTTAATGCATTGGCAACAGGTGTCCACAAGGCCGACATGTAGGGGGTGTTGGGCAGTGGAACGCCGACCGCAGCCTGGGCAGCATAACCTGCAATGGCGTTGTTCGAGGTCACTGCGCTATCCTGAGAAGCTGCTAGATTGGCCGGAATCTCGCCCGTCTGCTGGATCATCTGGAGTTGGTTTTCTTTGTTGGTGTAGAATTTCATGATGTCGGCAACGGTTGCCAGCACACCACGCTGCTGCGCATTGCTGGTGGCCCAGAGTGATTTGACGCCAACAAATGGGCTGGCAGGCTGGTTGGTTGAGGCGACAACTGGCAGTTTTGCGAAACCGACATCAATGCCAGCCTTGGTTGCATAGTTTGCATATGACCAGGGACCGTCAATGATTGCCGCTGCTTTGCCCTCGGTGAAGAGTGAGGAGGCGGTTGTGCCATCAAGCGTCTTGGGCAGGTATGGGCGGAACGAAGCAATGAAGTTTCCTGCGGCAGTGGCTTGTGGCGTATTCAGGCCAACTGTGCCATCAGCCTTGACGTAGAACGCACCAAAGCCGTAGAACCAACCCGCGTTGTAGTAGGCATCCGTCGTGGGCCATACAACACCGTAGCTACCGGGGTGTGCTTTAGCATAGCTCTGCTCAAACGCAAGCATCTGATCGGTCGTTGTTGGGAGATCGCTGGCATTGACCAGTTTCTTGTTGTACATCATCGTGACAGCCTCAACGGTTTCGGGCACACCATAGACATGGCCGTTGAAGGTCACTGCCTGCGCAGCCGCTGGACTGTAGGTAGAGGTGGTATAGCTCTGGCTCAGGTACTGATCCATTGGAACAACGCTATGGCTATCAACCATTTCACCGAGCGAGTCATCTACCCAGGCAACAATGTCTGGACCGTTGCCCGCTTTGATCGCGGTAATAGATTTCTGAATCAGGTTGCTTTGCTGCTGGACAAGTTTAATTGTCACATTGGGATGTAGCTTGTGATAGGCATCAAAGATAGCCTGCTTCGGAGCAAGGTAGCTGCCTGCCCAACCGTGCCAGATGGTAATCGTAACAGGTGCGTTGGACGATCCACCAGAATTGCTGCTTGTTGTCGTTGAGCCACAAGCGGCTAGCAACATCGCGCTCAAAATGGTGAGCGGCAACAGGAATTTAAGAATGCGCTTGAATGACATGACCAGATCCTCCATGGTCGGAAAATACAGGGAATACGGAGTATTCCTTAATTTCTACGTACTGTAACAGCACAAGAAATGTGTTCGCACACGCCTGGTGCGTACACTGATCGCGTGTAGAGAGATGCTGTCTATGCGGAGCCTACCCGCGTGAAGATAGAAAAGATAGCGTCTGTGTTGCGTGTAATGTTGTGGCAAGCACCACACATGATGCCTGTAGATGATTCTTCAAGAGGCCGCTTTCTCCTCTCGGTGCAGCGTTGCACCTGCTATCCGATACTCAATTGACGAACATGGCAACCCTTTTGTAAAAAGTGCGCGCAAATCCTTTTGTGTCATCGGTGCCGTAACATATCGTCAGTCTGTCGTACGTTCCTTGTATTCCTCGGACATGCTGAGATACGTTTCGATGTTACGACTGATAGTTTGTAAATATCCTAATAAAACTTGAAGATCGGCACTGTTAACTACGCTTATCAAGTGGCTGGTCAGCGTGTTATGTTGCGCGCTCACCGTGTCGCGCAGTTGCTGACCTTCTGCTGTAAGTGTGATAAGCATGACGCGGCGGTCGCGTACATCGGCAGTGCGTGTAACCAGATTGAGCCGTTCCAGGCGATCCACAATGCCAGTGATATTGCTTTTATCCGTAAACAAGACCCGGCTGAGATCAACCATTGAACGCCCTTGATGAGCATCAAGGTGCTGCAATGCCCAAAACTGGCGCATGCTCAATCCATAGTCTGCGAAGAACCGTCGATCACAGTCATCGAGTAAAATAAATGTTTTCGTTAACATTTGATAAACATCTTGCTCAATGCCTGTACTCTTATCAACTGTACTCATGCTATGCGCCTCTTTGCTATCGTAGTCATGTAGCGGTTTCGCTATATATTAGTATAGGCTAAAACTGTTGATTTGTCAACAGTTTTATTGACCACTTTTGTCACAGTGCTATCACATGCTTGTATTGATACTCGCATACTATACGTTCTTTCGTTACGGTACTTCACACCAGTTGGCTACTTGTGATATGTAAAAGCAATCCATCCAGCGCGGCAAGATGGAACTCGATTTCTCCTTGTACGCTCTCCCTATATTCGCTTTCAACAGGTAAGAGATGCCGGAGTATGTCTCCATGCATGAGACGGATGCCTTGATTGTGCAAAATTTGGGACAGTGCAATACGCACCTGAACTGCCTCTTCATTGTTGTTGAGTACAACCAACACTGCTTGCGTTTCTAGAATACGCAAATATGCCCCCACCTGACGTGCTATTTCCGCTGACCCCTGCACAATCTGCACAGGAATGGGCAGAAATTGTCCCGAACGGAGGGCGGGATAGGTCTGGCGCAGTTTGAGCAGGTGGCGATAATGAGCGAGCAAGTGTGTATCTTGGCGTTCGTCCCAGAACATAGGTGCGCGTGCATATGCATTCTCTTTATGGGCATCACTGTATTGCGAGAGTCCGACTTCAGTTCCATAGTAGATAATAGGAGTGCCGTCTAAGGTGAGATGGCACGTTGCTGCCAGTTTTAGGCGGCGGTGATCTTCTTCTGCCAGCCATAAGAAGCGATGCATGTCATGATTGTCGAGCAATGTAGCGCGTGCCATGTTCGTGGGCAAGTGGTGCTGTCGCGCCTCAAGGACGGTCAGGAGGTCTTGCAGAGGGCGTTGCCGTGCCGCAAAGACCGCGCGTAGTTGTTCAGCCAATGGAAAATCCATAAAGGCGTCAACACGTCCCGCGTAGTCTACAATATGCTGCATGGGGGCTGTGATCTCGCCGAGTGTCAGTGCTTCGGGTACGTGTGTTTTGACCACTGTCTGTAAGCCTGTCCAGAATGCGTGTGTAGGTCCTGGCACATAATCGAGGCGTAGCGCATCTGCCCCGAAATCTTGCAACCAGTAGAGAGCGGTGTCAAAGAGATAGCGTTGCACGTTGGGATTTTCGGTCAGCAGTTCAGGCATGTTGGCGACCATCGCGTAGCTTCTATAGCCATGCGCATAGGCATCGCTGAAAGCATACCAGTCATATGTGGCGCTCTCCTGGTCCTGTTGTGCTGCCTTAAAAGCGGGATGCTCGTCGGAAGTATGGTTTGCCACAAAATCGAGCATGATGCGCATTCCGCGTTCATGGGCCAGCCGAATGAGTTCACGCAATGTCTCGTTCGTGCCATAGCGTTGCGCGACGGTGTGGTAGTCGGAGGCATTATAGCCGTGATGCGTAGGGCTTTCAAACAAAGGTGAGAGCCAGAGGCAGGTAATACCCAGCGACTCTAAATAGTCGAGTTTCTCGATTATGCCGCGTAATGTTCCCCCAAAGAAGCCCGTGATGGGAGCCGCATCGTGTTCCAACAGCGGAGGCTCATCGTGGGCCGCGTTAAAGCGATCTACAAAAATCTGATAGACGATAGCATCTTGCCACCATTTGGGTGGAGTCCAGGTATCGACATGGTAGGCATAGCTGCGTCCATGTTCTGGGGGCACAGTAATTGGGTCGGCATGATCGGCATACCAGTGTGCTTGCGTATCGCTGAGACTCCAGGCATCAGCACAATAGCGAACCAGGGTGCCATCGTGTTGTGCGGGAAGGATGGCCCGCCAATGTCGCACTGGAAGCGCACACTCGTCATCCTGTGTGTGTTCGCCAGCCTCTGCCCAGACAACATAACCGTTCGTGGCTGTTCCGCGCTCTCCCGCTGGTGGGGTTCCATCTGTGGTGTAGTAGACAGCGACGCGCTCAATAGGCAATTGCGCCTGCGCGGAAAACAGAAGCATGACCGCTTCCCCCGGTTTGGGGTCGGCAGGAGTGATCCGACTGCCATGCGCTAATCCGTCCTCAATGGCAGCGCGTAAACGGCGTGTCTGCGCGGAAGGGTAGGGCGAGAAAAAAAAGTCAATGATTTCTGGCATGATGTTGTGTGATCTCCTCTTCTTTGGGGAGCTATCGTCATCATTTCCAACTGTCAGGGCCTGTAAGGGTGCATAGTTGGTTGATGAATTGTTGATGAGACTACTATAGGCTAGTCTACTGATATTCTGGGTGGTTGTCAAGGGAGAAAGTATGAGAGGAGTATGTGACTTCTATACACACGGTTTAGAACTCCCGTGTATGCTTTTTCCAATCTTCTTCCATCTAGCAAAAAATGCAGGTTACAGGGTTGACAAATGTTTGTGAGGTAGTGTATTCTCAGAAACAACGAGGAACGTCGTATGGAGTGTTCCGGCAAAGATGCTGTTTGAGCCTTCGGACCGACTAACGTAAAAGAAACACAGTATTTGGAGAAGGCATATGTTGAGCATGTATAGTGCATCTAGACCGTCAGCAATGATCGCTGACCATGACTGCACCCAACGTATGCCATTTTTCATGTCCATGCCTGCAATGTGTATGGGTATGGCGGCTGCTACATTCAGCTTTATACTTATTAGCGAAACCGGCGTAGTAACGTCGGTTTCTTTATTTGTAGCAGCCCTTCTTGCTCTCCTTATCCTTGTAGTACTTGTAGTTCTCATTAGCCTTAGCCTCCTCCTTACGGGCCTTACCAGACTCGTAGTGCTTGAGAGTTTGGTAGGGCTAACAGTAACGCGAACGGCAAGCAAGATACAGGCGATACGGGGAGACTAACGGGGGCAATGGCGCAACCCAATCCAATGAAGGTACCTGATAGAGGACCTCCCGTGCGGGGGGTCCTCTTTTTTATTCGAGAATTGAGATGTACCAGGAGGAATTATGGCAATCGCAGCAAAATTTATTCAACAGGCTACTATGACCGAACAGACAACAGCGCAGCACGAGACACCAAGAGAATTAGCAGGTAGTCATATTTTATGTGAAGCTCTTGTGCGTGAAGGGGTAACATTAATGTACGGTTACCCTGGTGGCGCGATTATGCCTTTTTATGATGCAATTACCGATTACCCTGTCCTCCATCACGTATTGGTGCGCCACGAGCAGGCTGCTGCTCACGCGGCAGACGGTTATGCGCGTGTAACTGGTAAAGTTGGCGTGTGTATTGCCACCAGCGGGCCCGGCGCAACCAATCTGGTGACGGGACTGGCGACTGCATTTATGGACTCTATTCCAATGGTTGCGATTACTGGTCAGGTGGCGCGTCCTTTTATTGGGCGTGATGCCTTTCAGGAAACCGATGTGATCGGCATGACGCAGCCTGTCACCAAGCACAATTTCCTGGTGCGCAATGCCGACGAAATTGCCGATGTCGTACATGAGGCATTTCGAATTGCGCGTAGCGGACGGCCCGGCCCAGTCCTGATCGACGTTCCGAAGGATGTGTTGTTTGCGAAGACGATGTATCAGGCTTCCGCGACGGCAACCTCCGACGAAATTTTGCAGGCTCAGCCTGTGGAGCGACCTGCGGAGCATCTGCTGGCACAAGCCGCGCGTATGATTGCTCATGCGCAGCGTCCGTTGATTATGGCTGGTCATGGTATTATTCTCGCGAATGCGTATGATGAATTGCGAGCCTTTGCCGAGAAAACCTCAACGCCAGTCATTACCACATTACTGGGCTTGAGCGCATTCCCTGATACGCATCCGTTGCAGATCGGCATGCCAGGTATGCATGGACCAGCCCATACCAACAAGGCGATTGGCGAGGCGGATCTGATTATCGGCGTGGGTATGCGTTTCGATGATCGCGTGACCGGAAAAGTAAGCGAGTTTGCGCCGAAAGCCAAGATCATTCATATTGATATTGATGCCTCTGAGATGCATAAGGTTAAAGTCGCTGCTGTGCCGATAGTGGCGGATGCAAAAATTGCCTTGCAAGCTCTGACGGAGGTTGTCGCACCTGCCGATCATAGCGCGTGGCTCAGTGAGATTCGCTCATGGGAAGCGCAAAATAATGAGCGTGCCAAGAGTATTCAGCGCGAGGAGACAACCGCTCCTGACCCAATCAGCATTTTGGAAGCGATTCGCCAGTCTACCAATGGAGAGGGCATCGTCGTGTCGGATGTGGGTCAGCATCAGATGTGGACAGCACGTTTCTACCAGTGGACGCGCCCCAATAGCTATATCACCTCTGGCGGCCTGGGAACAATGGGCTTTGCGTTGCCAGCGGCGATGGGCGTGAAGATGGGTCTGCCCGATGTGCCCGTTTGGGTCGTTGCTGGTGATGGCGGCTTCCAGATGAACATTCAGGAACTGGCGACCCTGCAACAAGAGGGGATCACGCTCAAGGTCGCGATTATGAATAATGGCTATCTGGGCATGGTGCGCCAGTGGCAGCAGTTCTTCCATTCGCGCAACTATTCCGAGACGCCTATTACTGGTCCTGATTATATTAAGCTGGCGGATGCCTATGGTCTAAAGGGAATGCGGGTGACACGCCGCGAGGATATTCCGGCTGCGATGAAGGAAGCGATGGAGACCGAAGGCACAGTGATTATTGACTTTGTGATTGAGCCAGAAATGAACGTCTATCCGATGGTTGCTCCCGGCTCGGCGATCACGAATATGATTGAAGAGTAGGTACGAGAGGAGCTACGGCATGACAAAGCATGTGTTGTCTGTGGAGCGCGCGGGACATTCTAATGTTCCGGCTGGCGAGGAGCGTTCCTATACGTTCTTAATGAAGGTGAATGATCGTCCGGGGTCAGTGGATCGTATTATCGGCCTTTTGCGCCGTCGTCGTGCCAACGTGCAAACGTTGATTCTGGAGCGTGGAACTAGCGCGGATATGGCACGTATTACCGTGACAGGCGTGGACTCTGAGGTCGGTGTACATCATGTCATCGAGCAGTTGCGTAAGAACCCAGATGTACAAGATGTGTTATCCTTAGAGACACAACACACCGTGATGCGTGAAATGGCCCTGGTGAAAGTCAACGCGAGTGCGCAGAGTGCCAATGATATCATCGAGTATGGCTTGTCCTTTGGCGCGCACGTGGTAGATATGACGCCGGAGACGATTACGCTGGAAATCACGGGTAGCACCGAGAGCATTGAAAAGCTTATCGAGCAGTTGCAAGAATTTGGCATTCGTGAGATCGCACGCTCTGGATGCGTGGCGATGACACGTAGTGCGTAACAATGAGCCGCTGGCAGCAGCTTGTATGAGAGAGATACAGGTTGCTGCCAGCGATACAAGAGAAAGCAGTGTGCGAGGAATTGCACCTATGTGAGGAGTGGTTTTTTATGGCACGTATTTATTATGATGCAGACGCGAACCTGGAACTGATTCAGCAGAAGAAGATAGCGGTCATTGGCTATGGGAGTCAGGGTCATGCTCATGCGTTAAACATGCGCGATAGCGGCTGTGACGTTGTAGTTGGTTTGCCAAAGCACAGCTTGAGCCGTGCGAAGGCCGAGGCTGATGGCTTGCGCGTCTTGACACCCGCTCAGGCGGCTGAGCAGGCCGATGTTATCATGATTCTGATCCCTGACCAGCATCATCGTCAGGTCTTCGAGCATGAGATCAAGCCTGGACTGGCAGCGGGGAAAATGCTCATGACCGCGCATGGTTTTAGCCTGCACTATTCACAGATTGTCCCGCCCGCGAATGTAGACGTGGCAATGGTTGCTCCCAAGAGTCCCGGTCATATGCTGCGTCGCCTGTATGTTGAAGGCGTGGGCGTGCCTTCTCTGTGGGCTGTGTATCAGGATGCCACTGGCAATGCTGAAGCTCTTACACTTGCTTATGCACGCGCTATTGGCTCGACGCGCGCGGGTGTCTTGCGCACAACTATCGGCGAAGAGACCGAGACCGATCTCTTTGGCGAGCAGGCCGTGCTCTGTGGCGGCCTGACATCGCTGATTCGCAACGGCTTTGAGACGCTGGTCGAAGCTGGCTACCAGCCAGAGTTGGCCTATTTCGAGTGCATGCACGAGGTAAAGCTGATTGTTGACCTGATGTATCAGGGCGGTATGAGCTACATGCGTTACTCGGTCAGCGATACGGCTGAGTATGGCGACTATGTTTCTGGCCCACGTGTGATCGATCAGCACGCACGTGATGAGATGCGCAAAGTGTTGAGCGAGATTCAGGATGGCACATTTGCCACGCGCTGGATTACGGAGAATCAGGCAGGGCGTCCTAGCTTCCTGGCAATGCGCCGCAAGGGTGCGCAGCATCAGATTGAGCAGGTTGGGCGCGAATTGCGTGCGATGATGCCCTGGCTAAATCCTGTGACTCAGCAGCCCGGAGCACCAGAAGAGAAGGCCGAAACGCCCCGCTAATAGCGGCCAATAGCGTCACCACAGCGTTTTTGTGTTTCAATGCCTCTCTAGAGATCCTTTGAAACACAAAAATGCAATGCTTTCCAGGCTTCATCTGTCCTCGTCGCTGACAAGCTACTATATAGGTAACAATTGATCTGCGTGTATGACTTTTGTCCTGTAGTGGTTGTGTTTGCGACGAGACGTGATACAATAGACGTACTTTTTACCGTTGTTAGGAAAGGATGAGCAATGCACGTATCATCAGAAAGGCAGGTAGCCGCAGATGGCACTGGTATTACCTGTCTCAGTCACTGTTCGTACTCCCGCTACGTCGGCTAATCTTGGCCCAGGTTTTGATAGTCTGGGACTGGCACTTCAGTTATATAATCGCTTTGAGGTGGAAGAAAGCGGGAATGATCCTCTACATCCTCAGATTGAAGTAGAAGGCGCGTTAGGGGCGGATCTCTCCACTGGTGCGGATAACCTGTTTTTCCGCTCATTTGCTCTGCTCTTTGAGCGTCGTCAGGTTGAATTACCCTCTATTCGCATTCGCATGTCAATTCAGATTCCTCCCGGTTGTGGCCTGGGAAGCAGTGCAACTGCCGTTGTTGGTGGACTTATTGCCGCGAATGAATGGCTACGCATGCGTGGAATGGCCTCGCCGAAAGAAGATCTACTGGACCTGGCGGTCGAGGCGGAGGCTGGCAATCACCCTGATAACGTGGCTCCCGCTTTACTTGGTGGGCTTGTTGCGACAACGAACGTCGATGGCAAGATTCATGCCATTAAGACGCCCTTCCCCAATGACCTGAAAGCGGTGATCTTTACTCCTTCGTTCCCGATGGATACTGTCGAGGGACGAAAACTCCTTCCTGCCAGTTACCCAAAGGCTGATGTGACCTTTAATACTGGGCGTGTGGCACTTCTATTAACTGCGTTGCAGACAGGACGCTATGAGCTGATCGGTGAGGCCATGCAAGATCGTCTCCATCAACCCTATCGTCAGGCTCTGTTTCCTGCCATGCCCGATATCATTCAATCCGCCGTAGCCGCTGGAGCCTATGGTGCTTGCCTTTCTGGTGGAGGTTCATCGCTCATTGCTCTCACTGGAACTCGTTTTCGTGAAGTGTTGCATGCGATGCAACAGACTGCACATACTGTAGGAATACAGGGAACAGGCATGATCTTACGTGCTGATCAACACGGAGCGCGTGTGCTGAACACATCGCGTAGCCGTATACGAAAGGAAGTTAGCGCACGCAATGGCAATCAATTCTACTGGTCGCCCGACCGACCGGGAGGAGAACGAGGGGAACGCAACCTTGCGTAGCGGTTCTTTTGCGGACGTAGTTGAGGCTCTCTCCTCAACTACGCTGCGCTGCGTAGAATGCGCTGCTCTCTATCCCGCGATAGAGTTTGGGCCGGGAAGCTCAAAACCACTTCCCCGCTACCGCTGTGACTGTGGAGGTGTGCTGGATGTCGAAACGCGCTTTGTACTCCCTTCGTCATTCTCGCAAGACACGCTAAGCGGTCAGGACATGATGCAGTCGCTGCCGGATACTTCCAGCGACCTGCCACCAATCGCAGGTGCCGCATGGCGGCAACTCTTTGAAGAGCGAGTAGAGACTCCACCTATCTGGTCTGTTGGCTCTGATGAGATGTTGCTTGATAGTAGTGGCGTCTGGCGATATCGCGAGCTAATTCTGCCTGCTCCTGAACAGTATGTCATCAGTCACCCAGAGGGCAACACGGGCCTGTATCCTGTTGGGCGCGAAAATTGTGGACCGGGACGTGTTGGACACCGGCAAGTTGGTCTCTACGCAGGATTGGATCGCTTCTTTTTAAAGCATGAGGGCGAGAATCCTTCTGGTAGCTTCAAAGATCGTGGCATGACGGTTGGGGTGACGATGGCGCATATGCTGGGGGCGAGTGCGGTAGCCTGTGCCTCTACGGGCAACACCTCGGCATCTCTGGCTTCCTATGCTGCCCAGGCTGGCATGCGCGGAATTGTCTTCCTGCCTGCTGGCAATGTCGCGGGGGGCAAGCTGGCGCAGTCACTGGCCTATGGCGCGACAACTGTGCAGATTGAGGGTGACTTCGATGATGCTATGCAGCTTGTCGAGCAGGTATGCAACGAACTGGGTATCTATTTGCTCAATTCGCTCAACCCATTTCGTGTCGAGGGCCAAAAAGCAATAGGTTTTGAGTTGTTGCAGCAGCTAGACTGGCAAGCCCCCGATTGGCTGGTATTGCCAGCAGGCAATCTGGGCAATACATCCGCGATAGGCAAGGCATTCCGGCAGGCCTATCAGCTTTCTCTCATCGGCCATATGCCACGTATTGCCTCAATTCAGGCGGCAGGGGCCAATCCATTCTATCGCAGTTTCATGCGGGGCTTTGCCACACGCGAGACGGTGCAGGCTCATACGCTGGCGACTGCGATTAAAATTGGCAATCCTGTCAGCTATACACGCGCGCGGCGAGTCATAGAGGAGAGCGATGGCATTGTGGAAGAGGTCACCGATGAGGAAATTCTTGCCGCTAAGGCGATGATTGACCGCGCAGGCATCGGCTGTGAGCCTGCATCGGCTGCAACGCTGGCTGGTGTGCGCAAACTGGTCGCACGCGGCGTTATCAAATCGGATGAGCGTGTAGTTGGCATCCTGACGGGCAATCTGCTTAAAGATAGCAAAACAGGCATTCCCCAAGAGGGAAGCCGCATGGTGGTTCAACCGACCATTGATGCGGTGCGAAAAGTGCTCAGCATGTAGCCACTATGCAAAACTGCCCATCAACCAGGGGCAAATGAAATTGTTGTAAGAGGGATATCGTGAATTTGTTACAGGTTCGGCATGCGCAAGATGACGCATCGGCTCCGACGAACCGCGCGACGTTGCGCCAATGGCTTTTCTCATGGGAAGCCTATCTTGTCCTGCTTGTCGCAGGCTTTTTGCGCTTTTATCAGCTCAATACGACGGAGTTTGATGAAGATCAAGCTATGTTGTTTCGTCTGGCTCATGATGCTGTGCGCCATGGCCTGCTGGCAGTTACAAGCAACGCTGCATCTATCGGCATCTCGAATCCCCCAGGTGTGATCTATCTCTTCATGCCTGTTGCCTTTTTTACAGCAAACCCATTAGGTGGAGCAATGCTGGTGAGTCTCTTTACCACTCTTGCCGCTTTGCTCACCTATATCTTTACCCGCCGCTACTATGGGCGTTTTGCGGGCACCGTTGCGGCCTTATTGTACGCAACGGCCGCCGAACCACTCAACTACGCGCGTTTCATCTGGCAGCCGAACCTGATGCCGCCTTTCGTTGTGCTGTTCATTCTGACCTTGTTCGTTGGCGTGGTGGAACGGCGCAAGGGCTGGTTATTTCCCGCATTGGTTCTCTTTGGTATTCTTTATCAAATGCATCCTACGACGGTATTGCTCGCGGCTCCGCTGGTCCTTGCCCTCTTTCTGGCTCCTGGTACACTTCGGTGGCGTGACCTTCTCTTTGCAGGTATTCTTTTGCTCATTCTCTTCTTCCCCTATCTGCTTTGGGAGGTTGCGACGAAATTTGCTGACCTGCGTACTGTGTTCGCACTGGCGAAACAGCATGCCCATCTGGATAATCAGGCAATTCGTTTCTATATTCTCTTCCTGAGTCCCTACAATACTGTGCCCACGTATCCCTCCTCGTTATTGCGTCACGTTGCACCGTTGCTTTCCTGGCTACATTATGTTGTCCCTCTATTGACGTTGGGGGGCTTCCTGCTAGCGATCTTACTACTGTTGCGTCCGACACATGTAATTGCAACGCTTGATGGACGCAGAAAAGCAGTGCAGGTGGGCATTGTCGGCATAATTCAGCGTTTTCTTGCCGATCCTTTCCGTTGTGGCCTGCTCCTGTTGCTCGTCTGGCAGCTTGTACCGCTGGCGGTGTTTTCACGGCACGCTGTAGACCTGCACGCGCAATACTTTTTTATGCTCATGCCTGGGCCATTTATTCTTGTTGGACTGTTTCTTTCGAAGTTCCTTGCCTGGTCACGTTCGCTTTTCAACAATGGCTTTTCGTTTGCACGTCTCTTCCCGTTGCTGATTGGCTTGCTCGTGGCGATCATCATTGGGGCGCAGTTTGTCGGTAGCACGGCTGCTATCGTGGATGCCAGTAGCGGTAATTTCAATGATCGAGCCTTCCAACCATATCCATATCACAATGACTTGCAATCGTTGCGCTCCGCGTTGCATGAAGCTGACACGCTGGCACTACACAATCATTTTAGCCGCGTGTATGTGACTACTGACGCGGCAACACAAACTGCCATGCGCTATCTGGCTGAGCAGATGCAGACGCCAACGACGCTCTTTGATGCAACACACTGCCTTGTTTTACCTGACCCCACGACTGGCCCAGCGGTTTTGCTGGTTGGTCCGTATGATACATTAACCAATGCAATGCTGGCGCAGTTTGCGACGACAACGCTTGTAGATCATCCCGCGCGTCTGGGCGGAAATCCCTTCTCTTTATATATTGTCAATACGCCTTCATCCTCACCGGCAACGCCTCAGGATGCTTTTGCGCATCACCTGCAATTAATAGACGCACATGCGCTTGCGCAGGTCCAAAGTACAAACTGGGCAGTAACACGCTGGAACCTGTTGCAACCAGAGCTACCTGCTCTTCGTACAACCTATAATTATCGTTTCCAGTCAACAGATGCTGCTGGTCAGACGCAAACGAGTGTATGTACATTGACGACTGTTCGCGCAGGGGACCAATTGCTTGCCGCCTTTCCTATAGGCAAGACCGTATCGCCGTCAATGCACCTTGCAATACAAGCTGTTTTTTATGTTGTAACGCCTGCTAATCCAACCTATGGGCCGTTTCATTTAGAGACAGATAGTGAGTCCAGTACGCCCTGGCAGGGTTTACGAACCACGCAGGGCAATGCAAGTATGATCGTTTCGTTGCGCTAAGTATACACCTATCTACTGGCATAAGTGTGTTCATACTGCTACAATATATTTAGATCTGTTGTACAGATAGAACGGTGAGGCGTGGAGTGATGTTATGCAGCAAAAAACGAGTTTGGGCAAAAACAAACAAAAATGGGCACTGATTCCACCCTGGGAGATGCCCTCTGATCCCGTAAAGGCTGTTTTTTGGTTTTTACGCTGGCTCCTGGCAATCACAGTGAATTTCTTCTGGATTCCCATTATTGTTATGGTGATTTATGAGGCGATTATTAACAGCAAAGTTGGTGGTGTGGGGTATGGTCTGATTAGCGGCGGTATTACACTGCTTGTCGGTCTGTTAGTGTGGGGTTTGCTTTTTGTGGTTTTGTTGGCTATACGTGTGACAACAGCGGTTGCGCATACCGTTTCCGAATTTGGACAGTCATACTATCGCGTGATGAATATGCCGTATCGGGAAACCGAGTATCAACCACGCAATGAAGCACTGAACGTCGTGGAAGGCACAATTACAGATTTGGAAGAAGAGCGTAAGAAGCGGAGGCGGAGCGAGTGACCGGAAAACGCCCAATCAGCGTTTTCCGGTTTTCTGCTTGTTTGAGTTAAGCCATCACATTGGTGTCGTTGTAGATCCGCCATGTCTGCCAGGCGTAATCATCCGCCGCTGGGACATACGAACGCAGCAGTATGCCAGTTCCTTCAATGCGATATCTCCCCAGGTCTGCTGGTAATACCATCGTTTGCCCACGTGTAAGCTGAACCTGTTCACTGAGTTGAGGTCCATAAGACAGCGTGATCTCGGCTCCAAGCGAGGAGAGGATCACGCAACTCACATCGGTATGTGCTGTAAGCACACAATTTTCTGGGAGGTACTGTTCACAGGTCACAAAATATTGGCAGGCTACCAGGCAGCGTTCCTCATAACCTGTGCGATTGGGAAGTGTGACCGGTGTGACCTTCACCGCTGGCGATGGAGTGTAGTGTGAGACCGCGAGCGATTGCTCAATATGGAGTTCACGTGGTTTCCCATTGCTGGAAATACGCCCATAGTCATACATGCGATAGGTAATATCGGAATATTCTTGCAGTTCATAGAGTAGCACACCTTTGCCAATGGCATGGACGGTGCCAGCTGGGACAAAAATGACATCGCCAGCGTGAACCTCTTCTTCATGCAGGAGCGTGTCAAGTGTGGTGCCATGAATAGCCTGAGCAACCTCTGCCCGTGATGTGTTATGTTTGAAGCCGTGGACAATGGTCGCCCCTGGTTCAGCCGCTAAAATATACCAAAATTCGGTTTTACCGAGTTTACCATGCTCATGTTGTGCCGCGTAAACATCATTGGGGTGGACCTGCACCGAAAGTTGAGCATTTGCGTCAATAAATTTTGCTAATAGAGGAAAACGTTGCCCAAAGATCGCGGTCGCTTGCGT
The DNA here is from genome assembly GCA_027451525.1 of Ktedonobacterales bacterium. Classification (GTDB taxonomy): domain Bacteria; phylum Chloroflexota; class Ktedonobacteria; order Ktedonobacterales; family Ktedonobacteraceae; genus DTNP01. The sequence goes on from DAIDJF010000028.1 coordinate 48,670, forward strand.
CCCTAGAAACCGCTCGCCGAGCCGTAAGACAAGCGTGCCGAGCGTCTCGCCCGCGTAAGGGCCATTTTGTATAATGGTACTTATTTCAGTTTCCCATGCTTCACCAATTGTCGTTGCCTGCGCTGGAAGTCGTTTCCAGCCGTCGCGTTCTAAACGCCGTCCCCCCCAAATAGTTTCATGAAGAGATGCATCTAATACAATAGGATAAATGTGTATCACGAAAGCTCCTTACAAAGTAGAATAAAAGTCTGCAAACGGGCCAGTGAACTGACCCGTTTGCAAGTTTATTGCGCAAGGAGTGCGCCTTCGATCTGGCGACGCAGCCTATCGCGCATCACAACACCTTTAATACGATAAAGTTCTTGTCCGCTTTTAAAGAAAATGAGTGTGGGAACGCCATCAATGTTCCACCGTTGGACCAGATCTGGTTCCGTTTCCACATTAATTTTCGCGAATGCCACGCGGTCCTGGTATTCCTTGCTAATTGCGACAAATTCTGGCTCCTGTATCTGGCAAATAGTGCTTTTTTCCGCTGAAAAATTTGCAATGACCATCAGGGGTGCGGTCAGCACGTAGGCGTCGAAATCTGCCGTAGTTACATCTGTATAAGTCTCTGCCATGTCGTCCTCGTCAATCACTAAAGAATAATCTTGTTATTTTTCCACGGTACCACTCATGCAAACATGATGTCAAGCAAAACAATCTCTACAGTAACGGGATAGAAAAGACGACACTATGTTTAGGAGAAGAGTGCCTCTGCATCTTCAATGATGTAGCGATAGCCCTGTTCCGTCAAGAAAAGTTGGCGATTCGCCGAGAATTCCTGATCGCAAGTATCGCGTGTCACAATAGAGTAGAAGTAAGCTGGGCCACCGTCGCGTTTGGGACGTAAGATACGCCCAAGTCGTTGCGCCTCCTCTTGACGAGAGCCAAATGTACCAGAGACCTGAATCGCGACATTCGCGTCTGGCAAGTCAATGGCGAAATTTGCCACTTTGCTGACAACGAGCCGTTTTAGCTCGCCACGTCGAAATTGTTCGTACAGCTTCGAGCGTTGCACATTCGATGTCCGCCCGGTGAGCAGAGGTGCTTGCAGTTCCTCCGATAATGCTTTGAGTTGATCGATATATTGCCCGATGATGAGCACCTGATCATCCTGGTGCCGCTCGGCAATGTGGCGTGTGATGTGCATCTTCGCTGGCGTTTCAGCCGCAATGCGATATTTTTCGCGTGTTTCGGCGGTCGCATAGTTAAGCTGCTCATCCTCGCTCAAACTGACACGAATTTCATGGCACTCAGCGGTAGCAATCCAACCTTGCCGCTCTAGTTCGCGCCAGGGAACGTCATATTTCTTGGGACCGATCAGGCTGAATACGTCGGCCTCGCGTCCATCTTCTCGCACAAGTGTAGCCGTGAGGCCCAGACGCCGTCGTGCCTGAATCTCAGCAGTGATGCGGAATACTGGCGCCGGTAAGAGATGGACCTCATCATAGATAATCAATCCCCAGTCATAGCTGCCAAAGAGCGAGAAATGTGGGTAAAACTCTTCGGCATTTTGCTGCTCGTTGCCAATCGGGCGACGATAGGTCAAAATCTGGTAGGTGCTCACTGTGATGGGGGCAATATCTTTACGATCACCCGTGTATTCAGCGATCATGCCCGGTTCGATGTCGGTTTTATCGAGTATCTCCTGGATCCATTGGCGCACAGCGATGGTGTTAGGTGTTAAGATCAACGTGGCGCGTTGAATATCGGCCATGGCTGCTAAGCCAACAATCGTTTTTCCGGCTCCGCACGGTAAGACAATCGTGCCACTACCACCGCTGGGTGCTCCACCTGCATAAAATGCCGCAGCCGCAGCTTCCTGATACTTACGCGGGTTAAATGGTTGCCCCTGGCGTGTTTCTTGCAACAGTTTGAGTGGAAGAGGGGAGCCATCCGTATAGCCTGCGAGATCTTCCGCCGGAAAGCCAATATGAATAAGTGCTTGTTTGACGTGTCCGCGTCTGGATGCATCGACCTGAATCGTATATTTATCAATCTGGCGTAGCAGATACGGTTGGATGCGTTTGTGATGCAGCACCTCTAGAATAAGGGCCGCGTCATCGGAGACAAGCAATAACCCTTCGTTGTTTTCACCGCCACGAATGAGCTTGAGACGACCATAGCGGCTGATATATTCGCGAATCTCGGTAACGATATTGCCGGGAATGGCATATTTGCTGTAGTGCTCAAGCATTTCTAAAATGGCTGTTGCTGTCATGCCGCCAGCGGCAGCATTCCAAAGGGAGAGAGGCGATAGGCGATAGGTATGGATATGTTCTGGCGATTTCTCTAGTTCAGCAAATTGAGCAAGCGCGTCTCTGGCTTCAGTATGGAGTGGATGATCGACCTCTAATAGGATGGTACGGTCACTTTGGACGATCAGTGGGTTGCTAAGATTCATAAGTTATACTCCGGGCATCTCGGCCCAAGCTTTGACATACTTGAGAATGGCTGTAACGGTTGCTTCTTCATAGCCGCGCATGAGATGGCGTGCTCCCGTTACGACTTTAATTCCTTTAGGGCCGTCCTGCTGTTCAACGAATGGTTCAAGCTTAAAACGTGGGCAGATTTCATCAAACTCACCAGTAACAAAGAGCTTAGGCCGCTCAAAAGCTCTGGGAAACCCACTAACTGCGCGGAAGAGTGGAAGACTTATCGCGACAATCGTGCGAATGCGTGGGTCAAAGGGTGCATAGAGAAGGGTAATATATGCACCAAAAGCGTGACCAATGACGCATACCTTGGCCGGATTCGCACCGGGGATAGCTAATGCAGCATCAACTGCGCCCGCGAGATCAAGTGGCTCCAGACGCCCATCACTCTGCTGCCCCTGACTCTTGCCGACACCACGGAAATTGAAGCGCAGTGCAATCATATTGGCCTCTGCAAGGCGTTGAGCAAGTAGATGCGTAAGTGGATCTTGCATGGTACTACTTGCAGGCTGGGGATGGCAAAGAATAATCACGGGTGCCATCTCAGCACGTTCGGGGGTATGTACTATCCCCTCAAGAAGAAATGCGGGTTGTCCTTTACTTGGAAACGTTATAGACTGCTCCGCCGTTACTGGTGAAGTCATTGCATGCCCTTCCGCTACCCTAAAAACTGTCTGATACGCTTTCATATTATCTCAGGATAGGCATTGCGTCAACTCCTATGAGACAATAATCTAACAAAATAATCTCATCTACTGAACATTTTACGAAATCTGTCTAAATTGTGGGGGCAAAGTCTTTGCATAAGCGCAGAAGGATGTTATACTGGGTATGACATATATGTGTTTATTTTTTGGATAGCTCTGTCGCCATATATGTCAAATAGGCTTACAGTGTTGTATTTCAGCATGGCGTGTTGCAGGGCAAACGTTTGCTAACCTTATCCAGCCAGCGACGGTAACGGCAGTGTTATTTGGGAGGGTGGTGGCGATGTGTGGCGAGATGTAAGCCATTTTGCACGAAGGATCATACGAGAAAAGGAAACCCCCACAGATAGACGACGGCTCGTTTTCCTTTTTTCTACGTATCCTCTTCCTGCCATAAAATCCCCTGGGGAGTGGAGATTGGCAGGCTCTTGCTCGTGATGTAAGTGGAGTTGAAAATATCCTATTACCTGTATGGGACTCTTGCGAGTTACCCTGGGCGTGAATAGCGTATCTGCTTATCCGCTACGAGACATTTTACGTAGTACGTAGGTAGCATAATGAGCATGTTGTCTTTGTTGGGAGAGGAAGAGAGGATATGGGTGAGAGGCAATATAGTTCAGCTATAGAAAATAAACCTATTCCTGCCCGCAGGGAAAGAGCGGAGAGATATATGCCCGCCAGGCATTGGTTCTCCCGGTTTCGTTAAACATACTCAGTGTAGCATAGTGAACGTAGAGGCAGGAAGACTCATGGTCAACATTTTAGTTGTCGAGGATGAACGAGTGATCGCTGGATTGCTTGTAGAAGTCTTAGAGATTGAAGGATACCAAACTATTTCAGTCTCCAACGGCGAAGATGCTGTCAAACATGCACTTAGAACAGTGCCTCATCTGATCATTCTTGATATTATGCTGCCTGGAATAGATGGGTATGAAGTGATCCGACGGTTACGTATGCATCCAAAGAGTATGCATATTCCTATTGTTATCCTCAGTGCGTGCTGTTCTCCCTCGGCCAGGGCACACGCATATGAAGTTGGAGTCGATGGTTTTATTACAAAGCCGTTTAATACTGAAGAACTCCTGGCTTGTATCGGAAGACAGCTCTCACGCGCACAACAAAATTATCTTTCGCCGCTCACGCGCCTGCCAGGGGGAGTACAGGTTGAGCGTGCCATTGACTACAAATTAAATGGTATGGAACCTTGGAGTATTCTCTATTTGGACCTGGATAATTTTAAGTCCTTTAATGATGTTTATGGTTTTCTTGCCGGTAACAACATGATTACGCTCGTGGGGCATATCTGCCAGCGTGTTGTGCAGGAGCATGGGAATGCCGATGACTTCGTGGGCCATATTGGCGGCGACGATTTTGTCGTGATCACCACCCCTGATCGTGCGCGCGTGCTGTGCCGCCATATCTTAGTGCAGTACAAAGAAGAGAGTAGCAGGCTCTATCGCGCTGAAGACCGTGAACGTGGCACGATTAGTGGATTAGACCGGAAAGGGCGTGCCTTCCAATTTCCGCTGGTGTCGCTCTCCGTCGGTATTGTAAGCAGTCATTTTCATTATCCTCAAAGCGTGGAAGAGGTTGGCTCGCTGGCGGCAGAAGCTAAACGACGCGCAAAGCAATCTGCTGACAATGTTTGCTATCTCGCCTCCTCGCAGCGTAACCCTTTTCAAGATTATTCCCATGCATTCCCTCCAATGAAAACGCTTTCCGGTGCGCAAGCGCATTTAGCCCAGGCCGATTATCCCTATCGTGAGAGACCCCTTTTGAGGCAAGACGTTGTCGCCGAGTTCAAATAATGCCCTCTGGCTGTGCGCTCTGGCACGCTATGGGGCGAATATGTTATGCTTTGACGAGAGCGAAAAGGCAGTTGGAGAAGGTATACACTCCGCATAGGAGCTAAAAATAGCCAGGAATTGAAAAGATGCACTATCAGGATGAAAGTAATATTGAGCGGCTTAGTGTGCAGGAGGGAGAGGTGCAACGGCAAGCAATCCGTGAAAATGCCAAACGCGTGTTACGCGAGAGTGGGCTGGCAGAGATGTTGCAGAGTATCAACAAAAACCTGCTTAAGGGCCGAGGCCATTTTGAAGAGTATGACTCGATGGTTCTGTTCAAATGGGGAACTGGTTACACGCGCCGCCATATTTGGGTAGAAGTGCGCGGAAATACATTGCGCTTCCGGTTAATGCCGCATAGAAAATGTTTGCACGATGCTCCACAATGCGATGGTGAGTATCATACCTTCACGGCTCCCATGTGGGCCAATCACCTGTTCTTGCAGGCGGAGCTGAAAAAATATTACGATAGACCTGTGGCCGAAACTTCGTCTGATTGACTCTCTGGCTTATATGATACTGACACAAGTCATGCTCTCTCATGCCTGCTAAAAAGGTTCGAGCGTGAACGTTTGTATCGAGCCTGCTGTCCGAATAAAGCGCAGAATGGCCTGATATGTGGTGTCTTCCAAAAAGTCCTCTCGATCCATATCGTTGGCCCATGTGAGGAGATTGAGAAAAACAGGTCCTTGCAGATAGTCCGGTGCCACGGGTTCTGCATGTGCTGTCAGAGAAGCCTGCTGGGCAAGCATACTATGTTCATGGATGCCACGCGCAAGTATCGAGAACGCGAGTAGAGGGTATGCAGTCAGGCGGCGCATACCTTCGAGCCAACCTTTCTGAACACGTTCAAACTGATCTGGACGAATATATGCCAGGTGAATCATTGCCTGCGTGGCTGTCGATGCTGGTCTGCTATAACCCCAAAGATAGCTCATCAACCATTGCTCTGGTGAAGCGGTAAGGAGTTGTGTTGCTGAGCTGAGTAAGAGATTCTTTGGACTATAGCGTTCCTGCGCGAGTTGCCAGCTTTCTTCACTATCCCAGGTGGTGAGAATGACAAAATTCGCGTTGCCTCCACGCCCTCGATAAAAATTCGCGGTCAGAAGACCCTGCGCGTTCCGTATGGTGTCTGCAATCAGGCGCAGGCGGGCAACGACATCAATCTCACGTTGTGGATTCGTTTGCACCAGTGTAACAATCAGCAAATCCATAATGTTATCCATTTACAATCCTATATTTTTTCTTCTCCATTGTCTTTCACGTGCCAGTTGCGTGTCAATAGTTTCCGCTCTCTTGCACGATTGTGGTGATATCATGAGGATAGTTTTGTTTGCAGCAGATGATGTTTGTTTTGCGAGGATGTTGCGTGTATGACTAGTCCTAAATCTGGCGAATTTGAATTGATCGCGAACTTGACGCGCGGCTTGGCTCAAGGGGCAGGAATTGTTAAAGGCGTGGGCGATGATTGCGCGGTGCTCGACCTGCAAGGCGACCAGTTATTACTGGCAACGTGTGATAGTCAGGTAGAAGGGGTGCATTTCCTGCTTCACGCTGCCCAGCCGTTCCAAATTGGACAGAAGGCTCTTGCGGTCAACTTGAGTGATATTGCCGCGATGGGCGGCGAGCCACGTTTTGCCCTGATTTCACTGATTCTCCCACCTGGCCTTGCGATGGCATGTATTGAGCAGATGTACGAAGGCATTCGGCAGGAGGCTGAGCGTTATGGCACAAGTATTATTGGTGGTAATATCGCGGGCAGTGGTACAGGTCAGCAACTGATCATAGATATTACCCTGCTAGGGATGGTGGAGCGAGAACACGTGATTACGCGCTCCGGTGCAAATGTGGGCGACATTGTATGCGTAACTGGCACCCTGGGTGATGCTGCCGCTGGTTTGCATACATTGCTCTTTCCGCAAGAAAGGTATCCAAAAGATGCGTGTGAAGCCGTACGTATGCGCTGTGTAACTCCACGTGCTCGCGTTTCGGAGGGCCGTTTGCTTGGAGCGTATGGACCACAGATTGTAACGGCGATGCTTGATCTGAGCGATGGTTTGAGCGGAGATATCCAACATCTCTGTGACCAGAGTGATGTGGGGGTGACGCTTGCGCTCACACAATTGCCTATATCGTCTGCAACACGCTCAATTGCGCAGTGGGTCACGCGCAACCCGTTAGATTGGGCATTGCATGGTGGTGAAGACTATGAACTCCTCTTTACCGTAGCTCCTGAACATGCCGCTAGCGTGCTTGAGAAGCTCCAGGAGCAGACGGGGACACGGGCCACAAGTATTGGGATAGTGTGTCCTGCGGAAGAGGGACGCAGTGTAATTGCTCTAGACGGCCAAAAACAACCACTTGTCGTCCAGAGTTGGGACCATCTCAGCTCCGGTGCGTGACCTGCTACGCCCGAAATGATCTGCATGCGCTTGTACAGGGAAAACCATACAAGCGCATCGTCTATGGAATATTGTAGTGCATTAGCCCACGATCTGGATATTTCCATCACTTTGTAAACCAAGAATGACGGGAAGCGCCCTGGTGCTCGTAATCACGACACCATCGTTCGTATGTAACGCAATTGGACAGCTGACACCATCAAAGCGTTCAGCCAGAATATGTTTGACTAATTGCGTCGTAGTAGGTAGTTCGCTCACAGTTTTAATCGGGCCAAGTGCTTGCGCAATCATCTCAATACCGTCACCGAAGAGGAGCGCACCCTGATCGAGCGCGGCAGCCCCACTACAAAAACTCCCCGGTCGCGCAAATGATGTACAAAAATTGGCATAAAATTGTTTCTGCCAGGGCGTGTCATTTGGTGGACGTGCCGCTGATGAAATTGAGACAAACACACGTGGGAGCAAAAGTTGTTGTTGTCGTGACCATTGCACTAATTCTTGCAGTGCGGCTGGTTGGACAAACTCACCGCCAATCAGTAAGATCGGCTGCTGCTTCTGCGGCAAACGCGCGATAGCCTGGGCAAGTGTAATCACATCATTGGTCAGAAGAGGCGCGAAAATCAGGTCAGGTTTGGCCTGTAGAGCGTCGTTAAGGCCAGCTAACAAAATACTGCGCGGAGCCTGTGGGCGTCCATCAGCGGTAAGTAGTCCACTGGCAACCGCAGTTTCCTGGGCCACAATCCGCGTATGGGGATAGCTGGTGAAATTCTGGAGAAACCCCTGGGCCGAATCGGCAGACGATGGATTGCTAGGATCATAGAAAATAGCGGCGTTATGGACATGCAATTGGTTATAGGCATACTGCGCACCAAGCTGGCTCTGGCGTGCATCATCGGGCGAGAAGCGAATAAAAGCAAAACCAGGGGTGCAGTGATGGTAGAGCGAGGTCTGTTGAAGTAAATCGACAATGAACAGACCTGTTGCCGTTGGCACAAGAAGCGGGATACCCGCCTGACAGAGAATGGGCAGTACCACGCGCGTCAGGCTGCTCGGACCAAAGCCCAGCACGCCCTCTAAAGGATGGTTGCCCTGCGCCAGTAAACCGAGGTTTTGTAATGGTGTGCCACTGGTAATGGTTGAAATGGTGTTAGCAATTTGTAGAGCACCCTGTTCTTCTCCTATCGTGTTTGCCAGTACCAGATAAAGGAGTGGTGCATCCGGCGTTTGCATTTGTGCCGCGTTATAACTTTGTTGCCCAATAAATGCTCCGATTAGCTCTTGGGTATAGGCTGCGTACAAAATATGGCGATCTGTTCCCCCCTGAGGATCAGCGTTGCCGGGGCCACTATCAAAGCTAACGATAACGACTCCATACGGGCGTTCCGACTGACGCACGCGCAAATCCTCGCGGTAGATAGCTGCCTCGGCCCCGTTACAACCGGTAGTATCGGTCAATGAAGCGTTCATCGCAGCCGTAAGCTGTGCGTCTGCTTGCTGGTTTTTCCCGTTCTGCATCGCTTGTACGGCGTCGCGTTTGAAGCGATAGCTGCTGGCATTGCAGGCATCGTAAATTTTCAGACCGTCACTGAGGCCGACGCCATCCGGTGTTGGAATAAGGTGAACGTGGCTAACAGGATGGGTGCGTGCATATTCCCACTGATAACCTAAATAGGTGCTGAGCGAGGCAATCAACAGCAGGAGTAGCAATGTGCCGTACGAGAGTGCTTTGGGCGACATCGGAACCTGACCCGCGCGGAAAAAGCCCGAAACCTCCCAGCCAATTGCGCTAAAGGGGTCGCGCACGGGCCGACGGCGATATTTGCGTGTTGCCTTGGCTTCCTGCCGAAAGAGATCCAACAAGATCAGACAGCCCGATTCGCAGGTCAGAAGATGCTCTTGCACTTCAGGATACAGTTGTACAATGCTCTGACCACTATCCATTGCCTCCGCATATTCAGGCAACAGTTGCCGACATTGCTGGCAATCAATAGGCAGACTCGCATCGGTCGATGAGGATTGAGCGTGTGCTGGCGTAGCAACTGGTGCTACTGTTGCTGGCGACGGCGTCTCTGGCTGAACGCGAGGAGCCGCTTGAGCAGTAGGACTGACCTTCTCTGGTAGAAGCGGTGTGGGAGAAGGCATCGGAAGCCTGGCACCTGTTTCTGTGGGCGGTGACAGTGGTTCTTGCACAAGCGTTTGTGTAGTGCCATTGAAAGGTGTCGTTTCCGCTACGCGGCGCACGCGCTTCTTTTTGCGTGCCCCCATACTAGATGCATTGGCTTGGACGCAACGCGCGCAGCTAGCCATGTGCTGCTGAGCAGCCTCGACTGCCTCTTCTGGCACGGCATCTGGGTCTACGGCATACTCTGCTAGCACGGATGCTGCAAAGGCGCATGCGGGCGGTAATCGTTCTTCCGTTACCATAGAAACCTCATATCAAGATATTACGTCAGCGATGTTACTGACGTGCAAAAGAACGGAGAGCAAACGTAATCTGTTGCTCTAACGTCATCTCCTGATCCTGGGGAATCTTTGCGAGAGCGGCATGAGCTTCTGCCTGTGAGTAACCCAGACCTATTAAGGCTTCCAGTACCTCCGTTTGTAATCTATTGGCGGTACCCGTTGTGGTGCCTGCTGTGCCACTCAGTGCTGCAAGCGAAGGGAGTTTCCCCTTCAACTCAAGAACCAGGCGGGCGGCAAGGCGTTTCCCTACGCCGGGAGCTAGTGCTAAACGTTGTTGATCCTCGTCTGCAATAGCCTTGTATAAGGTGGAGGCGTCCATCACTGAAAGGAGCGCGAGTGCTACTTTTGGGCCAACACCACTCACTGCAATAAGCTGTTCAAAGGCAGTACAGTCTTCCGCGCTAGAAAAACCATAGAGCGCGATACCATCCTCACGCATATGGAAGTGCGTGTAGAGTGAAACTTCCATCCCCGTTTCGGTCAGGCGACTGAGTGTAGAAGAGGGAGCGAAGACACGTATACTAAACCCTCCAACACGCACAATTGCATGATCCCCCCGACATGCCTCCAGGGTTCCATGAATACCAGTAATCATTTTCCCAAACCTTACCTCTTCTGTTCGCTATTTGCAAAAACGCCTGAATAAGAGCGCAGTAACGATTTGCTGTCTCTTCTAGGAGATGTGGTTGCTGTCTCTCGTTGTCTATCATATGCAGGATGCGAAGAACGTTGTGTTTTTATACATGCTATGAATATAGAGAACGTTTAACTTCCTTGTGAGAGATGAGAAAAATTATAGGTGTAGGTAGCAGTATTGAGATGACAAATAGCGATTGCGGCAGCATCGGCGGCATCATCGGGTTTAGGCACGCTTGTTAGCCCAAGCAGAATACGTACCATTTCCCCTACCTGTTCTTTACCCGCACCACCATAGCCCGTTACTGCCTGTTTCACCTGTTTGGGCGTATACTCTGCGACGGCGAGACCCTGATTTGCCAGAGCCAGCATAGCTACGCCGCGTGCTTGCCCAACGGTCATTGCTGTACGTGCGTTTTTGGCAAAAAAAAGTTCTTCCATCGCCGCTTCTTGCGGGTGATAGGTTTCAATGATGGCACTCAAATTCTGATAGATAATCTTGAGTCTCTCGGCTAAAGGCATCCCAGCAGGTGTTCTGATGACATCGCATACCTGCATTTTAAGCGTGTTGCCCTGCGCTATTACGATTGCATAACCGACAATTGCGGTTCCGGGATCAATACCGAGCGCAATGCGCGGCTCTGTAGCTTGCTTCGCGGTTGCTGCGTGCGAGAGATTGAGCGCGTCATGCATTGGCGCGCTCCTCTCTTGTAAAGAATGCAGTTGAGAGGGAATGCCACCGACTCTGACTACGTATATAGACGGCGTATGGCGCTCTGGTGTCTGTAAGACCGCTCATTGTCGGCCCTCTCTCTCTGTATGAGTAGTATTAGCCTTCATAGGAAGCCGCAAAAGACTCTGCGAAATCGGCGTTGGTATAGACGTTTTGTACGTCATCCAGGTCTTCGAGCTTTTCAACCAAACGTAGCAACTGGTGTGAGGTTTTTTCGTCGTTGAGTTCAACCCTGGTTTTGGCAACCAGCGTGCTTTCAGACTTCAGGACCGTATATTTTTTCGCTTCAAGGGCTTGACGAACCTTTTCCACGTCTGCCGGGTCTGTATAGACGGTCAATATCTCGTCATCCGCGCTGGCGGGTTCGACATCGTCGGCACCCATATCGAGAACCTCAAGTGAGAGTTCGTCCGGATCATGACCACGCAGGTCTACCTCAATCACGCCTTTGGCCTCAAAGAGCCAGTCTACGCACCCGTTTTCACCCATGTTGCCCGCGTTGCGGTTGAAGGCGTTGCGCACTTCGGCAACAGTGCGGTTGCGGTTCTCGGTCAGCGTTTGCACCAGAATTGCTGTGCCACCAGGGCCGTAACCCTCGTACGTGATCTCTTCCAGATTGTTACCTTCAGCACCACCGAGTGCGCGTTTGATCGTGCGCTCAATGTTATCCATTGGCATGTTGGCGTCACGGGCGTGCTGAACTGCCATGCGCAGACGGAAATTCGCGTTAGGGTCTCCACCGCCACCCTCGCGTACTGCTACAACTATTTCGCGACCTAGCCGGGTGAAAAGTTGTCCCCGACGAGCATCGTTCACGCCTTTTGAACGGCGAATCTGCGCCCATTTAGAATGGCCTGACATACAAATTGCTCCCTTAGTCTTCTTGTAATATTCTGTCCGTCTGATAAATATCCCTGTCGAAAGTACCCCTATTTCCCTGGTACCTGGAACATTTAGAAAAGACTTTTGCGCTATTGTAACACGAACATGGGCTGAGCGTCGAGTGCTAATAGCGGTTGATCCAGGTCTCAAGCAGTTGATTAACTGCTTCTGGTTGTTCGCGCATGACATAATGTCCCGCGTGGGGTAGCAGGTGCAATTCGGAACCTGCAATCTGCTCATGTAAGTGACGACTATATTTGGCTGGTGTTAGTTGATCTTCGTTGCCGCAAATAATCAGCGTTGGCAGTGATATTTCATGGAGTCTGCCCATGACATCAAAGATGTTGCAAGCGGCAAGATCACGGTACAGCATTGTTGGTTTCGTGCCATTGTGTTCTTGCAAGAGTGTTGCTGGCATCGTTGCCGCATGTTCGGGAGCAACGGCCAGTGTAGTTATCTCTTGCTGGGCCTGTTGTGGCGTCTGACGTGCATTGTTTAATAATGTCGGGTGAACGCGCAAACGTGCCCCAGTACCAATTAAAATTAAGCCCGCCAGAGCGTCTGGGTAGTCCAGTGCCATAGTCAGCGCAATCGCTCCGCCGAGTGAATGGCCCGCGATGATTGGGCGCGTGAGATGGAGTTCTTGCGTAATGATCTCATGCGCGGCACGAGCGTAGTCGCGCACGGTGGTCTCATCTGGTAGCGTATCAGGGCGCGTCCCATGTCCTGGCAGATCGAGCGTGATTGCCCTTGTCGTTCCCAGGTATTCCGTTTGGAGTCGCCAGATACGCCCACTGTCGCCTGAGCCATGAATGAAAACAATGGTACCCATGAAAAAGTTCTCCTGTGATACTGATACAGCTACAATGCTGATGTCTGCCTCGATGTGTTTTTCAATAGTGACTGCTATAAGCATATTACAACATAAGTATAGGGAGCAACGTACGTTATATAGGGGAAACTCTTGATGAGTTGGGTAGAAAAAGGTAGGTATCATGATGAATGCGGCGCGGCAAGGTCTGGGGCGAACGGGTGAGCGTCTGGCAAAGGAGCGGTTGACAGCGCAGGGGTATCATGTGTTAGAGTGCAATGTGAGCTGTCGCTATGGTGAAATAGATCTGGTAGCAGAGGAAGGGCAAGACCTGGTATTTATCGAGGTAAAGACGCGGCGCGGCACGGCTTTTGGCCGTCCCGAAGATGCCGTAACACCCGCAAAGCAGCGCAAACTCGTACAACTCGCGCTTTACTACCTCGATCAGCACAACTGGGGCGAGCGTTCTTGGCGCATCGATGTGGTTGCTGTGCAGATGAGCGCGACGGGCAAATTAGAAGAAATTCGGATTTATCCCCACGCGGTAACAGCAAATGATGTAGCGGAGTAAATCCTGCGAGATATACAATGAAAAGCAGAAAAGTTGGCGTAAAGGCAGACCAACTTATTCAGGGAGGTTGATTATGAGCGATTTTGTGGAGTCGGCGAAAAATTTTGTGAATTCAGCGGTCGGTCGTGCTAGCTGGGAAGCGCAGAAGCAGATGCGTGTGCGCAGCAAACAGAGTGAGATTGATAAGCTACAAGAGCAGCGTACTCAGTTGCTGAATGAGCTAGCGCAGAGTGCCATCCAGTTATATCAGCAAGGCAGACTTACTGATCCCGGCCTCTCGCGTTTCTGTGCTAGTATTATGGAGCTTGATCATGATGTAAGCGATCGTAATGCGCAATTGCAGGAGATCAAGAAGGAAAATTATCCGGCTGAACAATTTGCTCCTACACCGACTTCCAGCTATGCGCCTCCACCCGTTACGCCTTATGCGCAACCCGCACAACCTGGAATGCCGCCAACTGGGGCCGCTCCACAGCAGGGTGTGCGTTGTCCCAATTGTGGTAATGAGTTGCGTCCTGGTGCGCTCTATTGCCGTAGCTGCGGAGCAAAACTACGCTAAAACCCGTAGGGAGCGATGATGGGTTTTGAACACACCAATGCAATACCCAGTATGGACGTGACCAATCAGTCCATACTGGGTATTGCATTTATTCGGTTTGCACATCTTTGTGTGTGACTGTTAAGTAGCCAACCAAGCCAATGATCAAAACGGTCAGGATGATACTGATCAAGCCCGTACCCAGTCCAATGCCACTGAGACTGGGAGGCTTGCCAAACCAGTCGGCAAACGAGGCCCCTAATGGGCGCGTGAGGATGTAGGCAATCCAGAATGCGGCAATCTCGTTCAGACCGAGTGCGTAGCCG
>DAIDJF010000029.1 GCA_027451525.1 Ktedonobacterales bacterium
AGGATAGGACTTGTTCAGGGGGTGGGTCAATTCTTTTTAGCGATCCTGGGTCAAGTATACATTAGCGTCTACAAATGCGTATCCCATGCTTCCATTCTAGATTCATCAATTGGAAACCAAATTGCTGATAAAATGCCAGTGCCTGCTGTTCGTTATTTGACAGGCGCAGAGAGGTCGTCTCAACCAGAAGGCGAGATGCGTCGTGTGTGAACCGTACATCAGCAAAATGGGTTTTGCCAAGCGAAGGCTCAAATTCAATCTCCCATCCTGCTCGTAGCCCCAGACCTGCTATTTCCAACTGAAGCAGAGTGCCGATCCAGGTGATGGGTTGTAGGTTCTGACGCAAATCTTTCAGCACACGTCCAAATCTGTTCGTGGAGATATGTTCGTGAAAAAGATGTAACTGCGTTGCTAGCTGAATCAGGTTCGCATACACCCAGGCAACATCATTGGCAGGCCAGAAGCCCAGTGAAAAGATAGGGTGAGAAGTCATCTTTGCTTGCACTAACTGGAGAAAATCCTGCCCTAACTTCTCTTGCAGCGTCGCTACCGCCCAATGGGCTACGCGGCGACCCTCAGCTGTCAGGCACGTTGAGTCATCAATGAGCCAGTCCCAGACAGACCAGTCCATTGGCCGCTTGCCTTCAAATGCATCAACCATTGCATGATGCCGTGCCAGAGTCTCACCATTGGGATCCGTAAGGTGTTGTTCTTCCATCATCCCTTGTACCTTAATCGTGTTCATGCTTTACTGTGTAAGCGTGTACATCTTCATTGTAAAGTAGTAGTACAGCCGAAGACCTTTTTTTCTCTGGTCCGTCAATCCTAGAATAATCGCCTTAATAACCCTACGAACAAAAAAGACGAGAGAAAGAGCCAAAAGAACATACACGCTCTCGAAGGAGGTATCCCAGAATTGGGGGCACTCTTTGAGCAACTGACCCTGACAGCCTGAAATCACAAGCACGTTCTGCGAACCATTCGAGCGTGCTTAATACGATGGACGAGAAGCGTATCTCGCAACTATTTTCGCTTGCTCTGTTTCTTTGAGGCAGGTTTTGACCGAACAGAAGCCTTAACGCCATTTTTTGTAGAGTAAACTTTTACTTTGCCAATACGTGCAAAAAATCCCACAATAAACCACTCCTTTCATATAGAGAGTATGATACAGATAATATAGCAATATACGGGCATATTGTCAAGCTATTTGGCACAACATCTTGAATATTTTGCGAGAAAGGCACAATATATTGATTAGTATCAATAAAGAGGGAGCAGCTGTAAGCAGCGTTGAGTTATCCTACCTATCTCTCCTAAAGCGTAAACTAACTTGTTCAACCTTTGGTTTTACAATCTGCCCTCGCTGGGCGGCTTTGTCTGTGCCATGTTGGGGTGGCATGTATACATCAGCACGACGCAGCAATCCCTTCGTAGTGAGAAGTTGAATACGCTGCTATTCCGTGTCCTATTCAGGTGAGCAATGAAAGCCTGGATGGGCAACTTCAGTCTTCACTGTGTGTGAGAGCGTCTGACACCTCGTCATATGATGCTTGGAAGGGGTGCGCACTCGATTTGGGCAAAAAATACCCGGACACTTGACCTTTCAGAAAGGGGACGGTGGACACGAAACTGCTAGAGGGGTTCAAGGTGTTGTGGGTAGCCTGGATTCATTATCCAACATGGGATGCAGAGGTAGCTCTAAGATTTTGACGAAAATAGGCAATAGCGTACTTGTGTTTTAGAAAATCGCCTAATACAGGCGATTTTGGGACACGTGAAAAAAGAGCAGTTTCTCTCACTAGCTTCATCATCTCTTGCTTTTTATCTGCCTCGTGAATTGGCTTGAGAAGCGCACTCATGGGCCTATTGCCTATTTTCACAAGGATATTAGAGTTACCTCTTGATGTCCCACGTTCTGCAAGCAAGAGTTGCCGATTGGTTTTGGCATGGTCGAAAGTGCCAACAAGCTGGAGGTGGAAGCCCGTCTCAAGGGGGCTGGGATGCGTTGGGAACGAACCAACGTGAATAAGCTACTGACCTTACGCAATAGCGTCTGCAGTGATCGCTAGCAAGCGACTTGGCAAGAGGCTTGTGGGACTGTCTGCCAGCAACAGTACCAGCGTCGGAAGGAGCGGCAGAACGACGAGGGCAGGCAAAACTCCTGACAAATCATGCCCTGTTGCCTGAAGCACCTCTCCTGCCACCCAAAGCTGAGTTGACACCAGCACCGCTCCTTCCGGCTCCTGCCACTCTCCCTGCTATGCTGTCTGGTTCCTCTCGTCCTTCTGCTCACCATCCCTGGAGGCGAGCTTTCAAACCTGGTCGAGCTAGCTCTCAAAAGGACTTTGCGAAAATCTGAGGGACACCTGGGGAAATGCGAACCCTTGCTGTCTCGATGAGTTTTATGTATACTAGTGTCCAGCAAAAATACTACAGCTTCGATTGGTTTATATATTGGGGGAATATAGAGATGCCGCAAGATGAATTTATTGGTAGGCAAGTTGGTAATTATATTATTGTGAATAGAATCGCAAGTGGATCATTCGGCCGCGTTTATAAAGGCCACCATAGTGTCTATACAGATCGCTTCGTCGCAATTAAAATATTGCATATGATGTATCAGCATACAGAAGAAGAGCGCAAACGCTTCTTGCAAGAAGCGCATCTCCTTGAAATGCTCAAGCACCCACATATATTGCCGATTATTGATGTAGGTTTTTATTATGAGATGCTCTATATCGTAACGGAATATGCGCTAGAAGGGTCATTACGGGATCGCCTTAGGCGCATAGCACCCGCCTTGCTGTCACAAGAAGAAACTATCATTATCCTCACCCAAATTGCTGAGGCCTTACAATATGCGCACCAGCGGCATGTGATACATCGCGATTTGAAGCCAGAGAATATTTTGTTTAAGACGCGGCAAAACGCGCTACTAGCCGATTTTGGTGTTGCCACTGTGATTTCGCGTAGCAGTCTGCAAAGCACCGCTTCAGCCGGTACGCCTCTCTATATGTCTCCCGAGCAATTCCAGAACAAGGTGAGCAAGGAGAGTGATCAATATGCTCTGGCCTGTATCGCCTACGAATTATTTACCGGACGGGTGCCATTCGATGGTGGTAGCTCTGTCGCGTTAATGTTTCAGCATCTTAATGAAGCACCTTTGCCGCCAAGTCAGATCAATCCTGCTGTTCCTGCAACAGTCGAGCGGGCAATATTGAAAGCATTATCAAAAAAACGCGAAGATCGTTATGGAAGGGTAATGGCTTTTGTACAGGCGTTGCAATATCCGCAAACAACAAGTAGCGTAGATGCTACTCTCATAAAACAGCCTTCTACTACTATTATGAGCCTTGCTCCCACACTAACAGCCCCTTTGCTAGATGAACAATTTGCGACAGTGCGAGGAAGTCATGTAGCTACAGAAGGTAGAACTCGTGACTTGCAAACCGGTCCACCAGTAACCCGTGTTGCAGGCTCTTTTGTGACTGATGGGCGGAATACAAGCGGTTTGAAGCGGCGGATTCCAGTACGCACTGTATTGATAGGGAGCGTGCTGGCTATGCTGATTATTCTAGCTTCGGTTGCAGCAGTGACCTTATCAACACTCAAACCTCCCTCTCAGGATACTGCAACGACCTTATCTTCTCCTATCGTTACACATACATCTACTCTTGCGACAAAAACGACATCTCATCAATCTGGAATGTCAACACCATCGACAAAGCCAACTAGCTCTATATTGCAGCCGACGGCTACGACATTCGCTAATAATTTGCCTTCGCCAACTTCAACATCCTTGCCGACACAGGCACCTTTGCCAACAGCGACTGCAACACCTTCGCCAATTCCGGTGCCTCTTAATTTGCAAGTCTCACCCAGCGGTTTTAGTGCCAATAGAGATTGTACATGGGTAAGCGATCCTTTAGAGGGTCATCGAGGTGGAGGAACGTGGAACTGTAATGCAAAACTGACAAATCCGAGTGGGACGGGTAGCGAGCTTGCTTGGTCTGTGACAGGTTTTAGCAGTAATGGAGGAACTATTGGTACTAGCTTTGCCCAAATGACTGGTGTACTTGCACCGGGAGAGTCTATGCCATTGAACTTTACTGTGTCTATGTATCACGTAGGTGCATCATGTCCAACTTCTTATCAGAGCAATATCGTTTTTGCGGGGCCGAACAACACAGTTACGATTTCCTGGTCGTGTTCTGCTCCTATAGTGAGTGTTAGTACTACAACAATTGGGCCGCAGCAAGATTGTACATTGGTAACAGGTGGATGGCAATGTACTGTTGTTATAACCTTACAGACGCAAGGACAGGACTTGATCTATCCCGGAGCACTTAACGATAATAATGTGACTTTTAATACCCTGGACTATGAGTATATAGTCTCATCTGACGTTAGCCCTAGTGTGACAGCGATCATTACTATTCCGACGGTAAGTTGTCCGACGAGTATCTATATGACGATAGCGCAATCAGTAACGTGGTCATGTTGAGCATGATGGCATAATTGTAGTGCCATACTACCGCACCATGCGCTTGCCTGAGTTGGGCTGGTCAATGCCGAGGTCGCCGGTGTGGCGGATGCGCGAATGATAGACAGAGGCGGGTAGCGCACCAGGATATTTGCGCATTACTCGCAGGCGTTGTTTGCGCTTAGTAAATGACCTGAAGAGCTAGCAGATTTTGCCCTCCTGGTGGGCTTTTTGCCCTGAAGAGTAAGCTGTGAGTTATTGATGGCCAGTGAAACGGCTCTAGGGCAAATATTTTCGCTCGCCATTTTGTAAATTCAAGACAGCTCGTACTAGTAGTAAATGGATGGATAGCGTTCATTTTGCCCTGAAGGTTGAGCAGCACATCCATAAGAGGTGAGCCTGGTTGGTTTTTCTGTTTACTCTTCAGGGCAAAAGCTCACTCTCTTGGGCAAAAGTTGTTTACTCTTCGGATCATTTACCAGCGCTCTTTGGCTTCTCCGTATTATCGTCGATAACAGTGCTTACGCCATCACAGCCCTTATCGTTGCCGTTTTGGGTAGCGTTGTTGCGCTTTCGTCTCTTGCAGAAAACACCACAATACTTTACAATGGATGAACTATCGATACGTATGACCAGAGAAGATTCCCATTCCGAATGCATGCCTGTTGCTGTAGGAGTACAGGTGCTAATCTAAAGAAGGCGTGCTATGGGTGGGATGTGGCTGGTTCCTGTCGTTTTTGTTTGGATGGAAATGAGGCTGTTGCGATGGCGTCGCTGGAAGAGATTCGCTCTGGGGTCCTGGTGCAAGGGCTGGTTCCGCAGGGCACGGTGACGATTCTTTCGGTTACCCAGCATGGCGCGGTGGGCGCGGAGATTGTCTATCGCGATGCCAGCGGACACCTGGGCAGCGAACTGCTCTATGCCGATCAGGTGACAAAACTCACCATCGTGCCGCCGCATGTGCCCTGGCAGTTTACCGCTGATGGCGCGCTCTTTCGCCTGACTGCCGAAGCCTACCGCATTTATCTGGTGCGCCAGATGAATGCCATCTATGAAACGCTGCTGAGCAAGGAAATATTGCTATCATAGTTTTTTCTACGTTGGCAATCTTTCAGTGAGAAGCATTTGTGGTTTGTGGAATTTCCTGAAAGCCGTTGTAGTGGTATTTTGGAGCAGATATATCCCACCAAGGTTTTTATAGAACACAAATGATTGATAAATCTGCTTGTATCGTCCCCAAAAGCGATGACAATCGTTTCTGCTCGCACATTGCCCTTCCTCCCGGAATGGAAGAGCGGCATGTATTCATACGATAGATGAAGGATGGTTTTTTGTGTCTGACGATACCCTTTCTGCTCAACAGCTTTTGGCACTGTTGCAAACGAAACCGCACGCGCACAGGCGTATCTTATATACCCACTCTATCCCAGCGCAGAGTGCTGCCTATTCCACTTATGATCCAGTACCTGGAGGAATGTTTCCTCAGCTTTATACCCATCAAGGAGATGTCCTTGAAAAAGCTCTCCAGAAAGAGCATGTCGTCCTGGCGACAG
The DNA here is from genome assembly GCA_027451525.1 of Ktedonobacterales bacterium. Lineage (GTDB taxonomy): Bacteria > Chloroflexota > Ktedonobacteria > Ktedonobacterales > Ktedonobacteraceae > DTNP01. Next base: position 6,037 of record DAIDJF010000029.1, read on the forward strand.
CCACTGCATCGGGTAAGACATTCGCAACAGCTCTTCCTTATCTTACTGAGCTTAGAAATGATCCGAATGCGCGATTACTCTGTATAGCTCCGACACGTGCGCTGGTGGAGCAATGGGGCGAGCAGTTAACCTCGTGGTGTCCCGGTGTTCTGGTAAAAACATATACCACAAACCTTTCAGACAGCGAGAAACGAACGATACGTCAGCAAGCTCAAGTTGTTGTAATTACTCCTGATATGTTCCATATGTCGATGCTACCGTATCATCAAGGTTGGTCCACCTTTTACCATTTTTTGCGCTATGTCATTATCGATGAGAGCCATATGTATCGTGGCGTTTTTGGGACACATATGGCATTAATCCTTCACCGTTTTCGGCGTATTTTGTCTCATTATCGAGAAACACTTCCCATATTCTTATTTGCCACAGCCACTATCGGGAATCCCAAAGAACATGCCAAGCATTTGCTTCGCCAGCCGGTAGAAGCGATTACGCAGAACGGGGCACCCAGCGGAGGGCGTTTGTTTGTGCTTTGGCAACCCCACGATCCCCTGTTGCATAGTGATGCGGCAGCGGAATTAATGGCATTCTTTGTGAACCACGGTGTTCGCACACTTCTCTTTGGGCAACAACGTCAATCTGTTGAACGCATGGCAAAAATGGTTCAACTCCAACTTCCCGAACAGGCCAAGACAAAAGTTATGGCCTATCGTTCTGGATATTTGCCCGAACAGCGCAAAGCGATCCAGGATGATCTTGTCAGCGGGAAATTACTTGGAGGGGTCTCAACGAATGCACTCGAATTGGGTATTAATATCGGACATCTGAAAGTTGCTATTCTGGATGGGTTTCCTGGGTCTGTTTCCTCATTGTGGCAACAGGCAGGCAGAGCCGGAAGAGGCACCCAATCCGCGTTGGTAGTTCTTGTGCTACGAGAAAACGCCCTGGATCAATATTTTGCGGCATATCCAGACCGCTTATTTGAAGCACGTGCTGAGCGGGCTTTGCTCAATACGCAGAACCCCTACATTCTTCGGTCTCATATTCACTGTGCTGCAAAAGAATTTCCGTTGACTCGACGAGATATTGACGAATTCGGTCAAGAGGCAATGCACCATGTAGAGGAATTGGTCCGAGATGGGCATTTTATCAAAGAGGGGAATACCTATCACCTACAAAACAATAAATATAGCCCTGCCTATCATACAGCGATTCGGCAAATTGGGGAACCACTTCAAATTGTAGATGAGCAAGGAAAAGCCATTGAGGACGCAATAGACCACACTCACGCGATTATGGAGTGCTACCCAGGGGCCATTTATCTTTCTCGCGGGATGAGTTACCGCGTGCAAAAACTTGATTTAGAAAAGCATCGGGTCACAGTCCAAAGTTGTGAAGTTTCATATTATACAGAACCTCTTGTCCAGACTGAGATAGAAATTCTCAAAACCTATCCTGAAACCACTGCACTCCCTCATGCACGAGTTTTTGCGGGAGAGGTCGACGTGAAGCGAAAGGTGCATGGGTATACCCGTCGGCAGAACCAAACGCATGTAGTTCTGCGAACAGAAGAACTGAAAGAACCCTTACCACTTATCTTGCGGACACAGGCTTGCTGGGTGGCACCGGACGAGGAACTCATGCGGCAAGCCCTTGTCCGTTCGTATGATGCACTCGGCTGTTTGCATGCGACTGAACACGCGATGATTGCGTTTCTGCCGCTGTTTATTTTGGGAGATTCACGCGACATGGGTGGGTTGTCGCTTTTCCCCAAACATCCGCAGACGCAATCGGCAACATTCTTTCTGTACGACGGCTATCCTGGCGGGATTGGCTATGCCCAGGAAGCATTTCACCTCGTTAAGCCATTGGCTCGTGCAACGCTAGAGGCACTAGTCCGTTGCCCTTGCGAAGCAGGGTGTTACGCCTGTATTCAATCCCCTCAATGTGGCAGTAAAAACGCCAACTTGGATAAAGCTGGCGCAATCTTTCTGCTGCGAGTACTACTCGGCGATATTGTTTTACGCTGATGACTTCCAGAATTGGCGGCCTGTTGGGTAGCCTATCAGGGGTGGTTTTAACTCGTTGTGGTTAAGGCTGCGAGATTCATGTTATGCCTGTTTACGAAGTTTGCATCCAGTTCTTTCTCAGGAAGTATACTCTGTTTGGCCTAATTCCAATATTCATGCTATGATGGGCAAGAGAGTTATAGGCCAATTATAAACTCTCGCAAAAGAAGTAAAAAGTGTTTGAAAGACACGAAAAGCGAGAAAGCGGTGATACAGAGGGAAACAAGGTGTGGGATCAGTGGTTTTTCTATATTTTGATGCGCGAAAACCTACTCCTTTTCACCGCTTCTTCTCTTACAACAGCACATAATTGGTCTACAACTCTCTTGCCCATCATAGCATGAATATTGGGATTAGGCCTACAAAAATGAGAGCTGTATAGCATATGTAGGTCATATAACGTGTTGTTTGCTCTTCTGAAGCCGATCAACAAATTTCATAGTCATATTGCAAAATACCATAAAGCCGACAATCTTAGTTGCCCACAAGAGGTATTCCAAAAAACCCATGATAGCGATACTGCGTATCAACGCAGCAGCTGCATAGGCGCGATCTGCTGGCGTATCTGCTGTGTCCTCCTTGAGTTGCTGGTTGGCTGGGTTAAAAATGTCCTGCGCGGTTTTTGTCATATCTAAACCTTGTTTGCCCATGTCAAGGAGAGACTTGAGGATGGGATAACTTTTTGTGACAGCAGCATAGAGCCACATATATAAACTGAACCAGTTCATGCTTCACCTCTACAATAGTTGTTACTTATAGAACGGGGTTTGCTTGCCGTTGGAACGGAAAGTAGGAATAAGGCACATTGTTACTACTTACTGCTTTACTGGCACAAGAACGAATGAGCATGGTAATCGTCATTGGGCATGATATGCGCTGGCAGAGTAAGATAGCTGTATTTTTTCGTCAGAAAAATACTGATAGGTCCGTTGAACTCGGAACGTCGCATCCTTTCTTTACCTAGTCTTCCTACGTCTCATTGTCTCTAAAGCAACCTGCAAGAATGTATCTCGTATCTCACCGCTGAACTCGACGGTGTAAATGTGCAATGCGCGTTCTGCCAATTCGATCTCTTGCATATCCTTTGCGGTTTCAAAGCCAAAGGGCTGTGGCCTGGGCGGAAGTTTTCGAGGATCCACGAGTACAAAATTTTTCACCCGGCACACTTTCCAGACTCCATAGAGGTCATCTGCGCCACTTCTACAGAGGAGATAATTCAGCCCAGCTTTGTCAGCATCCTGGAGTACTGCCGCGTATCCTACCTGTCCTACTTTGAGCGTGAGCGGAGGATCAATCGAAAAGAAACGGAGCGTTATGGTTCCACCAAAGGGAAGTTGCCAGCCGAAACCTTGACTCGTTTGTACTTCAGTGATTCTTTCCTTGAATGAAGAGTGCTCATTGTATTCTGCTATCTGGGCATTGAGGCTTTCAACCAGCCTGTGCTTCTGAACGTCGTCTAGTTGATAGCGTTCTTCTTGTTCTTCTCGACGTCGCTTTTCTTCAAGTTGCTGTTGTGTATGTAGCTCGTGACGTCGTTCTGTTTCTTGTAGAAGCATCTCGATAGCGCTACGAGGATGCGTACTATCATCCTGATAAGTCTCCCAAGCCTTATCGAGTGCTCGCTTGACCTCAAGCCAGTTTGGAAAGCGTTCCTGGGGATTTTTCTCCATAAGGCGAGTGATTACATGGCAAAATCCCAGTGGCAGATCCGATCGGCGGTGCTGAAGCGGTTGTGCTTGTTGGTAGAGATGCATTTTCCGTAACGCTTCAACATCGGAAAGGTCTTGCGGAAGCTGGTATGGAAATTGCAAGGAGGCGATCTCGTAGAACACGATGCCCATTGCGTACATATCTAATTGAATGGTGTTTGTCTCAAATTTCCATCCTTCCGGGGCCATATACCACATATGCTGACCGCCCTTGAATGTTCTACTGCGCGTCAGCATACCAACGACCTTGGAAAGTCCGAAATCTCCGATTTTCGGTGTATCACCCGCCAAAAGAATATTATCTGGCTTGAGATCACGGTGAAGCATCTTGGCATTAATGGCAGTGATTCCCTCAATTAACCCGTGAGTCCATATTTGAACGCTGCTTAGATCGACCAGACTACCAGAAGCACGGAGAAGGTCTAGGCGCGTTTTGAGCGTTCCGTCGGCAATAAATTCCATGACCAGATAAGGTGGGATTTCAGGTGAATCTACCTCTACATGAACCATGCGAACAACATTAGGATGTTGAATTTCTTGCGATGCTCGTACTTCATTCAAGAAGGCAGTTTTGTCAGGCTCTCCGCCAAAGACAGCGTATTGGGGAAACTTCACTGCGTAAAGCGTTCCGTCTGTAACATGTCGTGCTTTAAATACCACACCAAAAGCACCCGCACCTAAAGGCTCTTCGAGGCGAAGTTGGTCATTATTTGCACCAGCAATGAGCATCCCTGAGGTTGGGAGTATCATATAATCGCTCCTCGTATTTACGATATCGTTGTTTTAAAAATGCTTGATCACAAGGCGTGAAACGATGAATGATTGTCGGTATGGTAACTAGGAGGGCTACTACTGTTGGAGCTTAGAATCCCTTCCAACTATACACCTCATTCACACTTTGCCTGTAGAACGTATATACGAATATGCAGTAACGCGAAGATGGCCCAGCACCATGTCAGATGTAGCACTGGGCCTACAGATATGATTCGCTCTTTTGGGCCCCTTTCTGGTCGCTTTCACCCATCAGGTTTTGTTATTGAAGCAAATTCGTTGCGCCAAGCAAGACAATTCGATTTTCCAAAGACGAATATATGAGCAACCATAAGGGAAGCGTAATGAGAACTGGTCGTGCGGGTCAAAAGAGCGGATATGGCGGGGAGCGTGAGGTGGAAGTGATACAAAAAAACGATTGTGTTTCTTCGTAAATGCAATGCGATTGCTCAAAGGTACCTTTTAAGGGTTGAAATAATCTTATTGAGTATTTTTCTAACAATAGAACATCATTTCTATTGTTACTTTCTCTATTAAAGATGCGTTTAAATATACAAACAAGAGCTTTTACGCCATCACATGGGTGGATGTTTATGAGCATTATCGTGCTCTTTTGTAAGTAGTATCAGTGTTACATCGTTAGTTGTGCCTATAGGCATTCTACGGTTACGTCATTTCTCGTGATGCATTACGCTCTGCCCTCTGCCTGTTTCGCTCTTTGATGTGCCTGCGATTGATGAAAGAGAGACACTATGTCAGCCGCGAAGTGGACGATCCTTTTTGATCTCGATCAAACCCTTGTTCTCACCTCTGCCCTTGAGACCCTGCGTAAACAACGAGCTTGGTCACAGATTTATGAGCGTTTCCATCTCACAACACTGCCGCCTGGAACGCTCGATTTTCTCTCCCAAGTTCGTGCTCAGGCGCAACTCGGCATTGTGACGAATACTCCTCGTGCGTATGCAGAAAAAATCGTTGCCTATCATCGCTTATCTCTTCCTGTTGTTGTGGCCTATCACGATACTAAACTGCACAAACCACATCCTGAGCCGCTGCTCACAGCCCTTCAAAAAGTATCCGGGAGTGCAGAACGGTGCTGTTATATTGGGGATAGTCCTCATGATTTGCAAGCCGCTCTTAATGCGAAGATTCTTCCCATCGCCTTGTGCTGGGATGGCTCGCTGAGCATGACTTGGGAAACAGTTTTAAAGCACCCTATCTGTTCTCACTGGAATGATGTCCTTGCAATATTACACCAGTTCATGTAGATGGTAAATGAGTAAAAGGGGAAGAATAGTGACAACTCCTATATTTAGACATGAGTGTGGCCTCAAGTATATTTACTTGCATAAGTATCATCCAAGACGTTTAGGAGCAGAAGACGCAGAAACAGAACTTATCCTTCAATTCAAAAAACGCAATGCAAAAATCCTAGCACAAATCGAAAAAGAAATGGTGGAGAAGGTTGCCTCTCTCTCCGCTCATTTGCAGTATCAATTGCGATGCCGCTATATTGTTGCGGCTCCATCAAGTAAAGCAGATGTCCAGAATTTTGCCTGTGAGCGTGTTTGCATCGCACTGGCGGCGCATTTTCCTTGGCTCACTCACGTACCTGGAGGTTTGCGACGCATAAAAACAGTGCCAAAATCATCTACATCACTCCCGAGCGAACGCCCAGACTATGAGACCCATTTCGGCTCGATTTGCTATGTAGGACCCAAGGATGCATCGGGGCAAACAGTGCTTCTTGTTGATGATGTCTTAACACGTGGCGCGACTGCTTCAGCATGTCGTGATATACTAATACAAGCGACATCGTGTGAACAGGTGTTCGGGTTATTCGTAGCAAAAACAGTATATGGATAGACGTATGAGCAAGTTGTTGACAAAAGAGCAGATTGAGCAAGCAACCTATATGTATGCGTTGAAGTCGTTACATGGTATTGGCCTCAAATCCGTTCTAGAAATCGCCAAGGTGTTTCCTCAATTGCAGGAGATTCCTGGAATATCGTTGCGAGTGCTAGAAGAAAATTTACCTATCCCTCTAGCAAAAAAATTGCATGAGGGCATAAGCAGAGAATGGAAAGATCTTTTTCTACAAGCTCAACGTGCTATAGAACAGCATCTTGACAAAGGGATATCCCCCCTATCTATTACCAGTCAGGAATACCCTGCTTTACTCAAACTCATAGAAGATCCTCCTCCTCTTCTCTACAGCAAAGGTGACCAGACACTCCTCAATCATGCGATAACGCTTGCCATTATTGGGACACGTGAAGCAACATCACGTGGTCTCCAGACTGCCCATACTGTTGCCTACCACGCAGCTTGCCATGGATGTGTGATTGTGAGTGGTCTGGCCAAAGGGACTGATACAGCGGCGCATGTAGGGGCAATCGAGGCGAGAGGCAAGACTATTGCTGTGCTAGCAACCCCTTTAGATAAGATCTATCCTGCTGAGAATAAGGAACTGGCAGAGAGAATCAGTCTGGATGCGGGAGTATTGGTCAGTGAATGTGCTCTTGGCACTGCGACTAACAAAGGAACATTTGTTGCACGAGATCGCATTCAGAGCGGTTTATCGCTCGGAGTATTTCCCGTACAAACAGATATCAATGGCGGGACGATGCATACGGTTCGTTTTGCCAGAGAACAGAAGCGGCCTCTTTTCTGTTCTCAACCCCCGAAGGAAGAAATGGGTCATGAGAAGAATCGAGGCATTTTATATCTCATTGAGCAAATGGAAAAGGAAAATCATATCGATAGGAAGAAAAGGACGATTAATCTTTTCCCACTCAATCGTCCTGGTATCTATGATCGATTAGTTGAACGGCTCCAGGAACAGCGTCTGGAGCTTCTAGGGGGCCAACAGACAGGTCTCTCTCTACAACACACACACATAACGCGACAGCCTCTGCTACCTCCATCCGATTCACTTTTTTCAGTGATGTCGTCTATTGAGGCTATCACGTTATCATCTCCTCCCTCGTCTCTTTCCAATAGAGATAGTGAGGATACAAGCCTCTCCAATAACAGTACGATAGACCGTCATCCTACAGTTGCAGAGGTGGATACTCCTTCCACCATACCTCACGAAAATGAAGCTATCTCTATGTCAGCTGCCTCAGAAGAACGGTCTGAATCCGAGAACCTACTAGTAGTTCCCCCACCAGATAAAACACAGGCACAAGAAGGCATACCCGAAACTGAGCGACAAGCCATTGCGTTTACAGCGCACATCGTTCAGCAAGAAACAGGAGATGGTGTAGAACAATCACAGGAGGACGTATCGCTTGCAAAAAAATCTCGCAAGAAGTCGCCGAGCGACACCCCTCCTAAGAAGAAATCAAGACGGCACACATCAGAATCTTCGAAAAATGAACCGATTGACCCTGCTAGTGAACAAAGAGAACATACTGTAACTGCACAGGGAACAGTAGATGGTGTGGAACAATCACAGGAGAATGGATCGCCTGCCAAAAAATCTCGCAAGAAGTCGCCAAGTACTTCCTCTCCTAGGGAGAAACAAACTCGTCAGACACGAGAGACTCAAAAGGATGAACAAGCTACTTCGACTGATAAGCAAGATGAACAAAATATTGCAGCAGATTCTGTGGCAAGTGAAACTGCTATGATCTTACCTGAACAGACAAGAAAGAGATCATCGGGGGAGAAGGGTAAACCTCGTCAAGTAGCATCAATATCGAAACGGGTGCCAGAAGTGGAGCAACCCGAAATGCCGGGCTTGGGTTCTTCCTAAAGGATTAACTAGGTAGTGAGCCTGCCCACTTTTGTGGATAAGGGAAATCTTCGGATATATTGTAACAAAAAGGAGGCAAGAATCCTGGCAAAAGAACAAAAGACCTTACAGCTGAGTGTAAGCGCGAAGCAGCGTGATTGGTGCAGATCAGTAACTGCGTCAATCACACTGGTAGCCCGCGAATTGGGTATCTCGGAGACTTCCATCAATGGCGCCAAGCGTTTCCTCGCAGCAGACATCACACCGAACTAGAAGAAGAGAAGCGGCGGCTTAAACGCGAGTTGGAACGGACGCGTCAGGAACGTGACATGCAAAAACCATCAGTATCTTCTCGCTAGATCAATCGCGAGGTACCAAGTGGTGGACGGAGCAATCTCAACTTTTGAGCAGCCCAGAAGTACAGGGAAGCCTCATGCATACTGCTCCATAAACTGAGCAACAAATGTAAGCTGTTCTTCCTGCGCTTCTGTTCTTAGAAGAAATGGTTGTTTCTATAGGGTATGAAGCTTTCACATCTCCTGACCTCGTCTCTTGTTAGAGGTGACCAGTGTTTTTCTCGCATTTTCATCATGCTCGCGCATTTAATGGATTAATTTGTGATTCTACATATTGCGGAATACCCCCACAATACCTTACAATGAGCGAACAGAGCAACGACATCAGAATGTCCCCCCTTGCACTATCACGCATTCGTTGATGCACTGTCTCTTAATGACTGTTACGAGCAAAAAATAAGCAGATGTATGGAGAGAAGAGGAACGGCATGGCACAGGTCACTGGTGCTGGAGGTGCAAATGCCCAGCAGCGTGAGGCTATTACAACGACAGAAGGCCCACTCCTGATTATCGCTGGGCCGGGATCTGGAAAAACCTTCACGCTCGTAGAGCGCATCGTCTATCTGCTAACGGAAAAGCAGGTGACCCCTGAACATATTATGGTCGTGACCTTTACGGATAAAGCTGCGCAAGAACTGACGACACGTATCTCCAATCGGCTTGATCAGCTCAGTGTCACGTTCAACCTGAATGAAATGTATCTGGGTACGTTCCACGCGATTTGCCTGCGTTGGTTACAGGATCATCGAGAATATACCCGACTGAAACGCAACTTCACGGTCTTTGATCAATTCGATCAGCTCTATTTTCTCTATCAACATTTTTCTGCGTTTGAAGCTCTTGAAGGAAGTGCCATTGTCGCTGGGGTGCCAGGAACTAGTATGTGGGATCGGAGCGAGGCTCTCGCCAAGTGGCTAAACACCGTGGCCGAAGAAGCACTTGACGTGGCAACATTGCTGGCAGCCCCTGATGAGGCTATTCGGGCCTTAGGACGGTGTGCCCAGTGCTATCACCAACTCCTCGAAGAAAATAACGCGCTCGACTTTTCAACGATCCAATACGAAGCCCTGCATTTGCTACGTACCTATCCGGCGGTGCGGCAGCGATTGCAGGAAAAGATCGCCTATGTCATGGTCGATGAATACCAGGATACCAATACCATTCAGGAGCAGATCTTGTTGGAACTGGTTGGCACTGACCGCCCGAACTTGTGTGTGGTCGGAGATGATGACCAGGGTATTTATCGGTTTCGTGGGGCCACGATACGCAATATTTTGCAATTTGGCACTGCGTTTACGACCCCTGCCCATCAGGTAATCTTGGAGACGAACTACCGCTCACACCGAGAAATTATCGAGTTTTGTACGCGCTGGATGGCTGGGCAGCAGTGGACTCATCAAGGGCAGCTATTTCGCTATCCAAAGCAGATTGTTCCTCGTCCCACGGCGTTTCCTGCCATGCCTGCGGTCGTGCGAGTCTCTGCCCAGTCAGATACCGCCTGGCAGGAAGAAATCTACACCTTTTTGCAAGCCTTGCGCACAGAGGGGCAATTGACAGACTGGAACCAGGTCGCGTTTCTCTTCCGTTCCGTAAAAAATCCGAAAGTACGAGCCTTAGCGGCGTACCTGGAACAACAAGGCATTCCAGTCTATTCTCCGCGCGCAAATCAGTTCTTTGACCGGGAAGAAATCCGTCTGATGATAGGCGCGTTTCTGTTCCTCTTCCCACAATTTGCGCAGGTACGACAGTGGCAGGCAGGGGCGCAACTGGCGATTTGGGACTATTACGATCATGAGTGTTTCGCGACCTTTGCCGAACAACTTCGCTTGCCTGAACAGGCTGACTTGTTACGTTGGGCCAGAGCGCGAGCCAATCACCATTTCAACATGCATGAGAATACAGACTATGCATTTTCGCGCTTGTTTTATGAACTCTTGCGTTTCCCTTTATTTAGCCGCTATTTGGATGAGCACCTGCTTCAGGAAGGCTTACAACAGAGTCGCGCAATGCGCAATCTGGGTCTCTTCTCGCAGCTCCTCAACAAATTCGAGTATCTGCATCACATTACGGTGCTACAGCCGGAGCAACTAGACAAACACTTACGTCGCCTGTTCAATCAATTTCTGCGCTTTCTGAAAGATGGTGGCATCAACGAGTACGAAGATGAAGCTGAATATGCCCCCAGTGGCTATGTCTCGTTCCTCACGATTCACCAGGCGAAGGGGCTAGAATTTCCGGTAGTCTTGGTAGATTCACTCAATGCCACGCCGCGCAAACAGTACACGGACCTGGATGAGAAGTTACAAGGCTATCTGCTCCATCCCTCCTTTGAGCCACTTGCACAGACAAAATACTATGACTTTCGTCGGCTTTACTATACGGCGTTTTCTCGTGCCCAGAATCTGCTGGTCTTGACCGCCTCCGAGAAACAGGGCCAGGGACGGACACCATCTGCTATTTTCCAAGATGCCTATCAGCCGTTGCCTTCCTGGCGAACCGAGACGCTTCGTTTGGCAGATCTGGCTCTGGAAACGGTGAAACGGGCGAATCTAAAACGCGCCTACGCTTTTACATCGCACATTACCGTGTATGAGAATTGTGCTGAGCAGTATCGGTTTTTCCGCGCGTTGGAGTTTGCCCCCGTCCGTCGCAACGCTATCCTGTTCGGTACCCTGGTGCATCAGACGATTGAAGATATCCATCGGACAGTGCTACGTGGAGAACTGCATCGTCTCTCTGAGGAGCAAATTCGTAGCTGGTTTGATACCAACTATGTGCAGATTACCAAGCGCGAGCGCGTCTACCTTTCGCCTGTGGCCCGCGATTTGGCCGTCGAGCAGGTCTTGCGCTATTATCGCCGCCAGAATGGAGACTGGTCCCGTATCCGCGAGGCGGAAGTGGATGTCTCACTAGTCAAAGAGCATTACATTCTCATGGGGAAAGTTGATCTGATTACCGGGCAGCACGGTACCGTCGAGCTAGTTGATTTCAAATCAGAACGCAAGCCCGATGTCAACGATCTCAATGATCGTGAGAAACTGAATCAGTACCAGCGCCAACTGGAGGTTTACGCGCATATTGTCGAGCAGCGAACAGGGGTGAACATCAGTAAGACGCACCTCTACTACACGAGCGAGGAAGCTGGTAATCCCTACATTACGTTTCCTCGCGATGGGCACGCAACCCAACAGACCATACAGACCTTCGATACCGTTGTGAGCCGGATCGAAGCACATGACTTTGCAATTGCCGCACGACCGCCCAAACTGTGCAAAGAGTGCGACCTGCGCCATTATTGTGATGCCAAAAATTGGACATTTAGGAGTGCCAAATCATGAGTACAGAACGACAGCAAGAACTAGGGCTGCGCGAGACTGGCCCTGTCTCACGCGTTGATACGTATACATTTGAGCCTATTCGTGGATACCCGATGCTCCAATGGGCAGGAAAGCGTCCTTTTACCTCAACTCAATACTATCCAGCTCAACATAAAGAAACCTATGGTCCTGAAGTAGAAGGCTGGCGCAATAAGCTGTACTGGGGGGATAATCTACAGGTGATGAGTCATTTGCTTAAGGAATACCGGGGAAAAGTGAAGCTGGTGTACATTGATCCGCCGTTCGACTCGAAAGCTGATTATAAGAGAACAATACAAATCAAGGGTCAATTAGCATCAAGTGATCAAATGGTATTTGAAGAGAAACAATATACAGATATATGGGTTAATGATGAATATCTGCAATTTATGTATGAGAGGCTAATACTAGTGAAGGAGTTGTTAGATGATGGAGGGGCACTTTATTTACATTGTGATTGGCATAAATCCCATTATTTAAGACTCATTCTTGACGAAATCTTCGGAATGGACAATTTTGTTAATGAAATTATTTGGAAGAGACGTGGAGGACTATTAAACCAAACGCGTCAATATGGAGTTGCAACAGATACCATTTTATTTTACGTAAAATCCTCAAGTTATATTTGGAATCAGCAATATTCAAAATATGACACAGAGGATTATGTTCAGGAGCGTTTTAAATATGTGGATGAAAATGGCAGAAGATATCGCCTCAGTCCCATAGTAAGTCCATCCTATAGTCCAAACCTAATTTATGAGTATAAAGGATATAAGCCGCCGAAGAATGGATGGTCTTTGTCTTTTGAAACAATGCAACGTTTCGAATCTGAAGGAAGATTATATTTCCCTGATGACAAGAACCAACGTATACAGAGAAAACAATATTTAGATGAGTGGAATGGAAGAGTGGTTCAAAATTTATGGGATGATATTCCACCCGTGAATCCAATGGCAGGAGAAAAAATTGACTACCCTACTCAAAAACCGGAATTACTACTGGAGCGTATTATTCGAGCATCTTCTCGTCCTGGTGACTTGATCTTTGATTGTTTTATGGGAAGCGGTACCACACAATCAATAGCGATGAAATTGGGGCGTCGTTTTATTGGTGCAGATATTAACCTCGGCGCAGTACAAATAACTACAAAGCGTTTACTGGCAGTATCTTCGGAACTTGATACCCATCTTCAGAAATTGTTTTCTGAAGATAACCAACCCGCCATTTTCTACACAGGTTTTGAGATGTATAACGTCAATAACTACGATATTTTCCGCAATCCAGCGCAGGCAAAAGAACTGCTGATCCAGGCCCTGGAAGTGAACCCTTTTCCAGCTGGAAGCCTCTTCGATGGCGAGAAAGATGGGCGCATGGTCAAAGTTATGCCAATTAATCGTATTGCCACGCGCCAGGACCTTAACGACTTGCTTACGGGCTTTGATTATCGAACCTTTGAGAAGCGTCAGGCTGAACATCCTAATCAGGTTGTGGAACGGGTCACATTGGTCTGCATGGGCCACGAGCCTGATCTTGCCGCTGTACTTGCGCAGCAGATGGCTCCCTTCAAACTGGATATCCAGGTGGTTGATATTTTGCGGGATAAGCAAGATCTTCAGTTTAAGCGTGAAGCAGAAGCAAAAATTGTCATTCGAGAAGGCTACCTGGTGATTGAACAGTTCTATCCGATGAATCTGATGATGAAACTCAGTCTCCAAAAAGAATATGTGGAAAACTGGCGTGAACTAGTTGACTCGATTATGATCGATTGGAACTATGATGGGGCTGTGTTACAACCTACGGTGATCGATGTGCCCGAAGGCAATGCGCTGGTTGCCGGACGCTACCATATTCCTGACGATGCAGGTACTATTCGCGTGAAGATCACCGATCTGCTCTCAGAGTCGCTAGAGATGGAGCTGAAACATGGCTAAATCGGTTGTTGTGCAGAATGATTTCCCGTTTTATGCTCATCTGCGCCAATTCTATGCCGAGAATCGCACGCGTATCCGCCAGCATTATCGCGAGTTGAGTAGGAAGTACCTGGATTTCAATCATCCAGAGAATGCCAATGCCTTTCTCCGCCAGCCTCAGTTTGAGGCGCTGGAGATGTATATCTTTCTCAAAGAGTTTCTTGACAATAAACCAATGCATCAGATTTTCAAAGAGTGGTCAGAACGATTTGGGGCCTTTGCCGAACGAGGCGTGGTCGCCACCTATGACCATCTTGGTCAGGTGGCTCAATTAGGGATGTTCGAGGAACCCACCAAAGAAATCTACGATCACATGTATGTTAACCTGAAAAATGCTGCGCGCAGTTATCCCAACTATATTTTCGCATTGACCATGGGCACGGGTAAAACGATTCTCATGGCGACCTGCATTTTCTATGAGTTCATTCTTGCCAATAAATTTCCCAAAGACCCGAAATATTGCCATAACGCGCTGGTTTTTGCACCCGATACGACCGTGTTGCAATCGCTACGTGAAATTCAGACCTTTGAGATGGCGCGTGTCGTGCCACCAGAGTATGTCAGTTGGCTAGAGACTAATCTGCATTTTCATTTTCTCGATGAAGCGGGTATGACCCTGAACATCCTAGATCACTCGCGTTTCAATCTGATTATCTCGAATACACAGAAAGTCATTTTGAAACGCCAGCATAAAACGAAATCTCCCCTGGATCTCTTTCTCTCCAGTCGCCCAATCCAGGCTCCCGCTGGTTCTGTTTATGCCCAGTATGGTGATCTCTATGCCGATGATGAACTAGAGAGTGAAGAGGAACTCACGTCGAACCAGCGTTTTCGAAAACTGCAGCGTCTTCAGCAACTGGGCATTTATGTAGATGAGGCCCATCATGCATTTGGCAAACAACTGGCTGAGGATATGGGCGCAGGAGAGAGCAAGACGAGCCTGCGTTTGACCATCGACGAACTTGCCAGCAGCTTGCAGCGCGCAGGTTCACGCGTGGTAGCTTGTTTCAACTATACGGGCACACCCTATGTCCAAAATCGCATACTCCCAGAAGTGGTCTACGCCTTCGGTCTGTCTGAAGCAATCCAAAAACGCTATCTCAAGCAGGTGCATGTGCATGGCTATGATAATACCCGCACTGCAGAATTCGTTGAGATGGCAATTGCACATTTCTGCCAGCATATCACCCTCGATGAGCGTCACGAAGGACTCCTCCCCAAATTTGCTTTTTTTGCCACAACTATTGAAGAACTTCAGAAGGAATTGCGCCCTGCGGTTGAACAGGCATTGCAAAAACGTGGTATCTCCACGAACAAAATCCTAGTCAACGTTGGCGATCCGAAACTGACCTCGAACGAAGATATTCGCGAGTTTAATCGCCTGGATACACCTGATTCACAGAAGCAATTCATTTTACTCGTCAATAAAGGACGGGAGGGCTGGAATTGCCGCTCCCTATTTGCGGTGGCACTCTATCGGAAACCAAAATCACGCATTTTTGTTCTGCAAGCATCGATGCGCTGTCTGCGTGCGATCGGCGAGGTGCAACGTACTGCCCAGGTCTATTTGAGTAAAGAGAATATATCTATTCTGGATGATGAGCTTCAACAGAATTTCCGTGTGGCGGTGCAAGATCTCGTCGCCAAAGAGAACCATGCCCAGATTTACCAGATTCGGGTGCGGCAGCCCGTGGAGAAAGTGCGCCTGGTCCGGGTGCGCAACCTCTATCAGTTGAAGGAAAAACGCCTGCCAGATGCTGTCCAGCTCGATTTGCAAAACATTCCGAAAGACCAGTATCGTCTTCATCATGAAGAACGTGTAGGTCTTTCAGCGAGTGGGCAGGTGATAAAAAACGAAGATGTTTCAGCGGTGCGTAGCCAACGGATATTTAGCTCGTTTATGCTGGTGGCGGAGATCGCACGCTATCTGAATCGATCATGCCTGGAAATCGAGCAGATATTGCGTCGTTCAGCAGAGGGTATAGACGCCATCGTCGCGCAGGTCAATGAATTTAACGAAATTCTCTATGATTGGATCATTCCTCACCTGTTTCATGATCTCTACGAAATCAAAGCATATAAGGATGAAGAAGAGCAGGTCATCGAACTGGTGAAAGTGCCTGAGCGAGGCTACTACGAAGTCAGTGCGTCGCCTGATCTCGTCAGCCAGGCACAAGTGTATCAGACCATGATGGAGAAAAGTTTTCACCTGGATGCTTACTGTTTTGATTCGCGTCCAGAGTATCAGCTCTTTCAAGACTTGCTGCGTGATCGCCTGATCAAGAAAGTCTATTTTACAGGCATGTTGACCCATGGCCAGTCCGACTTTTTCATCCAATATATTGATCCCGAATCGCATACCATTCGCAGCTACTACCCAGATTTCTTGCTGCAAAAAGAGGATGGGCAATACTTTATTGTGGAAGTCAAAGCGGATAATCAGATAGATGCTCCTGTTGTCCAGGCCAAACGACTCTCGGCGGAGAAAATGGCTGCGGCCAGTAATATGCGCTATTTTCTGCTCAAAGCCAGCGATGCCGCAAAGGGCCACTATACAATGATTTGGAGCCAGGAGCAGCGAGAGCACTACTTAGATGCCGTGATTCAACAACACTTAGGATAGATGCAATAAATAAGGGTATACCCATCAGAGGCAGTGTAACGTGAGATGGCATGGTTCCAAGAGTGGAACATAACGGCGCATATCTAGGGAAACGGTGCGTGGTGATAGCCTAGCTTGGCAATTTCCTGAGAACCTGAGATGTTTCTCTGCAACTTCGGCATGCGCTGAGAATCTTATGGTTATATTCAATATGCCTTTCCTGTATTACTTGTAATATCTAATGTCGCAGTTCTCCAATCAAGCGTGTTTCATAGTAAAGGAGAGATCTGTTGTATGGCGAGAAAAAAGAAAGAAGAGACAACACCGCCCGTAGCACTCCCAAAGGCAGCTCCAGCGACTCGTGTAACTGCTTCAGTACCGTCTGTCGCGCTCCTCATTGATGGAGAAAACACCATCATTCCTGATCAGATGGCGTATGTTCTGGTAGAGGCTGGTCGTATGGGCGGCGTCACTATCCGACAGGTTTATGGCAATTGGACCGCTCCATCTATGCAAACCTGGAAAAAATATGTCGCGCATTATGAGCTAGAGCAGGTCGGTAACCGTTCAGGTCAAAATGCCACGGATATTGCGCTCGTGATTGGCGCGATGGATTTACTCACTCGTGGCATCAAGCATTTTTGCCTAGTTGCTGGTGATAGTGACTACGTACCACTTGTCTCTCGCCTGCGCCAGGATGGGTGTACCGTCCTGGTTATCGGATCTTCAGCTGCTTCCCAGGCATTGAAAGAAGTCAGCAGCAAATTTCTTTCGATCGACCAATTACTCCCACAAACTGCCGTATCCGTTTCTCCACCCGCTGCTACCTCCTCTTCATCACAAATACCAAAACTTTCTAAATTACTTATACAGGCGTATCAGAGTGTCGCCCAGAAGCAGAAAACTGAATGGGTGCTTCTTTCTCAGATAGGCCTGGCACTGAGACAACAGAATCCAACATTTGAAGCAACCTATGGAAAAAAGAACCTCTCTGAGCTTATCCAGCAATGTAATGGGGATTTTGAAACACGCAAGCGCGCCAGTGGCAACGGCCAAGTAGAGGAGATGCGTTTGCGTTCAAAGCGATCATGAATCCTCTTTGTACAGGTTAGAGCTAAGCGAAAAGAACATGATAATTTCTATATACTGAAATTATCATGTTCAAGTCTCCTTGTTTGTAAACTTTGACAATACGCGGCTCTCCCGCACTTTTCGTGCTATGAGGACACTCGTGTACACCTTCTTGCTGAGGAATGGCTTTTCAAGCAGGTTGAGAAACGTTCGTCCACCAGTATGGTAGAGCTTAGCACGAAAAGTGCGGGAGAGCCGCGTATTGTCAAAGTTTACAGGTTTGGCAGAGCAAACTTACATGTTATTCGGAATACACCTACCTCGTTACCAATGATCAGATGGAAAGGGAAGGGGTGTTTTGTAGTGGAAAGCATTAGTTGGGAGTTCTATCCCTCTGTAGCTGAGAATCAGTATGCACGGAGCTGGCTGGAGATTCAGTCAATACTAGGTCTGGCAAGCAATACGATAAGTGCTTACGGTTGCGAGGCCAATGACTATCTTGTTTTTTGTCAACGATCTGGCCGCCCATTCCATGTTGGCGGCAGATAATTGAGATTTTCCAGGTTACTTCTTTGTTCTAAGCTCATTCCAATTTCTTGTTAAGAATTTTCGGCATAAATATTAATTTAGCCCATCATTTCTTTAGAAGTAGTTTTGTTTACCTTAGAAGAAGCTGAACCTTTTTATGGATGACTTGTGCACTACCAGTCTACCTGTTATGCTTTCTAACATGAAGGAAGAGAGACAATCTACCCTCCTTCCAAGATTTTAGCTTCCCACGGCTGACAGATCTTGAGACGAAGTTAGGTGGTTTGTTCTCTTCCTTCTCGGCTTATGTGCGAGGTAGTTGCCTTATACACATTGCCTTCTCCTGCAGCATAGCATATTCAGAAGACTCTGGACAATGCTCTAGAGTTAGAATATTCTGTGAACTTTGCTACTGGTAGACCTAGATGAAAGTATGGTGTAACTTGCCTCTGATCTTGTGGTCTAGGAGGTTTCATGTCTTTCGCTGATTGGATGTCTCTGCTTGCCGTCCTGGTCAGCTTGCCTAGTGCCTTTGTGGCCACTGTGGGTATCATCACAGTGGTGAAGAGAATGCGGCGCAAGTGGCGAGGACCAAGGCCAGTGTTGCTCCTACCTTCTCCTAAGAAGCAGTAGTACAAAATCCATAAGTATAGGCGGTGGGCGGGTCTCAATGGAAACCCGCCTTTTTGTGTCTAGCTGGTTTACAGATTGTTTCACCAAAGCTAGGGCAGGCCCGGAATTCCAAAAATTACACCAACGGCAACTGAAGAAATGTGGGCATACGCGCATTATATTCTGCAATGAACGCAACACGTTCTTCCTGTGACAATTCGGCTAGTGCCTCCTGTAGACGGTGGCGGCGATCTTGCCAATTGCCTGGTTCATGTGAGGAAGGATGCTGGTTGCTGAATATCTTTTCACCGCATAATACCTTGCGCCGGAGAAACGGCTCTGGCGTGCTGATGCGGAAATCAGCGAGCATTTCAGGAGTTGGAGAAGACAGGACACACCACTCAGTGGGCAGTGAAGCAATGTGCTGTACCCAGCTTGGACACGACACATCATACCGCTCAGCAAGATACTCAGCAGCACTCGCACAAAAGGCAGCCCACTGGCGTTCTTGTTCAGTTGATGTATCTGTCAAGAGAATTGGTTCGCTGAGCAGGTTTTTGCGCGAGCGAGTGTGATAGAGAAAAAAAGAGTTCATGAAGTTCCCGATAGCAACGCGGAACTCTTCTCCTTCGATGAGTAAACGATAGGTTTTTGCAAGTGTCTGTCTTTCAAACAGCTTCCTCACCTCTTCTCTGTTTCTCTGTGCTGTTTTGTCTCTTCTTCTGAAATCATATCATATAGAGGCGCGAAAATAAAAGCCTAGTTTGGGCCAAACCAGGTAGTTAGTGTTTGTGGGAGGCCATAGGTGACTTGTAAGAGCAAGTTGGGAAAATATTTGCTTACGATCCATTGGGCCATACTTCGAGTATGGACATTGAGCAATTCGCACAATAACCGAATATCAGAATCATCTTTCGCGCGGCCTGCCATCAGTTTGCAGGCTAAGATGTAGTCAATATTTATATGGAGAACATTGACAGGCTTCTACCCTGCCCAATATACTCCAGAAAATATTGATGGAGGCGAAGAATGTCCCTCGATCTCAACCCAGCACCAGCTAGCCAGATAGTTCATATTACCATTACGTATGCCCAGAGCAAAATGGTAGACGTTTCGACAAATTCCCCCTTGATCGACCTCTTTCTACGCAAAGTGAAAATGAGCTTGTCCGAACTCACCTGGATTAATTACGCTCATGACTTGAAAGTCTTTTTCACAGTCCTCGGCCAGCCCCTTGAGGAGATCAATCGGAAGTCGTGTTTGCACTTCATGGAACAGCAAGATCAAGCTGGCCTTTCCAGTCTGACCATTAACCGCCGTTTGGCCGCCGTCTCTTCCATGTTTACTGAACTCAATCTGATTGATCCAGAGCGTTTTCCCCAGAACCCAGTTGCGCCTCTTCAGCGAAATAAACAGGCACGGCGAAGGAGCCAGAGCTTGTATCGTCCTCAACCTCAACGAGTGCCTGATATCATCTCAGAAAAGGATCTTCAACTCTTTTTCGCCCAGCTCCCTACTTGGCGGGATCGTGTCCTCATCTTGCTGATGTGGATTTCGTGTTTGCGAATCAGCGAAGCCGTCTCCATTGGCTTTCAGGATATCGAGTGTAGCAATCGTAGTATTCGTATCCGCCATAGCAAAGGAAACCTGGAGCGCGTGGTCTACATGGATCGTTATACATTTGCAGCTCTCAACAAGTATCTCGATGAAGAACGACGGGATCTGTTTCCAGCGGTGGAGGAGATTTTTGTCTCTTTCAAGGGCGTTGCTCGTGGCCAGCCCCTCTCAGTGAATGCATTGCAACATGCGATAGACTACTATGCAACAAAGGCAGGACTCTCATTGCATGCGCATCTCTTCCGCCATACAGGTATTACCTCCCTGGTCATGCAAGGAATGTCGGAGTCTGCTCTTCGTAAGCTTGTAGGACATCGGAACGTCAATTCGCTTCTCCCCTATTTGCACCTGGGAGATAGATATGTGGCTTTGGAATTTGAAAAGGCTCAAAATGTCTTTAGCCCAACGAGTACGCTGCACATGCAAGTACCTGGAGGTGAACAATGATCTTAGGAAGAGGTATGGCCAAACACGATGCGGCCATCATTGCTGAGTATCATCAACTTCTTGCTGATGTTGGTCATCTGACGAACCACTGCTCTATCAGTTCTGCACGAGCTGTCCCACGGGTCATGCAAGAGCGTATCGGAAAGCCTGTGCTCTCGTGGCAAGAGGAGGATATCTTAGCTCTCTACGACACCTCACCATCACAAAATGCGACGAGCCAATATAACCTCTTCTTGGCCTTCCTCTTGTTTCGTGGATATTTCTGCGGCAGTATCCGTCTGTTGTTCTCTTTACCTCTTCAGCTTTCAGTGCAATTCCGACCAGTTCTGGCCCCCACTCGCACCAAATTAAGTACAGCCTTTCAAGTTATGGGATATCGTAATGTCTCTGCTGCCAGCAAGTACAACAATGACGGTGTTGGCAGTGATCTGAATCTCTTGCTCTGGTGTCTTGCCATTGTCCAAAAACCACTGGAAGAGTTAACCAGAGAGGATTTTGACGCATTCAAGGAAGAATATACGAGATGGTATACAGAGAAGCGGGTGCAAAAAAGCGGGAGATCGAATCATGTCCTGTTTCGTTTGGAGCAATTGCTTATTCACCTCAAAGTCATTGCGAAGAAACCGCCCACGCCTTTGGACTATGATCCCTATTTTGCTGATTTCCCCGAATCGCTACTGAAACAAGCTATCCTCGCCTATTTGCGCTGGGGTGAGGTCAAATATTCCGCGAAATCGCGCCATTCTGAGCGCCGAGCCTTAGCTTGCTTTTTGCATTGGCTAGTTGAACAGTATCCCGAGTGCGATACGCCAGCCTCCATATCACGCTCAATCTCTCTGGCATACGCTAAATATCTTGATCAGTGTCACCAGGAAGGAATCTATTCAGCCAACTACCGTTATTCTCTCCACAAGTCAATCCGCCTCTTCTTTGATTTTGTGATCGATGAGCGCGTATCTACAGCTCCTGTGAGAAATCCTTTTTCCTCCAAAGATGTTCCTAAGAAACCTAATATGGTTCCCCGCTATCTTCCCGATAGCGAATTGAAGGTTATTCTTAACTACTGCGAGACCGAAGCCACACTTCTTGAAAGAACCATTACGATCACGCTCCTTCATACTGGCCTTCGTGCTGGAGAGCTTGCCGCGTTAAAAGCATCAGATCTGGTTCAAATTGCTGGGGTCTACAAGCTTCATATTCACCAAGGGAAAGGACTCAAAGATCGTGTGATTCCTCTCACTGCTAAGTGTGTTGAGGTACTTGAAGCATGGAAGCAGTCAGGATGGCAACGAGCCAACGATTTTCTCTTCACTCATCATGGGAGACCGTGGTCCAATGGTCTGCCTGCTGCAAAAATCATCCGTGATCTCACAAAAAAACTTGGTTTGGAAGGAGTCACCCCCCATCGCTTTCGGCATACGTTTGCGGTGGCTCTGCTCAACTACGGGGTGCGCGAGTCGGCACTTCAAAAGCTTATGGGTCACGCGACTCTGGGCATGACCCTGGAATATGCTCGCATTTTGGATGAGACCGTTGAACGCTCCTTCTCTGAGGCCATTGAGCATATGCAGGAGGGAGCAATGAGTTGGGTACCGAATTTCTTTGCTCAGGAGGACTACACCCTCTTTGCCGAAGGTGATTCTGTGAGTTGGATTCAGCTTCCTGTTGGTTTTTGTCGCAGAAATCCAAAACTGCATTGTGAAAGCGATGTGAAGTGCTTTCTCTGCGAACGTTTTTGTGCAACGCCCAAAGATCTTCCACGACTGAAGCTGATGTATGAGCGTTTTACCAAGCTTGGCCTCAAACTGAAAGCAGATATCGTTTTTTCACAAATTCAGCAACTCCAGGCGCTTCCGGAACCAGGTGCTCCTGTACTGATTCCAACGAATACCATTTTGAAAGCACCTTCGCGAGCTGAGAGACACTAAATGGGATCAGCAACACCGCGCTGCACTTTGATCGACTGGGGTAGGGGTGGCCTTGGGTAGCCGGACAGTCGAGGCATAAGTGCAGCGCGCGCGGGCGTCTCCTGGTAGTCAGTGGGGTGGGTCTTGGGGAAGAGGTAGGACTACCAGGGGTAAGACCGCGAAAGTCTTGACAAATTTTTCTCCATATAACCAGAGGAGGAAGAAAGAGATGGAGCTTGGTATATGCCGCTAACAGCGTCATCGGCGGTAGCCCTCCCATCTCAAGCAGAAACGGCATACAATCATCATTGAGGAAATGGGCCTCTTTCCCACGCAACCCATAACGCTTCCCAACACGTTGAATAAGCGTGCGGATTGTGCGTGTTGTCTTGTTCAGTTCAAAAACTAAGCTCGCTTGGCCAGAGCCAAATAAATCGGTAATGATGACATCAATGTCTTTCGTTGGTCGAGCAGAGACTCCAGCCAACAGCAAACACGCGCCTCCAACTACCAGTAGGCAAATTGGCTCAGGGCCGGGAAAGGTCGATGCAAGTTCTTGATCTAAGTCGCCTAAGAGCACCTCTAGTTCTTCTTTATTCATGACGCACCTCCCTCCTTTCTGGATGGCTGATGGCTTTTCCCTCTTTACAAGGCTAGCATATGCTAGTAAGTTACTGAACCTTCTCTGTGCAAGAGCTTCACATCTGGCGCAAGTATCCAATGGTCGCATTGTCTATCAAATCGGCCAATGTCTAGATACCATATTCTTAGCATTTACCAAAGAAGCATTGTGGTTTGTGTTCTCATCCTTGAATGAGATGCGGCAGCAAATCATCCAGAAAACGAGAAGTGGGCGTGTCTCTCGATTCGCCTGAGACATATCTCCGATTAGCTGCATAGAGGTAGAGACGCTTCATTGCCCGCGTAAAGCCCACGTAGGCCAGTCTGCGCTCCTCTTTTAGTTCTTCAGCACTCCAGGCTCGGCTATGTGGGATGCAGCCCTCGTTCATCCCAATGATGAAAACAACCGGAAATTCAAGCCCCTTGGCAGCATGCAGCGTCATTAACTTGACGGCATCCTGATTTTCTTCTGCCAGCGTCCCATGACTACCTGTCTGCTCGCTTTCTGTGGCCCCAAGCAAACACGCTTGCTCCAAGAAGAGTTCGAGTGCCTCATCAACTGCTGCCTCGGCTGCGCATTCTTCGGCGACACGGCGCAATTCCATAACATTGCCAACTCGGTCAATATCTTCTTCTTGCTTGCGCTCTACCAGCTCTGCCAGGTACCCTGTTTTTTCTAGCACGGCGTCGAACAACTCTGGCAGTGCTACCTGTGTTTTCTCCAGCAATAATGCTTCAATCAGAGCCCCGAAGTGGCGCAATGCTTGTTTCGGTTCCGCCTTGAGGGTCGGACAGTAGTGTATCTGGCTAATAGCTTCCATAAGAGACCGTTTCTGATCGCCCGCCCAGAGCTGGAGTTTGTTGAGCGTGACCGCTCCTATTTTCCGGCTGGGTTCGTTTATGATACGCAGGAGGGCCTGGTCATCTTGCGGGTTATACAGCAGTCGCAGGTATGCGAGGACGTCTTTTACTTCTTTCCGCTCATAGAACGACTTTGAGCCAATGACGACATAGGGAATAAGGAGGCGTCGCAGATGTTCTTCTAAGGAGCGCGAGTGGGCATTGATCCTATAGAGTACAGCTACCTCTTTCCAGGAGGTCAGCACGCCGCGTTCTTTCAACCTCCGAATCTCCCAGGCCACGGCCTTTGCCTCTTCGCGGTCGTCATAAAAGGTTTGAACCCATACACGTTCGCCACCTTTATTCGTGGTCCAGAGGTTCTTTGCCTTGCGGTCCGTATTGGCTTGCACAACGCAGTGGGCTGCATCGAGAATGGTCTGCGTGGAGCGATAATTCTGTTCAAGCAAGACCAATGTGCGCTGAGGGAAATCTTCCTCGAATCGTACAATATTTGCGACACTGGCTCCACGCCAGCTATAGATAAGCTGATCATCATCACCCACGACGCACACGTGTTGCAGACCCCCAGGAGCTTGCTCCGAACCAGCAGCCATCCAGCGCATGAAGCGGTATTGGGGCAGATTACAATCCTGAAACTCATCGACATGGATATAGCGCCAGCGTCGTTGATAAAACCGCAGTCGTTCGGGTTGTGAGCGGAGGAGATGCTCTCCGAAAAGCAAGAGATCATCAAAGTCGAAGGCATTTTGTGCGCGAAGCAGTGTGTCATAGTGCGGGCGGAGACGAGCGGCGAGCCGGTCCAGGTCCGTCTTGGCTTCCTCTTGCATACGATCATAGGGCCATATTTGTGCCTTGCTCCACGAGATACGCTCTAAAATCTCCCCAGTTTTAGGCAACTTCTTTGCTTCAAAGTGCAAATCGCTGATCTCAACGAGTTTCAGTGCGTGCTTTACGAGCCTTTCCTGGTCGCTGGTATCGTAGATTGAGAACTTGGGGTTCATACCAAAGCGGCTCAAGTAGTCCGCCTCATGGCGTAGCATACGTGCGCAGATGCTATGGAAGGTACTCAGTGTCATGGCTTTGGCAGATCCAGGTCCCACGAGTGTTTCCAGACGCCCACGCATCTCCCTGGCTGCTTTGTTCGTGAACGTCACGGCCAGAATTTCTGAGGGAGGAACACCACAGCTATGCACCAAATAGGCGATGCGGTGGGTAATCACGCGCGTTTTCCCACTGCCAGGGCCAGCAAGAATAAGTAATGGACCATCGGTTGTTCTTACTGCCTGCTGTTGAGGTTCATTGAGTCCGTCAAAATGGTTCATCAGCTGTCCGTTCTCCTCTCTTCATCAGAATACAGTGTGCGGATACCTTCTTTCATAGCTGCTGCTAGGTTCACTGTTGTTCCCTTTCCATCAACACATCATCATGCGTATCAGTTTCCTAGAATGCAGGGTAGTAATCACTGCGATTGGCAGGATGCGTAGCCTGTAGATAATTATTTGTTGATCCAATATGTTCTAATGCTTTTTCTGATACTGTGGGTATGCGCCGCTATATATTGGTCAATTATGACGCATAGTTCCGTCACGGCTAGCGAATCCTGACATGCGCCAGGATTTTCACGTGAGCGGGTTGGTGAGGGAATGACTTCCTCACGGGATGGACTACCGGCAGATGGACCCTGCACTCCCCATCCTCTACTCCCTCCGACCCGAAGGCATCAGGAGCTACTTTTCTTATGGCGTTGTAGGAGCCGTTGCAATCCGCGTTGATGAGTCTGCCATCTGATGCCCGATACAGACCCCGTTCGATCCGCTTGCCGCTAAAAACAGGCTGGTTTTCCTGGCCTTGCTGATAGGTCGGTAAGGGATCACGGTCCAGAAAACAGGCCTTGCTGGTGTAGCTCTCTTCGGTGAGCACCACCCGAATGCCTTTTTGCTCTGCTTTATACGTGAGCATCTGGATCAGGCGCGCATGGGGTACCTGGACGAAGTTCTGATTTGTCCGTTTGCCCAAGTTGATTTCCTGTTTCCAGCCCACATTCCGACCGATCACGAGCGTCCCGATTCCCTCAGCAACCAGTAGATCAATGGCAAAACGCGAGATGGTATGCAGATCATGCTCAATCCGCCGATTGCGCCAGATGGTCAGTTGTTCCATCCGGCGTGTGCTGCCAGGACGACCGAGAGCCTGTTGCAGTTCCGCTCGCCGCTTATTATAGAACTGGTTGGTACTTTTGAGACCGCGCCCGTTAACAACGATGGGGACAAAGCCCGACTTGTTTGAGGTTAGCGCGATCACATTATTCAAACCAGGATCGATGCCAGCGATGAACACGGGATCGACGGCGGTGGCATGAGGCTCCTGCTCATAAATAATCTCCACCACGACAAAGCCGTGTTTGGGAACGATGCGGACCTGAGCAATCATCTTGGGGTCTTGTTGGGTTTTAATGTGGATGTCAAGTCCCGATGGCCGAATGATACGCCTTCCTAAGATGCGTTTGTTGCGACTTACCGCCTGCATCGTGTAAATGAGCACGTTGCGGCCTGTCGTTTTGTGCTTGTACTTCGGCAATTGGGGACGGCGACGGAACTTCGAGGGATCAGCTTGATAGGCGTTGAGTGCCTCAAAGAAGGATTTCCAGTTGCGTTCAAGGAGGATCAACACCTGTTGAGCTACTTTCGCAGGCAGTGCATTGTACGCTTCATGTGATTGCATCCGCCGATCCATCTCGTGGTAATTGAGGTATTTCCCCTCAAAGAGAAACGCCTGACGGACTTCATACAGTGCCGCGTTATAGAGGTTTTTCGAGGCAAAGCAGGCGGCATCCAGGTCGGTATAGCGGGGATCACTCCGGCTAATCACGTGTTTTTCAACAAGTTGCATCCTGCGCCTCCAATTCCCGCACAATGCGTTCCGTCTTGCGTTTCGCTCTCCGCTGGCCGTAGAGACGCGCACAGAACGAATAAATGATGCTGGTGAGGTCCGAGAGCAGGTCTTCGGTACTGTTTTCCGCCTGATTGATCACCTCGATCTCACGACCATAGGTGGTGAGCAGCGTTTCAATATAACGGAATCCGAAGCGAGTGCCTCGATCCTTGGGCTCGATGACGATGCGCCCGATGGAGGGATCAGCCAGCAACGCCAGAAACTTGGGACGGGTATCATTGACGCCTGAGCCAATTTCCTTGACGACCTTGCTGACCCGATAGCCACGAGCCGCGCAGTAGTCCACCAGCCGTTCTGCCTGCGTGTCTAAATTGGCCTTGTTCTCAGCCGATGAAACGCGAGTGTACAAGACAGTGTTTTGCTGTTGGGATGGCAGAACTGGCTGGGGTAATTCATCGATCAGGATGGTATGGGCTCCGACTCTGCGCCCCTGGATTTTTCCGTCTCGGAACCAGTGCCAAGCCGTCTCATAGCGGACCCCTTGTTGTTTGGCGTAATCACTCAGTTTCATAGCAAAAGTATACGAGAATGCTCTATGATTGTCGAGGATTCACTATGGTTTCAATGATCGGTTTCAATACCCTGACTAATTTGTATACTACGCTCCTCGCTCGAAATCAACATAGCCGTGTTGGAGCACCTGTTCGACTGGATCAAGCACCTCATACTGTCGATACCAGTAAGTTGTTCCAACAGTTATTACATCACCATGCTCATCGCGTTCAACGTCTTCGGATAAAATTGGGGCTGATGTGAGTGCGCCAATTGATTCGGGAGAGAGCAGTTCCCAGCCGTTACCCAGTTGCCACTCAATGACTTCGGCGAGCTTGCCATCGGCGTCAAGCTGCTGATTTGCCACAATTTCTTGCACATCCTCTCGCGCTGCAGGTAATAGTGTGATGCGTAGATTGCCGTTTGGTAGTTGCTCGAATTCAGTATATTTCTGTGCCATGATCTTATTCTCCTTATTAATGAAAATAGGTTTTACGAGAGACGAATTAGTGAAAAATTGCCCGCTTGAGCCTGGATCACAGAACCATCCTCATCCACTTGAAATATCACACGCTCCCCATTGACTGGCCCGCCAGTAGCGCGGAAAGTGTGTGCTTCTGCCTCCGGCACAAGCGCGAAGCGGGCCGCTGGTGTTGCGCCTGGCTGTCCTGCAAGTAATTTGCCGTTATGGATAATGATGTCCATTGTAATCAAGCCTGGAATGGTATAGGTGCCTGTATAGTGAGCGAGTTCGCTATGTGTTGTGACTGTTGATTGTGCCGCGAGCTGGCGCATCTCTGGCGCGAGTTGCTCCAAGATTACGCGACTGAGCGATGCTGGCCGCCAGAGGCTATCTTGCATGAAGCCATTAGTCAATATAACAACACCCAGCTGTGTCGTCGGCAATACCGTAATGTTGCTGGTATAACCAAACACGCCACCACTATGCGTAAGTGCAACCTCATCAGCGATCCGCTCCAATCGCCAGCCGAGGGCAACCCCACTTTGCCACGTGGCGTCCATAAAGACAGGCGTATGCATCTCGCGCAGGCTTGCGACGCCGAGTGGATGCGCTTCATCAGCGGGACCATTGTGAAACTGCAACGTGATGAAGCTCGCCAGGTCCTCGATGGTATTATACATGCCCATCGCCGAATTAAATGCAGCGTAATCTGGCCGAGGGGCGCGTTTTGGTGCTTGGCCTGTGGCAAGTTGGTAGCCTGCCGAAAGGGTTGCCTGATCCAGTGCGTCGATCTGAAAACCACTATGAATCATCCCTAGCGGGTGCAAAATATGCTGCGTCACGTATTGCTGATATGCCATGT
The DNA here is from genome assembly GCA_027451525.1 of Ktedonobacterales bacterium. Classification (GTDB taxonomy): domain Bacteria; phylum Chloroflexota; class Ktedonobacteria; order Ktedonobacterales; family Ktedonobacteraceae; genus DTNP01. The sequence goes on from DAIDJF010000029.1 coordinate 35,042, forward strand.
TACTGAGTCGCTCGATGGCATGACCAAGTAATGCGTAACCGAGGTTGCTATATTTCCATTGAGTGAGTGGCGCAAAGATTAGGTTGGTCTGTTCCAAGCTCGCAAGCAGTTGGTCGATGCCTGGATACTGCGCGCTATTCCAGTAGGAGAATCCTACAGCCTCGCGCGGCAGTCCGGCGGTGTGCGACATGATCTGTCTGAACGTTACCGGACGCGGATCGACAAATGGTGAGCGAATCTGCGCAAGCTCTAGCACAATCTGCTCCACTGGCTGATCTAGATGCAATTGCCCTGTATCGCGCAGGCGCAGCAATGCCGTCGCCGTGATGAGCTTGGTGATCGAGCCAATACCATAAAGTGTTTCTGGTGTGGCTGCGATCTGCTGCTCTACGTCGGCGAAACCAAAGCCTGCTGACCAGAGAATGTCACGGTTATGCACAATGGCAATGGAGATGCCGGGCAAGCCGTGCTCCTGTAGAGCCTGTTTTATAGTCGTTTGGATTGCAGCTATCGCACCAAAAAATTGATCTTGTGCCATTACATCCTTCACCTCACTATTTTGATTTTACTGGTGTCAGTAAAATCAAAATGGCGTTTCTTCTCTACTCCTCAAGCCACATGTGAGAAATAAGGTTTTTGCACCTTCGTATGATCTATCCTTCGTTCTCGGGTGTCGCACTGTCAAATAACGTGTTTTGTTCTGCTGCTTTGATCTGTTTCTTCCGCTTATTAGTCGGTTGATCCAGGAAATTTTGGGATGACAGTATCGGAAACTGCTAGCATTTGCTAGCAGTTTGTTTAGACGGCTAGTGCTAACCGACAGGGGCAAACTGCTGTGCCCGCTATCCCCTTGCCCTCAGCGAAGGCATCAGGGAGTACTTTTCGGATGATGTTGTATGCCGCGTTCACATCGGCATTGAGGCTCTTGCCCGAAGACGTACGGAATAAGCCGCGCTTCACCCGTTTGCCCATGTACTGCTCATGCTTGCCAATCGGCTCGTTGTCGAGAAAACTGCACTTGGACGTGTACGACTCCTCGGTGATGAGCACCTGTATCCCAACCAGTTCACACTTGTACGTCAGCATCTGAATAAAGCGGGCATGCGGTATCTGCACAAATTGCTGGTTGTTCCGCTTCCCCATCTTCACCTCCTGCTTCCACGCAGGATTGTGACCGATCACCAGTGTGCCAATCCCCTCACGCACCAGCAGGTCAACGATCCGACGCGAAGCCGTATGCAACAGATGCGTGATGCGCCGATTGCGTTTGTCCGTGATGCGTTCCAACTGGCGAGAGGAAAACTGCTTTCCCTGCATCTGCGCTTGCAACTCCGCACGCCGCTTGTTATACCACTGGTTGATACTTTTCAGCGCTCTACCATTGATGAGACGCGGCACAAAGCCAGGCTTGTTACTGACCAGTGTTGCCAGATTGTTGAGCCCCAGGTCAATCCCTGCGACGAGCGATGCATCTCCGCTGGCCTGTTCAGGCACGTGCTCATAGACCACCTCAACGACGTAGTGCGTAGACTTGGGGACGATTCGCACCTGCTTGACCGTGTGCTGTTTCGTCGGAACAGTGATACCAAGCTGCGACGGCGCAATCACTCCCTTCCGCAGCGCCGTTTTACTCAAAGCCTGGATATCATAGATCAGAATGGTACGCCCTTTCACCTTGTCCTTATACTTGGGCAATTTCGGGCGTCCTATGAACGTGGACGGGTCTTCATGGTAGGCTTTCATCGCCGCAAAGAAGGATTTCCAGTTCTTGTCCAGCAATCGGAGCACATCATTACTGACCTTGCGTGGCAGCGCGCTATACGCTTCATGGCTTTTGATGCGATGATAGACCTCGGCATACCCCAGATACCGATGCTCAAAAATGAAGGTCTGTCGCACAACATAATTCGCCGCGTTGTAGAGATTTTTCGCAGCGAAGGCAACGCGATCAATCGCTACATAGCGTGCATCCCGTTGGTCAATCACATGCTGCTCAACTAATTGCATCATCGGCCTCCAAGGCCTGAACGACCTGTTCAGCCTTCTTTCTCGCCCGTCGTTGCCCATAGAGTCGGGCCGTGAAGGAATACACGATCGCGACCAGATCAGCCATCAAATCTGCTGTCTCGTTCTCCGCCACGTTCACCACCTCAATCTGGCGCCCCTGTGCCTCCAGTAAGGTTTCCAGATAGCGGAAGCCGAAACGCGTCAAGCGGTCTTTGTGCTCGACCACGATCCTCGTGATGCTCGTATCCTTCAACAGACTCAAAAGTTTCGGACGGCTATCGTTGACGCCGGAGGCAATCTCTTTCACCACCTGCGCCACCTGATAGCCACGGGCTGCACAATAGAGCTGCAGCCGTTCTGCTTGCCGTTCCAGATTCTCGCGGTGTTCAGCCGAGGAGACACGCGCATAGATCGCGACTTTTTCGACAGGCAGACGAGGCTCCTCTTCTTGCACAATAATCGTCCCAGAAGGAGCCTGATAGCCCTTGATCTGACCAGCCTTCCACCACCGTAGGGCAGTGCTGTAGCTAATGCCTTGTTGTTTCGCATAGGTACTCAATTTCATGGGAGAACTATACCGCACTTGCAAGCGTTTGACAACATCTGCTAGCATTTCCTAAGAACGATTTTCACGTTACCACCAAATGCGCCTGCTGCCTGGGCATCTTGCAACAATTGCGCAGCACCCTGGCTATTATGTTCCTCATGCATGCGTCTGGCTGCTAATTCTGCTAACGTCAATACTCCTAACTCTTCTTCCGTGTAGTGGTCGCGCGGATTCTTCGTGCTTTTTGGCAGTTGCTTCACTGTGTGGTGATGGTCCGTCGGGGAAATGCCGAATGTGCCTCGGTGGATCGTTGCAGTGAGCAGCCCAAAATGCAAATGTTGTTGTGCTCCTCGTGCAGCCCATTCGTCGGTGAGCGCGTTCCTGCTCAGCAGGTTTTGGATACGGGCATCAGCCCATTCAGGTGTACGGCCCTGGTGAATGTAATAGGCGCGGAGTTGTTCGGCCTGGGTTTGCTGTTCAACTTCTTGGAGCTTTTCCTCTCCGACCTGGGCCAACCAGAGGCGTACCCGCTCAGCAAGGGGGCTGGGAATATTTTGTACGAGACGCAGCATCACCTCGCGAGTCACGCACTCTGCTCCACGGAGCCTGCCATCCTTCCCACGTAATGGCAATTCCTTGATCTTTTTGAGGATATCTTGAAAGCCTTGGTCCTGCTGGTTGCGCTTCTTGAGTATGGACCAGTAGACGTTGGCATTTTTTGAATTAGTGAGAAGTCTCACGAAATCGATGACAGAGTAATACCAAATCTGCTCTTCTTTATCCCAAACACGACGAATTTCGTAGCGTTCTCCTATTTCCTTATCGCTGAGCATTTCTTGCGGAATAGGGAGCAGTTCAAAACTCTGTTTATCCTGTTGGGGATTGCCCATAACAAGCTCCTTCCTGGTGATGCAACTTTTTACATTTTGTAAAAAGTTGCCAACAGTGCAATATATTAACTGCTCTCTGTCAAGTATTCCTAATTTAGGAGCAGTTGGCCTCTACAAGTGTTCTTGACGTGTTGCACGTTTGCCATCACTGATCGGTTAAACGATGCCATTAAACTGATCGACGATGATAGTACTAGTTGCTTTGTGCGAGCTTATTGCCAACCAAATCCATTCGCTGAGGACTGAGAGGCATCAGTTGTTGCTATTATGGCAGCAGCTGTGATGATGCCTCAACTCCGCGTTACCTATTTAGCAGCTTGCTGTAGCAATGATATGTGAGCGATAACCCTCACTGTCAGGTTATATTCTGATTTATCTCTTAATGGTTTGCTGTGCGAATAATATGTGCGCTTTGCTTAGCCCGGTGATTTTCCAGGCGGCGCTGATATTCGGTTAAAAATGGCAGATCTCTTCTTGCAAAATCAAGCTTGAAGATCACTTTATCGACGCCAGAAATTTCTGGCAGTTTGGTAAAACCGAGGTTGTAGGCCATGTTTATTCCATCTGGCTCGTCGCTACGCGTATAAATGGCTTCAATCTCAATACCACGCGAGCCGAGTTTGTTTATTAAATCTCGAAAACCTGACGACAAGAAAATACCTAGCCGACGCTTCTGTATTCCCTGATACTTTTTATGAACTCCAATTGTTTGCAGGTAAATTGAAACTGGGATATCTGGTTTGTAAACCTGGAGGTCATCAATGCTAACATCTCCCATCCTAATTTCACTGTGTAAAATGCGAGAAATTGTCGGCATCGGCAAGGGAAATGCTGAGATAAAGCCGACAATTTCTCCATTTACTTCAAGAACATAGTAGATATCTGGGTTCACTGCTAACCATGCTTGGCGTTGGGCTACAAGTTCATTCTCGCTATATTTCTTGCTATCCCCAAATAAAGATGCATTAATATGTAGACAAGCCCGGATATCATCATCGGAGATTACACGACGAAATCTCACATCATCTTTTAATCGTTCTGCGTCTAATCTTCCATTTGCGTCTACTTTATACAAACGGTTATCCAAGTGATCAAAATCTCGCAATCGGTTATGGATTGCTTTTCCTAATTCCCGTTCGATTGGTAACATGTCCTGATCCGGATTCTCAATAAGTATCGTGCTTTTGTCCATCGCTTTGTCTTGTAACCGCCTTTTTCGAGCAATACATTTTTGATATTCTTTTACATATAAAGATGGATTATAACGGCTAAAACGTAAATCCCATATAGTCGAACTATTGGGATGTTTTGGGTTTTCTAGAGGAGAAAAGAAACTTTCTATAACTAAACGCATAAGTGAAGTATCTTCTAAATTTTCCGGCCCTAATGCATAGAGATGTGATACGTCTATGGAATTTTCGCACCAATATGCAAGAAGATGCTGCAGTAGTTGCCTGGTGCTGGATTGATAGCTAGGTAAAGCTGTCGTGGAAGTAATGAGGCAAGAATAAGTTCTATTCGGCTCATAAACCAATATATCTTCTGCTTTAATTTGCTTGGCTAGTATTTCTCCTCGCAAAATCTTCTGAATCAAATCTTCATGTAGCGGTAAAACGCCAAGTACTGCGAGGATACCATCTAAACCTCTACGATTTCTCGGGTTGTACTGCATCCAATACAAATGTTCATTTTTGTTTAACCACGAGAGGATAATATTTGCTGGAATAGCTTGTTCCCATCCCAGTTGTTGAGTTTCCATGAAACCCAATGCGGGTAAATCGTCAGGATAAACAATGTCTATCGATGGCAATGTACGATTTTGTACGTGTGAACCTACTTGCTCAGATTTTGTCTTAATTCTATGAGACAACTCACCTCTGAGGAAGGCATCAACATCTATCTTCTTGTAACCTATAGCTCTTTGTCGTTTTTGCCGTTCAGGAGGATAAGAGCCAATTAATCCTTTTTCAACTCGACGATAAAATGTTGAAATGGTTAGTGGTGACAAGCCTTTTCGATGTCTTTCTCTATTGGTTTGTTCAATTAGCTCATCTATTTCTTTGGGTGAGTAATATTCCGCATTTGGTATTTCTTCTGCCATACGCCTGCTCCAGTTGTAAAAATTAGTTCCATTTTTCATGATTATACCATCAAATTTGCAATATTGCAAAAAATGGGAATAAGCTAAGGAAAAATTGCTAATATGCTAAATTTAATGAGAGATATATTGACAAATTTGTTTTGTACATGCTATTCTCATATTGGTAATGCGAAATAATTTTTTGAAATTTCAAGACATATATTTCGAAATTACTAAAAAGGGTCATTTTTTATTTGCATTTGAGAAATGTGCAAGTAAAAATGAGAATGCGAACAGAAAAGAGGAACTATTAGAAACCAAATGGAATGTAGTAGCTGGGTATTTTTGAAGAATTGAAGTGGATAGTGTATTCTTCCGTCTTGAGGAGGCGAACTTGCCGACCAAAGCACCACGCCCCCTCAAGCGGTCGCCCAATGACCGCAGCTCCCAAAAAAGGACCGAATCATCGGCTTACTCAATTGTATCAGCAGCGGTCAACAAACATCCGTTCTTGTTTTGTTTTTACGAAAGGTTGACCGATGACCACCACGACACTGCGTGACCAACCGTCATGTGCTCATCCCTGGGAGCATCTCGCTCGCCAGTTTCGCACGCGCTACCCTGCTGGCGTGTTTGATGTCACAATCGAGCTGGCTGATCTGGATCGCGACCTCATTATCCTCAAAGCGACCGTCATGACTGGCGATTTGCCCAACAGTGGAAAAGGCTGTGGCATCGTAGCAGGCTCACTCGATCAGATCGAGCAACTCGTCTATGCAGCCAAGCAACAGGCACTTGCCGATCTTGCGATCACGAGTACTGGTATATTGCCTGAAACACCCGATGCCTCAGCTAATTCACTGCTCGCATCTCTTTCTGCGCTCGATACCCAGGCAACTACACTCAAACCCGCACGCACTGCAGAGACGCTCAAAGCCTTTTACTGGAAAGCGTACCAGATCCCGGTGCCACAACAAGAGGCGCGCTGGCTCACCTTTGCCTCGCACACTCTTGGACATCCTATAACTGACGAGCAGCTTCTAAGCGAAGACGAGCTAGAGCAGTTGCATACTGCGATTCAGCAACAGTGGCAGTTGCGTCATGCTCGATTATCGGCATTAGCGACCAAATAGAAGGAAAGGCAGGTACTTCCCAATGGAAAACAACCTTCAGGATGTCGATCTTGATGGTCCAAGCGAGGTGGAACTCACCGATCCAGAGGTGTTAGAACTCTTTACCAACGGGCTTATTAGCAGAGCGGAGGCCGATGTGTTCGACCTTATTGCCGACTTTAATGATGGCGACGAGCAGGGAACATGTTGCTCTGCGTAATCGACCACACGGAAAGGCAGGTATGTTATGCACCCTGTACAATTTTTGCGCGATCACTCAATATTACTGTTTATGCTTGCTGGATTGATAATATGCATTGTTGCGTGTTTTGTAACTTCTAATGTCTTGCATTAATCCATGAAAGGGTAACATCACGATGGTCATAGCAATGCACGATATCCACCAACTAGCACCATCCATCTCAAAGGCAGAAGATCCCCTGCTCACCTTCAAAGAGGCGATGGCCTACCTGCGTGTCAGCCGCTCGACCTTGTATCGTTTGATCTGGTCGGGCCAGCTCACCGGGCATAAAGTGGGTAGCACGTGGCGCTTTAAGCGCTCTGATGTCGTTGCCAGCCTTCGAGCCGTTGCGGCATCAGACGAGACGGCGGTGTTCTTGTAGTGCGTTTTTTGATTGATTGGAGTGGAGAGAGCGCGTGTCGTGCCGGCAAGCTGGTGCGCGCTCCCTTCCACCTGACCCTGGACCACGAGAGATCGCGGGCTTGTGCCATTGTCGCATGTTCTGCTCTCGCGGTCAAATTCATCCGCATTGCGGATACGAAAGAGAGGTTTTTACGATGCTCCGTCTCATCGCCTGGATGTTTGATCTAGAAAAAGAGTGGCTCAACGCCTTGGAGCGCACCAGACTTGGCAGGTTTCTTGATTATGCTGGTGTGCTCGCCATTATCGTCCTGATTATTCTCTGGTTGTTGCCGACGCTGATTGCCGCGTCCCATGCAGTTGTTCGCTAATCTGCGAGGAAGGAGTCAAACTATGGTCGCTACGCAAACACACCGTAAAACACGCCGTTCGCGCATTGAAGGGGCCGTCACCACAACGACATCGACGCCAGTGGAGCAGCCATTGCATGCTGATGTGGCCGGACAGGAGAGCGCACCAGCAAACGATGTTCTAGAAGAGGAGGCAATACCATCCCGCTCGCTAGAGGAACTACCGACGGATGAGGCTGGGGTGTACGAGTGGCGCGGCACGCACGCACGCGCTTCCACACAGCAGTCGCAGCCGCAGCCGTTGATTATTGAGTCGTATACTGCCTCGCGTGCCTCTGCTTCCGCAACGGCAATCACCGAGCGTGATGGAGAGGATGAGCAATCAGACTCCTCCTATCACCCGCAGTATAGCAGCGAAACACGGCAGCGGCATACCGCGTGGGCGCGTACTGAGCGTGCAACATCCTTTGTTGGCAGGGCCACAGGACCACGTCGTTTGCGCAAACGCACGTTTCCCACTACAGACATTCACGTGTTCTGGCAGGAACACTGGCAGAAATTCGCGCTGGGTATGCTGCTGATGGTAGCGCTCATCTTGTTGTGGGGTGTTGGCTCGCTGCTGTGGACGACGCTCAGCAATCAGCTGACCTACGGCTTTCCGCGCACAACGCAGCTAGATGCGGTCCTTGGCGACCAGGATAGCGTCGCGCACCCCTCGCACCTCGTTGTGCTGAACCTGCATGGGCAGATCGAGCTGGTCGTGTTCCCTGGCGGTGACGCCACTCACGCCCAGGTGCTGCTTGGCCCACGCCTGACTGGCCCGGCAGCAGATCAGGCGACGGTGACAGTACGCGTGGCTGATACCAACCATGATGGCAAGCCGGATCTCATCGTCCAGATCACAGGTGCGCCGCAATTTCTCTCGCCGTCACCAACGATGACCCTGGTGGCACGCAACAACGGCAAGGGCTTTGCGCCGTTCGTACTCGCGCAGCAGCAGTAAGGAGGTATGAGATGACTCCAACAGTGGTCGTAGCGGTGATATTGGTGCTTGTGGGCGTAATCATGGGCCTCGCACTTGCATTGCTGAGTGCCTTTTGGGTTCGTCTGCAGGATCAGGGTTCTGTGCAGTTATCTCAGTCGAGAGACTATCCCACGTATGTTACGCAGGAGGTGTGGGAATGAACAACGAGCTCTTTGTTCCTGTGCGGCGACGCGCCAGTGCGCAGGCTGCCAGCCGCGTGGAAGCATCCCCGTCGCCAGCGTATTTCTCCCTGCGCGTCGCACGCCGTTGGCCTGCGGGTGTGGTGATCGGGTGTCTCCTCGTTGTCGCTCTTGCATCTCTGGCACTGGTGCAGCAGCAGGGCACGCGTGGCTCGGTTTCTGTTCTCTGGGGGCAGGCAGTGGTTTCCGTGTCCAGTACCCAGATACGGCAAAACGCTTCTACGCTCATCTCGTCGTCTCATCCTACGGCTACAGTATCGGTTGTAGCTGCCTCATCGTCGCCTTATCGCGTCGTGGGCGCACCAACGCTGAGCGCGGCATTCATCAATCGCGTGCTGGTTGCTTACCATTCGCCAGCGGCTGGCAAGGGGCAGGCTTTGTACGACCTGGGCGTGCAGTACGGCATCGATCCGGCGTTTGCGCTGGCCTTCTTCTTTCACGAGAGTGGTTTTGGCACGCAAGGCGAGGCACGGTCCAGCCTCTCGCTTGGGAATTTGCGCTGCATTCCCACGGCGCGGTGCCAGGATGGCTACGCGTGGTTCCCCAGTTGGGAGGCGGGCTTTGCAGCGTGGTACGCGCTGATTCGCGATCTGTATGTCAACCAGTGGGGGTTAACAACGGTCAGCCAGATTATTCCGCGTTACGCGCCACCTTCCGATAACAACAACGACGCGGCGTATATCGCCTCGGTCGAGCAGGCGATTGCGACCTGGCGCGCGGGAAAGGTGCTGGTGTAGCGATGCGCAAGACAAGAAGACGCGGTATCGTGTCACCGTATGATCTGAGTTTGGAGCAAGAACTCTTGCGGCTGCGCGCTGATCAACACGCACACGCGCTTACCGCGTGTCTGACGATGGTCGAGCAGAGGCGCGTGGCAATGCATGCCGCCACGCTGCAGCCAGAAGACTGCGAGCAGATGGCAGCGGCACTTGCCGCGCTGCAACGGGCCGTGCAAGCTGCTATCGATGATCTGGATGCAATTGGGCCTGCGTATCGCCCCTTCGCGCTGCTGCTTACGTTGCGTTCCTGGCATCGACAACTTGCAGAGGGCGCGGTGCTGCTTGCCTGCGTGCACGCGTTGGCCGCACAGGGACGGTTGCCCTATGAACGTAGTGGCTGGTCTTGGCAGGCGGTGCAAGCGTTGGCCGCGATCCGGCGCGTTGGCGGTGAGGTGCTGGTGCAATTGTGGCAGCGAAGTGGTTGTCGTGCGACGGCCTCATAACAGGAAAGAAAGGCAGAAGGAAAGATGATACATGCCGTACAAGACGAAGATGCTATGGCCCCCTTTCCGGCGGCAACTCGCAATCATCGGTCGCGTCCACAGGGGGAACTCACTATCCGCGAAGAGGAAGATGCGCTGACCGACTATATGTGTGCAATCGCGCACACGCCCTTGCTCTCCGCTGACGAAGAACGCGCCCTTTTTGCTCGTATGCAAGCAGGCGACACCGCAGCGCGCACACAACTGATTGAGGCCAATGTGCGTCTGGTTATTTCGATTGCGCGCACCTATGTCCAGACGGGCGTGCCGCTGCTCGACCTGATTCAGTACGGCAACATCGGTCTGATGCGGGCCATTGATGGCTTTGACCTGGCACGTGGCACACGTTTGAGCACTTATGCCTACTGGTGGATTCATGCCGAGATTCGCCGCTCGTTGCCCGATGAACTGCTGATCCGCGTGCCAGACTATCAATACGCGAATCTGGCTCGTCTGCGACAGGTGCGCTATACACTGGCGCGTACCCTGGGCGGCACACCGACGCCCGAAGAATTGGCTGAAGCCAGCGGCCTTCGCTTACCAGTCGTCAACGAACTGCTGCATATCAGCGTACCCATGCGCTCGCTCGATATGCCGCTACGTGGGGAAGAAGCCCTCACGCTCGGGCAAAGCCTGCTGGATACGACTGAGGACGTGGAACGCCAGACACTTGCTGCGCTGCATCTGCACACACAGCGGCAGGTGATCGCGCACGTGTGTCAGGATTTCACGGAGCGCGAACGCACCGTCATTGCGCTGCATTACGGACTCTTTGATGCTCCCCAATGCACGCTTGCGGAAATCGGGCAACGTCTGGGAGTGACGCGCGAACGCGTGCGTCAGATCGAACAACGCGCCCTGGCAAAGATGCGGCGGCGGGCGTTGCTGCTTCCGCCTCACCTGCGGGCACAACTTGCTGAATGACGTTTCTTCTTCCCCCTGTCAAGCTGCAAGCAGGAGTCGCGTCCTGCCAGGGGGCCGCGCCAATGGGCGCATGGATATATTGAAAGACAAAAAAGGAAACAGAACAATGCCGAAAGAACGTCCCACGTATAGTGAGTATCCAGGGTTTCAAGCGTATCTCGCCATGCTGCAACAAGAGCACCAGCACAAAATTGCCAGCCTGCATGCTGGTTGGCGTCCGGCCAGCAAGATCGGCGAATCAGGTACGATGCAAGCCGCCAGGGCCTATCTTGAACAAGAGTACCAGATACAGCTGCTAGTGGCTCATCAGATCTATAGCGTCCCAATGTTACTAGAGTGGCGAGCAGCGATTGCTTCTGGGCACGCGATCTTTCACGATGAACACGCGCGTTCCTCTAAAATCAACCGACAGGTGCGCCTCCAACGCGAAGAGGATGGGCGTGTGCACCTGCACCTGACCATCACGCTTCCCGCCGATGCGCCAGTCGGTGAGATCCTTGCGCAACGGGGTCTGGCACGGCCTACCTGGGAGGCACGTACCGCCACTGATGAGCCTGTGCTACTCCACGCCTCAGCAGAACAGGTACAGACCGCCATCGATATGCTGCTTGCCTGTGGCTATCGCGACGTAACAGCGCAGGCGCGGACCTTTTATCAACACGACTTTCCCTATCGCTGGATTTTTTGGCAGCAAGGCAAACCACCCGTGTTTTGCAAAACGGTGAGTGATCTCTTCGGGGCGTTACACAAGGAGCGGAAGCAGTGGGAATCTCAGGTGCCGCCAGAGGAAGAGCATCCCACCACAGAAACACGGTAAGTATCATCTCTGGGAGAGCAGAGAAACGGAGAAGCGGACAAACGTCTTCTTTGTTCAAACGAGTGGAGGTTTTATGGTGAAAACATCGACAACCCGCGTCGGCTGGTTCGAGGACCCAGCACTCAATCTGCGATTGCCGTTGCTCTATAACGCGCGCACTGCCGAGTTCTGTCTCGTCTTTGCGGGAAACACCTACCGCAATACGAAGCAGCAGGCTCTTGAAGAAGAAGTGCGCGCCGCCTTGCGCACGGGCATGCACCTTGAGTGGCAGCCGATCATTGAAGTACGACCTGCGCACGCGTTCGGCATGGGGAATGCGAAGCTTTTTGGGTTCTCGTTGGAGCGCAAGTATGTGGCGCAGGTGCCGCACGGCCTTGGCTTTCGGCAAGTGCACTGGACGGCGAACGACCGCCTGGCAACAAGCACACAGTTGCATTGGGAAGCAGAACGCGATGGTGCCTTGGTGCCGCCTTGTACCCAGCATACCTCTGGCGTGCCGCGTCTGTTCTTGCCCTATACCGATGCATTGTGGGAGCGGCTCTCTCTGCTTCAGCAGCAGTTGGAGCAGTTGCACCGCCGCTTCTTTGAAGTGATGGTAACCCCGACGGGTAGTGCAGACCTTGCGGCGGGCAAGCCGTTGAATTTCGTGCTGGCGTTAGAGGAGGTATTTTCGTGAAGAACGCATTTTCCCCATTGTCTCAGGCAGATGTGCTCGAAGACGATGGCGACTATAACGAGCCATTGCGCCCGCGTACTTCGGTGCGTCGCTACCATCCCGATGTGCAGGTGCCCCGCACCACACAGGCTACGCAGGCACGTCACCTGTTGGGTGACAACTATGTCCCGCGTGCCAGCCGCCAGGGGCAACCGTCGACCAGGCCGCCCATGCACTCTGTGCGACCACTGGCGGTGCCGGACGATCTTGACGCCTGCACCAGTGGCGACGACGAGTTCGCTGGTTGGTATGCTCCTGCGAAGAGCCAACGTGCCCTGGTACGTCGTACCGAGGACATCCCCACACGCCGCGTTTTGCCTTGGGGGAAAATGCTGGTGACGGCAAGTGCGGTCTGCGGTGTGCTCTGGTTTCTGGGCACGTCTGGCATGTCCTGGCTGGATACCCATGTGTTGGACCCCTCGACCTATGGCCCGTTGCATGGGTCGGTCGCTACTGGTGTCTTTGGTGGCGGCGATAGCGTGGGTCGCCCAACCCGGCTCATTGGCATGAATACCAATGGACAGGTTGCGGTGCTGGTGATGACGGCGGATGACCCGGCGCACACGCACATCCTGATTGGTCCCAATCTGGTTGCCTCTGGTTTCCCTAACCCTGGTACTGCCGAGGTCGAATTGCGTGTGAGGCAGCGCGATGGGCGGCAGGTGGTCGAGGTCACGATTTGGAGCGATACGTATACGACGCCCTTTGTTGGTCGCTACCATGTCAGCTACACACTGGTGAGCGACGGCAAAGGCAACTTTCAAGAGGTGCAATGATGACAGAAGAACAGCATGCGGATGCACGGCAAACATCCACCATTGCGCAGACATCGCAGCGCGGCGAACTCCTGTTTGTCTGGTGTGATGCTGGTCGCCTCCAACTGGAGCGTCTGCTCAACGAGGTAGAGCAACGCTTCGCCGAGGCGGGCTCTCCAGTCACCATTCAGCTGTACGGTGTCAGCGCAAAAGCCCGTTGGGGCTATCTCATTGCTGAGGCAACGCGTGGCGTCCCATCCGACGTGCGCCAGTGGCTTCAGGGTGAGCCGCAAATTATCGACTATACCATTCGCGTGGCCCCTGCACTTGCACAGCAGGAGTACCTGCGTCTGGTGGAGTGGGCGGCATTGCGCTATAGCCGCAAGCTTGATCCACCGCCCGTTCCAGTGGGCTATACGCTCCTCACAGAACCCGTCTGTGTTGACCAACCAAGTGGCGAAATCTGGACGGCGTATGCCCAGTCGGCAGATCCCCTTGTGGGGAGAGGACTGGTGCTCTACGACTTTGGCAAGGTTAGAGAACTGTTGGGCGCAGACGAAAGTCTCTTTTTGTTAGCCTATCTGCTTACGCACGGCCTCACACTGCTGGAAGACTGCCCGCTGGAGTTCTTGATCGCGCCCCAACACAGAGCCATGCTTCGTGGGATCAAACGGGCGGCGCATCTCTTTCAGCAGGAGGTGTTGGGCAACACTGCGCAACAGGAGGAGGATCGCGATGACAAGTAACCGTCTCACACAAGAGTTAGAAGCCATCTTAACGCCACTTGGCGTCGAGCTGGAAGAAGCACTGCCAGCGCGCCAGGAAACCGCGAGAACGCACGTGTTGCGTGTCCCCGTGGACAACGGGCGGCGCACGCTTCGGGGAGTCTGCTACCGCGTGCCGGGTGTGCTGTCCTTGACGGTCATCACGCCGGAGCAGGGAACATCTCTGGTCGTGTGCCACGCGGCGCAAAGACGGGTGGCGCTCTCACGCGAGCAACTGTGCGCGCTCGAACACGTGTTGGATCAGGTGTGGGAACACGTCCCACTACATGCGCCCGATGTTGATGGCGTGGAAGCGGAGATGAGCCAGGAGCGGCAGATCGCTCTCGAAGCAGTACGCCTGGAGCCAACTTCGGAGCCAGGAACCGTTGCCACCCTGGTCGCCGAGGCCCCGATCCTCACGCTCACCGGAGAGGCCATCGAATCGTTGCTGTTTCAGGTGCTTGGCATGCGTAGCGCATGGGAGTGTGACGAAGCGCACTGCTTTTATGCCATCGCCATTGGACGAGGCGAGCAGATGCGTCACCTGATGCCGCAGAGTCAGCGTAACGCCTGTGGGCCTGTGCTCTGTGGGGCGTGTCCACCACCACCCATGCAGCTCCTCTCTGCAGGAATATGGCTCCTGTTACCTATCGCGCCGACACAGCAGCCAGGGCAGGACGAATGGGGGCGCGCCGTGCTGCTGTGTCCCGACTGCCTGGCACGTTGGCGCGAACACCCTGGCGCAGGAGGCATGCAATGAACGCACGTGAACACCTGTTGCTCGACCCCAACGCACTCACGTCGTTGTCTAACGAGGAATTGCAGCATCACTTTCGCGCATTGAAAGCGCACATTGCCACGATTGATCGCTGTCTCGACGGGGTTGGCATCACGGCAAAAGAGACACGGCAGTATCGTGACGCCCTGGGAACAGGATACACGCTGTTACACACCATCGAAGGGGAAATAGGCCGACGCGCCATTGCAGGCATTGACACCCTCGCACAAGAAATCATCCAGTCTGAAGAGCCTGTCACTCATAGGCAAGATGGAGAGAAAGAAAGAGAACCGTGACAAAGAATAGTCTATTGCAATTGAGTCAGCATCATGCAACAACAACCACATTTCCGTGTAAGATTCCTGAAGACGTTGCGGCGATGCTGATCGCACATCGAAGCACGATGCAATCTGCCTGTGCGCTGCTCAAGGAACAGATGACCAACCTAGAGCAAGATTGGGAGCCCCGTAGCGAAACGTTTTGGCTGACGGTACTGAGTTGCCTGCACAGGGTGAGAACCGCTCTTGCGCCAGCACTCGCGTTAGCTCAACAGAAGAGGGATGTGTCACTGATGGAGGAAAACCTCTATCATTTCCTGCTCAATCTCGGCTATGCTGATGGCCTCGTCGATAAAGCAGGTATCACGGTGACGGCATACTTACCTCTATGTGATTCGCGCACCGAACCCAACCTGAGAAAACGCTTGGCCGTGATCGCGGTCTTGCGCGAACTGCTCCAGGCCGTGCAGGAGGTTGTTGAGGCGCTGGATATCGAGGATAAGAACGGCAGAGGCGAGTCATGATGCCAGAAGAGCGGAAGCAGAAAGCACGCCCGCCTGTTTCGCGTTCGCTCGATCAGGCGCTATTTGATGGCCTGTTGCTGGTGGATGCACATTTCCAACCGCACCGACGGCAATTTTCTGGTGCTATCTTTGTCATCTGGCAAGGTGAGGCATTTCAGATTGCCCGCTTTGACGATGAGACGCAGGCCCACGCCTGGCTTGCCGATGCGCTCCGCCTGGTGGCATGGAATCGCAGCGGCCTGGATGCAGATCCCTCAGGGCTGTATTCCCAACAACAGGGCGTGCCCGCGCGCGTCAAACGGTGGAAACAACTACAGGAAACCTTGGAGAGCAGTGTCTCAGATGAAGACTATGCCGCAATCTTCTCCGCTGTTGGCGTGCAGGCGCGTGGAAACAGACATTCGTAATCGCCGCTCTTCGTGGTTACAGTACACGGCTCAGAAAGTCCCCGTCTTTCAAGCGGGGGATGAATGAGCGTTCCTTTGTGGGGTTTCTTGGTGGAGGAAATGTTGGCAGCATATGTTGTTTCTGCTCTACTTATATACATGCGTGATGAGGAATATATTCATGAACAGCATACGGTTCACCATATCCTGTACCACATCATCTTCTGTCCAAAGTGATGGCGCAAGGTGCTGGTCGGGTCATTGCATGACAGGCTCAAACAGATCATTGAGCAGATAGCAGAGGAACAGGTATAGACAGTGGTAGAGTTAGCTATTCAGCCTGACCATGTCCATCTGTTCATTCAGGCTACACCGTACACTCTGCCAACTGAGTTAGCGCGACTCATCAAAGGTCGGAGTTCGCATCTGTTACGAGAGGAATACCCGCACGTGAAGCGCATGCCGTCCTTGTGGACACGCTCAACCTTCTACAGCACGGCGGGATTTGTGAGTCAGGATACCATTCAAAAGTATATTGAGAGGCAGAGCAAAAGCTCATGATGATCTACGAGTATAAGTTGGCAGGCAATCAGGCGCAATACGCCGCTATTGAAGAGGCCATACGGGTGACACAGTTCATCCGCAATAAAGCCGTGCGCCTGTGGATGGATACTCGTGGCATCAATCGAAATGACCTGCAATGCTCCTGTGCTCAATTAGCCAAAGACTACGGTTTTGCCGCTCGCCTCAACTCCCAGGCGCGTCAAGCGGCGGCTGATCGAGCGTGGGCTGCTATCTCTCGCTTCTATGACAATTGCAAACAGCATACGCCTGGGAAGAAAGGGTATCCAAGATTTCAGCATGATAACCGCTCAGTCGAGTACAAAACGACGGGCTGGCGACTGGAAGCCGATGGCAAGC
Source organism: Ktedonobacterales bacterium (assembly GCA_027451525.1). GTDB lineage: Bacteria > Chloroflexota > Ktedonobacteria > Ktedonobacterales > Ktedonobacteraceae > DTNP01. Next base: position 51,976 of record DAIDJF010000029.1, read on the forward strand.
ACATCACCTTCACTGATGGATGTGGTATCGGGCGCTTGCGTCTCATTGGCAACAAGGGTCAACGGATAGAGGAATATCCCGTGAAACTCATCAAGCGGGTACGCATCGTGCGACGCGCTGATGGGTATTTTGTCCAATTTGCCGTGCAGGCAGAGCGGCATATCGAACACCTCAGCACGGGCAAGCAGATCGGCATTGATCTGGGCCTCAAGGAATTTCTCACCACGTCGGAGGGGGAGACCGTTGCCAATCCGCGCCACCTGCGCACAGCAGAGAAGCGGTTGAAACGCTTGCATCGCCGCCTCTCTCGCACGCAAAAGAACAGTAAGAACCGTACAAAGGCACGCAAGAAGCTCGCAAAGGCGCATCTCAAGGTTCAGAGGCAGCGTGAAGATTTTGCCAGAAAGACGGCAAACGCGCTTGTGACATCTAGCGATTTCATTGCCTTTGAAAACCTCAAGATACGCAACTTGGTGAGAAATCGGCATCTCTCGAAGTCCATCAGTGATGCGGCTTGGGGTCGGTTTCGCACATGGCTCACCTACTACGGGCAGGTGCATGATATCCCCGTGATTGCGGTGGAACCAGCATTCACGACGCAAGATTGTAGTGCCTGTGGACATCGCGTGAAAAAGTCGCTCTCTGTGAGAACACACATGTGTTCAAGGTGTGGACTCGTGATGGATCGCGACCACAATGCGGCGGTCAACATTTTAGCAAAAGCACTTGTTTCCTGCCCTGAGCGAAGCTAGACGCCTTCTTTTGCGCCCTGACGCGCAGCGTAGACGCGAAAGCGTCGTTGGGCGCAATTTCAACCCAAGCGTCGTTGATCGAGATTTCAAACGGAGCGTCGTTGGGCAGGATTTCAACACATAGGCAGTACCGTCGGGCAGACGGGAACTGGCACCCTTGCGGTGTGAAACGCTTCTGGACAGCATACCGCTACTCTGAGAGTTGCAAGGCTCCCTGAGCAAGTACGCTGGTAGAAAGAAGAACCCCTGCTTTCTAAGCAGGGGAGTGTCAGGCGTAACCACAAGATAGTAAACAAAAAGAATAAGATCGTAGGTACGCGCTGCAACGTACCTGCCTTGCGTGAAGGTACGCGCTATAACGTACCTCATCTTTAAGGAGCACTTCATGACACAGATGAGTCAGCGTCCCCTCTTTCACCTGGGGGCAGATCTGGGCAATAGAACATCAATTGGATTTTTGCGCGATGCAAACGGCTTAAATGAGCGATGGAACCAGTTCACGAGTTTTCTGGCAGAAATCCCAGCGCAAGACTATCTGCGCTTTTCTGCCGGGACACAGACCGTGCTGGATGCCAACGCGGGAGAGTATCTGCTCACCGTTCAGGGGAAACACTATTATGTGGGAACACTGGCGCAGCAGCAGGGGCCCTCTGCCATTGACGCGCGTGGCGTTGCGGACCGCTACTGGGGACAACACAATATGTTGTTACTCCTCACCATGATCGCGACTCTGCTGCCACCTGAGTATCTGCGCCAGATGGGCGGCTATAATCCAGCAGAGCACACCTATGAGTGTGTGGTACGTATCGGCACAGGGATGCCTGTGACCGTTTATACCACCGCACGCGCAGAGGCAATTCGCCAGACCTTTGGCGGTATGCATCGTTTTCGTTGTAATGGGTATGACTATGTCGTAGAGCTGGAAGTGGGGCCGGTCATTATGGAAGGCGTGGGTGGTCTGATTCTGCATGGCGGAACGGGCAAACACAAAAAAGCGGTGATTGACTGCGGGTACTGGTCAACGGAAATTCTGCGCATGGAGAATGGGCAGTATATTCGCGATGCCAGTGCAGGAGAAGCAATTGGTATCGGGATGGCGTTCGATCACCTGAAAAACACGCTGGCCTTTGACTTTGGGCGTGAACTCTCAGAACGTGAAGCGCAGTCGTTACTGCTGGCACATGCCCGACAACAGGAGTTGCCTCCCGTTCTGCTCTATGGCAAACCGCTTGATCCTGAGCGCTTGGCAACGGTGACCGCCGCTGCTCTGGCGGTGCCGGGCGTCCCTCTCCAACAGATGGTGGCGGCGCGTTTAGGCTCCGCGCGTGGCCTTGTTGCCAGTGATATTGATCCTGTCGTCTTTATTGGCGGCAGTGCCTATTACCTGCGTCAGTATGTGGAGGAGAAGGTACCACACGTCAAAGTTGTGCCGGACCCCGAGCATGCCAATGCCAGAGCGTATTGTCTGCTGGCGGTAGGCTTCAAGGGCTGGACCACCAAACTGCCGTCAGCGATTGCGAGGTAACATATGCCACGTGGGCCTGAGACGATCTATGCGAATCTCAGCTTCAATGGGCGTGATGCGCGGGTACAGGAGGCGGCCCGTCAAGCTGCCTCCTCTCAGATGACCCTTGGGACGTATCTGAAAAAGCTGGTGCTGGCCGTGCTGGCGCAAGGGCCGTTGCTGCTGTTGCAGTTTCGCGCGTCCTCGCGTGTCCTGGCGCACCTGCAGCAGGAGGCTGAGCAGGTGGAGATGTCGCTGGATGCCTATGTGCTGGCCTTGCTGGCAGATCGGGATCGCAGCCTCTACGCAACGGATGCGCGCCCGACCTCCCTCTGGTTTCCGCGTGGGCGCACACTGCGTGGCGATGCGACACTTGAAAATGGGGAAACAGAACAGGAGAAAGAGAGCGTCAATATCGATGAGGCCATGCACAATGTCGAGGAATTTCTGGCAGGGATGGCCGACATGGCGGGTTTCTAAGCTGGAGGCCAGTGAGATTGTGCGTGCGTGAAACCAACACAATGGTTACGCGTAACCACCATCTTCTGTGTGTCGCAGACCAATACGGCATATGTTCCTGTGTTTTTGGACTTTTTGGATCGGAAACGACTGGTTACGCGTAACCATATACCCTATAATAGAACTGCTATGGTCGGCATTGATAAAAGGAGTGTTTTTTCGAGATGAGAGTGATTACCATCTATAACAAAAAGGGTGGGACTGGAAAGACGAGTATCGCCACGAATGTCGCGGCGAACCTGGCTGCTGCGGGCTATCGGGTAGGGATGCTCGATGGTGATGAGCAGGCCAATACCAGTACCTTAACGTCTCCGCACCGCTATGGGAAACCGACGTTGACCCATGTGATTTGCGATGCGGTGCCGTTGCGTGAGGCCATGTATCAGGCGCGTCGCAACCTGTGGATTGTGCCTGCCGATATGAATTTGACACGGGCTGTCGAGTACGTCCACGGTCAGCAGGATTTTGAAGTACTGTGTGACCGTATTGAGGAGTTGCAACGCACGCTGGGAACCGCGCCCACACCGGAGCAGACACAGCCCTGGTGGCAGGCAAAAGAGGTGCGTTTGCGCGATTTTGACCTGGTGCCAACCAGTGACGAGGAGTTTCGCACACCGCCCAGCTCGCTCGATTTTATCATTATGGATAATCCGCCCAACCCCAACGCCCTGACCACGGCGATGCTCTTTGCCGCGCAAGAGGTGCTGATCCCGGTAGAACTGGAGGAGTTTGCCTACCAGGGGCTGGTCCAGATGTTTGAGGATATTACCAGAAAGTTCAGACGGCGACAGCAGAAAATGAAGATTGCGGGCATCATCCCGATGCGCGTCGATCATCGTGGGGCGTTGGCCGCCGATTATTTGATTAGCTTGTGGAAGGCCTTTCCAGAACTGACGACGCGCACCATCCATACGGATAAAACGATTTCCAATGCCCAGGCCTATCATCGCGTCAGCTTTGAGGAAGACCGCAATAGCCGTGGGGCCAGGGAACTCTTTGATCTTTCTCTCTGGTTGGCGGGCTGGCAAGGACATGTCATGGGATTGGAAACCTGTAAGCACTGCCTGGCGGCACGGGAACAGGCACTACAGACAGAAGAAGAGGAGTAGTCCATGCCGAAAAAGGGACGACCGCCCATTGATCCACTCCGGCAAATTGCCTCATCGGGGTTTATTGGCTATGTCGAAGAAGAGGAGGTGGTGCATACCGCCGATGAACCTGGTGTGCTATGGGTCGAGATTGAAAAGATTCACGATAATCCCTATCAGCATGCCGAGGAAATCAATCCCGATGATTTTCAAGCGCTGGTCGAATCGATCAAGGCCGATGGATTTCAGGGCGCGCTCAACGTCAGTCCACGTGTGGAGCAGGAGAGCACCTATTTTCTGACGGGCGGGGGTCATCAGCGGCGCAACGCGGCCCAGGCTGCGGGCCTGAAGAAACTGCCGGTTTTTGTGACGCCTGTCCCCGCCAACCGCATTGTCCTCGCACTGCGCGCGGCACGCGAGAATACCACACGTGTCAACACGTCGATTGTGAACCTGGGGTATTTGTATCAGCATATCATCGACGAGTTTCAACTCACCCAGGAGCAGATTGCCCAGGCGATTGGCAAAGATCGCAACCACGTCAAGTTCGCGTTGATGGCCGTGCGCTCCCCCGCCGATATTCAGGCGATGCTGCGTCAAAAACCTGATAGCGTGCGCGCGATGGTCTATTTTCGTCGCCTGGAACGCGAAGAGGATCGCCAGCCGATTATGGAACGTTTTCTGGCCGGGGAGCTCTCGACGGATGATGTGCGCCGTGAGGTAGACGCGGTGTTAGAAGCGCACAAGCCAGCTCCCACCCCCCAGCCAGTGCAGTCGGCAGACGATGTTCAACACAGTTCCTACGAGACACCCATGCCAGCACACGCGCCGTCCGACACTGCGGTCGCTTTTGCCTCGACTGCCATGCCCACCTCAGGCGCGCAGACAGATTCGCCCCCGTCTGCACCGTCGCCACTAAGCCATGACGCTGCTGCACTGGCAGACGCTGTAGAGCAGGGGGGACGACAGGAGAGCGACGAGGTGACGGTGGTGGATGTGTCGGCCCATGAACGGCGCATTCATGCCACACCCGTGGTGAATCAGCACGAACTGCTGCGACAGGCGCGCACGCTCTTACATACGCTGCGCTCCTATCACGAACAGGGCACCCCGCGCGCGGGATTTTCAGAAGAAACGTATCGCCTCCTGGAAGAAATCCAGCAATTGACGAATCAGCTGCTAAAATAATTTTCTCTTAAAAAAAGAAGGCACAGAAAAAAGGTGTAATCATGGAAGAAGAGAAGCAGGAGTCTGCCCAAGCAGAAGATACAGGAATAACGCAGCACACGCTGGACTTTGATGGTATGGCACAAAGTATTGCCATGACGCCGGATGGGACATGCTACATAGGGATTTCGGCAGTGTGCAAAGCGCTCGATATCGATCATCGGGCGCAACTGCGACGCATTCGGCACACGCCAGGCCTGCAAGAGCAGGTGCGTGCGTTCTCACTCAAAACCGCAGGTGGGACGCAAGTGGTACAGTGCCTCCCTGTCGAGCTGATCTCCGTCTGGTTAGCAAACTTGCAGAGTTCGACCGTGCGGGCCGAGCTTCGGCCACGCTTACACCTGTATCACTATGAGCTCTCTGATCGTGTGGTGCAGGACCTGCATCTCTCTGGCGAAAAAGGGGGAGCAGGACGGGGCAAAACGGCCCGGCGGGAACTTGCTAGCGGGAAAGGGCGCTCTACTACCGGACGTAGCCCAGCGGCAGAGGAACGCGATGGCGAGGCACTGGCCGCTGAACATGCCCTGGCGATTCAAATCCCCGCGCACCAGCCGCGACTCCTGTTGCCTGGAAGTATTCATGACGAGGACCGCGCGTTTCGTGAGGCATCATTGGCGAAAGCTTCGGCCTGGGAACGGGACGAACAGTCGCCAGAAGACCCGCATTTTACATCATCGCGGCAGATCCAGGTCTATGTTTCGCATCCAAGCCATCCCTTAGGGGTAGCGACCGCTATGGCGCGCATTGAGGCACTGGGCATCTCGACCGTTCTGACCGCTCGTATCTTGTGGGGGTTGTGGAACCTGCGGGAACGCGATCCCCGGTTTTCATATGATGGCTGGGCGGCAGTCGATGTGGAGGAAATCCTGCGCGTTCGCGGCGTGCAGATGCATAAGCACAAAATACCGGCTCCGCGCCATGAGGGAGGGGAGGTGCGAGCGAGCGAGACGCAGGAGGCACACGCCGTTGTCTCCGATCAGTATTATGATCGGCGGTTGCTTGACCTGGTGAGTAAGGACCTCGTGCTCATACAAGGGTGCCATATCCGGCGCTGGAGCACCAGTACGGAGTACACGGATTTTCCCTATTTACAACTGCGTCTACAGATGCATCGCAGTAGTCGTGCGGGAAAAGAGCAGGATCGCATTATCCGTATCGCGGTCAAGCCAGGAGAATGGATGCCGCCAGCCATGAGGCGTGCGTTCCATCGTTTTACGGCGATTGATCAACGCATCTTTCAGTTGCGGCTGCATCTCGATCTGCATGAAATCTGCCTGGCTTTATATCTGGTCGAACGTTGGCGTGAGCAGGCACTGCTCTATGAGTTTGAGCATACCCCACGCGAACAGGCGGAAGAACGTGATCCGTGGAAGCCGTTTCGCGCCCCTATTTCGATGCAGTCGTTGCTTGATCTCTCCAAAATAGAGGTGGATCGTCCCAATCTCACGACCCGCTTTGCCCCGCGTATTGAACAGGCGTTGCAGAAGCTCTCTGACGCGCACATTCTTGGGGCACCCGCGCAGCGGGTGGAAGGACAGGAAACCAATGAGACGCGCCACAGTTGGAGTCAACGGTGGCTACAGACGCAGTGGGTTCTGCTTCCCGCCCTGGACCCACCCGAAACCGCATCGTCGCCAGAGATGATGGTTCAACCCTCCTTGTTGGGAGACGAGCCACCGTTGCTGCTGCCGTTGCAAACAACGACGGCAAACAAACGCCCTAGACGACCGCGCGCATCAGGGACGTGAAAAGAGCGCGTGGGGGGGGAGAGCAACGCGAGGAAAAAGCACCCCCTTACTATTTGGTAAGAGGGCAAGAAAATGCGCTCAACTGGCTTGAGAGACCGCTGGAAAAGGGGGTGACAAATACGAATGGCGGTTGAAAAATACGAATGGCGGTTGAAAAAATCGCTTTGCAAAAGCACCCCCCTGTTGCCGCCCTGTGCCGTGTGCTCTCTTTGCTTTTGAGCGTGTCAGCGGTGCTCTCAAGCCAGATCAGCGCGTTGAAGGGGGTGCATCTTCTCAGAACGAATACGAATGGCGGTTGAAGAATCCGGGGCTTTTTGGGGGACTTGCACGGCTTTGTGCGTGAAAAGGGTGCTAGGAAAAGTGCTTGACAGTAGGTATAATGGGAAAAAGTCGCTCAAGTGTGCTGTGCGGGTGTTCGTGTGTACAGCCAGTGGACTGGACTTACGTAGGACATGTTGCGAAAACGAAGATAGGCAACATTCCACATTTTGTGGAATGTTGCCCGCAGAGCAGTGGTGGGTAGAAAGATACGTTGCATGTGGCGTGATTGTCGCAAGCAAAACTGTTGGATGGTGTGGAAACAGGCGAGTAACTCGCCTCAACGTCACGAATGAGTCTGGGACACAAGCCGATTGGATCTGCTCTGCTTTGAAGGATGGGTCGGCTGACGCAAACGTTCCAACAAAAGGGGGGGCTATGGATGCAGAGGCGTTCTCCGCCTGACTATTAAGAAGAGGGGGGTGACGCCAAAACGAAAGAACCAGCGAATATCTCTCGCTGGCCTTTACTCACAATTCTATTCAATTTTGTCTTGGTTGGTTCTGGCTGACGAAGCAAGAACATCACCAATATGTGTGGTTGGCGCCTCACATGTTGATACTAGCATATACACACAGAAATGTCTAGTGTGCTAGGACGTTTTTGCCCATCAATAGTGTTCTTGCGACGCGAAATTGCGGGATCATGGTCCTGCTCTCTGCCTCGTCAGCCCTTTTCAACCTGCAAAACAGGTATTTATATCTCTTTTATGGAAAGAAGGGCTTTTATGCATATGTTTTCTCTGAACGCGTATCGGATTCTCGTCTCAACGATTACACTTCTTATAGCCATAGACTATCGTACATATAGCATTGCACTGGGGGTGGGTGATGAGTGAGTCTGCACTGCTTGATGTGGAACAAACAGCGGAGGAAAAGGACGCGCCGCTGCCCAATAAATATCTTTATCCAGAGTTTGCAGGACTGGCAGGGGAACGCTACCTGCTGAGTCTGGCCGAGCAATTTGCCCCGCTAGCCCTCTGGCGCACATGGCAGGCATTTGTGAGTTTTCAAGCCCCTGGCAAGTCGTGCTATGTGGGCGTCAGCCGGGTAGTGGAACGTATTGGTCCGCAGGCCCGCAAAGTCTATCTCGACCTACAGGCCCTGGAACAACGCGGGTGGCTGGTGCAGGAGCGCGTATGGCAACAGTTCGTCCAGAACGATGGGCAGATGGTCGCCAACGTGGTGACCATCAGAGATTTTACCGGGTTTTATCAGACGGCCCATGACTACCATTGCTGGCTCCATTCGCCCGAGTACCTGGCCCCGCTGCGCGAGAATCTGCCGCTCATCCAGGCGGACCCTGCCTTGGTCAAACGCCTGATCCGCTTTGAAAACTATCGCCGCTTACTGGTCTGCGCCAAACCAGGACGCAAATCCAGTAGGGAGACAGAAGATTTTTATGCCCACCAACTCAGCCTGCTTGAGACACGCAGTGCAGCATCTGAAACAACAGTTACAAAAGTGAATCAGTATTCCAATACCCCTGCAAATACTGATTCACTATATCGAAGAGAAGAAACAGGTATATCTCATGTACTAGTTCCTTCGATTCTTTCGATGCCAGAAAGAGGGGGCTTGGCTATAAGAAACACAAACGAACAGCAAGTAGCCAAACCACCGCTCCCATCGAAACCGAATACCCCTCCTCCCCCCAAAGAAACAATGGGCGCGGCGGCGGCGGCGGCAAAAACGGTAGAAACGTCTTTAGGATATACAGAAGAAGAATTGCGGCGCGATCTCAAGCTGCGTGGCGCGGCTGTCGTGGGGATTCCTGCGGCCCAGTATCGTCAATTGCAAGGAGAAGCGGCTCAGGAGTCGGTGAAGGAACCAGCTGCACTGCGGCCTGTGCGGGAAGTCCCTGTTTCTGTTGTCCAGGAGATTGCGACCTATGCGCGCCAGTACGATGATGCCCACCTGGTTGCCTCTGATATAACACGAGTACGCAAGTTCTACGCGACAGCTGAGCAAGCATTGGAACAGTTTACCGAGCAGGTCTTCTGGGGACTTTATGACGAGGCGCGCAATGCAGCGGCCAAATATGCGCGTAAACGCCAAAATAGCCGTGGACGAGTCAATCGCGTGCCCTATCTGTTTACCTGCCTGGAGAATGCGTGTGGGTTTTCTCTGGAGGAACTGGTGTACTTACGCACTGAGGACCCGCTCTATACCGACTATTCTTTGTGGGACGTGCTTGCCACGTTGCGTGCGACCTATCGTGAGCAATGCCAGACACACGTGACCACGCTCGACTATCGCGCGTGGTTGCAAGGCATTTTGGATACCCTGGAGAAAGTTAAGGAACCCAAGCAACGCAATCATCCGACCTCACGCTAGTGGTAAATAGAGCCAGGCTTAGGATACATGTAAAATTCTCTCATAAGGAAACGTGCGCTCAGATTCCTGTGGGAAGAAGAAACAGCGTGCCTTGGCCGCTATTGTTGAGACCATCTCCAGTGCCGAGCATCAGTGAGTCGCCGATGCGCAAGCTCTTTCTCATCGCCTCTACTTTGGAATGGAGCACAAAGCAAAAGCTGTGATAGAATTTTACACGTAAGGCGTATGGAAGTCGAGGAGCCAATGGCTGAAGTGCTTTTCCATTCACCTTGTTCGCTTATGAAGTAAAAATTGCGTACCTCCCGTGCGGGATCGAAACGTGTAGCACGGTGTCAAGGCCAAGACAAGCGCGCTCCACCCCCACCACTCTCCTCCAGCGCGGCCTTGACATACCGTGCTCTCTCAAAGAGTAACCCGCCCGGAGGGGACGCGGAGCGGGCTGGCGGCAGACGGCAGATGAGCACATCGAACATCTGGGGATTCTTCATACCGTCGTCAAAGATGATGATGGAGGGACCGTTCTGGCAACTCCAGCAGGGGTCTTCTCCTGTCGAACTGCTCAGGGCTGAACAAGCACGACCTGATTGTCTGGTAGCCTCTTCTTGAGGGGTTGGTAGTGTCCACTGCGATGCCGCCTGTGCAACTCTGCATCATAGAGCACAGGATCAGGAGGCTGTGTTCCAGGGGCAAGATGGCTCAGGGTTTCATGATCTTGCTTCAATAAGGCATAGATCAGGGTAATTAATCGTCCTATCACATGACCAATGACTTTTCCTCGTCCTTTGTATTCCTGCACCCTCTCATCGTAGGTGCAAAGTCGAGGAACTAACCGCTTGTACAAATCAGCCCATTCTGTTTCACCCTTGATCGCGTGCCATGCAATCAGATACATCACTTTCCTCATTTCCCGCGATCCACCTCTTGTGAGCTTCATTCGGTCGAAACTGACTCCTGTTTGTGCTCTTTTCGGTGCCCAGCCAAAGTACGACTTGAGATGTCCAGCGTCTTCAAAATTGGCAATATGACCGATGGTTGCGAGGATGGTCGCTGTTAAAAGTCAACTAGTTTGTGCACCAAATGGCGATTACTTTGACCGAAAAACAAACGGATAATTGGATCAGAAAAGCTGAACCAGAAACGGCAACAACCCACGAAGGAACTGGCGATTATCCTGTTGGAGAAGAGCTGGCTGGTCCCACCTTCTCTCTAGTATGCTCCTGCTGAGCTTGCGTGGCACGGAAGCTCTCCACACCACTCATATCGAGAATGACCGAGTGGTGAACAACACGGTCCACCGCAGCCAGCGTGGTCATGGGGTCTTTGAAGATACGATCCCAGGCAGAGAACACCAAGTTGGTGGTAATAAGTACGGAGCGCTGTTCATAGCGTTCGGCCAGCAGGGTAAAGAGCACCTCCATTTCATCGCGGTCTTGCTGCACATAGCCTAAGTCATCGAGTATGAGACATGCCACCTGTTGCAGCTTGGCAATCTCTTGCGGCAGGCGTAATTCGCGCTTGGCG
>DAIDJF010000030.1:0-45800 GCA_027451525.1 Ktedonobacterales bacterium
GTACCGCATGGTTCAGTACCGCATGGTTCAGTACCGCATGGTTCAGTACCGCATGGTCGCATTGCCATACAGGGCGACCGCAAGGGTCGCCCCTACAATGATGACGGGTAAAACACGCATCGTATCATTGTAGGGGCGAGGCTTGCCCTCGCCCTGCCCCTACTTGCCCTCGCCCTGCCTCCTTGTACCTTGTAAGCCCTTGTAATCACCCATTGTTCCCTTTATGGTCATTTGTTAAAGAGCGCATCTACACATCCTTGCGTTGCGTCACCAATGGGCCGATTGGCACGCGAAAGAGCGTAAATTTATCCATTTGGTCCTGATATTTGTGCAGGAACATGAGGTCTCTTCTTTTATCGGGCTTCATTTCGCTCAGGTCGTTAACAGTAAGGCGCGTCAAGTAATCTTCTAGGTCTGTATCAGTAACAAGCGTGTGGTAGACTGAGCGAACGCCCGTGCGCTGAGCGGCGAAAATCGCCATCGCTGCCATGCCCTTGCGTCCACCGGAAATCACCAGATCAATCTCGCGCACAATTCCTTTATTCTTGTGCTCCTGCTTGAGATCCATGATAATCGACTCTAAGGTATCCTGATACAATTGGCATCGCTCATCTGTGTCAATATCAGCCAAATCTACCTCTCTACACTTACAAGGAATATTTTCTTTACTGAAGAGCTTTACCAGCAACCTTACGCCCTCCGCAATTGTCCCAGAGCGTCCTGGATACACCAGATGCACTTCTTTGATATCACGCTGGAGAGCCTCTGTCTCTTTTAAAAGTGTGTACGCCTGCGTTGCGACCATTGGCGACTCACCAAGTTGCACAATCAAGACGCTCTCTTTCTTACGCTCCTCTCCACCATCCTTACCCGCCTCCTGTAGCACATCTTCCAAAGCGTGAAGTTTCCTTATATCAGATGTGACGACGCGAGCGAGAAGTTGTTTTACTCCAGGTTCGTAAAGAGGACTGTTATCGCTGCGATGCGCCGCCAATCCGGCAATAATTACTTGTCTGACAATCTGACCAGGATAAGGATAATTGGCAATGTCATCAGGCCAAGTACAGAAGAAAGGACGCTCCTTAGTATGACCCTTTTTATAATAGTGAAATGGATGCGTTTTGCCATCTACTTTTCCTGATTTATTGTCATGTCTCCGCTTCTCGTCAGCTAGATGTACAGCAAATTGCATCGAACGAAAACAACGGGCAAAATGTCCTGCTAAGTCTGGCTCATGTTCACAAAAGTACTTATATTCTTTTACGGCATCATCAGTCAGATAGACATCCAACAGTTCGTTCGCCCCTTGAATACGCAGCAATTTGACGATAATTTGCTCATCAAGCAGGTCGCTCTCATCTAACTTCTCCCACCGCTGCTCCAATGCAAACTCGTTCATCGTCTCGATTTCATGGCGATAGCTTGGGTCCAGGCGCAACGAGTTATCGAAGGGAATACGCACAAGCTCTAACCCTTCCCAGGTCGCAAACATCTTCTCGCGCTTGCTTTCAAGCGTGTCATAGGCCATTTCCATCGCAGTAAGCATATCACTATGACTGCTGCTAGTATCGCGGTTGATTACCTGATAGAGTGCTTGCACGCAGTCATAAAAAGGTGCCACGAGAGCCATTAATGCTGACATGTTCTTGCGTCCACCCGTGAGCGACAGGTAGACACTATCCTTGTTATTCTGGCAGCTTTTTACAGCACTAAAGAGCTTTCCTAAGAAGGCGTAACAATCGCTTCTCGTTGCTACATCTATACCATCCAAGACATACGACTCCAGATCATAACTCCCCTCACAAACCTCGGAGAGCAATTCATAGCCATCTTGCGCTTCCGTACTGCTGGTACGCAGCACAATGATCTTGTTAATTTTGATGGGAATCTCAAGCTCTTCTAACTTTGTACACATCTCCGTCACTACCGCAGGATAGTCGCCAAGTGTTGCGATTAAGACGTTTGCCATTATGCTCTCCTCGCTTCTCTCTGTCTGTGTACAGTCAATTTACAGATTAGCAGTATCCTCAATGCGTGCTCTGGAATGACCGCTAAACCAATCGCGGCTCGGATAGGCATAGGCTACCTTTGATTCTGGGTCCCAGCCCCAGATGTAGCGCAGATAACTGATTGCATCGCCGCTGTCGTAGTCATAGAAAGCGTTTGCCACATCTGTTCCTAATGCCTCAAGGCGATTATAGATCAGATCAGTGAGTTCCTGGCCCTCGTATACGGTAATACCTCTGTTGACTCTATCCGTGTAGCGACGGGCATAATCCACCAATTGTAAGCGTGTCGGTGTCAGTTTGACGCTACCCAGGCCGAGCGGCTTGCCATAGCCAATCTTATGGCGCATTGTGCTATCTAACGCGACAGCAATCATTAACAGGGCAAATTCGTTCGCCTCAAGCTGGGAAAAGCTGATGCGCGTCGTGAAGACATTGCCGTAATCGAGGGGCAATATATGCTGATTACGATATTCTATCTCGCCCTGTCCACCTCTGAGCGGGTCACGTGGAGCATCATTTCTCCGTGTAGTCGGTATCAAACGCCCTTCAGTATGCAGATAGTCACGCGCATACTTAGGCTGATGGAAGTAGTATTTTCTGCCAGCTATATGGCGTTGCTGTTCGTCCAGATAGAAGGCACTATGGCGAGGTTTGGGTCCATCAAGCACAGCAGTGAAGACTGGGCTTTCGTAGAGTACAGCGTTCTCAGCAACGGCATCACCAATATTGACCTTACCCTGAAACACATCTATACCCGCACCGCGCCTATCACGCTCCCTGCTCAATTGCATCATACCAAAAGTGCGACAGGTAATGCAGAGTTTGGTGTTTTGCTGGCAACGCCTAAATTCATCGGGAAGTCGATTTCTATAGTCAACTGTGGACCTATGATTTTTGTATTCATATTCACCGTCAAAGAGTGTAAAGCAGCCATTGCCCAGCGACTCCGCAACCGTGCGCAACATACCTTTAAGCGAACTGCCAGGAATGATATAGTCACCATGCGCGTTGCGAATATGCGTGCCAGGCGTGCGCGGATTTTGTGTACTGGTCTCTGGGTCTCGAATAAACAGCGGCGTCTCCGTCTTGATCTCTACATCAAGCGAACCAGTGTAGAGCTTCTGATCTCCCGATGCGATCAGGCGATCATGCCAGATAGGAGCGTGTCGGTCGGGCTTGTTCTCCCAACTGACGGGCACAAAATCGTATGGATTCATCTCTTCTGCTGCTCCTTCTCCACTGGCTCTTTCTCCAATTCGACAAAACGAGACGCCTCGACCTCGCCCTGCGTAGAGAGGTATTCGTAAGTGCGCAAGCGGACAAATTTATCCACTTCCTGCACCTCGATAGGATAGCTAAGCAGGCGCGGAATACGCACATCGGAGAAGAGCGTGCTCTCTTTCTCTAATGGCGCGGCATTATAGGGATGACGTTTACCGAAGAGGATATAATGACCCTCTCTGGATTTTTGCACAGTCAGTACATTGCCGTTATGCGCAGGCGCAGTCTGCTTTTCACCCGTGTATACCATGCGCAGTTTACCGCCTTGGCGTTGCCAGCGCAATTCAAAGGCAGGACAGAAGAGGCGGCCAGATGTATAGCGTTCTAATTCCATCACAGGCTCTTCTATAGCTAACTTGTAGTACGCGAAACGCAGCAGTTCCGCGCGTTCTGTGCGTCCGATCACGCGTTGCGGCATCTCTTCTAACAAGACCAGGGCCTCATCAGGAATGTTCATTGATGCGATGACAGCCATGATACTATCACCTTTGACAGCGCATACTATTTCATTTTTATTGTTTTCATCGCTCATCGCTGCCCTCGCTGTGCATTCGCTGTTTGCGCTGGTACTTGCGCCTGCGGCCACTCGCTCATTGCCTGCAAGAATTTCTCGATGGCCTGTCCGCGCAGATTAGTCAGGGCATCGCCCGTGAAGGAGCGCACAAGGCGGATACCGTGTGGTGTATGTGGGACGGGCGAGGCAAGCTCAAGCAGATCATTCGGGCGCGTGCCGTAGCTATTGGTATGGCTCAGCCAATGTCCCAATCCCCACAATTGATTATCTGGTTCCTGCTTCTGCCCCTGCGCGCTACGAATAGTCGTAGTCGAGACGCCACCACCATGCCAGCCCTGCACATCGGTGCTGATGCGCGCCGAGATCTGGCCTAAACCACGCGCACTGCCCGACCCCATACGGATCAGCTCGTCCTCTAAATCTTGCACCACCACGAAGAGCATACCGAGTTGCCAGATTTCAAAGTTGCGCAGATGAATTGTGGTGGCAAAGGTCGTGCCCTCGGTCACAACCTCCATATCAAATTTCGCCTTATCGGCTGCGCCACCAGTCATGCGATCAATACCCACACCGTCGCGCCGCTCTACACGTTTCTGCGCCGTTGTCGTATCACCAACCAGATAGGCATCGCCAATCGCCACGCGCCCGATAAACGAGGTCGAACCGAAGAGACGACAGATAGGACACGAACCTTTATAGACCTCATCGGCAGGAGAGTCTCTTCTAAATTTATTGCCGCAGTATGGAAGAGATACTTTCAAAGCCTCCTGATGGCGTTTGATGCCGCTTTCATTCGCGTTGCGGTCTGCATTTTGCTTGAGAAATGGGTTGCAAGCGACAAGCGGCTTGATACTACCTACCACCTTCTCCAACTGACTGCGAAAGATACCTTTAAGCGAGCTACCAGGGATAAACACCTCCTGGCGGCCATTGCGATAGGTCAGCACGGGCGTCATATCGGGACCACTGATCGTATTGTAGCCGGATTTGATCAGTAGCGGCCCCTCGGCTTTGATCTCCAGCACGAAATGCGCCTCATTTACCAGCATTTTGAGCATAACACACTCCTCTACGCTTTCGCTTATGCGAACAATTTCCCGATATGACTATCCAAAAATTCCTGATATGGCACTTCTGTCATCTCTTTACGCACGAGATACCGTTGTAATCTATTGCGTCTCTCTGCTTCTCCTACACTCTCATCCAGATCCAGGTAGTGAATTTTCAGATCGGTCAGGATGCAAGCACCCAGGCCACGCGAACGCAAGCCGCCGACGCCGCCAAAGCCACCAAGAAACTCGCCCAACCCAATGCCGATCAGTTGTAAATCTTGCTCGGTGGCGTTCTCGATTATCAAGCGCATGTCAAAATTTGTCAGCGAGGGCACAACCTCAAAATCGTACTTAAGCCCTTGCTTGGCGGTCTCGCTGTCGCGATCAATTGCCACGCCATCGCGCACCTGAATGACGCTATTCCACTCTTTACTCGTCAAGTAGAGATCATTGACCATCAGGCGAGCAGCCCCGTAAGGCGAACCAAATAGCTGACAGGTATTACATAACCGTTCACGCACTGCATTCATAATATCTTGTGCTTCTTTAGGACTTCTTGCCTCACGCTTCTTTTTTGTCACAAGTCCTTGATATGCTGTTGGACAGCTATAGCCATCATTCCAGGCACTACTCCTGGTTTCCTCTTTTGTAGGCAAGCCGCAGGAGCGTAGCCCCAAACTATCTGGCAAGCCGCCGATAACTTTTTCTACTGTACTACGCAAAACACCCTTGAAGCTCGCACCAGGGATGAAGGGCTTATCATCTGGCGTCAAGACAACGGGACTATCGCTCTGACTGAGCGTCAATTTGCCGCCGCCGATATGCAAGCCTGCCTGCATCTCCAGGCGACCCTCAAAAACATAGCGATTTTGCAGTTCCAGGCGCGATGTTGTATATTGTGCCATTGCTATCTTCTCCCTTGCTGTTGTGGTGGTCGCGCTCCGTGGGGAGCATCGGCACGTTGTTGACTGCGCTCCAATTGGTTTGTTGCTTCCCAATAGTTATGCTCGGCGATCAGGTGCTGGATGAACTCGCGGGCCAGCAACATTTCGAGTTCTGGTCTATCATGGAGGGTAAGTGCGCTGTCTTTCGCCAGCATATCTTTGAGCGCGTCAATCATGACCTGTGTGATACGCTGTTCCAAATTTTTATAGAAGGTTTTAATGTATTCTTGATCGTGACTCCAACTACGCAATTGCTGATGACCCATATACTTTTTTAGTTGCTGATAGTTTTCCGCCTGGATGATATCGTGCAGTCCGTGCAGTTGTGATTCTGGTAGCGTCTTTCTTTGTGCCTGACGAAAATCAGCGATGAACGCGCAGGCGGCGTCATATAAGAGCGTCTCGCTCAGCAGGTCTACACGGCGCAGGCTGGCCTCTGTAATCATCGTCGGTTCCCTCCACCCATAAATATTGTGCCGTATTCGTACTGCACCACAACCTGGCGCACAAACTGACGCACTAACAGCAAACGTACCTGTAACTCACGGCGAATACGCACCTCATCACTCTCTTCACCACTCTGCATCTCTTTAGCAATTTGCTGGGCAGTAGTTCTAATCTTACCTTCAATGATTTTTTTCAGTTTTTCGCCCAGGCTATCGCCACCCTCACGTGGAGTGTCACGCCAGGAACGTTGACGAGCCATCTGTTTTTTAATGTAGTCCAGCACATCAGAGGATTTAAGCGTACTCTCGGCGATGCTCCGCAAGCTGGTCATCTGCGAGCGGCTTCTTTCCTCTTGCCCCCCGCTTGTTAACATCTGCGCAGCTAGCTCACCAATCTTTTGCGCGTCGCCGTAGAGCTTCTCGGCCTCTTCAGCGACACGAATCTTTATCTTCATCGCCTCGTTCATTACATCTGCTCCCTTTCTAGATGGAATGGGTCCGAAACGCACACGCGCCCAAACCCCTCTGCTCGTCTCTGCCCAATGCCCTCTTCCTCAAGCCGATAAAGAGCTTGAAGCAACTGATCATCATCGTCCAACTTCTGCTGCGAGCTAAACAGAAAGACTGAGCCTGTCTCAATGGCATAATCCTGCTGGCGCGGCGTGCCCCACAGCTCGTTCCAACCCGCGATGCGCTGCACACCAGCATTTTGATAGAGCAATTCAAAGGTCTTTGGCTCAATTCCTGTCAGTTCTGCCAACGTCGCTGCATCAATCGATCCGCGATAGCGAAGATAATCATCAAATAGAATAGCTGGCGCATGGAGCGTCAAGGCAAAGTAAAACGCCGCACGGGTTTCTGCCTCATAAGCATTACATACCTTTCTCAGAGTATCATCAAACTTGTTGAGTCGCTCCTTGAAAGATTTCAACGCTTGCTCCTGCTCACCGTACATAAGACCATAATCGCTGTCATCTGTGCGACTAACCACAATTCGTACTTTACCCAGTCCTCTTGTGCGCCCCGTACCGATATAGGTTCTCTCATCATGAAATTGCAGAAGTTGCCCCTCAAGGTGGTCGGGGACCTTGATGATACCGCTAAATAGCGAGTCACGCGCAATAACCTCACGGCTATAGAGAATACCGTCCTCAACTGTACCTTGCTCACGATTGATGCCTGTGTGCAGTTCTAACGACGATTTTACCTCCATTGCAGTGCGCAGTTTCGAGTCACCCCGATGTCTACGGTAGTAACCTGTAAAATGATCTAGCGACTCTTCACAGCCTTTATAGTAACATTGCTTCTTCCTCTGTTTTTCCCCTTCCAATGGCACAATACATTTTTCGGCAGGTATACTACCTTTTTGTTGTAGGAGGTAAAAGGCAGCCCAATCCAGTAACGTATCGCGCACGCCATGTCTCTCTGGCACATTGAAACCCTCCTGGTCCAACTTATAAAATCCGCCGAAACGCTTACACGATTGTGCCGTTCTAGGAACAGGCAAAACGGGCATAAAGAAACGATTTTTATCAAGAAAGGGTTTTAGCCATCTTTTAGAAACACTATAAGATGCAGGCAAGAGTTGTGGAAAGTAGACCTGATCTTTCAGAAACAGGTCTGTAAAGTCTGTTCGCTGCTCTGAATAGCGTTGACGATGGAGCGCGGCAAGGCTACCGAGCACAGCAGAGCCAGTCAACAATTTAGTTGTTTTCGCCCCGTTCGCTGCATGATCCGCGCGAATGGCAAGTGGTTCCTCTGCCCTCATCTCAAGATAGAGGTATTTCATCTTTCGCGCTCCTTTCTACACCAACGGATACTGATCTAACACGTCCAGATGTTCGAGCCAGGAGAGATATTGTTCGGGCGTATAGCTCTGTCCGGCAATCTCTAACTCGCTCACATTGCATTCGCATAGTCCTTTGCCGGTTGATTTGTTACCCCCCAGACGCTCAAACATGCGCAGGCTTGCCAGCAGCAGGAGCAACGAATAAGATGGCGTCTTCTCGCTGACGCTGGCGAAGAGTCCACGCTCGACAAGCTGACGAGCAGGAGCACAATCCAGGTCACCGTTCATCTCACCCTCAAACGTCAGTTCAGGAATGCCAAACTCGCTGGTATAGAGTGCCCCTTCGACAGCGGTGCGCGTCAGGCGATCAATACGCACCTGTGTTAACTCGGTTGTTTGTAACTGCTTAAAGTTACTTTGTCCTGGGTTTGCTTGCCTCCGTCTTTCAAGAAAAGTTCTATCACTCTCAGAAAGATAGGCATTTTCAAAATGCAGCGTACCAGGGAAGAGACGCGAACCGAAGATGCGCGTGACCATAGTAACCTCACCAGAAAAGTCTTTTAGGGCTTCCTGCGCATTATGTGGGCTAACAACACGCTCTCGATGCTTTTTTTGCGCATAGAAGCGTTCAATCTGCTCGCACTGCTCACGTAGTGTTCCTTTGAAGGTTGAGGCTGGTATATAGAGATAACCATCGTTGTCGCGCTTGACCGTGCGATCTAACAGACCGGAGCGCACGCCCGTACCCATATGAAAGGGCGACTGAAACGTCAGCGCATAGGTGATATGAATAGCGGTCATCTGCCTTCCTCCTCCTGAACACCTGAGGCCACAAAATCGTATAGCTCAATGAAATCAAGTAGTGGCGTGCGATAGACATCTGTGCCGTCAATAAACCAGGGGAAAACAGGCGGGACCTGCACAAGTGTGGTGTCTGCGGACGCAATACCTTCCCGTCTTCTATGATAGCGATCATTAAACTCTAACATTACCTTGAGGATAAAATCACGCTCCTTTGGTTTCCAGGTACGCAGTATGCCAATTGCCTCCAGGATACTTGTTGTGCGGTTGAGTTGCATGACTGCCTCACGCACCTGATGTAGCTTTGTGCGCCCCAACCCTTTGCCCTCATATATCTTCTTAAGCAGCAAATCAAACGTTGCGAGATCATATGGACGTAGCGTCGCGTAAAACTCAGGGTCTTTCACATCAAGCTTTACAGTATGAAGAGTTCCATATGCATCGTTATAGTCGAGAACAGAGCCACCAGCTACGACCATAAAATTGATATACGAGCCGTCATCGCTCTGGATATTACCATTTTTCGCGGACACCGTAGCGGCCTTTCTACGTTTCGCGCCCTCTTTTTTAGCAGCTTTCAGCACGGCTTCAGACATCTCTCGGCTTAGGCCAAAGGGGTATTTGATAGGGACAAGCAAGACGCCAACCGAGAGCGAAAAATCCAGCCCTGCCAGCAATTTATCCTTATCATCCTTATCGCACCTTATCATCTCGTCTCGGAAGGCTTTAGCAATGGCAACAGCAAGCTGACAAGCATAAGCAGCATCGACAACCATTAAGATATCGTCACCGCCAAGTAGAAGCACATCAAAGGGAAAGATAGGAGTAAGTGAACGAGGTGTAGCTTCCGGTTTCGATAAAGTTTTTTTAATTCCTTGCGCTACAGCCGTAAAAATAGCATCATCAACACGATCTGCAAAGATCTGCATCTTTTGCAGTGTATCAAGCTTCTCTTCGATCATTTTTCCCATGCTGTTGCCATCAGCATAGATCACACCGAGATAACCTTGAGACTTATCAGAAAGTATAGATTCATTGAAACTATCAGGACGCGTAATTCCCTTAGCTTCCTCAACTGTACAATAGTGAGCTTGCGCTAATGCATCTATTAAACGCGACCAAAGCAAGCGATCTTTTGTTGCTTTACCTGTGATGATTTTGCTTTTAACATCTCTATCTTCTTGACGCTTCTCATAACAACTTCTACAGTAACGTGCATCTGTGCTTATATCAGCATCATCCTCAGAATTATCCTCATTCTGTTTAGGAGAAACCGCTGCGTAGTCTACACCACAGGCATCACATGGGCGCATGAACGGATGAGAAGGTAGGGCAACAGTGGATGGTGGACTATCTTTCGCCTGACGTAGTTTCCAGCGCAACAGGCTAAGCTCGCTCTTTACATCTATGCGAGCAACTTCTGTTAGCTTTTTTCCGTTAAACTGATCAGTTAATGGCAATATTGCATAGGTAATAGAGGCTCCGCCACCGGTGTTTTCACGATATGCTTGCTGTACCGCTCTTCCAAGCGTATCAGCATTATCAACATTAACGATGAATAAGCCAGAACCGCCATTAGCATATACTTCTTCAGCACCATGCAGTTTCGCAATTTTCACCATATCATCGCGGTTGAGGCGATCTAACCGAGAACTGGCCCCACGTATCTCTTTGAGTCTATCGGTGGCAAAGACGTAGCGTTTGATGTGATCGGTGTCGAACGCTATCAATGCCTTTTGTGCTTGTTCTGCCAAGAGTATCCTCCCTTTCGCGTCTCTCCTCCGCGCAAATTTCGTTTCCTCACCATCCAGGCTCATATGTGTAAGCAGTATAACAGCATTTGTATGGGAAGAAAACCTGAATACTTCTGAATTTTTTCAGAAGTGCTTCTGAAATTCTAGAGTATTTCTCCTACTGGACAGCGGTGATACCATATACCACAAGAGAGCAGTCCGAGTCAGCAATGAGCAGGGAAGATATGACAATGCATGAGGATCGTCTTGATGGGCGGATATTGCCCGTTTTAGAGAAAACGCTCAACTTCTTTCTTAAGCATGGGTGCGCCGCCTTCGTGGTTGGTGGCTCTATCCGTGATCTCTTACTCCACCATCCCATCACTGATTGGGATATCGTCATCAGCGATAGCGTGCCACGCCTCGCTCCCAGACTTGCCGATGCTCTTGAGGGCTATTATGTGCGCATGCACGATAAAGCCTCGCGCGTTGTCGTAAAGGATGAACACGGCGAGCTAATACTTGATATCGCTCCCATGCACGGCGCAGCCATCCAGGACGATCTTCTCCAGCGCGATTTTACGCTCAACGCGCTAGCTGCTCCCCTGTCCGACGTTATTGCTACCTTACACGATTCCACGCACGCACTTTCGTCCGTATTGATTGACCCAACCCACGGTTTGGCCGACATACACACCCACACATTGCGCACGGTCAGCGATACTATTTTTCAGCACGATCCGCTGCGCCTGCTGCGTGCCGTGCGCTTTGCAATCTATCATGCACTCTCTATCGAGCCGCATACTGAGAAGCTCATCAAACGCGATGCTCATCTTTTACTGCAAGCTGCCGCATCGCGTATTCATGAAGAGATGTATGCTATTCTGACACCAGCCAGCGCAACTACACATTTGCATCTGCTTGATAGGCTTGGCCTGTTCACTATCCTGATGCCAGAATTTATTGCGGCGCGTGGCATGCCTCAGCCTGAACTGCATCACTGGGACGTTTTTGAACACTCGCTTGAAACCGTCTCCGCGCTGGAATTCTTGATGGCGCAATTGCACCTGCCAGCCGAAGAACTACATCAATCGCCGCTGACAATGAATGACGCTAATGATCTGCTTACCTTGCAAACGCTTTTGCGCGAAGCGGAAGGACAACAAATACTCACAGTTGCGTCCCTCACGTCGCCTGCGATGAAGCTAGCTGCCTTGTTGCACGATATCGGCAAACCCGTGACATACGTGGTCGACGAAGGGGGCAATATCCATTTTTACGGCCATCCACAGGCTGGTGTTCCATTGGTACAACAGATCATGCGGCGCATTAACGCAAGCACGCACGATACACGTCTGGCGCAACAGGTCGCCGCTCACCATATGCGCCCCGGCCAACTCAGCAACACACCGATGACGCCACGTGCTATTCGGCGTTACTTTCTCGACCTCGGTCCGACAGGGATTGCTGTTGCCTTGATCTCGCTCGCCGACCATCTCGCCATGCGCGGACCTGAGCCACTGCTCCCTAGCTGGGAACGCCATCTCTCCGCCGTGCGTATCCTGCTCACGCGCTACATCCGCGAACGCCGGAGCATTCTGCCACCACGCCTGATTCAGCCCGAAGAGATCATCCATCATTTTGGCGTTGAACCGGGTCCACTGCTTGGGCAGCTGTTAGAAGAGATCGCGGAAGCGCAGGCTGAGGGGGAGATTCGCTCACGCAGCGAGGCCTTCTGGTTCCTTGAGGAGAGATTGGGAGGAAAGAAAGAAGAATTGTAGGAACCGTGGTGCAGAGCATATTTGGTGCATGTGTACGACGGACGCGATGATGGTCTTTAAAAATTTCATCCGAACACGTCACACGGTGGTGTAGGGGCGTGATTCATCACGCCCTGCCTGCGCACAGATCGGCCTGAGAAGCCGCATGACGGGGGACGAGGGCGTGATGAATCACGCCCCTACGCAATTCCCACATTATTTTGTTCATCTCCATAATCTGTCCCTACGTCCGCTCAGGCGGATGCGTAGGGACGTGACTCATCGCGTCATACATTATTCGTTATAAGCAGGACTGTGTGCTAGCCTTGCGCGAGAGCCGAATTGCAGCTTTGCGTCATCTTGTTGAAGGCCGCGTCAGTGGTACTCTGACCAGTCGAGGCACTGACGAAGGCATTCGAGATGATATCGCGGCACTGGTCCCAGGCAGGAACAGCAGAAGCCACGAAGCCGAAGCTAAGCGACTGCGGACCAACCTTGCGTGCTGGCGCGGTAGTATAATAGCTCTGCAGCGTTGCACCGGAGAAGACTGACTGGCGAATGGGCATATAGCCAGTGCCCAGCACAAAGGTCGAATCAGCCTGAGCACTGGTCAGGAATTTCATGAAATTCCAGGCTGCGGCTTGGGTATCGGTATCTACGCCAGAGAAGAGCGCGATGTTGGTACCATACATGACGGTGAACTGACCAGCAGGACCAGCAGGCATCGGCAGTTCATTGAGCTGGAAGGTGCCGTTAATACCCTTCTTAAGGAAAGGATAGCTGGCAATCGAGGCAATCGCGAAAAGCGACTTCTGCGAGTCAAAATCATTCTCCCAGCTAAAGCCCTTGACGATATGGATCGCCCCGGCCTTCACCAGTGGGGCCAGCTCGCCTAATGCCTGTTTCGCATAGGGAGCATTGGTGCTGTTCGCGAAATCAGCACTCTTGCCATCGCTGGAGACAAAGCCAGTACCGCCAAATGCCTTATACAGAACGGACCAGCCATCGACATCTGGTACATAGGAGAGTCCCCACTGCGAACCATCAGACTTCGTGACCTTCTTCAGATCGGCCTCAAAATCCTGGATGGTCGTCGGGGGCGTAATACCTGCTTTTTGTAAAGCATCAACGTTATAGTACAGCACGATATCGCTTTTGTTAAACGGCAACATATACTGTGTGCCGTTGATCTGCCCATCCTTGAGCATGACAGGATAGAAATCCGAGAGATCGCTCTGGCTCAGGCCATCCTTGCCCGAAATAAAAGGTTGCAGTGAGAGTAACGCGCCCGCCTGCTGGAACTGCGTTGCCCACTCTTCGTAGACTTGTGCAATGGCAGGTGGCTTGCCCGCTGCAATCGCGGCAGTCAGTTTTGTCTTGAGCGTTGTATATGAATCAAATGCCTGTACGGTAACAGTGACATTGGGATGCAGTTGCTCATACTGCTTGACCAATGTGTCTACCGTGGTTTTGTTTGCTCCAGCTGAAAAAGCGTCCCAAAAGTTCACGGTATACTTCTTGCTAGCATCTAAGCCGCCCGTGCTGCTAGAGCTTGATGCACTACTGCCAGAGGTTGAACTGCCTCCGCCACATGCAGTCAGAAACATCATCATGACGAGTGCAAGTAGCGAGGTCACAGATAACCAGTTACGACGCATAATTCGTCCTTTCGATAAGAAAATCTATGTCACTATAAATTGCACGCACTACTTTAACTCAGCTATTACTACGCAAATAGAAGCTTGATTCTCCCATTACATAGCAATTCGCGCAATAGAACGTAAACAGCATTACCCCTTTGTGCTGCCAGCGGCAATTCCCTCGATGAACTGCTTTTGTGCGATCAGGAAAAGCACCAGCACGGGCAGGGTAGTAAAGGCAGCAGCGGCAGCCAGTCCAGTAGGGTCAGTGCCATCCGCAGAAATAAACGCTTGCAAGCCAACTTCTACCGGGCGGAGCGCGTCTGAGCTAGTCACCAGATAGGGCCAGAGGAAGGCATTCCAACTGCCAATAAACACCTGCAATGCGACAACCGCGATTGCGGGACGCGCTAAAGGGGCCGCCACCCGCCACAGATAGCCGAGGCGCGAGCAGCCATCAAGCTGAGCGGCCTCCCAGAGTGAAGGGGGGAGCGCAAGAAAGAACTGGCGGAGCAGGAAGATACCGGAGATACTCACACCGTAAGGAATAATCTGGGCCTGATACGTATCAATCCAGTGCAGCGAAGAGATGATTAGATAGCTGGGGATTAGTGTGGCCTCGCCTGGGATCATAATCAAAGCAAGGATTGCCAGGAAAAGCAGACGCCGCCCAGGAAACTTCATTGTGCCGAAAGCATAGGCGGCCAGCAACGAGGTCACTACCGATAGCACAACGGTAGAGGTTGCAATAAACACACTATTGGCAAAATACTGTTCCCAGGGAACAAATTGCCAGGCCCGCACATAGTTTGACCACACCCAGTCGGGCCAGAAGTGCGGGCTTGTATCTGACGCACTGCGGTCACTCAGCAACGAGGTCACAACCATCCAATAGAACGGGAAAAGCGCGAACAGAGCGGCGATACCAGCGATTGCATACAGCAGGACCGCGCGTGGTAGTCGACGCCACCACTGTACACGCCGCGCGGACATATTACGTGAACGAGCGATTGCCATTGTTGCTTCCTCCATACACCTAATAGTTTTCCGCAGCACCGCGCCGCGTGAACAGCAACTGACCAGCAGCAAAGGTAAACACGAGCAGGAAGATGACCACCGAGATTGCCGCTCCCAGCCCATCATGTGAGTTGTTTGAAAACGCTTCAGAGAAGAGATAGAGACCAAGCGTACGCGCAGCGTTATTGGGGCCACCCTCTGCGCCGACGAAGAGGAAGACAGGTTGAAACATCTTGAACGCCTCGATTGTTCCCAGCAACATCACCACCAGCGTGATCGGCATCAGCAAGGGCCAGGTAATATATCGGAAGATCTGCCACGCGCTCGCACCATCTACCCGCGCAGCCTCAGCCAGTGAGGGCGAGATGTTGCTCAGTCCCGACATAAACAACACCACACTAAAGCCTGCCGATTTCCAGGTGGTATAGAAGATAATGCTCACCAGCGTCCAGTGTGGATCCCCTAGCCAATCAATAGGATGTTGGTGAAAGAGGCGTAGAAGGCCATCAAAGAGGCCATGATAATTGTCGAACATCCAATACCAAATGGATGTGGTCGCGACCAGCGGTGTAATGAAGGGCGAGAAGATTGCCAAGCGCCAAAAAGCTTTAGCGCGAATACCAGACATCAGGATAATTGCCAGAAAGAGCGCGAGACACAGGACCAGCGGGACAGAGATGAGCACATAGAGCACGGAGGTTTGCAAGGCTTGCCAGAAATTCGGGTCATGTAACAGAAATTCATAGTTACCAAGCCCGGTAAATGGTTGATCGCCATGAATTAAAAAGTTCCATTTGAACAGGCTCATATAAAAGACAAAAGCCGTGGGCGCATACGAGAAAAGGCCGAGAATCACAAAAGCAGGCAGCAAATAGAGATACGCCTGGCCTGTCAAAAACCAGCGTTTCAGTCGTTGCATTCGTGATTGCCCTATCTTGGCAGATGAGAGCGCGGTAGGTATGCTCAGATCACGTTCCATAAACGTTCTCCTCATGTTAAATACACATGCTTCTTTATAATAGCTATACCGTATTAAAGAAATGTAATCAAGGAGCTAAGGTTGTGTAAAAAATGGTAGACGGTAGCAACCATATTTCTATGAGAAGAACGTACAATGCCGTAGTTTTTGAGATTCGAGAGTTGAGACAGAAGACATGTAACACAGGAGCGTCATAATACGCGGTCAAACGTCATTGCGCCCCTTTTGTGCCTGGGAGCAGGGCGTGATACATCACGTCCTGCTCTCTACCCGATGCTGTTGCCCATGTGCTATGCTATGCCTTTGTGCGGGCAGTATGGATTGCGCGTAGGACACGTTCTGGGTGTAAGGGCAACTGATGGATACGCATACCCAGCGCGTCGCTCACGGCATTGGCAATGGCGGGAGCCAGCGCACTCATTGCCGCCTCTGCTCCCGTCTTCGCTCCAAAGGGGCCAGCAGGATCATCGGTTTCAACCAGATAGGTGTGCAGTTCCGGCATATCTGCGGCCGTTGCAATATGATAGTTGCCAAAGTTGGTCGTCAAGGGCATACCCTGGGCACTCCAGTGTAGCTCTTCGCTGATTGTCATTCCGAATGCTTGTGCGACACTACCCTGTATCTGGGCCTCACTGATGAGAGGATTAATCACACGTCCCACGTCAACGGCGGTGACGATTTTCAGCACGCGAACGATGCCTGTTTCTCTATCGACCTCTACCTCTACGCCTTGCGCGGCAAAAGTCGTTGGCGTCTGCGCGCTCTTCGCAGAGGCCGTTGTCATGATGTGACGACTCTCGACAGTCAAGAGATGGGTGACAACGTGCGCAACAGTGATTGTTTGTCCATTGGGAGCGATGATCGAACCCGCGCGTATTTTCAGGTTCTCTGGCATGAGATTGAACATACGGCCCGCCGCAACGAGGAGCTGGCGACGTATTTGTTCAGCGGCCCGCTTGACTGCATTTCCACTGCTATAGAAGAGCGAGGTGACGCTGGAACCCGTACCGGCTGGCACGAGATTTGTTTCAGCGGTATGCAGATGAATCGCATCAAGAGTGAGGCCAATACCATCGGCGGCGATTTGTGCCAAGAGGGTTGAGGAGCCACTTTGAGCAGGTGCGCTGGTGAATACATCACAAGAACCGTCTTCGTTCATTTTCATGAGCGTGCCACAGGTGCTTTCCATCGTGTCACTCTGCAGCGCAAGGGCGATACCAACGCCGCGCCGGAGGCGGTCTGTACCACTGCGTCCACGCTGTTCACGCCAACGCACACCGTCTTCGACCAGTTGCAGACATTGAAGCAAGCCGCAACTCTCTACCAGCGCGTGTTGCTTCTTCGGTCCTGCTATCAGGGCGAGGGATTTACCGGCGGTAATCCAGTTTTTGCGGCGCAAGGCGAGTGCGTCCATGCCAAGTTGCCTGGCAACCTCATCCATCTGACTTTCGAGAGCAAAGAACAGTTCGGGCAGACCATAGCCCAACAAGGCTCCCGATGGCGACGTATTGGTATACAGAGCCTCGGCGACAAAACGCATATGTGGACATGGGTAGAGCGATAGCCCATGCGCAAAGCTGTCGGCCTTGAGCGTCAGTGGATGTGACCCATAGGCTCCTGTATTGGCAAGCAGCATGACTTGTTGCGCGACAAGCGTGCCATCTTGCTTCACGCCTGTCTTGATACGGAGGACATGTTCCTGGCGCACACGGCTATTAAATTCGTCAGCGCGTGTATAGGCGAGTGAGATAGGACGTTCAGTGGTAAATGCCAGGACAGCAGCCAGATCCTCCAGCACAATCTCCTGCTTCACGCCAAAATCGCCCCCGACCTGTGGTTGCACCACGCGAATCTTCTGCGCAGGCAAACCAAGCAGCATTGCCAGCACGCGCCGTACATGATGAGGAACCTGTGTGCTCGTGCGAACTACCAGATACTCATTCTCATCAAAATAAGCGATCACATTATGGTTTTCCAGGGGCGCGGGGTGTGTCTGGGCCAAAACATATTCGCCTTCAACCACCAGTTCAGACTCGGCAAAACCGCGTTCCACGTTGCCGGTATCAACACGAACATGCGTGGCGATGTTATGCGCCGCATCGCTGATCCCATAGGACTCTGACTCAGGATGCACACGCAACGTCGTGGGTTCCAGAGCGCGGCGCACATCAAGGAGAGCAGATTGTTCATCGTATTCGACTTGAATAAGACGTAAGGCATGTTCCGCAATCTCAGGGGTTTCGGCGGCAACAACGGCAACACGATCACCCAAATAGCGCATACGATAGTCGAGGCAGTAGCGGTCATGTGGCCCTTCATCGTTATTGCGTTCAACGCTCGAATACGCGACACGCGGCACATCTTTATACGTCAGGACAGCATGGACGCCAGGGAGTGCTTTAGCCTCAGAAACATCTATAGAGCGAATGACGGCATGTGCATAAGGACTGGTAAGGATACGCGCGTAAAGCATCTCTGGTGGGTGTAGATCGGCGGCAAAGGCAGAGCGACCAGTGGCGAGTTTTACCGCATCTACGGCAGGTGCTGCCTTGCCGACGACATTCAAAGCAGTACTGCTATTGCGCAGGGCTGCCATCTGGCCCGTTGTCCCCATGCCGACCACACTAATTTTACCCGTCGTGCTGGTAACGCCATTGACTGAGACAGAGCGCAATTTCCCCGTTACCTGCGCGGGAATAGGCTCTTCACGGGCAGATGCTGTCGTTTCTATGGGTGCAACCTTTTCGCCACGTAGCACGGCAGCGGCACGTAACACGGCCTGCACGGGTTTGACGTAGCCACCACAGCGACAGAGATTGCCAGAAAGGGCTGCACGTACATCTTCTTCACTGGGATGTGGGTTGCGCTTGAGCAACGCATACACGGAAAGTAACATCCCCGGAGTACAGAAGCCACATTGTACGGCTCCCACTTCGATAAAGGCCTGCTGTAAGGGGTGCAATTGGCGTGCAGTCCCTAATCCTTCAACGGTGGTCAATGTGCAACCCCCTGCTTGAGCGGCGAGCATGGTACAGCTTGGGCGGGCCATGCCATCGACGAGTACAGTACAGGCACCGCATTCGCCCGTTTCACAGCCTTGTTTGACGCTTGTGCAGTTCTCGCGCCTCAACACCGCGAGCAGCGTTTCATTAGGGGCAATATTCAGACTCTCGACCACTCCATTTAACCGCAGTTCCAGGTCCATCTATACTCGCTCTCTTCCTAGTTTGCCTGTACTACCAGATCGCCTTGTCATGACGGTGCGCCAATGGGCAATCTTCATCGCCTCAGTAAGTGCCTGATGCGCCAGGGGAACGCTACAGATACGTCGATAGCCGCTGCTGGCCTGCGGGTCTGAGGGAGGACGAAATTCTACTAATCCGTGATGCAAAATAGTAAGCAGTTGAGCCTCTTCTGCTATATTTTCGATTGGCTGTCCCTCCAATTGCCGCTCTACCGCATGCACGCGCATGGGTTCCATATTGATGCCGCCGAAGACCAGACGGGCCTTCTGGCATATGCCCTCTTCAAACGCTACAACGGCAGCAACATTGAGTAAGGCATGATCGCTCTCGGTACGAGCAATGCGCTGGAATGAAGCACCAGCACTATAATTTATATGCGGCAAGATAAGTTCAATAATCAGTTCGCCCTGCTTACGCTCCTCAGCGACACTACTACAGGCCAAATGCCGCTCCTGTTTGCCTCTATAAACCACGCCCGACAATGGGAAGCCAGGGCGGTCGGCGGTGCCACCACTCAAATTGACTTGAGTTTTGGAACCGGAGCGTACTACGACCTCGGCATCTACGGCGACGAGTGCGGTCCGTACATCGGCTTGAGAAGCGATACCCGTCGCGAGTGTACCGCCGATTGTTGCACTATTACGTATCTGTTGTGAGGCTGATGAGTAGCGTGCCGCTTTGATCAGTATACCCAGAGCATATTCTTTGAGAGCGGGCGAATCGACAATCTGTTGCAATGTCGTCATGGCACCAATACGAGTCACCTGCGCATCTTCCGAAATATAGGATAAGCCAAGATCGCGCAGGTCAACGACAGCCTCAATGCTCTCATCATCTAAAGCAAGGAGATATGTCCCACCAGCCAGAGGGACGGTTTTTACATCGAGACGCGCTAATAAAATCAGCGCGTCATCGATGTATTCGGCCCAGTGATATTCAACCAGGTTGAGTAGCATGCGTATTACCTTTGCAATGGTAGCAACGTAAATGTTTCGACATCAATCAATCCTCGATCCGTCAATTTGAGCGAGGGAATTACCGAAAGCGAAAGAAAGCTCAACGTCATACAAGGATGCTCTAATTGGCAGCCAAGTTCAGTTGCAGTCGCATCCAAAACGCGCAACTGTGCGACTAGATCGTGCGCAGGCAACGGCGAGACTAACCCGCCATAGGGCAACGGTACACGCGCACGCACCTCGCCATCCACAACACAGACAAATCCACCACCTATCTCTTGCAAGGCATACGCGGCACGCACAATATCACAATCATCCACGCCCGCGATCACTAAATTATGCGCATCGTGCGCAACACTTGAGGCTATCGCCCCCTTTCTCAAGCCAAATCCTTTGACCAGACCTAGCCCTACCCGCCCGCTAGCATGGTGACGCTCTATGACTACAAGCTTCAGGAGATCACTTGCTGGATTGGCGACAATCGCACCATCCTGAAGTAGAGCCTCTGCTTCTAAATGGAGCGTGGTAATCTGGCCCGGTTCAATGCCAATCACATTGACCAGACCGGGTTTCCCTGGTATGCGCAGATCAGCCTCTGTCAACATGCCAATATGCACAGTGTCCAGAACGCTACTCGCCACGTCCGCACTCACAATGGCTGGTTCTTCCGTATTCAGTAGTACACTATTCTGTGCCACCAACACGCCGTCTTTATAGACTGACTCGACACGGAACTGCGCGAGATCATCCAGCACGATGATGTCTGCCACACAACCAGGGGCAAGCATACCGCGCTCATAAAGGCGGAAATACTGCGCAGTGTTGTATGAGGCAAGACGAATCGCCTCTACTGGATCCAGGCCCAACTCGATGGCACGACGGACCATTGAGTCGATATGACCGCGCGTGGTCAAATCCTGCGTGTCACGGTCGTCAGTGACAAAGAAGACACGCGGCGGATGCATTTCCTGCACAAGAGGGAGCAAGGTATCGAGATTACGTGCGGCTGACCCTTCGCGAATCATCAACCACATACCCAGGCGAATGCGCTCACGCGCCTGTTCAAGTGTCGTGCATTCATGGTCAGACATCACACCCGCAGCAGCATAAGCACACAAATCGCGTCCGCTCAATCCCGGAGCATGT
Organism: Ktedonobacterales bacterium; assembly: GCA_027451525.1. Taxonomy (GTDB): domain Bacteria; phylum Chloroflexota; class Ktedonobacteria; order Ktedonobacterales; family Ktedonobacteraceae; genus DTNP01. The sequence goes on from DAIDJF010000030.1 coordinate 21,313, forward strand.
CCATCTACAACCAGCCCATGACGCAGCGTTGCCTCAATCTTTGCCAGCACCTGTTCATCGCCCTGTAGCACGCCGGGCATATTCATCATCTCTGCCAGACCACGCACGCGCTCATCTTCTAAAAGCGGCAGGAGGTCTTCGGCTTTCAACACGCGGTAGGGGCTTTCATAGGCAGAGGCAGGCACGCAGGAGGAAAGCATCACATATGATGTGAGAGGCAAATTCTTACCCGACTCCAACACGTAGCGGATACCTTCAATGCCCAGCACGTTCGCAAATTCATGCGGATCAAGCATAACCGTCGTGACACCACGCGGAACTACCAGACGCGCAAATTCGGGCAACACCAGCATGGTGCTCTCAATATGCATATGTCCATCAATAAGGCCCGGGGCAAGCCAACGGCCTTCCAAGTCGCGCTCTACCAGCCCGCGATAGCCACCTGTCGTCCCAGGAGCGATTGTGCTGATACCAGCTATATAGCCATCCACGATAGCAATATCGGCTTGATAGCATTCGCCACTACACACGTTGACCAGTTTACCATTATGTAACACGAGGTCCGCTGGAAGTTCCCCGCGTGCAACCTGAATTCGTCGTCGCAGTGTATCCATAAACAGCACCTCCATCACGTAACAATCAGCGTTAATTATTCACAGTACAGTACTTATACAACATTGGCAACATACTAACAGATTTTAGCCATAACGTCGAGTTTACCCCTACTTCTTGGCAATGACTTTTCAGGGAACCTTATTCAGACACGAACGACGCGCCCCGATACCCGGCTCTCGTGTTATACTTAAGAGAGAATAAGGATTGTGAGTTTGCCCGGCGTATACTGCCCATCGCATTAAGAAAGGGAACATTTCATCATGGCAAAATTCGGCACGACACTGGCGAAAGCCACGCTGCTGACGGTTGGAGCATTTATCGGTGCGCTACTTGCCCGTTGGTGTGATCAATTCCTTGTCGCGCGCTCTACACGGCAAGCCGACCATGACCGTGACCGTTATGCACAGGGATTGGGACCCCTTGAGCAGGTACGCCCCAAGAACGATGTGCGCAAGTTCTAATTTTGCCAACACACATTCCTGTATCTGGTATAGCACAGCATTAGAGGAGTTTTTCATAGAGAAGGTTCTTGCATATGACACATACAATGACCGCAACCGAGCGCGTTCAAGCTGCTCTGCGCGGGGAACCAGTAGATCGCGTTCCTTTCTGCTTCTGGCATCACTTTAAGGAAGAGACACAAGATTCGGGCGACCGTCTTGCCGCAGCCACGCTGGATTTCTTCCACAAAAAGTTCGATCTTGACATCATTAAGATTATGCCTGATCTTCCCTATCCTGTTCCTGCACAGGCACTGACCAGCGCAGCACAATGGCGCGACCTACCACGTCTGACACTCGACACACCTGCGTTTCAGCAGCAACTACGCTGTATTCGTACCTTGCGTGCACAACTGGGCAATGAGTATCCAATCATCCTCACACTGTTTAGCCCGACAACATATTTAGTACGCTATATGGGTATGGGCATGCAGCATGCTATTGCCGAGGCACGTCGTGATCCAGAGTCTTTTACGCAGGGACTGGCACTAGTAGCAGACAATCTCCGTACATTAATGCAAGCAGCTATCGAGGCCGGGGCAAGCGGGATTTTCTTCTCCTGCATGGCGGCAACCAGTACAGATTTTAGCAAAGATGAATACACGCGCCTCTGTCGTCCCTCCGACCTACAAGCCTTAGAGGGTGCCAACGCGGGCTGGCTCAACATCATCCACGTTCATGCCGACCCGGTGCAGACAGATGAAGAGATCTACTTTGACCTCTTCACCACTTATCCCATTCAGGTCCTCAGTTGGAGCGATCGTCTGACGGGACCTAGTCTGAGCGAGGCACTTACAATGACCGATAAATGTCTCATGGGCGGTCTGGCAGAGCGTGGTCCACTGGTACACGGCGGCGAGATTGAACTGGAAAACGAGATCATGGGCGCAGTGGCGCAGACGAAAGGCCGCCGTCTGATTCTCGCTAACGGGTGTTCTATTCCTGACGATACGCCCGAACACTGGCTCCATATTGCGCGTCGTCTGGTCGATAATCTACACTAACATCCTGGCCTAAAACATACGGCACGAGTGGGGAGCCATGGTGCTCCCCACATCGCCTTAAAAGGCAACCGCAGTATCGCAGGGTTTTCCCACCTCAGCACGGTATAATGGTGACAATGGGCGTGATGATCGTGGTGAAAAATTTCATCCGCATACCACGCAGGTTGCGTAGGTGCACGATAACGTTTGACAGAGCAGTATGCAGGTTGTTGTAGATACAAGTATATAACCTATCAATTTCCAGATATGCAAACAGACGAATAATAGAGTGTCCCCCTATAACCTCTGGGCAATCACAAATCATCCGCGTCACAATAGAGTAACCCTGCTCCGTACTAACATGTGGGATTTGTTAATGCTATAAGCAAAAACATCTTTCACAGATCTACCACATTGAATAACGTTTTACATTTTTACATTTGCAAAGGAGCAGATACACATGACAAAATGGCGCATACTGGCAATATTAACCAGTACAGCGATGCTCATTCTCGCACTTTTTGCTACTAGCGCGGTCACGTTTGCGCAGAGTGATGACCATGCCAGCACAATCAATCAACTACACACGATCAGCGTCGTCGGCAGCACTGCCAATATCTTAGACGCGCATGGGAACCCAATCACAGTTGATGCCAACCCATATGGTATTGCTATTGCGCCTGCTGGGACACCATCAACAGGTCAACCGGGTGTCCTGGGACCAGGAGATATCGTCGTAAGTAATTTTGGAGCAAACGATACAGGCACAACGCTTGTGCGTTTCCCCATGGGCAAAGGCATGGGTCAGCTTTTCAACACGCCAGATCCAGGCACAAACGGTCCAGCGGCCGAGGCATTCAATGCGCGCGGCAACGACTGGGTTGCCAACTACAGCGGTAATAACGTGCAGATTTTCACGCCTAGCGGAGTAGCGGTCGTCACCATCACTAGCCCTCTCTTCGATAAACCCTGGGGACAAGCCTTCAATGGCGGCACACCCAACCCTAATGATGGTTCTATCGCGGCTTTCTTCTCGACCAATGCAGGCAATGGCACAATTGACCGCATCGACATCATCCCCGTGAACGGCAAACCAACCTTCAAAGTCTTCCAGATTGGGCAATTCCCCTATGGTAGCCTTTCCAATGTGCCGATTATTGCACCACAGGGCATGGCTTGGGTTCCAACATGGACGTGGGATGACAAGACCTATCAAGATGTACTGTTCGTTGTAGATCCGGCGCGCAACCGCATCGCGGCCTTCCCCAATAGCAGCACGATCAACACGACATCGATGCTTTCTACCGATCAGGGTATCACGGTCTTCCGGGGTGGTCCATTGCGTATTCCCGCAGGTCTGGCAATCAATCCAATCAATGGGGATCTACTGGTTGTCAACCAGGCCAATAATAAACTGGTTGAGATCAACCCCAATGAGGGTGAGGTTGTCGGCACACGTGTGCTCGACCCCAATCCCGTCAACCCCATCACGGGCGCAAATTCTGCTCTCTTTGGTATCGCTGCCACAACAGACAGCTACGGCAACCTGCTCGTCTACTTCACCGACGACAACAGCAACACGCTGAATCTGCTGAGCAAGTAGTTCACACAAGGCTTGGTTCTTGAGAAGAACCTGGAAGGTATGACTATCTGAGGTCATACCTTCCAGGTTCTTCTCATATTACGAGCAGAAGCATGTCTTCATAAAAGAGAGACATCGCATAATATAGTGGCAATCAGACATGTGATTTTGCCATCATTCGATATATTTGTATGCATTACATAACTATCTTCGTCTTTCTTAAGAGAATGGCATAGGCAACAGAGAGGAATTTTCTTATCGTTAGCTTTTTATTAACACGCAAAATTCTATGCGTAAACAACGCGTTCAATTTTACATATCTATTTTGAATATTGTTCACTTTAGTGTTATTATTATTACAACAAGTAACTTTTTCAAGTCAAACGATGATCACTAGAAAGGAGTCTTTCATGCATTATCTGGCTCCGCCTTTCAAACAGGGACATGCACACATGCAAAAGCATAGTACCTTTTCACTCGCCATTTTCGCACTCATTCTTCTTATGAGCGGCCTCCTGTTCAATCTGCTGCTTCCACAGCGTGTATTTGCTAGCGTACAGGCAAAGTCACAAGCGATCTTGCGGTCAACTACATGTCAGGCACAGATAACACCGGACGAACATTCACTCTTAATCATCTTGCTTGATCGCTCTGGTAGTATGGGACTGGCAGGTCCAACAGTTGGTGGAACGGACCCTTATAACAATAGTGCTAGTGTCACCGATGCGTTAGCCGATCTCTGGATTGGACCTATGGCGGTCGTGATCTTCAGCGGCGATAGTGCCCAGACACTTAGTTCACCAGACCACACGCAACGAAAAGACCTCAAAGCACAAATTGATGCGTCAACTGCCAGCGGTTACACGCCAATGGATCTGGCATTTCAAAAAGCACAAACATTGCTCCAACAACAAGGGTATCCTGCAGGCTCGCGTATTGTCCTGATCACAGATGGCTTTCCACAGACAGCAAGTGATCCACAAGGCAATTTGCATGAGCAACCGGATATCCTTAATAACCTGACCCCACAATTACACAAGGAGTGCGTCCCACTGTATGCCTTTGGTCTGGCAGCAGGCTATACGGACACACAGACGAGGAATTCGGCGCAACATTTTCTCACACAAGCCACAACAAACGCTGATGGCACACCCAACGGCTTCTACTACAATGTTCCAGATACAACGACACTGGCAAACGCGGTCCTTGCGCTTTATGCGCAATGGCGTGGCCTGGAATTTCACAAGATCGACGAAGATACCGTCAACAATGACTATCAGTTGGCACTCGATAGCAGTTTCCAGGAAGCCAGCATTATTACGTTCCATAGTGGAGATTTTACGGGACAAAACAAGCCATTGGCGACCAAAAGTGGACAAAATATCGCGTCTCAAGAAGTTACGATATCCACGGGCAATCACGACAAATATGAGATCGATACATTGCAACCCCCCATAGCACCAGATACCTATATAGTGGATACAGGCGGCGACACGCAGGCCCTTGTCTTCACACTCGTCAAATCGACGCGCACGCTGCAAATCGTGAAGCCGACGCGCACGAACAAAGCCTATACAGGAGGGTCGGTGACTATCTGGGTCCATCTGCTAGATCAGGGAACAGCATTTGTGCCAGCTGCCAACGAACAGAAGATTTTCCAGGCCACAGTCATAGAAACCGTTCACGGCAAACAACTTCCGCCACAGACCGTTCCTTTGACGCAGCAACAGGCGGGTAGCGACATCTTTGCGGGCACATACGCCGTTCCGGTCGACACACAGCCGGAGAAAACAGCCGTGACAATTGGTACGCTGGAGATCAGTGGCTACTCGAAATATCAGGGCATCGTACACACGACCCAGGCATCAGTCATCATTCCGGTTGTGATTCCAGCACTGGTAATTCCCCCCGTGCCACCAAAACCGTGTCCTGCCACCTGCGTTATCCAGAGAAATCTGCTGTGGTTAATCGTGCTGGCGGCAGTACTCCTGCTAGGGCTAATAGCGTTAATCTGCTACATCCGCTGGCGCAATGCTTCCAAGCCATATGGTTACCTGGTCAGCGCAATGAACGATGATAGCGCGGTGCCGCTAGGAACATATCGGCCTTTCTGGAGTAATTGCCTCCATCCTTCACAGATCACGATGAAAGAACTGGCAAGCTATCCAAACGGCCTCACTGTCACCGGTTCTCTCCTCAGTGAGCCACTGGCAATTAGCTTCACAGAGCAAGGAATCTTTTTAAAGCTCATGCAGGGAACATCCTCAAATGTAACAGTCGTAACAGAGGGCGAAGAGATGCAATTCAGCGCAACACGGCGCACAATCCAACTTAAAGAGGATAGCGAAATCAGATGCGGAGGGTTCCCTGTAGCAAACTACCGTACAATTGTGGCGATAGCCTTTAATACCTATTCTTCCCTCTAAGGGAGAACGATCTTTTACTGAACTTTCATTAAGAAAGGAAGCAATCATGGCACAAAAACTGCTTGTACTGTCTCTAGGCACAACAGGAGGTGAGGTAGGGCTGGCTTTTAAAAAGCAGATGGAGCAACGCGCCCTCAACGGTTTCTATTATCGCGTTCTCTACATGGACACGGCAGATTACCTTGTGCGTAGCGGTATGGTTGCCGACAGTGAATTCATCCATTTGAGTATTAGCAACCACTTCCTGCGCAATACGATTGCCTCGGATATCAACCGTAATCCGCTCTTTCGCGACCTGCTCTACCAAGAGGCACCACCGCCATCACCGAGTGCGCAAGGAGCTGGCAATGTGCGCTATTGTGCCGCTGCCATTCTCAGTATGAAGGGTATGCGCGAGACCATCAAAAGCAAGATCAGCACTTTTATCGAGCAACTTTCGACGCAAGGGGATCGCCGCCCTGACATCGCCTTTGCTATCGTTATTAGTGCCGTTGGTGCAACCGGCAGTGGTGCGGCAGAGCTCTTACTGCCGCTGGTCTTAGAGGCTGCCGATGGGGCAGGCATCGTGAATCCCAAGTGCGACATTATCATTCTGCATCCTACAACGGCGGTGGATTCGTCGCTACTGCTCGCCAACGCTGAAGCTCTCTACATCGAGATGGCAGCCCGGCACAATGATCGCATTTACAACCGTTATGCTGGACGGCGCGTCGTCGTGGGCAGTGGTGGACAGCAATACAAAATATCCGAACTTGTTGATATGGAGAAAGCCGCTGCAACACTGCTCCGCCTTTCCATGGACCCACTTTCTGGCATCGCGCAACAATACTGGGGCAGTTTGCCCAACAGACATGTGTTGCGCCGCACAGAAAAAGAGACAGGGTTACCAACTCATCTGTCATCCGCTACCCCGATCACCATCAACCTGGGCGATTTGGGGCAACAGGTTATCACTATCGATAGTGCGCGTCTGGCAAGCCGCATCGTGCTCGGCCCTGTCAAGCAGGAAACCGCCCAAAAGACGACCAACACGCTGTTGCTGAGCACACTCAACTTCTCAAGCTTCAAAAAATTACTCGACCAGTTGACCCGCACTATTCGTAGCGAGAGTAGCGCGCTTACAGAAACAGGTATGCAACGTCTGAAGCCCGTACAGCAAGCTGACACGCTGGAACAGAGCTACCGTAAGGACCTGGAACGGATTAATGGTGCCGCAGAACAGATACAAAAAACAGCGGCAGAGATGTTCCGCCAATGGGAAAGCGCATTGCAGGCAGAAGGTATTAAGCATATTAAAGGAGGCAACGCCATTGCACAGCTTGTTACGCACTATAACGAACTGTTACTCACAGTACGCAACCTGCAAAGCGAGGCCATTCGCTACCAGCCCAACCAGAATCCAACGGAAGTAGATCTGCGCCAGGCATTCGCTGACTTGCGCAACAGGAAGCAACGACTGCAAACAGTAATCAATGCAACGCAACAACGCTTGCGCAATCTGACCGAAGAGTCTGCGCTTTCGATGGCAACAGCCCTCCTCAACGAGTTGGAACAGCTCTGCGTTGATACGATCAGCCGTTTGAATACCTTCATTAATGCTACGGAAGAGCAGTACGCCAATCAACCTGGCTGGAATACCGATACGCCAACACTGAGAGTGCATGATGATTATCCTCTTTCTATCCCTGCACTGACTGATCCAAAAGATATGCTGCGCTACTATAATCGCGTCAGCATCTTCGGAGCAAGCAACACCACAGGAGGACATACAAGTTTTCGCAGCAGCACCCAGAAACAGGACTCACAAGCGCGTTTCCTGGAAGAACTGGAACGGGTTGCGATGCTAGAGCATTTCTTTGATGGGCAATATTACCTGATTCTTGACCTGCTCAAACATTATGTCGAGGAACGCGTCCAGGAACGATTGAGCAACTACTCCATCCTCGATATCTACGAGGATATTGGGCAGGCTGCACTACAACATAGCATACAAATGGCCCTGGAACGAGCGCATCCCCTGGTCACGCTGACCAGAGAATATGCGACAAACAGCATTGGTGAATGCTATGTCAGTGGACATTGGCGTAACCCAACGCAACGCAGCATGCTCGAACGCAGCATCAAACAGGTTTCACAGGCAACAAAGATCTTCGAGTCTGAGGACCCCACTGAAATTGTCATCTTTTACTTTATCGATGGGCTAGCCCTCCCTTCGATTAACGACCTGTCTGGCCGCTGTTTCGCGGCATTTCTTGAAGAGCGCAAAACCTGGATACGCGAGTATCGCGCCTTCCTCAAGCAACGTACAGTGCGCAGACGGCAAGAAGACTTTTCGGGCATTCCCGTCTACAACAGCAATTACAATGAGCAGCTCATTATTCAGCAAGGTATTGTTTGCAAGCTCTACAATGCACGCATGGGCAACGTTGGAGAATACACCTCTGCCGACTTACCAGAACTGGCCTGCATTGACGAGGAAGACTCCGATTTTGAGGAGCTACGTCCCGAAACGCCCAGAGCCAGAGGTCAAAACGGTCATCAAGCGGATAGCATACTCAGTGCAGACATGACTGAACAATCTACACAACCGAGAAGAGATCCTTCTGATCAGGGATAAATAGAAAGTGACATAGCGGGCAAGAACGCAGGCATTTTAAAACGAGCAGTATTCATCGAAGGAGTATATTCTATGACCACGCAACGCCCAAGAACATCTTCCCTTGAGGGGATGGCACTTCCGACGGCGGCCCTGGTACTGGATACTCGTAACCAGACTCCAGGCAACTACGTACTAAAAACATTACAGGCCGAGATAGATACCCTGTGCCAGGATTTGCATACCGAGCAGATCCGCCAGTGGCGTTATCTCAAGCATTTTATCGACTATCAGACAATTGGCTCACTTGACCCTAGTGAGTTGCAAAAGTACCGTGAGCCATACGCCAACACACGCCCTACGTCTACTACCAGTGCGCAGCAAGAGCACTATGTGCCATCATTGATGGGGCGGGTAGACACACATACTAACCCAACGCTTTTCCGGGGCACACCACAGCGGCAAGACATTGATGGCATCCCCGAAGGCAATTTCAAAGATCGCATTCGCAGCATTTTGCGCCGTTGTGACCAACTGCGCACCAAACGTGTGAATGCCACAAGCGATCTTGGCAATAACGGGCAACTTGGCCCAACACGCCTGGAAAATATTGTGCGCGTTATCCTGCTTGCCGATGCGCAGAACAAAGAGTCTCTGGCTACAGCAGCGACGTACGCGGCATATCTGCGCGAAGAGACGCTGTTTCAAAATACCTACCGTGAGCAGCTCTTGCTCAGTACGATTATCATCTGCTTGAATCATGATAATCGCGGTCAGGCACCACAACAGATCATTGAGTCATTAAGTTGGATGGACAACGATACCTGGCCCCATATTGACTCCTGCATTTTCGTAGAAAAATATGGAGAACACGGGGCACGTTTGACCAGCGAAACGCAAGAAGAGCATATCGAGTTTTTGCTGTATACGTTGCTGATTACTGATCCCTATCAGCTACGCATCGATATCGACAAGCCAGACCTGAGCGCGTTTCTTTCACAGAGCAAAAAAGTGCGTATGCTTCCAAGCGATAAGTGCTATAGTATCGGACTTTCAGCGTTTACTTACTCGGTACGCTGGGGACGCATGCTGATTAATAACGGACTGACGGCCCATATTGCGGAGGAATGGAACGATAGCTCCACGCAGTTATCCAGAGATGAGACCATACGCATTGCCAGCCAATGGTTTGAAACACAATTTACTACTGTGTATAACGCCATTCCCACACAAATAGCAGGCGATCTACCAGAACTGCTGGGATTGACACGCGCTGAAAAGGTAATCCAAGAGGAAAGCACACTCTTCCCTCAGCGCACATTTGATTGGAGCATTGGTCGAGACTCTTTGACAAGACTCGATCATTATAAGGCCGATATAGAGTCTACCTATAGCGCACTTAGTCCACAAGAGCCTGGTTTACAAGATGCCATTCATAGCGTGCCAAGAATCCATGACTATGCCAGTCGTTGGACTGGTGATGCCGGCAGCCCTTTCATGCAGGTTCTCACAAACGCCTATCGTGTTCTAACAGAGAAACCATTCTTTACAGGCACAAAAGGCGCATTACCACGAGCCAAGCATCAGTTAAACGAACTGGCAGCCGTTATTGCCGAGCGTCATCGCACTCACGATGGTGAACAGCCAGAAATTGTTCAACAATGGACCGCACTCAATACGCTCTACGCGAGAAACAGAAGCGATCTGGATGCGATGAATCAGAAATTTCCATTGTTGGGGAGCAAATTCAAAGGGGCAATGCAGTGGCTTTCCCTTTTACTATGGGATATTGCCATCGGTGCAGCGATACTCTCTGGGTTAGCTTGGGTTTATCACCTGATCCCCAATGTTGCACCTGCTATGGCACAATTTCTCGGTCAATCGGTCGTATTCTTACCGTCATTGACTATCTTCTCGCTCATCTCTTTTATTCTCGCCTTCACACTCATTATTATCATTTCTGCAATTGGTCGACGGCAGATATTCGGAAATTCGGCTTCGCCGCTGCGCGTTGAAGTGGTCTTTCTGCTCTCGCTCGTCATTTTTAGCATCTTTGGCGGGATAGTCAGCATTTCCCTCCGCGCTCTGGCTACCGATATCGTTAGCCTGGGGGTAATATCCTGGCTCTCCTCACTGCCCTATATCAGTGTACTCACGTTGGTCATCGCCCTGGTTGTCTCCGCTATTGAGGTAATGTACTTCTTTAAGTGGCATGGCGATGTAGAACGCGAACGGCAACGCATCGCTCAAGAAATCAATACACAACACACACAAACAATTGCCAGTGTCAAAAAATACCTTGCAGAGGCGTTCCTCTTTGCTATTCTGAAGCGGGCCTTGCTCATAGACGAAGCCTGGGAAAACCCTGGTCACTACTACACCGACATCCGTGAGCTCAGTATGCTATTGGCAAATGTGCAGCAAAACGCCAGCGAACAATACGAGACCACGCAACAGCACCTGGAGCGTATCGCGGAACACGAGATCAGAGGGCCTGAGTCCGATAAGCTCTACCTGCGTGAAGAACTGCTTGATGTCACGGCACTGGATGCGCGTCTCAATGAACTCAAAGCCACCATGCATACCAGCTCTACGTTCATTGATTTCACCGAAATTTTGCTGCGCGCGCCTAGTGCGGAATTACCAACGGCAATTTTACGACATATCGAGAGCAAGCAACGCACTACACAAGCTCAATTTCTCGGTAACAACTACCAGAAAGCTGCTTACTTGCTGCTTTCCATGCTAGCAGCACAAGCCATTGAGCTTACACTCGAAGAACCTCATCTCTTGAACGCTGAATCGAGCCAGTTAGAGAAACGTTTTAAGGCCCTGGATCAACGCTATCAGAACATCCAGATCAGCAATCTGTTGCTGCAAATCAAAAATATGTTCTCAGCAAAAATGGGCACACGCCGCGCACAGTCACAGGTTGATACCAATCAGGCGGTCACTGCACTGACAGCCTGGACACAGACATTCTGGGAAAATGATCAGCACTTGCAGGATTTGTTAACCCTCGAAGGCGTTGTTGCACGTATGGAACATCGTAATTATGAGGCGCAAACTGTTCGTACCAAATTCATTATCCGCTCGGCTCCTACCAGTCGTAGCATTTCGATTGGGCAACCACGTGACGCCTATATCCTGGTACACCCATCAGCACACAATTCACGCCTGGTGCGTAATCTGGATATTCCCGGTCGCGAAATCTCATTCCCAGACGATGAGTTGTTTGCGCTACTCTCGCTCTCGTACTACGTAGCACAACCATACGAAGTTCAGGAGGAACCAGTACAGCAACTTCCGCAAGGATTTGTGAATGGCACACATGCGGGTCTCTTGCCTGGCAATGGCAGACAACACGCAGAAGCCGCTATCAATGACGAGATACCTATCGTTAACGCACAAACACCTATCGTTGACGAACAGATGCCTATCACCTACGCACAAACACCTATCGCAGACGAACAGACGGTTCTTTTAGACGAGAACCGTAACGGAGCATCACCTGCATAATTCATGAGCTAACAAAAGAGAACTGGGCCAATTGACCCAGTTCTCTTCTCATTTTCTGGCACAGGTAACACTGCTACCCTACTATGCCGGGTCGCCGAAGATGGTGTAGTGCCAGCCTTTGCGCGCCTCTCCGCTCAGTTCGACCATCACATGCTTGACTTGCGTGTATTCCTCAAACGAGTACATCGACATATCTTTGCCGATGCCACTCTCTTTGTAACCGCCGTGTGGCATCTCTGAGGTCAAGGGCAGGTGATCGTTGACCCAGACCGTGCCGAATTTGAGGTCGCGGGCGGCACGCATCGCCTTAAAGACATCGCGCGTCCAAACCGAGGCCGCCAGACCATAGACAACGCCATTGGCCTTCGCGATCACCTCTTCTTCTGCCTTGAAGCGCGAGACAACAATCACTGGACCAAAAACCTCGCTCTGTACGATCTCGGCATCTTGCCGCTCCTCTGCAACCACAGTCGGCTCGAAGAAGAAACCGCTCTCAAAGCCTGCAATTGAGGCACGCTTGCCACCGAGCAGAATATTGGCACCAGAGCGCAGGGCACGCTCGACATAGCCCTCGACCGAGTTGCGCTGACGAGCGGAGATCAACGGCCCCATGTCCGTGCTTTCGCTGGTTGGGTCGCCTACGCGAATCTGCTTCACTTTGCTCAAAAACGAAGCCATAAAGGCATCGTAAATGCTTTCATGCACGTAGATACGTGTCGCGGCGGTACAGTCCTGGCCGCAGTTGACATAGCCACCAACGACCGCGCCATTGGCTGCCGCCTCGATATCGGCATCTTCATAGACGATAAAGGGAGCCTTACCGCCCAATTCCAGATGGACGCGCTTGATCGTGTCGGCGGCAGCGCGCATCACATATTTGCCACTGCGCGTACTGCCTGTAATCGAGACCATGTTGACATCTTTATGGCTTGCCAGGCTAGGGGCAATATCAGGACCATCGGCAATAATATTCAGCACGCCCGCAGGAATGCCCGCCTCTAAAGCCAGTTCACCAAGTTTCAGGGCCGTCAGTGGCGTCTCAGGCGATGGTTTGAAAACAACGGTATTGCCAGCAGCTAGGGCAGGCCCCAGTTTCCAGGCGGCCATCATAAAGGGATAGTTCCAGGGAGCGACCGAGGCTACCACGCCGACAGGCTCGCGTCGAATGATGCTGGTATGACCGCCTGTATATTCACTGGACCCTGTTCCGGCCAAATGACGGGCCGCTCCCGCGAAGAAGTGCAAGTTATCGGTCGCGAAGGGAATGTCGCTATCACGTGCCAGCTTGATCGGTTTGCCGGTGTCCTGCGATTCCAGAGTCGCAATTTCTCCTGCGTGCGCCTCAATCAGGCTTGCCAGTTTCTCTAAGGTCGCAGCGCGCGCCGCATGAGGTAGGCCAGACCAGCGTCCATCATCAAAAGCCGCGCGTGCCGCCGCAACCGCACGATTCATATCAGCAAGTGTGGTTTCAGGAACCTCGGCAATCACCGCGCCCGTCGCAGGGCTGATATCGCTATAGGTCCTGCCCGTGCTGCTCTCTACCAATTCGCCATTGATGAGTAGTTTATACTCGCTCATACCATAGCCCCTTTCAAATACAGAACGTGTACCGTTTTCGTGAGCCAATTCGTCTTTTCATGCGATATTCGTATCATATAGCTCAAATAGCTACGAATATCGCTGAATAACAGGTATATCACTGCTATTCTACCACATTTCTCATGCGCGACAATGAGCGGGCATTATTGTATCGCAACCTTATTCCGCCAACGTTTTTAAGGCGCGTTCATAGGCAGCGAAAGATGTCTTGCCAAAAAGCACAAATGTCACCGTGTGCAGGCTGGTTGGCTTCGTGATATGATCGATGACCACGCGCAAGGCGATAGGGGCCGCGAGATTGAGCGGATAACCATACGCTCCCGTACTGAGCGATGGAAAGGCAATACTTTTGATCTGGTGCTGTTCCGCCAGATCAAGGCAGGACTGATACGCACTGGCAAGCTGCCGCGCATCTTCAGGCCGTCCGTCGTAGATGGGACCAACGGCGTGAAAGACGTATTTGGCGTGCAGACGACCGGCCGTTGTAGCCACTGCACTGCCAGTCGGACAGCCACCGATTTTAGCGCACGCCGCCATGATCTCAGGTCCTCCTGCGCGGTGAATGGCACCATCGACACCTCCACCACCCGCGAGAGCAGCATTGGCGGCATTGACAATCGCGTCGGCCTCTACCGCAACAATATTGCCTTCCAGCAATGTAAGCGTTACATCATTAATCATACGTGTAACCATATATTCTCCTAATGCCCTCGTCCCCGTCACATGGCCTCCCAGGCGGATATATTGGCAAGCAGGGCGTGATAAATCACGCCCCTACGGGATTTTGTCACATTTACACATTAAGGGTTTCAGATGTTTTTCTCGGTTATTGCGCTCTCTACGTGCAGGTCGTAGCGCAATAATTGCTCGAAAAATGCCTCGGCAGGCACACAAGCTTCGGGGCCAAAGGCTCCACGCCGCGTGATCTCGCCACGTGCCAGCATGTGCCCGACGACGGCCAGCGGCATGCCTGTATCGAACGCACCCGCGCTCACGCCCCAGGGGCGATATGGCAAAACTTTCATCTGATTGGTAATCTCACACGCTTGCCCGTCATGCTCGCCCGTTGTGACAACACGCAAAATATCGCAATCCTGGGCCTCTGCCTCTTCGCTCGGAAAGGTTTCGAGCAGGCGCGCCAACACTTCACGCGGGGAGACGCTGACGCCGCGCACGTTGAGCAGGGCATCGCTGCCAAAGCCAAGATCAACCAGAAATTTGAGCTTGCTCATAAAATCACCAGGGAAGGCGATTTTGAACGAGACATGGCGAATACCTTTATCACGAAACGAGACTGGGAAGGTGGCGCACTCCGAGTGCAGCGAATAAATTGCCGTTGCGCGTCCCACAGGTGGAGGGAAAAGCAGTTCTTCCTGTCCGCTTAAGGGGCGTTGCGCGTGCCATGTTCCATCCTGAAAGACCTGCGGCTCTTTGGTGAACTCGTCCAGAATAGTGCGGATAGAGTAGGGGGCAAGCAGTGGGGCAGTTGAGGGCGTGGCATCGCTACAGCCCAGTTGGACCTTGATACTTTCCACATTGTCCAGACGCTCAACCGCGAGACGGGCCAGTAAGTTCGTGATGCCAGGAGTGCCGCCCATGCCCAGCACAGCGGTGATACCCGCCGCCGCGACCTCTTCATGTAGAGCCAGCAACGTGCGCGACATATGGAAGAGGCCGCCAAGATCGGCATAATGGGCTTTTTCACGGATACAGGCTTTGAGCACGGGCAGGTTATAGACATAATCAACCGCGCTCAATACCACGTCTGCTCCACGCACAAGCTGGCGTAAACGGGCCTCGTCAGTCACGTCAATTTGTTTGACAGAGATAGCTGGACCTGGCAACGAGGCCGCAACCTCATGGGCGCGCGCCTCGTTGTAATCAGCCAGCGTGATCTGGTCAACATCGGGGTATTCTGTCAGCGCGCGCACAGTGACACGTCCCATTGCACCCGCGCCGCCCAGAACAACAATATGCATACCACGCTCCCTCAGCTATGCAACCGCACTGCTACTTTGTATGCCTGTTTTGTCCAGCGCCACCACATGCTCCTCGCTCATCACAGTCAAGCCAGGAGTCGAGAGACTGCTGTACAGCTCATGAATAGTATCCTCAAGGCGGTTGAGAATGGTATCAATCTCTTCGCGCGTAATCACCAGCGGAGGCTCAACACGAATGACCCGTGAGTTATTCAATGTGCCAGAGATCAACACGCCACGTTTGAACAGGCCAGAGGCAATGGCATAGCCAATCTCGTCATCGACAAAATGTTGCCCGATTAACAAGCCTTTGCCAGTGATATCGGTATAGATGTCGGGATGGCGTGCCGCGATCTCTTTCAGACGAGCGATGAAGTATTCGCCCTTCTCGGCGGCTTGCTCAACCACGTTCTCTTCCAGCGTCACATTAATGGCAGCGATAGCCGCTGCACATGCCAGAGGATTGCCGCCCGTTGTCGAGGTGTGGATGAAAGGATTGCTGTTCATCACGCTCCAGATCTTCGGCGTGGACATGAAGGCTCCAATCGGCATAACACCACCGCCCAGAGCTTTCGCGGAACAGATGATATCGGGGGCCACATCCCAATGCTCTACGCCCCAGAGCTTACCCGTGCGTCCCATACCTGTCTGCACCTCATCCGCAATCAACAACACCTCGTACTCATCACAAAGCTGACGCAGACGCGGCCAGAAATCATCGGGAGGAACAATTGCACCCGCCTCACCCTGCACAGGCTCCATCACAATAGCCGCGATATCGTTGCCAACCTCGCGCGCGATACGCAACTGCTGCTCAACCGCGTCGGCATCACCATAGGGCACATGATAAATGTTATTATGCAATGGTAACGCGGGTTTGCGGAAAGCCGCTTTGCCTGTTAGTGAGAGCGAACCAGCCGTTTTGCCATGAAAACCGCGTACAGCAGCGATAAAACCGCTTTTGCGCGTGTAGAGTTTTGCCAGTTTCATCGCACCTTCAACGGCCTCCGTGCCGCTGCCGACGAAGAAACTGTACTGAATGTCGCCAGGAGTGATCTCGGCGAGCAAATGGGCCAGCATACCACGCAATGGGTCAAGTAGCTCCTGCGTTGGTAGCGGACTCTTCTGTAACTGTGCTTGTACGGCCCCCACGACTTTAGGATGCGCCCATCCCAGGTTAAACAGGCCAAAGCCGCCGAGACAGTCGATATATTCGCGTCCCAGCACATCCCTGAAGGTTGCACCGCGTCCCGTCCATTCGACAGCGGCGAAATCCCCGGCTTCGGCAACCGATTTGCGATACTCGATAAAGCCGCTATTGTAGTACTGCGCGAAATTGCTGACGGTTGTATCAATCAACCATTCCGCTTCGCGTTTGCTCAATTGCTGCTTCTGTACAAAATCGAGATACTGCTGTGAGTCATTGAGGGCCTTGAGTAAACCATCGCTACTCATAAAAATCCTTTCTCGCTCTGCGGTCCAATCCATCCATATCCACTCCCAACCCGCTTTATTGGTTTGGCATGTGCAGTGTGAATAACCAAAGAGGTCAACGCATTATGCCTGTGGAGATGGGACAACCTATCTCTCAAGATAAGTTTTCAACACCATGATAAAAAAAGGCAGATTCCATGCTAGACAAGAAAAAACGGATGTTTACCAATAAACAGTGACGAGAAAAGGGGCGCGTGTGGGCAACGCAACCCTTATATGCATGTCAAAGCGTTATCAGCAAAAACATGAGGAGAAAAAGGGGTATCAGGGATAGCAAGTAGACAGATGAAAACCACAAAATACACAGTATTTCGGGCTATGTCGTTCTCTTTTTTTGCCAGCTAAATCGCTGTTTTTCATAAAAAACCTGCTATTCCCATACACAACAGTGGTATAAATTTCCTAGTATCTAGTATACCTGATGAATGCTCGTTGAGCAAGGGCGATCTTGACAGAAATTTTAATATGCGACGCCCATACGAGCCTCCAGGAAACGCGCCAGAATTGCCAGCGGATAGCAGATGATAAAAAAGATCAAGGCACCCAGGATATAGACGAAGAGCATCGAAAACGGGTCCGATGACAACGGACTGGCAAGCGAGGTCGTCAATTGTTGCAATTCGATCACGCCGCCAATCGTCGAGAGCAGTGCGCTGTCCTGCACCAGCGTGATGAAATAATTGGCGAACGGTGGAATAGTGATACGAAATGCTTGCGGCAGAATAATGTGACGCATAATCTGGCGTGAGTTCATGCCGAGCGAAAGCGCGGACTCCGTTTGTCCTTTATCGACCGACTCAATGCCAGTGCGGAACACCTCTGTCAGATATGCACCATAGTTAAAGCTCAGGCCCAGAATGCCGTAAAAAGCAGAATTGAAAAAGAGCTTATTGGTCGCATCCGGCATAAGGCTATTGCTTTGCAGCACCGTCATGATCTGATAGGCCGTGTCATAGGGAGAAAAACCAAGCGTCGAGAGGAGGCCGCTCACACCAAAGCCCCAGAGCAGCAACTGTACCAGGATAGGCGTGCCGCGCACCACTTCGACATACACAAAGGTCAGCCAGCGAAAGGGCGCAAACTTTGAAATACGTCCCATCGCGCCAATAAAACCAAAAATCGTCGCCAATACCATACTGCTGAGCGAGAGCCAGATCGTCGTCTCCGCCCCTTGCAGCATCAAGGGCAGGTCCAGTTGGATGCGATGGCGATAGACATAGAGATAGTAGATGAAGGCCGCCAACGCGATTGCCAGCAACAGGTAAAACGAATTGTCAAGTAGAGCTAGCCAGAGAGGACGCTGGCGTTTTGCGCGTATGCGTGCAGCGCGCACCTTCCCTTTTAAAATCGTTTGTTCCATCAATAGACCTCATTTCTGGCTTACAGCGCGGAACGCAAGCGACGCTCATAACTACGCGCAAAATATGAAGTTGGCAAACTCAGGACAAGGTAGAGAATAATGGCGAGTGCGAAGAATGGGAATGGATTGCTGCCATTGCGGATACGCCAGTAATCGAGTACCGAGGTGAGTTCCAGGCCACCAATGACGCTGACTACCGCAGAGTCTTTCAGCATATAAATGAAATCATTCACAAAAGGCGGAATCATCAAGGGAATGGCTTGCGGAAACACGATGCGAAAGAAGACTTGTGGACGTGTCAAGCCAAGCGAAAGGGCCGCCTCGCCCTGACCTTTATCCACCGAGAGGATGCCTGCGCGAAAGACCTCGGCCTCATACGCGGCATAGTTGAGAGCCAGGGCCGCGATGCCCGCCGTCCATGCGTTGTCATAGCTGGCAAGGTTATAGACCGCTAGCAGCGCGCTCGCGCCATAGTAGAGCAGAAATAGCTGCGTAATCATGGGCGTGCTACGCATAATCTCAATAAAAATACGTGCGGGCAGCCGGAGCCAGGTGATCGTAGTATTATTCATCAAAGCCAGAATCAGGCCAAGCAGTAAAGCGATAGCAAAAGAACTGACACATAAAATAAGGGTGTTGATTGCGCCTCTGATAAAATCTGGCAAGACTTGCAAAATGAGACTCATAACGCTTCTGCCTCTCTTGTGGAAACAGTTGTCTGGATAGCGCGACCAATAGAGCAAAAATAATATAACACGGATAGACGGTTGTGTCTATCCGTGCGCGCATATCATTTATGGCAGACCAACATGCTACACGATACCGATATCGGCCTGTTGCGAGTTCCACATCTTCCACTTGGTATAGATCTGTTTGAGCGTCCCGTTCTTCTTGAGAATCGCGAAGGCCTGATTGATTTCAGGCAGGAGCAACTGGGCATTCGGATTGCTCTTATTGAAGGCAACATAGTAGTTGTCGGGATAGATTGGAGCACCCAGCAGTTTCAATTGTGGAATCGCGGTCGCGCCTGGTCCTGAACCCAAGACATAGTAGGCGGCGATAGGATAATCGAGGAAGAAAGCGTCGAGTTTGCCCTGCACAAGATCGCTAAAGGCGATATTGCCAGTATAGGCGACAACCTTGATCTTGGGGTCTTGCTGCATAAGCGTCTGCGCCAGATAACCAGAACCCGTGCCAACTTTGTAGCCTTCCAGGTCTGTAACACTCTTCGGCACAACACCATTAAAACGGCTATCATTGGTACGCACAATGACCTGCTGTCCGTAGCGATAATAGGGATCAGAAAATAGTTCGGTCTTCTCGCGGTCAGCAGTTTTCTCCCAGCCATTCATGACCATATCAACCTGATTAGCGGACAAGGCTTGCTCAAGGTTCGAGTAACAAACTTCAATCTGTTTCTGCGAAATACCCATCAGCTTGGCTATCGCGGCGGCGATTTCGACCTCAAAACCAATCAGATTGCCAGGATTATTTGGGTCTTGGAAGACATAGGGCGCGCCGCTGACATAGTCAGCCCCCCATTGCAAGATACCCGCGCTCATCAATCCCTTACTGGCAACAGGTGTAAAGCCAGGAGTTGCCGCTGGCGTGGTCGCGGTTGTCGAGACGTTTCCGCAAGCCGCCATGAGCAATTCCAGCCCACCAGCAGTCGCCAGCAGGCCACCGACCTGCCCTGTACGTTTCAAAAATGTGCGCCTATCGAGTTCATAGACCATAAATAGTGTTTCTCCCCTTGTTTTCCTGGATAGCTACGGTAAAACGGAGAGGACACGCTCCAGGAATGCTTGCGTGCGTTTCTCCTTCGGACGCCTGAAAAGCTCTTCAGGATCACCTTGTTCTACGATAGAGCCGTCACTCATAAAAATAACGCGGTCTGACACATCACGCGCAAACTGCATCTCATGTGTGACCACTACCATCGTACTACCTTCGTAGGCCAGGTCTTTCATGACCTTGAGGACCTCGCCCACCAATTCGGGGTCCAGAGCCGAGGTTGGCTCGTCAAATAAGAGCGCGCGCGGTTGCATCGCCAGCGCGCGTGCAATCGCGACGCGCTGTTTCTGACCACCCGACAAACGGCTAGGATATACGTCGCGCTTGTCAGACAGGCCTACCTTTGTCAACAATTTCTCGCCCAATGCCACTGCCTGATCCTTTGGCATCTTGCGCACCAGTAATGGTGCTTCAATGACATTTTGCAGGACGGTCATATGCGGAAAGAGGTTGAAATGTTGAAAAACCATGCCCAATTCACGGCGCATCGGACTGAGTTGCTTCACCGATAAATTGGCGTTCAATCGCTCACCGTGAATATAAATTTCTCCGCTTGTGGCTTTCTCCAGCGCGTTTAAGCAGCGAATAAGCGTGCTTTTGCCAGAGCCACTCGGCCCAATCAACGCCACAACCTCACGTTTATGGACCTCAAAGTCAATATCTTTGAGGACATGCTTATCACCAAAATATTTATTGAGCTTGACGGTACGGATAATGACTTCTTCTTCTACCGCATTCGAGAATTGGGATTGATTGTCTGTGACAGGACCTTGCTGAAAATTTGCTGCTTGCTCGGAGTCCATTGAATGCTCCTTATGCTCACTATATAGGATAGGCCGTGCTTGTCCAACGCATCACTCCGCCTGAGAGGGTAAATTAAGTATATGCATCGGTTTATACCCTGTCAAGATACTTTTTAGATGTGTCTTCCGCACAACACACAGCACGACAATATGCTATACTATACTACGGCTAGAGAGCAACATAACCATAGGTAGGACAGGTAAAAATGCCATTTTTTTCCGCCCCACATGCTTTAGTATATTACGACGTATTTTATGCAAATATCACATCATCCATGTCTCGAAAACCCATACTGCTTATTCACGGGTTTGCAAGTACACCCACCAATGATTTCGCGCTCCATCTGCCTGCACTACAAGCACACTATACACTACTCGCGCCGCATCTGCATGGTTATGGGACCTCTTCACATCGCACTCACTATCCCATCACCTATTACCGCGATGATGTAGCGGACCTTGTGGCCCTGCTCGATGCCCTGCACTTTGATCAAGTCTATGTTTTGGGCTTTAGCGATGGCGCAATTGTCAGTCTGCTGCTGAGTGCGCTGCATCCACAGCGCGTATGTGCGCTTGCCATTTTGGGAGGGCAGCCGACCGTCAATGAGCAGGATGTTGCTGGTCTGCGTCATTGGTTGCTAGAAACGCCGCTTTCAGAGGCGTGGCAACGCGAATTGGCGCAGTTGCACGGCGAACTGTACTGGCGCACGCTGCCAGAAATGTATGTCAAAGGGCAGGAGGCACTGGTTGCTGCTGGCGGTGTGCTGATTAGCGATGAAGAGTTGGCCGTGATACACTGTCCCACTTTAATCATGCATGGACAACGCGACCGTATTGTGCCCGTCGCTTATGCGCATACGTTACATAAGCGCATTGCAGGCTCACAACTTCTACTCTTTGACGCGGGTCACACGGCCCATATCCGTTGCCAACATGCCTATCTTTCTGCCGTACTGAACTTTTTTGATCACTCATCAAGTATTGTATTGTAAATACCTGACCAGATAAAACGTATTATTGTATGAAGAGCAATGATACGCATTGACAAAACATGCAGGAGGGAACGTATCACACATCATAACTTGTTTATCGTTTTTGTAGTCAGGAGAACACACGTTAGATGACAGCCGAACAGGTTGCGATTATTATCCCCGCCTTGAATGAAGAGGGCGCACTTCCGACATTGCTTGCCGAAATCCCTGCGCAGATTGCAAAGTGGGTTATTGTTGTTGACAACGGTAGCACAGACGCGACCGCCGATGTCGCCAGAGCCACGGGAGCCATCGTTGCCAGTGAACCTACACGTGGCTATGGACGGGCTTGCCTCAAAGGCTTCCAAACTGCATGTGAACTGGGAGCTACCATCGTGGTCTATATGGATGGCGATGGGAGCGATGACCCCGCTGATCTGGCAATGATGCTTGCGCCTCTCCAAGAGGGGCGCGCGGATGTTGTGGTTGGCTCGCGGGTCGGACCACGTTCTGAACGTGGAGCCATTCCGCCGCAGGCACGCCTCGGCAACTGGCTTGTCAGCCATATGATCTCACTCCTCTATCGCGTGCAGTTACACGATATCGGCTCATTTCGCGTCATCCGTTGCTCAGTGCTGGCAGACCTGAAAATGCGCGAGATGACCTTCGGCTGGCCTGTCGAAATGCTTGTCAAGGCTGCGCGTCAGGGCTATCGTATACAGGAATTGCCGATCCACTATCGTCGTCGCAGTCACGGACGCTCGAAAGTCGCAGGCACAATCACAGGCAGTATCAAAGCTGCGTACTACATGCTGAGTACAACGTTACGGTATACAGGCGCGAGGGAGCAGCATGGCTAAGACAGCACTTGTTATTATCGCCCGTTATCCAGAGCCAGGGAAGACGAAAACGCGCCTGGGGCGGGTCATCGGCGACAGGGAAGTAGCCGAACTCTATCAGGCATTTCTCACAGATCTGGTTCACAAGTTCGGTGGCAATCCCGCCTATGATCTCTGTTGGACATACACGCCCGCGCAATGTGACTATCAGACACTCATCCATACACTCGCCCCCGCTACTGCGCAGCAGATGCGCTATTTCCCGCAGCAAGGGAGTGAACTGGGTGAACGCCTGCATCATGTATTTCAGTGGGCCGATGAACAGGGCTATCAACGCGCACTGGTTCTCGGCTCTGATACCCCGCAGGTCACCCCGGCAACGATCTCTAAAGCAATTGCCGCCCTGGATACCAGCGATGTCGTGCTTGGCCCCGCCGAAGATGGTGGCTATTATCTGCTTGGCATGCATCACGCCCATGATCTGTTTAGCGGTATTCCCATGAGTACGTCAGCGGTTTTAGAAATGACTATCGCTGCCGCACGCCACCAACAACTCTCGGTACAGCTCGTGGATACGCTCTTTGATATTGACGAGTTTCCCGACTTACAACGTCTGGCACGTTTGCTGGAGGATGACAGTACGCTCGCTCCCGCAACCGCTGCCCATATCGCCACCATGAGGATTTTCAAATGACAATACAACCCACCACTGTGACGACATCAACAACGCCCACACTCGCACTGCCACGCTCGATCTATATCGAGCCGACAAGCCGCTGTAACGAGCTTTGTCAGCAGTGCCCGCGCACGCTACTTTCGCGTGAGGATGATCGCGATCTCAGCTTCGATAATTTCCGCTACATCGTGGATCAGTTTCCATCTCTGGAGCGCGTCGTGCTACACGGACTGGGCGAGCCACTGCTCAATAAAGAGCTACCACGGATGGTACGCTATCTGAAAGAACGCGGCGTCTACGTACTGTTTAACTCCAATGGCATCCTGCTTACCGAGAAACGTGGGCAGGCACTGATCGAGGCAGGGCTGGACGAGTATCGCCTCTCAATGGATGGTGCGTCACGCGAGATGTATGCCAAAGTGCGCGGCGTTGATGCCTTTGACAAAATCTGGCGCAACGTGCGGGCTTTCATTGCCATGCAAAAGGCGCAGAGCGCGACCAAACCCGCCCTCTCACTCTGGTTTACAGCCATGCGCGAAAACCTGCATGAGCTACCTGCATTGATCGAACTGGCTGGTGATGCGGGTGTTCAGGAGGTCTACATGCAGCGTCTCGTCTACTTTGAGGAGGGACTTGCCGCCTCGCAACAGGCACTCTTCCGCCGCTCGACACCTGAAGAACTATCCATCGTGTATCGCAGTGAAAAAATGTGCAAGGAGCGCGGAATTAAATTTAGCGCGTCTGGTTCGGCA
>DAIDJF010000030.1:45810-61902 GCA_027451525.1 Ktedonobacterales bacterium
GCCGATTGAAAGCCTGCAGAGCGACTTTGGCGCGCGCCCCTGGTCCGGGTGTCGCCGCCCCTATACGCTGACCTACATCACATCTAGTGGCAACGTGCTCTCATGCTGCTTTGCGCCCTTTGGGCATAAAAGCGCGAAGGAGTATAAAGAGGAGCGCGTCCTGGGCAACATCTTCCAGCAATCGCTTGAGGAAATCTGGCATGGCGAAAAATATACGGCTTTCCGCAACGCCTTTGAGAGCGATCAACCTGCACGCCACTGTTCACAGTGCGGCTTAAATTGGAGCTACTAATCATTTAGCCCACAAAAAGTTGGAGCGTGCTTCATCGTGTTGAACACAATGAAGCACGCTCTTATGCTATTTGGGCACGGCGTTTACGTAATAACCGCTGCATACCCATGTCGAAACGCATTCTTTTTTGGATGCGCCAGAGCAAAATGAGCGAGAGCAAGGCGGCTTCCGCCGTTGCCGAGATGGAGAGCGCAAGGGGAATTGCGAGAATAATCCAGTGCGCCGACAGGATACGGAACAACAACACGACCAGCCCATAGCGCAATATCAAGGCAAAAATATTCGTAAAGAGCGGCGTGCGTGTATCTTTGAGGGCCACAAAGCCACTGGTGACGAGGGGTCCCAAGGCAATTCCTGGCAACCCAACAGCATACCCGACGAGCACTAAAAACGTTAATGCGGACGAGTGGGCCGTAAATGCCCCATGCTGGAAGAGGATACGGATTAAGGGCCGACCAAAGATGACAAGCAGGATGGCGGCAGGCACAGTCAATGCCGCAGCAGCACCCATGACCTTAATGGCGATCTGGCGCATGCGCACAAAACGCTGCGCAGTCGCGTGGAGCGTGAGATAGGGAAGAAGGGCCTGTGCGACGGCCTGTGCCACCAGAGCCGAGGGTAAGGCATAGAGCAATTGCGCGTTATGGATCGCCGACAGACTTGCACGGTCTGTTAAGTAGGAGGCAAAAGAGGTATCAATGAGCAAGCCAATAGAGGCCACGCCAACCGCGAGCGCGTTGGGGATCAGCAAAATTAACACCTCACGCAGCCCAGGGTGGCGAATATTCCACTCAAACGAGTAACGTACACCAAGTTTCAAAAGGCCAGGAACCTGCACAGCAACCTGACAGGCGGCAGCGGCCAGCACACCATATGTTGGCCCATAGATACCAATGTGAGGGAAGGCCAGCGTACACAGCAAGCCGCCAATGAGTCCAAAATTATAGACAGCCAGCGAGAGCGCGGGCAGCAAAAATTGGCGTTTACTGTTGAGGATAGCGGTCGCAATCGTGCCCAGACCAAGAATAAGAGGCTGGATAAGCATGATACGTGAGAGTTGCGTCGTCAATGCCTGTTCCGCTGGTGGGTAGCCCGGAACCAGCAACTTCGAGACTGCCACCGGCATGACAAACTCACCAAGCACGATCAGGAGTGTCAAGCTGACCAGCAGAACATTAAAGACCAGACTTGTAAGACGCCAGGCCTCTCGCTGTCCATGATTTTTTTCGTAGGAGAAGAACACGGGAATAAAAGCATGGCTTAATGCGCCGCCCGCGATCAACTCAAAGAGCGTATTGGGCAGGTTTGCCGCCGCATAATAGGCGTTGGCCTCTGGTCCCGCACCAAAAATCGCGTTAAAAATACTCTGACGAATGACCCCTAGTCCACGCGAGGCCAGGATCGCCAGCGTGAGCAAAAGAGCCGCCTCGACGATGCTAAAGCGTCGCAACGACATGCCCTCGGCAGGCAGGAAGCTCTTAAGATTGATGCGAAAGGTGCGCCCGCCCCATATAAAGCGCGAAGATGGTGGCGTTTTCCGTGTCGCCTCACGTTGAGAGGACTGTTCTGCCTCTACCAGTACAGCTTTTCCTCGCTGACTGTTATTGTTTGTGGGTCCAGTGTCTTGCGAGATGGCAATAACTCCTCTCAAATCTTTCGATCTACGTTTCCGTTACGCAGCCATTATAACAAGCCCAACTATCAAATAGCTAGTATGAAGACCATAAGTACCGCTTTTGCACAAGATACATGGACGATTTATCTAACTGATGCAAACTATTTTCTTGTGAGTTGAAAGCATGTGTTCGACGATCTTATTGCAAGAATAGAGCGCAAAATATGCGTTGCCACGCGGTTTATTGCATGACAGCGGTAAAGATATTTTTAAGCAGGTAGCCTATTTACCCTAGTAGGCCGCTCAATAGCTAGCTATGTGCCTTTTTGTCAGTTATTGTAGTAAGTAAGCACATCATATGCCTGGGCTAAAGCCCGAATTATCTTGTAATGTATACCCGGAGCGAAATCTATTATGCAACCACCATCGTCAAAACGTGTAACGCAACCTTTTAATACACAACAACCGATTGCACCAGACGTACAGATGTCACAGCAAGGCATCCCTCAACCGCCCGCGTATCAACAGTTATACTCTGCTTCTCAGTCATCGATGTTGTCGCCATCCCCACAGCCTGCTCTTCCCCCAATGACAGGCCCACTGACTTCCGCGCCAGCTATAACGCGAAAACTAACCACAAACACGCCAAACACAACGACACGCCTACCAACCGTCATCCCAGCTCACAAGCTACGCACCCGTACTACGGATCCATTGCCATCCACGCGACCGACGCGCCGTTTCCGCACAATCGCGCTCTTTAGTATTGTGTTAAGTACGGTGACTATTTTAAGTATCATTGTCTTGTTCATCGCCCCACTAGACAATGGACAGCACGAGCAGGGATTTATCAGTACCGTGAACAATTTTATCTCCCAAAGTGATGGGCAAAATTCCTTTACGCCTGCACAGCAACTCTCTAGTCCGACCGCAACACCCGCGACGCTGACAAATGATGGCTATTGTGGTGGCACAGATATTTGGGGCACATGCGCGACCGCCGTCACAGCGAGCGGAGTCATGGGC
Source organism: Ktedonobacterales bacterium (assembly GCA_027451525.1). Taxonomy (GTDB): domain Bacteria; phylum Chloroflexota; class Ktedonobacteria; order Ktedonobacterales; family Ktedonobacteraceae; genus DTNP01. The sequence continues at coordinate 48,744 of DAIDJF010000030.1, forward strand.
ACAGAGCAGATGCAGCGACCAATACAGGGGGCCATCATTACGCAGGTCTTCGCTCATCCCGAATATCAGCAATGGTGCGGTTGCTGGCGTCCCCATACGGGCATTGATCTGGCGGCGGCCTATGGCACACCCATTACTGCTGCTGACAGTGGGCAGGTAATTTGGACAGGTTGGGACTGGTCTGGTCTGGGTTGGGCCGTCAAAATTAATCATGGACACTACATCGCTACGATCTATGGCCATATGGCAAGTTTTGTCGTGCAAAAGGGTGAGAACGTCACGAAGGGCCAGTTAATTGGTTACGAGGGCAGTACAGGAGCGTCAACAGGTCCCCATCTGCACTTTATGGTGCTGGTCAACAACATTTGGGTTGATCCAACCATCTATATCGCATTGCCATAACAGTCCAGGTGGCAATGCAATAGAGCAAAAAGAAAAGGCTGGCAAAAATGCCAGCCCTAATTGTTATCTCTTGTCACATTAAGCCTGAATACTTGTGCCTGTATTGCCAACTTTGGAGCGGCGACGGCTGATGGAACCACCTTTGCGCCCCGCGGCCTGAGCCTCTTCACTCGTCCACTTATGCGCTGTGCCAAGTGCATGAGCGGCTTTTCCACCTTTGCTTGCAATCTCACGCTTCTTTTCGGGACTCATAGATGCAAAGCCTCTGCCGCGACCTTTCTGTATTTCCATTGCTCTTTACTCCTCCTGAGTTTTTTTGCTATCCGACGACCAAATAGGCCCTAATCCATCTTCATCTGCCGCTTACGTACTTACAACAGATGTTGGTGTTATCACCAAACAAAGCATAACAGGTACATCCTTATTGCACAAGTCATCCATAAAAAGTTTCAGCTTTCTCTAAGGTAGACTCAACAATTTCTAAGGAAAAGATGAGCTAATAGCCTGCTTTACGCTTGCATATTGTTTAATATTCCTCATAATAAGCTTAGAACGGGTAAGAATGCTCATCTTTTTTCTTCTCGTAATCGTTATTATAGTAGAAGAGCCATCACTGTGTTCATGACAGTGATGGCTCTTCCATAAAGAAAGATAAATATAGTCCGTTGTGTTATGCGTGCGGGTATGCATCGCCAGTAGTTTGCTTGATCAAATTCATCATCACATCTAAAGAAAAGGGTTTCTCGATTGGAGCCACGCGCAATTGGCGTATCTCTTCTAGCTCGCTTTCTTGAAAACCAGCGGCGGTCATCAAAATAATCTGCAGGTTTTCTAAGGAAGAAATATGACGAATACGTTGTACAACTTCAAGGCCAGAAATCGCTCCCCCCAGGCGCAGATCAGCAATCAAGACATCAATCGGCAGTTGCGCCTGGCCTATCTGCGCAGGAACTGTCATACCGAGTTGTGCGAGACACTCCTCGGCACTTTCATAATTGATCGCTGTGTGCCCCTCTTCTTGCAGGGCTAACAACAGCATTTCTCGCGTTGCAATATCGTCTTCTAAAAGACCTACACGCATCAGTTTTTCCTTTACATTCTACAAGAATTACCTGAAGAGTCACCTGTTTGCACACTATAACAAACACTTCAATATCTGACAAGACCGCATCTGCTATGTAACGAAATATTGCCCAATATTCGCGTATACTGCTTCTGTTAGCTACTCGTATACCTTGCAGTTTGCATCGTGTTCTTCCCCCACAACAGGCAATGTAAATGTTATCTGTGTTCCCTTGCCTGTATCGCTCTCCAGAGTGATCGTGCCATGCATCGCCTCTACCAAAGTACGTGTAATATAGAGACCGACACCCAGGCCTGGGACATGTTGTGTCTCGGCTCGATGAATCCGACTAAACGGGCGAAACAGTGCACTCTGCTGTTGTCGTGCAATGCCTATCCCTTGATCGCAAATCATAATCGCGATGACACGTGCTTGTTGAGAAGCATGGTTTTGCCCACTCCCTGTCTGGTCTACAGGATACATCGTAGGGCGAAGAGAGGCAAGGATTTCTATATTTCCCCCCGCAGGCGAATATTTTACCGCATTCTCCAATAAATTAGTCAATATTTGTTGCACACGGTCAGCGTCCGCCCATACAAGCGGCAGGTCTGGCTCAATCCGACAGATAATCTTATGGGGGGCTTCCAGTTGAGGTGCAATCTGATCCTGTATTATCTGTGCAACCTGATGACATAGCGCGGCGATATCTACGGCGCGATACTGAAGTACAAGGTGTCCCAGACGCAAGCGCGTATAATCGGTCAAATCCTTAACAAGCAATTCAAGATGGCGTGTTTGCGCAAGAATGATCTCCAGATAGTGTCGCTGCTGTTCTTTGCTTATCACGGCACTATGCTTTGCATCGGTCTCATCCTGATAATCACACATCTGCAACAATCCGGCGTACCCTTTAATCGCGGCGAGTGGAACGCGCAATTCATGTCCGACCAGCGAGAGAAGAGCCTGCTGTTCCTGAATTTCTAACGTCTTTTCCTTCGTAGACTGCTCAATGAGCACGCGCCAGCGGGACACTCCGCTCAGGCACATCGCATAGATGCTCCCTTCAAGCTGTTGTGCGAGCGCGGTGGTGATATGGCGTAAAGCAGCTTTATCGCCTATTTTCGTGTCTAAGCAGAGAGCAACCCCTAAGAGACCCGCGGGAGTCTCTAAAGGAAGAATGAGGAGATCATATGGTGCCACACGCAGAGACCATATTTGCCGGCTCTGTTGAGTCATATCACAAGCAGCACGCACGCACTCCAGTTGATAGAGGTCAGTAGCCTCGCGCTGTCCATAGATGTGAGAGACATCGTGAAAGAGCATTGCCCACACGGAGAGCAGCGAATAGCTATCAAGCGTGTGCCCGTCCTGTAATCTAATGGCGATCGCAAAGCAATTGAGTAATTGACGACCCTGGGATACTATTCTTTCTAAATATTGCGCTTCATCCATATGTAAGCTGGCAGGCCTCCCTTGTTGCCATTTCCACTTCAGTATATGTTTACGAGCAACAAGCAGGGTGTGTTTGCCACTTGACCATCCTGAAAGGGAACGCTACAATAGCCCAATAGAGCGTTTTTGTAGTTTTTCACAAAAAACCGAAGGCGAGGCTATCTTCTTGCCTGTGTTGCGTGAGAATAAGGAAGAAAAATCGTATGTCCGACAGAGATCAGGAACCAATGGAATCATCCGAGGTGGCAGAGCCATTTGATGCAGACATAACCGAGCAAGGCTTCACCCAGATAGATGCAAAAACCACCGAGGCGGCAGAGCCAGCACTGCCCGGCAGCGAAACCTCGCTCCCTACTGTTAGACAGGCGGGACAGGAGAGACAACTCACGCCAACAACCCGTCTCGCCGGACGTGCCGGGACAATCGAACACCTGGCGGCACGCCGCGCTGGCCCCGCTCCCAATCTAGAAGATCCCGAAATAAAACGCATGTTGAGCGTGCTACGCACAGACATAACAGATATGGTAACTGGCTTACGCTGGGGTGGACAGAGTGTCACAGCCATTGCCGAACGCATGATCCCCGCCCTGAATGTTGGTCCTGTCGCACAATGGTATAGCGTCCTCATCCCCTTCCTCTTAGAAATTGATCGCGCGGGCAATCTTCTCCCCGTCTGGCTGGAGATTATTGAACGCGAGGAGACGCACCCACTCGCCACGGACGCCAATCCCGCTGAGACAGAGCTTGGGCGCGCGCGCCGTTTCGCGATTCTTATGCTCGGCAACTATAAGTACGTCACACTTGAAGACAACGCGACGCATGCCATCAATCTGACCACACTGCTTGGCGAACTTGCCCTCGACCCGAATACTTCCCTCTATGCCACCGAATCGCTTGTGAAACAAGGCACGACGGCTGCTATTCAAACACTCATCAGCGCGCTCAAAGATGCCGAGGGATGGGCAAAGGTTGATATTGTTGAAGCGTGTCTCGCTCTAAACCTGACCAATTTTTATCCTCTCCTGCTTGCCAGCGGCTTTAATCATGCCTCAGGTTTAGAGAGCTACATTGCAATCCCGCTCTATCGCAATATTGCATTGGGACATTTCTTACAACAAGAGAACAAGGTTACGCCCCGTATCGCCCAACAAGCGGCCTTGATCTTCGCGCAGGTTTTACAAGATAGCCGGGCAGTACCCCAAACCAGTACAGACGCGCTGCCCATTGCGTTTGAGCGTCCACTTCCCTCTCTGGTGCAGGCACTCTTTGAAGGTGCGCGCAAAACGCCAACCTGGCACTATGCCTTTGCAATTCATCACCTTGGCATGTTCCTGGGCCGCTATTGGAGTGGCATCTCACAAGGGAAGATACAGAATACCCGTATCACAGAGCAGGTTTATCCCTGTCTGCCGCTCATGCCAGAAATTGAACGCTGGATGGATGGACCAGGGCGCGAGGCTCTTTTACAAGCCCTGGCGATGCCGGAGCCACCCATTCCCGTACTGCGCGCGATCAATGATTTGCGCGACCCACGTGCCATCTCACCATTGCTGGCACACCTCGATTCGATAAAGAGCATCAATGGACGCGAACAGGCTCTTACCTACGGAGCCATTTGTGATGCCCTGGGACACCTGGGCGACAGGCGGGCACTTAGCCCACTGCTCCAACTGCTCGAACGCTCTATTCCTGTTGGACAGCGCATCGCCAGGGCCAAACGCGCTGACAATCTACCCATTGACGATCCCGAAGTGGCAGGCAGCATTCTTTTTGGGGCTATCGTGCGCGCCTTTGGCCTGCTCGGCGACCAGCATATGCTGGAAACGGTTTTGCGCGCCGCCAACGATTTCGACCCCTATGTGCGTGTGCTGGCCCTGCACGCGATTAAGCCACTTGACCCTAAACTAGAGGATACACGCAGTCTGTTGGCAGCGCGCGAGGCTCTCAATGACCCGAACGAGAATGTGATTCGTGCCGCCTGCCAGCTTTTGGCCTACTATCATGACCGCGATAGCATCCCACTCCTGCGCCAGCTTGTCACAACCCGTCCATTGCTTGCGCCCGTCGGCTATGATACGCTACGCCAACTGGACGCATAAGAAATTTACCATCATCCCAAGAAAAACGTCTCAGGTGTGTATGCCTGAGACGTTTTTCTTGGGATGGCTTCCATTTTATATGTAAAATAGGTGGCATACGGTGACACTTCCCCCTGATTTTGGGCGTGTATAGCAAAAGAGATACATCCCTTGAGCCAAAGAACATCTCTTGCACGTTTTCTGTTGAGTAGCATATCTGTGGTAGTAGTAGAATTTATAGTAACAATGGTCACGTGTATAGCACGTTTGTCCCATCGAATGCCTATGTGTTTCACGTGTTCCTGTATACTATCAGCAGAAGATAAAGATTTTCGACCAGTAGGGCAGTGTTCCATTTTTTACAACCTGCCCTCCTATCTGTAGCTAATGAGGACTAGTAGGTTATGAATACGTTGGTGGGGAAAACTCTTGGAGGCTATCGGCTTATGCGCCTCATCGAGAGTGGCGGTATGGGTGATATCTACCTTGCTCAACACGCTCGTCTCGGAAGAAAAGTTGCGATTAAAGTTATCTGTAGCGATTTACGCTCTGTTCCCAACACGCCTGAAGGACGACAGGCAACGCTGCGTTTTGAACGTGAGGCGCAGGCAGTTGCGGAATTGGAACACGATCACATCTTACCGCTTTATCATTTTGGTGAAGAGGTTATTGATGCTGGCACGTTGCCTATTACCTATCTTATTATGCCCTATCTGTCGGAAGGCTCACTGTGGAACTGGCTACAACGACGCACACAGCAATTTGGTTTTGGCTGGCCTATCGCGGCGGAAGAGGCTGGCTACTATCTATTGCAAGCCGCGAGCGCACTTCAATATGCCCACGATCATGGCATTATTCATCGTGATATTAAACCAACCAATTTTTTGATCCGCGTTGAACGTAATCAGCTAAAAAATGATTTACCGGCTTATCTCGCAACTATTTTCCCACAAGGTAGACCACATCTGTTACTTGCCGACTTTGGGCTTGCCGCATTTTATCGTCACGGGCGTTCGCTCCATCGCTCGGTAGGCACACCACAATATATGGCACCGGAGCAGTTCGATGATCCGAGTCAGGCCACCGCTGTACAAGTTGGCCCGGCGGCGGATCAGTATGCCCTGGCTGTAATGATCTACCAATTAGTGACCGGACGCGCTGTCTTCGAGGGAACCGCTGGTCAACTCTTGCATCATCATCACAACACACCGCCCACACCGCCCAGCCTTTATAATCCAGCGTTACCATTAGAATTGGATGAGGTCTTTTTGCGCGCCCTGGCGAAAAAACCAGAGCACCGCTATCCCAGCATTATCACCTTTGCTCAGGCCTACGATCTTCGGCTCCAGGCCGCGCTACGACAACGCAAAGGCTATGTACGCGAAGTAGAGACAGGACGCCTTCTCCCTAAAGAAACGCGCTCTTTTGCGACGGTCAACACGATGCGTACCGCAACACGCCCTGTTCCCACGATGAATCGGATTGCCGCCATGCCAGCGCAAGTTCCTCAACCTCATCAGCCACAAGCCTATGCGATGCGCCCAGCGACCATCACAACGCAAGTTGCGACAATGGAGGCGAGCCAGGCGCATGTGCGCAAACCGTTGACTATCGCCGCTCCTAAAGCGGAGAGACAGCAAGAGATTACAACTGATAAGCGTATTGCGGCTCCCCCACTCCCATCAGCGACGGGTGGCACACCACAGGCCCACATGAACAATCAGCCGACCAAACCAACGTCGCCCCCACGGTCGCGGATACCGGATGGGAATATCGTGACGATGGCTCTCCTTGTGCTGTTTTTGCTCTTTGTCGGCCTACTTATCGCTCTTTTCATGCTAGGACATCTACACTAGTACCTGCCAAGCTATGTTGTATAGTATTCATATATGTAACTGTGGTTGCCGGGTTTTATCAATGAAGCATATCCAGCCCGGCCCCGGTTCCATTTCTAAAATGCAAACATGGTAGAGGGGAACCCGCAAAGCAGCGTGTTGAACCACTCTGCACATATTGAGGAGGATACATGCAAATTCGCAAAGCAGTGTTACCGGTCGCAGGCATGGGAACACGTGTACTACCCGCCAGTAAAGTCATACCGAAAGAAATGTTACCCCTTGTCGATAAGCCAACATTACAATATATCGTGGAAGAGGCTGTTGCCGCTGGTATCGAAGAAATCATTTTTGTGACCACACGCAGTAAACGTTCTATTGAAGATCATTTTGATAGCACCCCCGAATTAGAGCAACTATTAAAACGCAAGGGAAAGCAGAAAGAGTTAGAAGAAGTTCTACGTGTACGCACGATGGCTCGCTATGTAGCAGTGCGCCAGGCAGAACCGTTAGGGCTGGGGCACGCTATCCTCTGCGCCAGAGATCTTGTTGATGATGAGCCATTTGTCGTTATGCTCGGTGATGATCTGGTTGCCCCCGAAACCCCTTGCTTGCCGCGTATGATGGAAATTCACGAGCAATTTGGCGGCTCTGTCCTTTCACTATTCACCTCACCCCCAGAAGAAATCTCAGCCTTTGGAGTGGTTGCCGCACAAAATATCAACGCCGATACTGTTAAAGTCACGCACCTAGTGGAGAAGCCTGCGCCCGAAGAAGCACCCTCAAATCTAGCGGTCGCGGGTCGCTATGTGCTAACACCAGACATTTTTGACCTGATCGAACAGACGCCGGCAGGAAAAGGCGGAGAGATTCAGATTACCGATGCCCTGGAAATACAGGCCCAAAATAGCCAGTGCTATGGTCTCCGTTTCAATGGTATTCGCTATGATACGGGCAACCCGCTGGGTCTTGTCACCACAAACATTGCCTATGCTCTGAAACGCCCTGAACTGGCTCCCGCACTACGCGATTACATGCGTCAAGTGCTACGCGACGCCTAGTTATAGCCTGCTCCTGCCTAATGGGTTTTGCGCTTTCTCCCAGACTCGAAAGCGCAAAACCTGACTCACCTCTTGTCTTTCCCCACAAGACACGTTATAGTAGGGCAAAAGGTCGTACCACAATTTCCACAATCGTCTCAATGGAAAAGAAGAAGAAAGTAATGTCGTTCTGAACGCGGCATTGGAGCAAACACGTGGCTGATTTCATTTCTACCATTCATTACTATAATGTTATTCTGGTTCTGGGTTCGGCTCTCGTCACCGGTATTTGGGGACTGATCCTCTATTTCACGCGCAAAGAGCTGACCGAAAAAGGTCTCTATCGACCCTGGCGTATCGCGCTGACCGTCACATCGGTGTTAGGGCTGATTCAAGGCTTGTTGGGCATCACGATGGTTTCGCTGGGATTGAAACCCGGCACAGGCACAGGCCTTTACTATCTACACTATGTCTACGGAGCCATCGTCGCCTTCACCATTCCAGTCGCGCTCACCTACACCACTGGCGGCAAGAATCCGCGCCGTGACCTGCTCATCTTTAGCATCGCGGCCCTGATTCTGGCGGCGGCCGGGACGCGCGCCTGGATGACGGGGCCAAACCCGCCGATTGGCGCCTGATCCAGGGCAACAGACCAACAAAAGAGAGGCTTTCTGGCATGCGTGCATCTTTTATTCATATCGCCGATACCCATCTCGGTTACGAACAATACGGCGTGCGTGAACGCTTTAATGATTTCTCGCGCGCTTTCTGGCAAATCGCGCAAGAAGCGATTGAACGGCGGGTGAACTTCGTCGTGATCGCGGGCGACCTGTTCAACAAACGTTCAATCGATGCGATCACGCTGACACACGCGACAGAAGGATTGCAACGCCTGCACAACGCCAATATCCCCGTGATTGCAATTGAGGGCAACCATGATCGCAGCTATTACCGCGATAGCATTTCATGGTTGCAGTATCTTTGCTACCAGAACTACCTGATACTCTTAAACCCGATCATGCAGGAGGGTGTGCCACAAATCACGCCCTGGCAGCGGGAGAATATGCTTGGTGCCTATGTTGATCTACTTGATGGTCAACTGCGTATCTATGGTCTGCCTTGGCAAGGCTCCGCGACTGCGCGCAGCCTCGAAGGCATGGCACAATCACTACACGCTGTCCGCGCCCAGGAGGATGAGCAGGGCATCGCGTACCGCCTGTTGGCGATGCACACAGGCATTGAGGGGATCGTGCCGCGCATTCAGGGTCTACCGACACGGGGCACCTTTGAACGCCTGCGCAATAGCATCGATTATCTGGCCCTCGGTCATGTGCACAAACCCTACGAGTTCGATGGCTGGCTCTACAATCCTGGCTCGCCCGAAACCTGTGGCGCGGAGGAGGCGCAGTGGGAGGATCGTGGCTACTATTATGTCGAGATTGACACGGAGGAACCGGAGCGCATTATTGACCTCAGCAAGAAGGAGCGCACACATCATGCCGAACGCATCAAAAACGCCCGCCGCCCCTTCTTGCGCTATGATGTGCGCGTTGACACGCTAAGCGAACCAGACTTGCTCTACAAGCGGCTCGAAGATCTCTGTCGCCGCGAGGGACCGCGTTATGCCGAGCGCGCGGAAGACGCCGCGCATACAGCCCCTGTTGTGTTGATCAACCTGAATGGCACGCTCTCCTTTGATGCCAGCGCACTCGACCAGGCACGGATGGAAGAGATGATCCGCCATGCCTTCCAGCCCATTTTTGTACGCATCGACAATCATGCCAGTGACCCCGATTATCTGGCAGATGGCGCAGAACTTGATGGGCGCGACCGCTCTACCTGGCATGACCTGGAACGCCGCATCTTTGAAGAACTAATTGGACGCGACAGTCGCTATTTGGAGCAGCGCGAAGAGTGGAGTAACGTCCTCACCAACTTAAAACAGATGGCCCTGACTAAAGAGGAGCCATCTGAGATTGCACAATTCTTACGCACCAAACGCGCTACTCTTTTTGCGCCAACTCCGGGGGAATAAGCGAAAGCAGCAGCAGCAATTCCTCGGCGTCAGATAAGAAGCGACGCGCCGCCAGAACCTGATGTACAATGCCGCGCTGCATTGCCTGTCGCGCTGTCAACGTCTCGCCGCTATGCATCAGACGAGTTGTCTCTTCCTGACCAATAATAGCAGGCAGATAGACAGAGGTTGCGCGAAGAAAGACTTTTGCGTTGATCGCGGGCAAGCGGAACGTTGCCTGTTCGTGCGCAAGCAACGTATCACACAACACGGCCAGTTCTAATCCTGAACCAAAGACATTGCCTTTGACCAATGCGGCAGTAGGAATGTGGTAAGCGCGCAATTCATCGAAGAGCTGGCACGTTTGTTCAGCCGCATTAAGAAGTATAAGACGCGCCTGCTCGCTATCGTCAGGGAGATCAATACCCGCGCAAAATGCCTGCTCACCACTACCCGTTAAAACGATCAGGCGTGGTGAGCGGGCCAGGGCAGCACGCAGAGCGATATTGAGTTGCTCAAGCATGGCACTGGTCAGGTTGTTTAGTGGTGGCCTGTTGAGTACCAGCCAGAGAACATCTTTATGCAGACGGATATGAATATCCGACATGTATCACGCTCCTCGGTTGCGTTAAAGAGTATCACCTACAAGTTCGTCGCGCTCTAATGGGCCAATTGCCGCCACAGTCAGTGGGTTGAGTGGCGAGAAGCGATGCAACACCTGCAACACCTGCTCCGGCGTCACCGCGTCAATGCTCTCCTTCACTTCCTGGATCGTCTTGAGCCGACGCTCATACCACCAGGAGCGCGTAAGTGCTCCCATGCGTGAACCAGACCCCTCACCGCGCATAATATTCTCGCTTTTGAGCTGAATTTTTGCGCGTTCCAGTTCGTCTTCAGTGATACCTTCTTGTTCTAGCTTACGCAGTTCATTGACAATGACCTGCAAGCATTCGCGTCCCTGTTCTGGCGTCGTACCCGCGTAAATGCGCATCGCACCAATATGCTTATTGCCGGACAAGCCCGCCGAAACACCGTAGACCAGACCACGCTTCTCACGCACCTCGACAAAGAGACGCGAAGCCATGCTGCCCCCTAACACTTCGCTAATTACCAGTCCCGCGTAGTAATCGGGGTCGGTATACTTTGTGAATGGGAACATCAGGCCGAGATGCTCCTGCTTGCCTTCTTGATGCTCTAATGCGACTACGTTGGTAGGCGTGGGCATAGGCAGTGTACTAGGGGCCACCTGGCCTTCCCAATTGCCAAATAGCTCCTGCATCCTGTTGACCACGTGTTCCCAGTCAAACTTGCCCGCGATGGCAAACAGCACATTGTTTGGCTTGTAACGCGCGCTCCAGAAAGACTGTAGATCAGGTCGCTGAATGGCACGCACACTCTCGTTTGTGCCTAACGCTAAACGCGCAAGCGGCGTCCCCTGATAGAAATTGGCGCGTACTAGATCAAAGATGCGGCTCATCGGCTCGTCCTCACGCCGCCGAATCTCCTGCAACACGATGTTGCGCACCTGTTCTAACTCGTCGCGCGGGAATGTGGGCGTCAACAAAATTTCACGAATCAGAGAGAGCGTGGCGTCCAGTTTGGTATGCACGATCTGCGCCCAGACCTGCGTAGTCTCCATACCCGTGCTGGCCCCCTTACGCGCACCAAGCGACTCAAATGCCTCATTGAGCGCACGCACATCCTTGCCCTTAGTCCCCTGGAAAAGCATATACTCAAAAAGATGCGCGAGACCTAACTGCGCCTCCGGCTCGTGGATCACAGCCGCATCAAACTGAAAACCGAAGGTTGTCGAGCTGAGGCTCGGCATATATTGACCAACCATCTCAATGCCATTGGGCAACTGATGATAGAAGTAGTTGGGCGGTAAACTCTGTTGTTCACTCATAAATCTATAAAAGCGTTCCTTTCTGCAACGGAGACAGCGAAAGATGAGATATACCTAGGGCCATCGTCAGTATATCACACCCCGATGGCCTACGCGCAAAACCAAGGCGCGTTTGCTCTCATATGCGAAAGCAAACGCGCCCAAAACATTGAATTGAAGAGAGAGTGCTATTGAATCTGAATAATGAATGGCACATTCATAATATATTGTGGACAGAGCTGACCGGGTTGGCACAATGCCTGTTTCTGAAACGTCAATTGAGCCGTTCCAGCACTTTTCGCTACAAAACGCCAGACACACACATTTTGCCCCTTCATGGCATAACCAGAGGGCGTCTGAAGCTCCAAATTGCCCTGCGAGGTCTGCGGACCAGTCCATTTGCTGCCAAACGGGAGGCGAACTTCGATCACATCGCCAGTATGCGCGTTGATCGTCGTATTGGCCTGCGATGGTTGCAGCGTCACATTCGCCGCCTGCGTTGAAGTCACAACCGCGTCACTTGGACAGCCATACGCTGTACCGTAGCCCTTGACCGTTGTCGGTGTCGAACCAGTTGACCCAGATGACGCACTACCATTTGTGCCACAAGCCGTGAGTACAAGAGCGAGCATCACACCAATACAGATGAGTCCCGGCAACGGTCGCCACGTTGCCCAAAAAGTATCCAGTTGTATCTTCATAAAAAAGTTCCTCCACGATGGTCTACAAATTTCGTTATCGCGTCCCAAACCGTCCTCGCGTTCACTTCAAAAAAATGAGGGCGCGGCATGACGTATAACATACGCCCATTGCGTTTCATAGCCAAAACGTTGCCCTCTTGTAAAAAGTTCCTTTGTATCTCATCTTGCGCCAAATTCTTTCTCTTTTGTCATCCTATCCCTTGATCCTGATATCAAAAAATAAAATGAACACATAAAAAACCGACGTGTATGATGATATTGGTAAAGCATAATAGGCGATAGCCAATATGTCCTAAAACAGGATAAGCTTAACAGTCATTTAACACCGATCAAGCAAAATAGCACAAGAATAACTGTAGTTAGTGGCTGTTCTGATACCGGTATATGCAGGGACGCGCTATCAGAGAAGAACGCCTCTCATAGAGCAAAACACGTATTTGCACTCTCACAGTGTATCGAGGGACCAGTTTATGACCCGTCCAGATCACAGACTATTTCAGCTTACATGCTATCAGCCATTGAAACGTCATGGCATGATACTTCCGCTTATTGTATTTCTGATTTCTTTCGCAGCGTGCGCTGGCCCTGGGGCACCACAACCAGCGATTACCGGGCACCTGCTTGTAGTGGGTTCTACCGCACTGCAACCATTGACAACAGCGGCAGCGGCCCTTTTTCAAAAACAGTAT
>DAIDJF010000031.1 GCA_027451525.1 Ktedonobacterales bacterium
CGGCGGGGCGCATCATCAACATCTCGTCGGTGCATGAAGATCTGGCAATGCCGCAAAATGTCCCGTACTGCTGCGCCAAGGGAGGCATCCGCATGCTGATGCGCACCATCGCGGTTGAGCTGGCTCCCTACAATATTACCGTCAACAATGTCTGCCCGGGACGTATCTTGACTGACCGCATTCGCCAACTGGCGCGCCTTGATGAACAGGTGCAGCAAGGCGGCAATGCCGAGGCGATTTTGCGCGAGATGGCGCGTGACATTCCTATGCAGCGACTTGGCAAACCAGAAGAATTAGGCGCACTCGTCGCTTTTCTGGCTTCACAGCAAGCAGCGTACATTACAGGCGCAACTATCCAGGTGGATGGGGGGGTGACCCGCTCTCTGTTGTAATCGGGCTATTATGTTGAGATTTCCCCATTCGTAACGTATCATAAAAAGAGTCTATCAATAAAGCAGGCATTACTTTAATGCCTGCATACCAGAGAAGCTCTTTTTGCCTCGTTTAGTATCTATTGGTACATATGAATATAATTGTTGAGTATTGGGAATTTGTAGGGGCTACACGATCTGGTAAGGATTATGAAGGATGAATGGGAAGATAACCTATCATCAACAGGTGAGCTACTGCGGAAAGCCTAGATGTCGTAAATGCCGCGAGGGAACAGGGCATGGGCCATACTGGTATTCTTACCAGACAGTCGGAGGCAAAACGGTACGCACATATATTGGCAAGCAGCTTCCAGCAGAGGCTCTTGCCACGATTGAAGGCGTACAAGAGACAACTATTTTGGCGCGCCAACACGAACCGATTGTACTACGGATCTACACCTTTGGGCAGTTTCGCCTGGAACGGCGCGTGGGCCTAGAATGGCAGACTGTGACAGACCCGGCATGGCAGCATCAACGCACACGCGCCATTCTCTGTAGCCTGATCAGCAATCCAGCACACAAGCTAGCGCGTGAACAGATCATGGACCTGCTCTGGCCCGACTTAGAGGCTGAGGTCGCTGTCAGTCGGCTTGATCGCGCTGTGCATAGCCTCCGTCACGTCTTTGAGCCATCACGCGAAAGGCTGGCTTCCTCGCCTCTTCTTCTGACAGAACGCGAATCGCTTGTGCTAGCCGACCAAAACCTTATCTGGATTGATTGCGACAACTTTGAACACCTACTTGCGCAGGCGCGTGCGAGTAACGATCCCGGTGAGATTGAGCAGCTACTTGACGAGGCAGTCACACTCTATGGCGGGGAATTTTTGCCCGAAGAACGCTCTATGGAGATGACGCTCATGCGCCGTGACGCGCTGCGCCGCAGTTGGATTGGCGCACTTCTCGAACTGGCCGACCTACGCATTGCCCGTGAGGCTCTCTCCGGCGCACTCAGTCTGCTCGACCGTCTACTTGCAACTGATCCGGCAAATGAAGCAGGTGTACAGCGAATGATGAGCCTGCTCGCGCAGATGGGGCGGCGTGGTGAGGCCATGCGCATTTATAAACGCCTTGCGAGTGTCCTACAGCAAGAATATAATGTTGCACCATTGCCAGAGACACGCGCGATTTACGACGCCATTCGTCAGGGTAGCGACAAGCTCAACGGCACCCACAAGATCAAATTTACCAATTCAGACCGTTTACGCGGACAAGATGAAGGCTCACAACGCCCTCCGCTGAGTAGCGACAGCCCCGCTATCCAGATTGGACGTAGCCATCAGAGCCAACTCGTGGGACGCGAACAGGAATTAGCCGTGCTGCAAAGCCTCGTCTCCACGACCGAACACGCGGCAAAATTCCGTCTCCCCGGTCAACGCCGCACGACGCTCCTGCCCCTGGATACCCAACGTCGTCCGCAATCTATGCTGCTGATGGGCGAGGTCGGAATCGGCAAAACACGTCTGGCAGAAGAGATTGGGCGCGATGTGAGACGACACGGATGGGCCGTCGCCTGGAGCCGCGTCTACACGCAAGAAAGCAACATTCCCTACCGTCTCTGGACAGAGATATTGCGCAAAGCCATGAGCCAGGGCACATGGTCACGTCAGGAGATCAGCAAGCGGCCCCTGGTTTATCAGCCCTTATGCCTTCTGTTGCCAGAGCTACAAGACCTGATGCCACAGGTGGCCTTCTCTTCGCCGTTGCCACCAGAGCAGGAACAACTACGCATCTGGGAAGCCGCACGCGAACTATTGGTGACCATTAGCGGAGGCTCACCATTGCTGATCGTCTTGGATGACCTACAATGGTCGGATGGCAGTAGCTGTGAGTTGCTGGCCTATCTTGCACGGCGCGTTCATGGGCATCCCATCGTCATTGTCGGAACATGCCGTGAAAACGAACTCGCACCGCAACATCCCTTGCGTGCTTTGCTCACAGATCTACAGCGCGAACATGCAGTCGAGACAATGGAACTGCAACCACTTAGTGATGAGCAGATTGCGACACTCGTTTCACAACTGCTCTCTGACCTCGCCACCTCGAATATTTCTATTGAGCCAATTGTGCAACACATTAAAGCACGTGCCGCTGGCAACCCCTTCTTCGCGGAAGAATTGGCCCGTATCTCACCTGTGATCCAAAATGGGGTCGCGGTACCAGTTGCATCAGTACATGATAGTATTGGCGTACCCCGTCCACTGATTACCACGCTCCCCGATACAATTAACGCCGTTCTAGAATTGCGCTTAGGGCATCTCAGTAGCGCATGTCAACGTCTTTTGAGCAAGGCGGCCGTCCTTAATGGTCCCTTTGAATTTCCTATTATCCGCGAGATGGATGCCAACACACCGGGTAGTAGCGAGGATACTGTACTGGAGCTACTTGAGGAAGCATTGAAAGCAGGCATGATTACGGAAGAGGGCACAGGCACGCTGGTAGCTTACCAGTTCTGGCACCCCCTGCTGATGAATCACCTCTACGAGAAGCTTTCAGCGGGACGACGCGCTAACCTGCATCGCCGCGCCGCCGATATTCTGCGCAGCGTCTACCTGTATAACGAGGAAGAGGGAGCCGCGACAATTGTCTACCACCTCCTACGTGGCGGTGCATCAGCAGAGACCATCGTGCATTATGCCGAGTTAGCGGGTAAACGTGCCTACAGCCTCTCAGTCTATCCCGACGCGGAATACTACTATCAACTCACACTAGAGCATCTTGCCGCGCACGAGAAAGAACGGCCGCATCGTGCCTATCTGCTAGAATGCCTGGGCGAGTGTACCAGCGTGCAAGGCAAAGACGAAACAGGACGTAGCTACTACGAACAAGCTCTTGAACTGCGCAAACGACATTACGCGCTTCAATCCACATCTGATGCGCGTCACGAAGCTCAAATTCAAGCTATGCTGCTGTGTGAGATCGGGCAAACCTGGTACTCGATGGGCAATAACGTGCAGGCGCGTAGCTATATTGAGCAGGCCGAACAGGTACTACGCGCAGTCGATATCTTAGATGGAACCGTCTGGGGACGCCTGCGACTCTTGCGTAGTTACACCTATTGGCGTGAGGGAGCCTACGAAGAGGCCCGTCGCCTCGCATTGGAGTCTTTAACACTTTTCCAACATGCAATTGAAGCACGCATGCCAGAATCAGAGGAACTGCACCGCATTCGCCGTACCATCGCGGGTGACCCAGTAGATATCGGACGAACATATATTTTACTCGGACTGATCACTACAGGAACTGGACAGTCGCAGGAGACAATTACATTTTGGAAAAGAGCATTGACACTTTTCGAGCAACATGAAAGGCGACGCGAGATTGCTATTGTCTGCTGTGACCTGGGTGATGCATATCTGCGTAAAGCTGATTATGCGCAAGCACAAGAGGTTCTGCGCCGTTCACTCAATATCGCGGAACAGATTGGCGAGATACCACTCGTTTCTTTTGTTTTCGGAAATATGGGTATATCGAGTTTACGCCTTGCAAACCTAAAAAATGCAGAAAGTGAATTTAAACGCGCAATTACACTTGCAGAGATTATAAGAGACAAAATGTCCCTCAGCCTCTGGCATTCATATTTAGCAAATGCCATGCAAGAACAGAACGAACTTTTGCAGACCGAAAATAGTTTAATCTCTGCTTTAACAAATAGCAGAACCATGCACATTACGCCATATATAGGTCTGTCATTAGTTGCTGTAGGAAATATGCGCATCATACAAGCAATAACAAACACATCCAGCACAGATACATCAACCTTGCAATATAATACAAAAGCTCACTTACTCAAGCGGGCAATAAAAACCTTGAGACATGCTTTGAATTTAAGCGGTATTGAGGCCGAAACTAGAACAGAGGGGCGTTTAAGTCTGGCCTACGCAGAATTTCTCGCAGGACATCTAGACACGGCCTATCAACTCGCTGAGCAGGCTCTCGACGAGGCCCGTCAGTATGAACTGCTCTGGCTTATCGCGCGTGCGCAGCGCGTACTCTGCGTAGTCCTGGTAGCCCAAGGTAATCTAGAAGCCGCACGTATGTATTTTCAGGAAGCACGCGGCATATTCAAGGCGCGTGGCATGCTGCTAGAATATGCACGCACGCTTCACCACTACGCCCTAGCCCTACTGCAACATGAACCTGGAGCACAAGAGCACTTACAGGCAATAGACTATCTCTACGAGGCACAGGATATTTTCGCGGAATGTCGCGCACAACTTGACGAACAGCTCGTTCGACAAGAATTGGCGCGTTTGCAGCAGATCAAGCGTTAAGTGCTCCACAACCGCATCGCCCGGACAGTTAGCGGATATAGCTCCAGTGTCTTTTCTGCCCATGTATAAGAACATCTCAAAATTCATGGGTGTCTGCCCAAATTTGAGATATCCGCCCAAATTTGAGAAAAGGGCGAGGGCTGGCGATTACCACCTCTTTTTCACGTTATACACTCCCATACACCGCTAGCCATACCTAATCCCCACGCGCTGATGAAGAAGAAGCCTCGTTCTCCCTTTAACTCAGGTATATTTTAGACAAGTCAAGCGTACGGAAATATCCAATACGCGCAGACAGCAAAACAGACACGAAGGTCATCGACCTTCACTGGCGACCCGCATATCAGAAAGGAAGTGCCACCCATGCTCGCACTGTATCGCAAACAACAACTCACAGTTCTCTTCATCCTGTTCGCGCTGACCGCACTTATCGTTGTTTCGCTTATCGTATCCGCCGCCGTCCATTTCAATCTTTTCCACTTTCTGCTCTCGTTGGGTCCCGATGCAGTATACCCACGTCCATAGCATAGCAGGCGAGCGACACTCCATCGTAGCAGCAAGACGCGAGGACAGTACAGATGATACCAGCGCGTTTGCTAGCGGCAAGGAAAGGATAACGCACGATGTCACATTATGACTAGCATCTGAAAATAAGAACGCACCTGGGGTTATCGCTAACCTCTGGTGCTTTTCTTATTTTCAGGGCACCGCGCTCTTCACCACGATACAGAAGCCCCAGACGCCCCACAAAAGTTGAAGAATAGATAAATATAGTATACTATCTTCTATACATCACTGGCGGGAACCAGCCAACGAATGGGTGAGGGAGAGCGTCTGGTATCCTCCGTGATCACACAGCTGTATGCAAAGAGAGGAAGAGCATGCAGGGCAAAATTACCTATCATCAGCAGGTGAGTTACTGTGGGAAAGCGCGTTGTCGTAAATGCCGTGATGGCATTGGGCACGGGCCTTATTGGTATGCCTATCAGACACGCGATGGACACACGGTTCGCACTTACATCGGGAAAAAACTGCCGCCAGAGGTCGCAGCGGTTCACGAAGAGCTTAGCTATCACAGTAAAAAGCCTCAACAGCATGGCAGGCAGACAATTACAGCCCCCGCTCTGCGCAACATTGATGAATATATTGCGCGTGGTGAGGTTGCCAATGCCATTCCTCTTCTGGATAATATACTTGCTGCCGACCCCGTGAACGAGGCAGCGGTTCAGCGGCTTATGCTCATACTCGCAAGCTCAAAACGGCGCGGCGAGGCCTTGCGTGCCTATCAGCGTTTTCTCGATGTATTACAGCGTACGACTGGCAACATGCCAAACACAGAACTTCAAACTTTATATGAGACTATCCGTCAAGGGCAGGAAGTCTCGCTCACACAACAACCATTTTCCTTACCAGCACAGACACAGCAACACATACAGACGAGCGAGGAATACGCGCTCGACACCGACGATATATCGCCATTGCCAATTGGGCGTGTCCGGCAGAGTCCACTCGTGGGACGTGAGCAGGAAATACAGCACATACGCGCGATGTTGGATTGGACAAGCCACTATATTTCTGACCCGGAGACAAAAAGTAGTACGCGCACGGGCAAAAAACAGGTCGTCGCGCAGAAAATCAGCATCCCGACTATCCTTCCGCTAGACACACAGCGCAGACCACAGTGTGTTGTGTTGATGGGCGAGGCAGGGATTGGCAAGACACGTCTGGCAGAAGAGATGAGCCGTGAGGCGCAACGTACAGGCTGGAATGTGCTCTGGAGCAGAGCCTACACTCAAGAGAGCACAGTCTCCTATCGTCTATGGCACGATATTTTACGCAATGCGCTGCATCTACACGGCTGGGAAGAACGGGCCTTTGCTATTCAACCACTTGCGTCCCTTTTGCCCGAACTCTACACGCTTAAAACGGCGTTTTCGCCCCCAGAGACACTTGTTGAACAGGAGAAAACCCGTATCTGGGATGCCGCACGCGAACTCCTGATAGCAGTAAGCAAGCATACGCCCATTGTCATTGTGTTGGATGATATTCAATGGGCTGATGTTAGTAGTATTGATCTGCTGGGCTATCTTGCGCGTCAGATCTATCGCTACCCCATTCTTATTATCGCCACCTGTCGCGAGAATGAGATTAGCGGGCGTCCACTACGTCCACTGGTCTCGCATATGCAGCGCGAACATTCGATCACAACGATTGATATCGAACCGCTGAGCAGCGAGCAAATTGGTCAGCTGGTCACGCGCATCCCCAATATGCCAGATCTGACGGAACCGCTGGTGCAGTACATTCAGACGCAATCAGCAGGCAATCCTTTCTTTGCCGAGGAACTGGCACGGATGATGCCTCCTTCCACGTTGCCCATACTGCCCAAAACGGTTGCCGCCACGCTAGAGCATCGCATGGGCAAATTGAGCAAGGATTGTCAGCACCTCCTCAATACAGCATCTGTGCTCGGTGGCTCTTTTGAATTGCCTCTGATTAGTGCAATGGAGGCCGAGAGTAATCAATTTGACGAAGACCATATACTTGACCTGCTCGACGAAGCAATCCAGGCGGGGGTCTTAACGGAAGAGGGACTGGGCACACGTATCTCCTATCATTTCTGGCATCCCCTTCTTACCACGCATCTTTACGAACATATCTCAAGTGTGAGACGCACGCGCCTGCACCGTCGCGCCGCGATGCTCTTACGCAGCATGTACATGACTCGTGAAGAGGAAGTTGCAGCAACTATCGTACATCATTTGCAAAGGGCAAACGCGCCCACTATCCAGATTGCCCATTATGCCGAAATGGCAGGCCACAAAGCCTATATGCTACCAGCATATGAGGAGGCAGCCAGCCACTATCGCCTTGCCTTACAATCACTGGGTGTCCTCCAGGATGAACACGAGACGAAAAAGCAACCATCCGATGAAGATGATCCTTCCTATATCATCTTCTTGCTAGAACGACTGGCCGAGTGCCTTAAGATTTTAGGCAAATTTGAGGAGGCACGCAAATACTATACGCAGCTACTTGAGCGACGTTATCACCTCACGCCACACCCGGAACAAGCTATCTACGCGCAAGAAACACAGCTCAGGGCAATCATTTGGGGCGAAATCGCGCGTGCCTGGCGATACGAAGGTAAGATCACGCAGGCCCATGAGTGCTGTGAGCGTGGCCTGAAGATCTTACGCGAGGCACATATTGCTGATGGTCCAACATGGGCACGCCTGTTCTATCAGCAAAGCGGCATTTACGAACAAGAAGGCCGCTATACTGAGGCATGGGAGGCGGCGCAAAAGTCGCTCGCGCTCTTCTTGGCGTTTGCCAAACAGCGTGAACAGGGCATTGAGAGCGATTCCAGATTGGCAGCAACACAACCGCATACACTGGATAGCATTGACGCCACACCACAACGCACACGCAGTATGCTGACACTCCAGGGTGACCCTGTAGATATGGGCCATACCTACTCACACTTGGGCGTCTTAGCGAACAATACAGGCCAATTCACACGCGCATTGGAATATTTCAACACGGCACTAACAATCTTTGAGTTACATGAAAGAAAACGCGATATTGCACATGTTACCTGCAATATTGGCTATGTCTATCTCAAATTAGACAATCGTGAAGAGGCTCAGTCTGCCTTGCGACGCGCCCTTACTCTGGGCGAACAGATTGAGGATGAACCTTTGATCTCCGTCGTCTATAGCGATATGGCACAGTTGGCTCTTCTTAATAACAGGCTCAAAGAGGCAGAAAATTTGTATAAAGGGGCCCTCACCCTGGCAGAACGTTTTAACGACCGTATTTACATGAGTCGTTGGCATGTTGCATTGGGGACTGTCTATCTGGCCCAACAGCGTTTTGACGAGGCGATAACTCACATCCTACGCGGATTACGGATCGGACGCGATATGCACAACCATCCCTGCATCTGTGCCGCGCTGATCGCGCTCGGTAACACGCGCATTGAGCAATTCACGACTGCGCGTACCAGAGGTCTACCAACACAGATACGCTCGATCTATCAGGCGAAACGCTTCATTGAACGCGCGCGCGTCCTTAGCAACATTGAGACAGAACAACGGATTGCCAGTCACTACGCGTTGGCACGCCTCACCATTCTACTTGGCCCTGTTACAGAGGCCCGGAAAGAGCTACAGCGCGTCATAGAGGCAGCACAACAATTAGAATTAGCCTATATCAAAACGCAGGCGTCCGCGCTTTTAGCCAGCATCACGATCTAACATAAGCATTCTCTATCGAAGAGCATGTTGCTATGTGCGCCAAACATCCATAAATTTTGCGATGTCTCTTGGCTGCATATGTGTCACCCACCGCACCTGAATGAGACATCCTCAGGCCATCTACTATATACGTATTGGCAAAAAATGCCTGCCCTTATGCGCTTGCTTCGCAAACAATACAACTATTTTTTCTCTCAAATTCTTTATACTATCAATAACGGCGGATAGGCTCTACAGATAGAGACGGTTAAACGCTGTAAATACTAGAAACGGTAACGGTAACAAGAGGCAAAGGTGACAAACTATGCAACACATCATGCTTGACCTGTACGGATGCAGTCCAACATTGCTTACAAACGAGGCGTTCCTGCGGCGTGTACTGGATGAATATCCCGATCGCATCGGTATGGACAAGGCCAGTCCTGTCTTTTTGTATGATATCAAGACCAGTAATCCACTCGATGATGGCTTTTCGGGCTTTATCATTATCGCGACCAGTCATGTGAGTCTTCATGCATGGCCCCCCTACGGCATGGTCAATCTCGATATCTTTTCTTGTGAACCCTTTGATGCTCAAGACGTGATACGCTACGCGCGCCTCATGTTTCAGCCATACGATATTGAGATAAATGCGGTAGAGCGTGCACTTCGTTCACCACGTCTTCCAAATGCGCTACGGATGCAACAACAAGAGGAATGTGTATGAAGCACAGCACTAGCATTGGCAAATTCAGTATGAAAATTCTTGCCTGTCTCGGCTTCCTGCTGAATGTTGTTCTCTTTGGAACCTATTATGCCGTGACGAAAGAGGCCATTGACCGTATTGACCCGCTCATCTTCACTTACTTTGAGATGATGACGCTCGTGCCAGTCGCACTGGGCATCCTCTTGCTGAACTGGCATGCCATAACGCGCGCGGTCATTCAGCGCGGTATTCTCGTCGGAAGCGTGCTCTGTCTCGCGCTCTTTACGATCTCAATTGCCCTCAAATATACAACGGCCACAGGAACCGCCTTCTTTCCTGCCTTGAATGGCTTGTTAGCGGCCTTGTTTGCATGGCTCTTCTTACGTCAACCTGTTGGCAAAGCAACATGGCTTGCGGGTCTGCTCTCGCTGATTGGTACAATCTTGCTGCTTCTCAACTCGCCAATGGGGGGTCCACGTGGAGCACTGATCGCCTTTCTGGGTGGTCTCTTCTTCACGGGCTACGTATTCCTCTCAGATCACGAACCACGTGCCGACCTTCCACCCTGGCCTATCTTTGGCGTGGAGTTGCTGACAATGGCGGTATGGGCAAACCTCGTCGTCTTACTCTTTGGCGACTGGCATGCTGTTCATCCCCAACTGCCCAAAGACCTGCTGGTCATTCTCTACGTAGCAGGAGCCTGCACGTTCCTGCCGACACTCATAACCACGCTCTTTCAGAAACATATCTCACCGGTTACCGTTTCCTTTATCTACATCCTGGAACCCATTCTGGGTGCCATTTTCGCCTTTATCTATCTACGCGAGACCATTCCATTTAATGGCTATATCGGCGGCAGTCTAGTTGTAGTGGGAGCCTGTATCCAGACATGGAGTAGTATCTCCCAGTCAGCCACAAAACGCGCCGCGACATTCCCACACCTGGGGCTGGTACGTGTTGGCTTACTCGCCTTACTGACTACCGTAGCAACATATACGCTCTCCATGCTCGGAGGCTTCCCACCACTTGCCTGGCGTATGCTCTACACGCTTGGGCCATCGCTGCTTAACACAATGCAGAAACAAAACATTACCAGTCAACTGCTCAGCGTTGTCCCAGCTGGAACACACACCTCACTCCTCTGGTTGCTCATACAGGCATCATGTTGGCTGCTTGCATGGATAGGTGTCCTTATCCTTGCAGGAAAGACGCTGAGTAGCTTGCAAGCCTTGCGCAACGCACAACAACAGGCAATATATCAGCCTCATCCAGAGACAGCGGCACGTAATATGCCCGTGCGCCTCGCGCTAGACACCTATACATTACGGCACGTGGGGGCTATGCCCCAGATACCCACGACTCCGCCTCCAGATCTGCGCGCAATCCAGCAGAGAGAAGTATGGGAACGTTTACACACCCGTCCTACGCCGCGCCGTTCAGGAAATCATGCAACCTGGGGTGCCGAGAGCACGCAACAAAATCGTACTGTACGGTATGAGGAACATCCACAAGAAATTCCGCCACGCATGCAAGAACCAGCGGTACAAAAGCGCAGGCGAACGCAACATTATCAACGCCTGACGCACATTGAAATGAACAGAGTGGAATGCCTGGAAGGGGATGGCTTATGAAGCGCACCGATACGGAAGAGTTTTGCGTCCTATCTATCGAACCCAATGATGATAAGACGCTCCTTGTCCAGCAGATAACGCGGCAACGCAAGCCGATTGTCATTCTTCTTACAGAACAGGGACGCATGTTTCAGCGGCCAGAGGACTTTGCCGACCTCAAACATATGAAACGCGAACTGAATCTCACGATTATGTTCATCATTGCACAGAGCGAGCGACTGGCTCAGCTCGCGGGACGGCATGGCTTTCCTGTATATCCCGCGCTAGAGATGCTCAGCGACGCGTTCCTGATGGGTCAATTGACACGCCAACGCGCACTACAGGCGGCCACAGGGCGCACGACAACGCCGCTTGCGCATCTCTCTGGCCCTCTCCCTATGACGCCACGCCCATATGAGTTCGATATGGCAACCGATGGGCGTGGAGAGTCATTTGCCAGTGGGCGTAATTTTGGGGCAGCCCAGATTGCGACTCCTCCACCGCCAGCAATCAAGAGCACAGTGCCTCTGACACCCTCTGCCACTGAGCAGGTCGCCGGTCCCTTCCCTCCAGCACCACTGCATACGCCACTGCCTGTTCAGGGCACAGACGTAACGATACCACTGCCTTTACCACAAGCGCAGATACCGCTGTACCAGTCGTCCGCGCCACCGCTCACGCCGCCAAATATACCAGTGCGACAACGTAGGAGTCCTTTATTAATTTTGCTTGCCTTCCTACTCATCATTGCTTTAGGTAGCGCGGGCATCGCCACTTTTGTGCTGCTCTTCTCTCAGCCAGCATCAACCGCGCCAACGGCCCCTCTTATTGTAGGACAGGTCACGTTTTTGAGCAGCGAACAGATCAACGAAAATACCGACCAGGGAATAGATGATGAAGTCTTAATTGATCTACACGACTTACCTAATCCTGCCGCTCAGAAAAGCTACTACGCATGGTTGTTGGGTGACATCACGCAAAGCGATAGCCAAAGCGTGTTCCTGGGAACGTTGCCCGTACAACATGGCAATGCCCACCTGCTTTATCCTGGCGACCAGCAGCATACCAATCTGCTCTCTTTCACCAGCCGTTTCCTGATAACGGAAGAAGATGCCACAATTACGCCGCTTGCGCCATCACTTGACTATACGGCCTGGAAATATTATGCGGCATTCTCACAAACACCATCAGCGGCAGTAAACTCGATGGCTGGCATGGCCCACTATGGTTTCCTCGACCACCTGCGTCACCTGCTCGCCTCCGATCCAATGCTCAATGAACTGGAACTTCCCGGCGGACTCAACACCTGGCTGACGCGCAATGTGACAAAAATTGTCGAGTGGACGAGCAGCATGCCAGATGCATGGCAAGAAGGTAAAGATATCGCTTTTATTCGCCGTCAAACGGTGCGCGTCCTGACCTACCTGGATGGTCTCTCGTTTGTGCAACGCGACCTGCCCGCCAATACACCACTAGGTCTCAATGAACGCCTTGCGCGTGTTGGATTGCTGACAATGCCAAATGCGACGCAAGGCCCTATGTCTTATCTTGATAGTATCGTGTTCCATCTCAACGGATTGATCCAGGATGCCAAAACATCCACTACACTCCGTACTACCGCCTCAGGAATCATCGCCGCCCTCAGCAATGTGCGCGTGTGGCTAACACAGGTCCGGTTTGACGCACTCCAATTGCTCAAGATGAACAATCAGCAACTGAGCCAGCCAGCTACATTGACATTGCTTAACGATATGTTTAACAACGCGACCCACGCCTATACAGGCATGATAGACCCAACAACAGGCCAGATGCGCAACGGTGTGCAATGGCTTCACCATCAAATGCAGACATTGGCAACCTTGAATGTCACGGCCTACACGGCCCATAGCTCGCCTATTCAACTTGTTGCACCACAAAAACACATGAACACATAACACCATACCTGCCCTTTGGTCCTATATAACGGGAGATTGAGCCATATCTCTACACTTTATCAGGTATCTTCACCGCTAAGAACACGCTCAATCGTTAGCGGCACCGTGGAGAGAGTATTCTTTGTCAAGTATGAGGAGGGTTCACAATGAAACTACGGACAGTGATTATCCTAGTAATGGCTCTCATTGTCGCACTAGGTCTGGTATCAGGCGTCTTCGCCCAATCTATTCAACGCGCGCTGACGCTTCCTTCTACGCCCAAACACGCCGCTCAACAGCACACAACAGGCATACCCACACAGATGCAGGCAACCGCTTCTGGCAGTGGAACAATCCCCCGCCAAAGTTCGGCTACGGTAACGCCAGGGCAGACACCCATGGCAGGAACCATCAACATTTTAGCGCAGGATACTTTTCAGCGCACTGATCAACAATTGTGGGGAACCGCGTCAGATGGGCGCGTGTGGGAAAGTGATGCCAATAACCAGAATAATACCAACATCTTCTCAATCATGAATGGCACAGGCGTCATCATGAACGCACAAGGCACACTCAATGCGATCCTGGGGCCGGCAATCAGTGACATTGATGTGCAGGCCATTGGCTCTAGCAGCCAATTTAATGGACAACTGATTAACGTCGGTGTCGTCGTACGTTGGACGGATAGTAATAATTGGTATAAGGCACTCATAGATGGTAGCAACCTGACGGTCCTCAAACGTGTTAAAGGTGTCACGACACAACTGGGAACTATCCCTTTTCCAGCACAGAGCGGCGTACTATATACACTCCGTTTTCGCGCGCTTGGTGCGAATCTCTTCGCGAAGGTCTGGCCCGCCAATACTGCTGAGCCTGCCGCCTGGATGCTGATGCTCACCGATACCACACTCACAATTGGACAAGCTGGTGTGCGCGTCTTACTGCAAAATACCGCAGTTGTGCATATCACGTCCTTTGCTGAAACAGCGGCAAGTCCAATTGCATGAACATCATGCAGCCAGTCTAAACCACTGTGATTACATGGTGAGTGCAAGTCGGCTCATCACAAAGAGCCATCGCCAGTTGTGTACTGCCCAATACTCTTGATATAAAGGGGGAACATAATGGAAATTTTACAAGATGCCTATCGTAACTCAAAGTGGGTGAGGCGTGGAGCTTGGGTTGGATTATTGATCTGCGCGTTTACACTACTACTTTTTACTGGTGGTTTCCCTCCCTGGGCCTGGCATCTGCTGTTCGCTGTGATACCGACCTTACCAATGCTCATTGCCACTAGAGGTTTAGGCGTGCTGCTCCCATTCATCGGTCTGCTCTCACTTTCGTTCGCGCTGCTGCTCTTTTGGGTTGGGATCGTCACGGCGGGGCTGAAAATGTTTCAATACTGGTGGCAAGAGCAACGTGAACACACGCAATTCGCGCAAGACATCGAGGACGCCGAGGAACTTGCCGAGCAGATGCTTACACAGGAACAACGGCACAGGCAACCCATGCAACCATTATATGAGACAGAACAGATGCGCATGGTCGGTGCTGTCGGGCGTCCTCCCGTGGCAACCGCTACACCCACGCGCTCATTTGCGGCCCAAACGGCTGCACGTCCTCACCTGCGCGTTGTTCCACAGCCCATACCGGAACGCGATACAATGCCAGCGGCATATCCTCTCTATGCTCCATCCGAAACAGAGGAACAAGACGAGGAATTTATGGCAGGCGATGAGATAGCTGAACAAGGGCAAGAGGAAATTGCATTCCGTGAGGAGATAGAAATGCACAATACGATACCAGTTCCATCACCGGCGCAATTGCAGGCAAAACAACGCAGTTTACAGCAAGAACAGTGTGAGCATGAGAACTTTCGCCTCGTCGTTGGGGCAGGTTCTGACGCTGGCGTGGTACGAAGTGGGACACCGAATGAGGATAGCCTGCTCACACTGCAAGGAATGCATTTGACAAGCCAGGGACTACTCCCGCTCGGCCTCTTCGTCGTCGCGGATGGCATGGGCGGACACGCGCACGGGCGTGAGGCCAGCCGTACCGCTGTGCAGACCATTAGTGACGTGGTCGCTCCCGTCTTGTTACGTCCCAACGCTGAAGCGGAACTCTGTGCCGAACTCCTAAAAGATGGGGCACAACGCGCGAACCTCGCAGTCTATCAGCGCAACCACCAACAGACGCATATGATGGGCACTACGTTGACGGCCGCTCTCGTCTTCGACACAACTGCCTATGTCGTCAATGTTGGGGATAGCCGTACCTACCTCTACCGACCCGGCAAAGGGTTAAAACAAATCACGCGCGACCACTCCGTCGTTGCACGCCTGGTCGAGCGCGGCGTTATCACACCCAACGATATCTATTCACATCCCAAGCGTAACGAGATTTATCGTTGCCTGGGCGAACATGCGGCAGTCGAATTGGATACATTCCAAGTGACCCTTCAACCAGAGGATGTGCTCCTCCTCTGTTCAGATGGCTTATGGGAGATGGTTCATGACAACATTATCGAAAAAATTGTCCGTTCCTCATCACCTCATGCCTCACAGATCAGTTCAATGCTCATTCAAGCGGCATTAAACAATGGCGGGGCCGACAATGTGAGCGTTGTTGTGGTATGTGTAACAGGAGACTAAGCAAGACGCACAAAGGGCCGAATGGTATTGAAATCGTCCGGCCTTTTGTGCATCTTGCGCCACCGCTGTCGCTAGCATAATGTGCGGTAGCGCGCTCCTTATGAGTTATGGGTGTCAGTCTGTTGATTGCCAAGAAGCGATGAACGACGCAAGCTAGAAACTTTGCTTTGTGTACGAGATGTTTGCTCTGAAGATGGGGCATGTATCTCGCGCACAGAACGTTGAGGCATTAATGGCTGCGTCATTGGGAAACGCGCTCCTTGCCCTTGCTCCTGTTTGGGTAAGGGAGATGCTTGAATAGGTGCAGGAGATGTTGGGAGCGTATGACGTGGTGTGCGATCAATAGAGGAGAAGCTCACTTTTGCCAGACTAGATGATGCTGGCGCTATAAAGCGAATACGTAACGCAACCAGAAGCCGATGAATCTCCATAATATCGTAGCACGATTCGGGCAACAATAAAGGACTGTTCGCGACATGTTGCTCTATATTGAAGCTTAGATCATTCAGGGCTTTCACAATGCGCTGCCCCGAAAAGTTGACCTGCTCCAGGCGCATCAGACGTTCCGCCATCAGATTCAAACTGCCAGCCAGCGGTAACAAAGCTCCACGTGTCAGGTTGGCACGTGCGCGTAGATTGCCATTGGCGAGGCTTGCCTGCACCTCTTTCAGGTGATCGATACCGCGCTCTAACTCCATATTATACTCGGCAATCTGCCGCGATTGTTCTTCAATCTGCTTATTCGCTACCGCCAGACGTTCGAGAGATTCGGCCTGACGGCGCGTCAGACGCATATTGTCCAGCATCGTCAAGACCTGACGGGCAACGACCAGTCCCACAACGCCCAGCGTCACAAAAAGCAAGACTGGACGAATCGCGTTTTGCCCGGCGTTATGCGAAAGCGAGTCGAGAGAAAGAGTTAAAAAGAGCAGGGCAACCAGGGCGTAAGGCACAAATTGCAAGGGGTTAAAGCCCGCTTGCTCCCAGCGATAGAGCATGCGCTCTTCAATCACCTGTTCAGAGGTTGCTGGCAAGAAACGCCGTAGATAGGCAGCAACGCCAATAATCATCATGCCTAAAGGCCAACCCATGTCAATCCAGGTTGCCTCCACATAGGTTCCCGCGTTGTTCTGCACATTAAAGATAAAATCTGATGCGATAAAGAAACATAGCCCCAGACCCATAATGAGCAGACCCGTACGGCGCGCAGTTGATTGATAGACACGTCCTTGCCCACGTAAAAGCAGAAAAACGATACAACTGAGCAGCACCGTGTCGCCAGCAGGATAGTAGAGGCCTAAAAATTTTGCCAAATTCGCTTCGCCAGGAGCCTGGGCTAGTTGTCCAAGTAACAGATACCAGGCAATAGCGAAAATTGACCCCATCGAGATCAGGCTATCCATAACCAGCACTAGCCGCTTGCTTCCCTCAGTAGGACGGGGTTGTAGCAAAAGGCCAGTGAACACAAAGAGAGGAAATGCGGAATAGCCAATATCCGCCAGTGATGGGAAAGGAGTTTGCCCAATAGAAACATAGTACCGCCAGAAACTCTCACCCACTCCCCATAAGATAATCCCACATCCAATTAGAAGCCAGGAAATTTGTTCATAGCCAGTCCAGGGATCTGTCTGCTCTTTGCGTTTTCGAGGCCACAGGGTACTGAATAACGTTATACTTCCACCGATCACTGCCCCTGTTAGCGGCGAAAATTGACCGACATGTAGTGCCAGTGTTCCCCCCAAATGGAACACTACAATGCCGATCATGGCGGCTGCGATCCACGCCAACGTCCGAATGAGCGTGCGTGATGACTCTTGCATCGATACCTCCCGCGATGACACTTAGCCTTTGTTTCTTCTACATACATACTACTTGTTTCTAGATAAACGCATCGATAGTTCACAAGCAGATTGATCGTATGCTCTTAGCGAACTATTTTCCGTTCCAAGTATACGCAAGACAACTATGTGTGACCTCCTAAGAGTCTTCGTAGCTTTCGTGCAAGCAATGGCGGAATAAGTTTGTGCTTATGGAGAGCGACGCCGATGATTATGCAGCACAGATACGGAATTGAGGCAGGGGCATAAGAAAAGTAATGAACAGCTTACTTTCTTACAGAAGAAAAGATAGCTCTGTCTTATACGAGTCTTCTCTATGAGATGGGGCAATTTTACACAATAAGAAACGCGCCATCGGTTGGCGCGTCAGTAAATTCGTTACGCCACAGGTGAACGTTATGCTTTTGTACCGTTTGCTTGATTAATGCGTGTCAATACGCTGGAAATATCCATATCTTTATGATCGACCATGTACATCAAGATGTAACCAGTCTCAAAGATCGAGGAAATTTCGATACGGAATGCACGCAATTTGAGGCGTGTGCGAGAAAGAATGTTGCGCACGGGCTTCATCTCCTGGTCCCAAACACCCTCCGCCTGAGCTTCTTGCAAACGTTGGCGGCATCGCTCTACATTCGTCTCTGTGACATGTCCATGGTTAAAGCTGGCAAGCAGGACCTCATACGGACAATAGTAGGGATAAGACTCCAACAAAGGAACTAGAATGCTCGTCTCGCTGGCTGTAAATTGTTGCTCCATTACCATATGTGGGAGATTCTGCTCACAAATCAGATAGGATAATGTGCCAATCGCAGCATTTAGCACGAGAACATGCCCGGCGGGAAGTAATCCCTGCAGAGTGAAATGCAAAATCTCTTCATCATTCTGCGGCATCTGGCTGATTGGCCCCTTGTGCTTCCTTAACGGGACTTTCTGCATGCTGTACACCTTTCTTTGCGATGTTCACCCAAATTTGCGATGTTTACCAAGGCTGTATATTCCCTTACATCTTTAATGCAATTTTGAGTGTAATAACTGGCTGCTCTACTTGTTATCAAATGAAAAAACTGACAACGTGGTACTATCAAGAACAGTCAGAACGCTACCTGGTGAATTCATCAGGTCACGCATGAAGCATACCCCCCTACAACATTGCTCCTCATGGCATTGGAATGAACAACTATGGGTACTACTTACACATTACACAACATACAAAGGAAAAGCAAGTAGCATGCAAGCAATGTGTAAAAGGCTTCATTGTTTTCTAAATAAAACGAGAGCGTTTTACTAAATTGGGAAGTCTCTTATGCTTTCTGCCCATCTCTGCTACAAATATGCCGTGCGTCTTATTGCTGACCTATAAATATTATAAGACATTGGTATAAGAAATGCCACAGTTTCTTTAGTTATTCTCAGCAAATTTCCTCATTTTCCCCAGGAAGTTTCTTGGGAGATCGTGTAAATTCCTCTACCGTATACTCACTCTTACCAACTTCAATGGAATGCCACTAGTGAGCGCGGCTGGCTTTGAATGTATTCAGAAGCAAAGGCATGGAGATAGCGTACACAGAGAGACCTATTTGAAAGGGGGACACGCTTATGAACACGGTACAGCACATGAGAGTGACAGGCTCATCAAGCAAGACAGAGCACGAGGGACTACGCATTTATGCAGACCCCGAAGTATTACAAATCAGTGATACGACCCGTTTTTATCGCTATGAGATCGGTCAAGTCGAGATCCTGACCAGTGATGAGATTACACGACTGGCACAATGTATTGAACGCGGAAAACAGGTGAAGGGGCGCAAACAGCGTGCGCAACGGGGATTGCAGGGGATACGCGAGCAACGTGGTAGCGACTATGGGCGCGTGCAAGAAGAGAACAAAGAGCTACAAGCAGCAGATCACGCCCGCCAACAAATGATCGAAGCAAATCTGCGTCTGGTACTCCATATCGCGCGGAAATATCGTGGCTTTGGCGTTGACCTGATGGATCTTGTACAAGAAGGCAATATGGGACTCATGCATGCCGTTGAAAAGTTCGACTATAAGAAGGGCTATAAATTTAGCACATACGCTACCTGGTGGATTCGGCAGTACATTACTCGTGCGCTGGCAGAGCAGGCCCATACGATTCGTGTGCCGCTTTATAAAGTCGAGGAGATCAAACGGCTGGGACGCATCAAACAGCGTTTGCAGAATGGTGATGATCGGGAGCCAACCCTGGAACGGCTGGCAGAGCAGATGGAGGTCAGCGTTCAACAGGTTATCGAGTTGCTCTCCACCCATCAAGAAACAATTAGCCTGGACATGCCACGCAAAGGAGGTGATGACGAGACCTCATTGAGCGAGATATTGGAGGATGATCCCCGCTATTCGCCCGAACGGGTCGTGATTACAGAGACGTTAAAAGCGCAGGTACAAGAATTGCTTTGCTATCTTACGCCGCGCGAAAAAATGGTCCTACAGCTCCGCTATGGATTAGACGGAGGACATGAGCATAGTTTAACGGAGGCAGGTCGGAAGTTGGGGCTGAGTCACGAGGCAGTACGCCAGGTGGAGTTCAGGGCATTGCGCAAACTCGACAATCCAAGCCGTAGCCGAAGGTTACAAGATTTTCTGGGATAGTCCCCCCAGAGTAGTAGGAGACATGTGTGAGTCATTACGATGATTCAGAACAAGAGACCTCTTAAAGGGTCTCTTTGTTGCATTGCGCCCACAAGGCAACCATACAACCACATAGGCTTGCCCTTCTCTCCAGAGAGAGGGGCAGGTCTGCTTTTTTGTGGCAAGAAACCGATCAAAAGAACGCCCTCTTTGCGCCAGATTGGCGAACATGATACGATGAAGGGAGCAATCATGAATCATATCGGGAGCAGAGAGATCAATGAACTCAATTTTCTTACGCGCTTACCCACCAGCACAACCAGCATCCGGCCCCTCTTACTGGTTGCCCTTCCGCAACGGCGAGGTCATTGTGCAGAGGCAAGAACAAGGCGTGACACTTATTCGCGCCGATGAAACGCTACGCACACAACTTGGAACATCCGAGTTTTACTATCTGGGCACCCTGGATGGCATACCGTGCGTAACGTGTGAGCTGGATAGTAAACAAGAGTTGCTACCGACATGGTACACAAGCTCTCTACGTGGACTCTTCGACCTGCTCGAAAATAGTGCCTACACGGTGGCTGCTTATGCAGCGCAAATCATCTACTGGCAGCGCACCAATCGCTATTGCCCCAGCTGTGGACATGCGATAGAGGCAACACGGGGCACGTGGGGCCACCACTGTCCACGCTGTGGACATACTGGTTATCCACCAGTCTCGCCTGCTATACTGGTGCTGATTCATGATGGTGGCGAGCGCGTACTATTAGCGCACAAACCCGGTTGGCCCGCGAAACGCTACAGTTGCATCGCGGGCTTTGTAGAACCCGGCGAATCGCTAGAAGAGTGCGTGCAACGCGAAGTATACGAGGAAGTTGGCGTCGAGATCACAGCTATTACGTATGTAGGTAGCCAACCCTGGCCCTTTCCACATCAGTTGATGGTTGGCTATACAGCACGCTATGTGGGTGGACCTGTGCGCATCGACGCGCAAGAACTGGACGACGCAGCCTGGTTTCAGATCAACAATCTGCCAGACCTGCCACCTAAACAGAGCCTGGCTCACTTTCTTATCACCAATTGGGTAGCGACACAGCAGCTATCAAAAGACGATTGAGACCATGAAGAGACGACTTCACAATCACGAAGGAAGAGGATTGTCTTATGCCAATACAATTTACACAGAAAATACGCTCTTTGGGCGTTCTCACAGGCGGCGGCGATGTGCCAGGATTGAACGCTGCCATTAAAGCTCTGGTCTATCGAGCGGAACCGATGGGCATCAGCATCACAGGTTTGCGCTCCGGCTGGGAGGGCATCACCTATCTTGATCGCTCTCGCCCACGCGAACAACTCTTGTTCCGCTCCGATGACCCGACCACGTGGAGCGATAACTATGTGATGCCGCTCACACGCTTGAATACACGCGATATTGACCGTCAAGGCGGCACGATTCTACTATCTACGCGCACAAACCCCGCGCGCGTGCGTGTACGTGATCTACCAGCCCATCTAGCTGTGCGTGGCGAGGGTCATGATCCCGATGAACGCATCGACCTGACCGACGAAGTGATCGCCAACCTCAACCATCTTGAATTAGACGGTTTGATCGCCATCGGCGGAGACGACACCTTAAGCTATGGTGCTGTGCTCGCGGCAAAAGGTGTTCCTGTCTGGGGCATCACGAAAACAATGGACAACGATGTACCAGGAACCGATTACTGCATCGGCTTCCAAACCGCGATTAGCCGCGCCGCCGAGTTCATTAACCGCATTCGTTCGACGGCAGGTTCGCACAGCGAGACCATTCTGTTTCGCATGTTTGGGCGCGATGCGGGCTTTACCGCGATGGATACCGCGACCGTTACCTGGGCTGATCGCCTGTTGATCCCCGAAGTGCCCGCCAATATTGACCGTCTGGCAGAACTTATCATCCAAGATCGGCAGAACCCACAGCACTACTCGACGGTTGTGCTCTCCGAAGGGGCAAACCTGGGAATGCCCGTCCCTGAAATTGGCGAGGCCGATGCCTATGGACATCGCAAAAAAGTCAATGTAGCCGAATTTTTGGCCGAACAGCTTACGCGCCGCATTCCTGGCGTGCGCTTCTTGCCCATCGACCTGACGTATTTCCTGCGCAGCGGTGAGCCAGAGGTCTACGACAAGTATATGGCAGTCTACTACGCCAATATGGTCATGAGTGCCGTTGAGCGGGGCACACACAGCGTGATGGCAGCCTACCGCGACGGGCGTTTCATCTACACCGACATCCCTGGTAAGAACTATCCAGCGCGGCGCGTCAATCCCGCCGACTACCACGAAGAACGCTACCGCCCGCGCTTCGAGCGCATTACCGGCCCCTACCTGCCACAACCCAAAGCATAAAACCATTCTTTCGTCAAAAATGAAACAAAAGGCATGATGCCCATTTACGAGCATCATGCCTTTTCCGTAAAATGTGCTGTAACTACAAAAGCACGCCGCTTGATTTTTATCCCAACATTGGTTACGCTTATGCTAACTGCTCTCGTCAATTATTTTACCTATAAGCTCTTGGAGGAGAAGACACTATGACAGTGACACAAGAGACGCACGCTAGCGCGCCTACCGCACAAAGCGAGCGACAATGGAGCTACACCAGCGGAACCAGTGATGTTCCATTGTTAGGTCTGACTATCGGCGACATGTTTGATCAAACAGCCAACACCTATCCTGACCGCCCCGCCCTGATCGCACGTCAGGAGAATGTTCGCCTCAGTTACCGCGAACTACAAGCGCAGGTCAACCAGTGCGCCAGAGGCTTGCTGCATCTGGGCATTCGCAAAGGCGAGCGCGTCGGCATCTGGTCGCCCAACCGCTCCGAATGGTGCATCACACAGTTCGCAACCAGTAAAATTGGCGCAATCCTCGTCAATATCAATCCATCCTATCGCGTGCATGAACTGGAATACGTGCTTAACCAATCGGGGTGTAGCGCACTCGTCATCGCCGCCCAATTTAAAACCTCTGACTACACGGGTATGGTTCAATCACTGGCACCTGAACTGGCGACCTGCCAACCGGGCCAACTCAAGGCCGCGAAATTGCCTGCGCTGAAAACAGTCATTCGCCTGAGTTCTGAGCAGGTTCCGGGCATGTTCTCCTGGAATGCGCTGATGGCGATGGGGGACAATGTTAGCGCGGAGGCATTACAGGCTCGTCAGCGCGAACAGGAATTTGACGATGCCATCAACATTCAGTACACCAGCGGTACAACAGGCTTCCCGAAGGGCGCGACACTGAGCCATCACAACATTCTGAACAACGGCTATTTTGTAGGCAATCTGCAAAATCTCACGCACGAAGATAGCGTCTGTATTCCCGTACCGCTCTATCACTGCTTCGGCATGGTTATGGGCAATCTGGCCTGCATTACGCGCGGCGCGGTAATGGTCTATCCTTCCGAGGGTTTTGACCCGCTTGCCGTGCTACAAACAGTACAAGAAGAACGCTGCACCTCGCTCTACGGCGTGCCAACCATGTTTATCGCCGAACTCGATTATCCCGATTTCGCGAAATTTGACTTGAGCAGCCTGCGCACGGGCGTAATGGCAGGTTCCCCCTGTCCCGTCGAGGTAATGAAAAAGGTCAACTCACTGATGAACATGAAAGAGGTCGAAATCTGCTATGGCATGACCGAGACCAGCCCCGTCTCCACGCAGACGCGCATCGATTCGCCGTTCGACAAGCGCGTCAGCACCGTTGGCGTGATTCACCCGCATCTGGAAGTCAAAATCGTCAATCCCGCCACAGGGCAGATCGTGCCTGTTGGCGAACCGGGCGAACTCTGCACACGCGGCTATAGCGTCATGCTTGGCTACTGGAATAATCCAGAAGCAACTGCCCACGCCATCGATCAGGCGCGCTGGATGCACACGGGCGACCTCGCGACAATGGATGCCGAAGGATATGTCAATATCGTGGGACGTATCAAGGACATGATTATCCGTGGCGGCGAAAACGTCTATCCGCGCGAGATTGAAGAGTTCCTCTACACGCATCCCAAAGTCAGCGACGTACAGGTGATCGGTGTGCCGGACGCGAAGTATGGCGAGGAACTGATGGCCTGGATTAAGCTCAAACCGGGCGTTGAGGCTACGCCCGAAGAGATTCGCGACTTCTGTAAAGGCCAGATCGCGCACTACAAAATACCACGCTACATCAAATTCGTGCAGGAGTTCCCAATGACGGTTACGGGCAAGATTCAGAAATACCTGATGCGCCAGCAATCTACCGAAGAGCTTGGCCTGCAAAAAGATGCATCAATAAAGACGGCATAAACAGAAAAGTAAAGGGCAACAGGTGCGGGAAGAGACTTTTACTGCGTCTGTTGTCCCTTACTTTATCTTTTGCCCCATCACCTCTGCCTCGTGTTCCAGGTTCTGATCATCATTAACGAACGCACCCTTCACCTGCAGCGTTGGTGCTACGCGCCCCTGCTTCTGTTGCACGACGTGCCATGCTTCATGTGGGAGATGCTCTTCCTGCCCTGGTGCCACGTGAATATCTGTTCCCTGCGCATAGGCCAGCGCAGCTACCTCAGCAGGTTTGGACGAATTATAGTGGACGCGCACATCATCGAGAGAGAGGCCAGAAAGGGATTCAGCTCCTGATTTCAGGCTCTCAGGTAAGCTTGTAGCATTTTGCATGTTAGGAGATATTTTATCAGATTTTTCCTGTATAGGGGGCGCGGAAACAGAAATATTAGCAAAAGAATAATCCATTGGAGCAACACTTGCCTGCGAACTGTTAGCAAATGGAGCACCGATATCGCGTGAAGCGGACGCTTCAGTTGGTCCAAGTGGCTGATGACGCTTTTGCTTATCCAATGAACGAGTAGTATCCATGGTGGGATTTTCCTTCCTGATCTTGAGCATCTACAAGGGTATGGTAACAACCGCATTCTACAAAATCTGTATCCGCCAGAGTAGCATACACAGAAAAGCACTATCTATCCATAGAATACGACAAAAGTATACCATGTTTTGGCCGCCAGGGGCATACGTAGATAAATGATGATGAACAGAGATAGAATATAGTGTAGTACAACGATGGAAGGAAGGCTCATGGCAGATTTACCCACACATCCCACGTTACCAGAATTACAACGGTATGTAGAACAGGTATGCCTGGAACGCGGTTGGACACAGGATAGCCCAGCAGAGAAGTTTATGCTTTTTACCGAAGAGGTGGGAGAACTGGCGAAGGCGATACGCAAACGGCAGGGACTCTACGAGGAAAAAGCCAAAGAAACGCAGTGGAACTTGCAAGAAGAGTTGGCTGATGTTTTGAGTTATCTGCTAGACATCGCCAATTATTTTCAAGTAGACCTGGAACAGGCATTTCGTGCGAAAGAACAGATTAACGCGACCAGAACATGGGAATAGCGCATATATGTTACGCGAAGAGCGAGAGTTGCCTGACTGGCTTTTTGCCAGCGAGCAAGATATAGGGGGCAGCCTGCTCAGGGGCGTGGATACCAAGCTTTTGCAGGTCAACAGGCAGCGTTTGTACTAACATATTCCCATTATAAGGAACATGTGTTCCATTGTCAAGAGCAAGCACAAGCGGGGGGTCAATAGTGAGATATAGTTACTTTATTCAATATTGAGCTTCACCGCGACGGGCAAAGCGGTGCGCGACCATTCATCAAGCGCGTCGCTACTACGTGGGGTATACTTCTCAAAGAGCTTCTGACGCGCCACGAGAGCTTCTGCTGAGGTTTCATCAATAACGCGAGCCTCTCCCTGCAATAGCGTCTCGCCGAGACGTACCTGAACCTGTGGGGCACGCATAAGATTCTTGACCCAATCTGATTGCTCACGCCCTCCTGCCAGCATATAGAGTGTTGTTCCCTGAAGGGCAAACCAGATTTCAATCGTGTGTGGGCGATGGGAGACGCGCCCGCTCGTCGTCAGATAACAGAAATCGTTGTCTATATAAGACTCAAGATCAGGCATAATTAGTAAATCCCTTCAAAAAAAATTGGATGTATGTCATTATAGTACATCAAAGCTATCTGCCCGAAGGGTTTACGTTGTAAGAGAGCCTTTGCCCACTGTGCGCCAGTGAAGCACGCGAACAGTTTCCAGAAATGCACCTTCCCTGGGGCATGTTTGGCGAAAACCTCACAGTGGAGGGCTTAAACGATACAACGGCCTTCATTGGAGACCAGTTCCGCGTAGGCTCGGCCTTGCTCGTAGTCAAGCAGCCGCGCCTGCCATGCTACAAGTTGGGGATCAAATTTCAGCGCGACGATATCCTCAAACGCTTTCTTGACAGCGAACTTACAGGCTGCTATTTCGCGATTGTGGAAGAAGGCGAAATAGCAGCAGGAGACACGATCACACTGGTTAATCGAGAGCAACACGATATCTCGATAGCAGACATCACGCGGCTCTATGCGCGTAAGGAGAGAAACGCAGAACAGCTGCGACGCATTGTCGCGGTAGAAGCTCTGCCTGAGAACTGGCGTGAATATGCCAACGAGAAATTACAATTACTTCCTGACTAGGATAAAAGTAATAGCGATGCCTGACCAAGCCAACCAGCACGAGCGTTGCCCAACGCATGCAGCAATTTGGGGGTTGATTTTTGATTTTGCTTGACGATTAGCCCTTAACCAGTTATACTCCTAATTGTAACTGTTTGCATGATATAGAACAGGCTGCTAGCATATCCTGTTCCGCTATAAAGACGCTAAAGAGCTTTGAGCAATCCTCTCTAGAATACTCTCTTCTTGCACACACGTTCGTACCAGCTATCAGCTAGCAGCTTTGCTCCCGTATCCTACGGCCTGCTCCTGGTACTCCCTGTCGGCACAGTGCTTGCGGGGAACTCTACCGCGCTCGCAAGGAGCGCATTGGTCGAAAGGACTTTTTCATGCCATCTTTTCAGGATCTCCGTGTGCAACCCACAACACTCGCAGTGCTAACAAGCATGGAGATTACAGAGCCAACGCCGATTCAGGTTGAGGCAATTCCGGCACTACTGGCCGGACGAGACCTTGTAGGGCAGTCAGCCACTGGTTCAGGCAAAACGCTTGCCTATGGCATTCCGCTGCTGGAACGTGTAACCAAGAATATTCGTACGGTCCAGGTACTCATCCTTGTGCCCACGCGCGAGTTGGCTCTGCAGGTCAGCGCAGTTTTGAGCAAACTAGCAGCCAGCAGGCAGCTTTCAATGGCACAGCTAGTGGGGGGACGGCCCTATAGCAGCCAGATCTCCGCGCTACGCTATGGCGCACAGATTGTCGTAGGCACACCAGGACGAGTACAAGATCATCTCAAGCGTGGCAGTTTGGTGCTGAATCAGTTACGCATGTGCGTGCTGGACGAGGCAGACCAGATGCTCGATAGCGGTTTCGCGCCCGCAATCGAAGAGATATTGACAACCACGCCCGATACGCGACAAATGGCCCTTTTCTCAGCGACAATGCCTGACTGGATTGTCACGCTGCAGAAAAAATTCCTTAAAAATCCCGTCAACGTGGCGATTACCGCCGCTACGGGCGAGCAAAGCACGATTGAACAGATCGCATATCAGGTTCCACAAGAGCAGAAAATGGCCGCACTCTGTACCCTCTTACATTCCACAGAGGGAGAAAGCAGCCTCATCTTTGGCAAAACAAAATTCGGGGTTGAAAAGTTGGGTAAACAGCTTAGCAAGCTCGGATTTACCGTGGGAACACTTCATGGCAACAAGAGCCAGAGCGCACGCGAAGCGGTGCTCACGGCATTCCGCAATGGGCATGTACAGACGCTACTGGCTACCAATGTAGCCGCGCGCGGTCTAGACATTCAGGGCATCTATCAGGTCATCAATTACGAATTGCCTGAGTCAAGCGAGCTTTTTACACACCGTATTGGTCGTACGGGCAGAATGGGACGACAGGGCAAAGCGATTACGCTGCTAGTGCCATCGGATCTTCCCAAGTGGCGGCGTATGGCCCGCAGTTTAGGGCAGACAGTTGCGTTGCAACCACTCGCTATTAACGGTGAGGCGGCTATTCTTATGCCGCGTGTTGAGCCAGAAGCCCCAATAGTCCACACGGTAGTACAGCATGAGCAGAAAAGCAAACCCCGTCCAGTAGTACGCGCCAGCAATTACGCATCGTCAGATCAGGAACATGGCAGACGAACACGCTTAAAACAGAACCCACGTGAGACAACTCGTTTTAAGAAACGCGAGAGATAGGCCATAGAGAGCAGAAAGATATCGGGGGTGGGCACATCCCCGATCATCCTTCTTGCTTCAAAAAGTGGTATAAATAACTGACAATACTCTTATGTATCCTTGAAGCAGTGTGCATAGGGAGACAATATCACGGATAAGAAAGTGAATGCCATGACAATGCAAAAACCTCTTGATCTCTTGTTGGCGGGAAAGACACAGTGGGATAAATGGCGACGAACGTATTCGGATGTTCAAGCTTCCGAGCCAGATTTACATGAAGCAGATTTACATGGGGCGGATTTGCGTGGAGCCGACCTGCACGAGGCAGACCTCACAGCTGCAAATTTGCAGGGAGCCGACCTGCGCGAAGCAGACCTCCGCTCTGCGGATTTACGTCAGACCAATCTCCGCGATGCCAATTTGAGTGACGCTAATTTGTCAAGAGCGCGTTTGCGTG
This sequence comes from Ktedonobacterales bacterium, assembly GCA_027451525.1. Taxonomy (GTDB): domain Bacteria; phylum Chloroflexota; class Ktedonobacteria; order Ktedonobacterales; family Ktedonobacteraceae; genus DTNP01. The sequence continues at coordinate 28,942 of DAIDJF010000031.1, forward strand.
GAGCGGATATTCGCGGTGCAATTCTTTATCGCGCTAACCTGACAGAAGCTGATCTTAGCCGGGCCGACTTACGGGGGGCAAACCTACAGGGTTCCATTCTCACCAAAGCCATTCTTGAGAAGGCAAACACGACAGGAATAGATCTCAGCAAAATTGATGAAATTGATGCAGGACAGAAACCAGGAACGTAACATGATTCATCCCGATATAAGGAAGAGAAGAGCACAGAAAGTGAACAGGCAACACATGCATAAGCAAGAGCCATCAAAGTCCATTTCAGGAGAGCATGGCCCAGGAAACACGCCAAAAGATGATCGCTACTACGTTCAGCGCATCTCAGAACAGATTTTTGTTATCCGCGAGCGTCCGTCGGTAGAAAAAGACCCCGGACCCGATGATCGTATTGTCCGCTCCTTCGTCATCGGCCACGATGCATCCCTCTATGCTGACAGCATCAACGCCCTACAAAAAAAACTCGATGAAGAGTATGGGCATTGGACGAAAAACGCGACCGAAGACAGATAAACCTTGCGATGGGACAAACCAGCAAAGAACTATCATTTGTCCGCATTCAACAAGCGACTGCTGTTGAACGCAAAACCGTGTTGGAAGGTCTTGCGTTCAACAGCAGTCGCTTGTTGTAGTGTATTCACGAGGGACGTATAGCCGATGAAATGCACCACTCGTTCGTATTACACCAGTCCAGGGAAGAAATCCTTCTTTATCTGCTCGCCTCTTACGCCCATATGCCGCAGTACGTCTTCGCTGGCATTAACCATCTCTGGCGGTCCCGACAGATAATAGACACGCTCGTCATAGTCGGGTATGGCACTCAGAATCATCTGCTCATTTATTCTTCCTACCCACCCTTGCCAGTTGCGTGCAACAGCACTCGTATCCGTCAGGGTAAAGAACATTCTGACGCCTAGTTGGGCCTGAGCAGCCGCTAAAACATCTTTATAGACGATCTCATCGGCTCGCTTATTCACATAGAACAGTACAATGTCACGCCGCTGTTGCGTATCGAGCAGATACTTCAACATGCTTCTAAAAGGGGTAATGCCGATGCCACCGGCAATGAATACCAGTTTTTGCCGGGGATTGGAGGGCATGGTAAAGTCGCCCGCAATCTGCGCGGCCGCAATTTGAGACCCACCCTTGATTCTATACATTGTTTTCTTAAAACTGCTCCCTTGCTCATAGAACCGTATGCCCAAATGCACATCGTTCTCTGTGGGCGAGGAGGCCAGCGTAAAGTATCTGCGGTTGCCCCGACTATCGACACGATCATGTGCAAGCGTGAACTCCATATACTGTCCAGGCTGAAATGCCAGTTTTTGGGGGGAGCGAAACACAAAATCCACGATATCGGGCGAAGCTTTGATCTTCTTTTTGAGCGTGAGCAGAACTTTCTGTTTGGGACTCACGATATAGGAGAAGACATTGCCAACGACCAGTGCTAACTCCGGCGTGGAGTAAACTGGACCAAGATGCAGTTGAGGGAGCAGAAGCACGCCTGTCAGTATCCCGTAGCATCGCCGCAACCATTTCGTCGGCGGAGCCGTCAGGGGTTCGGTCAGCATGACTGTGCCCAGGAAGAAGAGCGGCGACTGCAGGAGGAGCAGTCTCAGAGCCGTGAATACGTTGCTCCCTTGAAAGATGGCTACACCGCAAATACTGATCGTAGCGGCAATACAAAAAGTCAGCACCATATCTTCTTGGCGAATCTTGCGAGCAATCATCCAGCCCCCAAAGAGCACAAACGGCAACATGCTCACAGTGCCAACCCACCAACTGGCGGACTCGCCCAACACAAAGGAGGTAATCACGACAGCTATCGCGGCTGGATTGAAAAGATGTTTTCTATTGATGGCAAGGATATATTTTGAAGCCATCGACAGAATTGCGGCCCAACCCAGAAACTGAAAGGTGGCAGGCGAGTTTGCGGGATCGATAATGAGAGCCAAAATGAGGGCCGTGATAGAGGCCGACTCAATATTGGTCGGAACCTCAAAAATGTGGGCAAAAACGGTATTCATCGCCCAACAGATGAGGAGCAGAAACCCCGTTGAGGCGAGTAGCGATATTGGAGAAAAGTGTAGCAGGTTAAAGTATGCCAGAATAGCGGCGATCCCAATCAAGCCTCCAAGCACGTAGATCAGCAAACGGTACATTGTAATACGGTCTAAGACGTAATCTATTCTTTTAATCATACGTGAAGTACATACCTTTCAAATCCACTGGTATACATTGCTCGCGCCTGAGCATCAATCATGTATCCTTCAAAACCTGCAAGCCGCTCGATAAATTGAATGCCTTGCCTGCCCATAGCAAATGCAGCCGTTGCAAAGCGATCTGCCTCATAGACGTTTGGGCCAATCACGGTGATACTGAGAATATCTACTAACTGCTGATCAGGATGATGTGGATCGTAGATATGCTGTCCGCGAATAGCCGTACCAGAAGTAGCAACCCCTCTATCAGAGAGTACGAGTATTTTCACATTTTCGTGACGATTAAAGGGATTGCGAATGCCAACACGCCAGTGTGTACCATTGTTCTTGCCTGCTACCTGGATATCACCACCAGCATCAACATAAAAATGACGAAAACCTTGCTCTTTCAACATATTTGCGGCATTGCGAATAGCCCATCCCTTGACAAGGCCCGAAGGGTCACATCGCCCCTCATGCCAGATGTCGAAGTAGCCATCCGTAGCTTGTTTTGTCTGCTCACAAAGAGCCAGCACCGTGCGCATTTCCTCGCTATACTGCGCGGAAAGCAGTTCGCCACGCTGTATTTGCGCTATCTCGCTCGTCTCTTTATATGTGCTAAAGCGTTCATCAATCGCGACAAAGTAGGCAAATACCGCCTCCAGAGCGTCTTGCGTCGCGTGCCTATCTATGATTTCGAGCGTGATAGGCATACCCATGATTAGACGTGTCTGTTTCATCGTTATGCTTTTGCCTGTGAGAGCGCATCGGTAAGTGATTGTATGAAGGCATCACTGGAATCGGTTGCCCCAGTCACGACATCGACATTCGCACTCTGTGCCTGAATGGCCTCGCTTGCAAGCTGCGGATCGGCATAAGTATTTATTTCAATAGAACGATTCCGATCACTGGGGTATTGCAGAAATTTCACATTGGTTATTTTGCCATTTGTTACAATTGCCTGCACCTGGATATAGCCCCACTGCGCATCGGCCACGCTTCCAGTATATGTGCCATCCTTGTACAGTGAAGAGGACGTACTTGTTGTAGGGGTTGAACCGCTAGATGCTGTCGGAGATGCGGTTGATACTTGACTAGATGAACTCGATGACGAGCTTGACAAAGAACCTGAATTTATAGAAGTGCTCGGCAAAACAGCAGCCGAATGGCTATACATAATGCTATAAAGGATAAAAGCCCCGACAATAATAGCCGCGACAGTGAACTTCTTCATTGTGTAATGTTCCCTCTTTTGGATATTTCCAAATAGACTATTTTTTCTTATATCTGGAAAGGTCCACGTCGTCCCTCCATCATAAATGCTTCCTCGGTGTTTATGGTATCTGACATATATCAAAAAAAATTATGGAAATTTGTAAAAAATCTGTAAATATAAAGATGGCTTAATCTAATTGTGATTTCTAAGTGTCATGAGAGCTATCGACATATTATAAGAGAACGACAAATGGACAGTCCTTTCTTGTGACCGCATTGAGAGCACAACAGTAACATTGTAACAGTGCTGTGATGTGACCGTTTTATGCTTTTTCTGTCGCTATAAGGCCATCAGCAAGGAGCATGTTCATGGATATGATCGAAAATCGGACATTTGATGAGATTGAACCAGGAGAGACGGCGAGTCTCGTACGCACGCTCTCACGCGAAGATATCGAACTTTTCGCCATCATGTCAGGTGACGTGAATCCCGCGCATGTGGATGAAGCCTATGCAAAGAGCGATATGTTCCATAAAATTATCGCGCACGGCATGTGGGGAGCATCGCTGATCTCGACGCTGCTGGGGACGAAGCTCCCCGGTCCTGGGACCATTTACCTTGACCAGACATTGAGCTTTCGCCACCCAATAGCAATTGGCGACACCATTACAGTCACGGTCAAAGCTCTGGTGAAACACCCAGATAACCACCATATCACCTTTGATTGTGCATGTATCAATCAGCAAAGTCAGGTAGTGATCAGCGGAACAGCAGAGGTCATCGCACCCACGGAGAAAGTCAAACGCCCACGCACCATCTTGCCCACGGTACGCTTGAATGAACAAGGAAACTTCCATCGCCACTTACTTGAACTGGCCGACGGTCTTGCACCAATTCGGACCGCTGTCGTCTATCCCATAGATAGCAATGCGTTACTGGGCGCTATCGAAGCCGCGCAGTCACATCTAATCACACCTATTTTGCTTGGCCCAATTGATCAGATGCATGCAATTGCCGCCGCGCACGATATCGACATCACGCCATATACCATGCTTCCAGCAGAGCACAGCAATGAAGCGGCTCAACAAGCGGTCGCGCTGGTTCGTGCGGGCAAAGCAGACGCGCTGATGAAGGGCAGTTTACATACCGACGAATTAATGCACGCGGTCCTGGCACCAGGCGTTGGTTTATCAACAGGGCGGCGCATGAGCCATGTGTTCGTAATGGATGTACCCACATATCCACGCCCGTTGTTCATTACTGACGCGGCCCTCAATATCGCGCCCAATTTGGAAGCCAAGCGAGACATCGTGCAAAATGCGCTTGATCTCGCCCACATACTTTTGCACGAAACGCCCAAAGTAGCAATTCTCTCAGCTGTAGAAACCGTGAGTTCTCGCCTCCCGTCTACGCTCGACGCGGCAGCCCTATGTAAGATGGCAGAGCGTGAACAGATCACGGGTGGGATTGTAGATGGTCCCTTAGCTTTCGATAACGCCGTTTCAGCGGCGGCAGCCCAAACAAAGGGCATCGCGTCGCCAGTAGCAGGGCAGGCCGATATTTTGCTTGTTCCCGATCTGGAAGCGGGCAATATGCTCGCCAAACAATTAGAGTATCTGGCAGATGCCCAATCAGCTGGCATTGTCTTGGGGGCACGTGTGCCAATTATCCTAACCAGCCGCGCTGACAGCCCACAGGCACATATGGTTTCCTGCGCCATCGCGCTACTGCTAGTGCACAGCAGACAGAGGGACAAGCTGTGACTACTTCTATCCCGATAGTTCGAGCACCAGGGAAATGATCGAGCAAAATCTCCATGCTCTTGCGCAATGGATGCAAGAGCCGGATTTTCCCTCACATGCACAAGCTCTCTATGGTGTCACACTGCTAAGTCGTGGCGCGCCACGTCTGGGCTTTACCTTGCGTGCGCGTCCACGTAGCCTGCATACGCAGTTAGAACGCTTTTTTATGACTGGCCTACTCGTTTTGTATAGTCCTGCGGGAAGAACACGCCTGGAACATGGCACCACCTATGGAACCTATCCTCAAGAGGCCTGGATCTCCCGCAACGAACTATACAAACGCTACGGGGCGTAGAAGATGGGCCGCGAAAAGCCGTTAAAGCGGTAAATGCCGCATCGCAAAAACAAGTAGCGCACACCGTATAGTCTTTTGCCTTCCAGTTACACCCGGCTAAGTATATCTTTTGCCTGAGTTCATACGTGTAAGTAACAGATTAACCAAAGGAGGAAAATAATCGTGAAGGAAAAGACTATACAATCCGATAATTCCATATCCAACGATATACGTGGAGCCAATCGGATGGCGCGCAATGCGGCCACAGGTAAATGGATGACGCGCTTTGCACGTGCAGGCTATGCAGCAAAAGGCGTTGTCTATCTCATTATCGGCTTTTTAGCAGCGGAACTGGCGATTGGTCGGGGGGGTGCGGCAACGGATCAGCGCGGCGCACTTCATACCATTTACAGCCAGCCATTTGGTAAATTTTTACTGATCGTTGTCGCCATTGGCCTGCTTGCTTTTGCGATATGGGGCTTCGTGCAAGCAATTTATGATACCGAGGGCAAAGGTACCGACGCGAAAGGCATCATAGCGCGCATCGGCTACGCGGTTGTTGGTGTTACGTATGCCGCCCTCGCTTTCGGGGCCTATCAAATCGCGACAAGTACAGGCAGCGGTGGCAATAGTTCGTCCACCTCAACACAGGACGCGACGGCTAGATTGCTCCAACTGCCCTTCGGCGTAGCATTAGTCATAATAGTCGGGCTTATCGTTCTGGGAGTTGCTTTTTACTTGTTCACCAAAGCCTATAACGCGAAATTTCAGAGCACACTCAATCTGACAACATTGGGAGCACAGGTGAAAAGAGCGATTATCTTCCTGGGCAGGCTGGGATATGGAGCACTTGGCGTGGTCTTCACGATCATTGGGTTCTTCATGATAGTCGCTGCCGTGCAATTTAATCCCCATCAGGCAAAAGGTCTGGATACCGCGCTCAGTGAACTTTTGCATTTGAGTTTTGGGCCGCTGCTACTGGGCATTGTGGCACTTGGGCTAATCGCCTACGGCGTCTATTCGTTTGTCGAAGCACGTTATCGCCGCCTTATTCGGGCATAGTGCGCACAGCAAATCTCTCTATTGAAGAACAACAAAAGGCTATATGAAAAATAAAACGCATCGTTCAAAAGTATGTCTGGTCATTAATCCCAGAGATGGACAAAACCTGACGAAACTGCCCGCTATTCTGGCTGTCTTCGCAGCGGCACGCTGGCATACTGATATCGTGCTAAAAGAGTATGGCGGTCATTCGATGGAATTAGCGACCGAAGCGGCCAAAAAAGGCTATGACATCGTGATAGGCTACGGCGGTGATGGCACACTTAATCAGGTCGTCAATGGGGTCATGCATGGCAAGCAAAAAAAGAAAAGCCTCGTCGGCGTGCTTCCAGGAGGCACGGCTAACGTATGGGCAACTGAAACGAGCCTGCCCCCCGATCCTGTAAAAGCCGCACTGACCCTTATCAGCAGTGAAGCGCGTAAGGCTGATATCGGTCATATCGAGGTCACTGCGCTCACTTTCCTTTCATCCACACAAGATAATGAGGGACAAACCTCGCATCAAAATACGCCAGAGACAATAACACAGGTAAGAAAGGTACAAAGTGCCCCTAAAGCCAGACAGCATTTTATCTTGATGTCTGGCCTGGGTATTGACGCGGCTGTCATGGGGCAGGTGAACAAAACGCTCAAACATCGCATTGGCGTGATCTCTGTAGGGATCGCTGCCGCTGAGAAAATACCTGAACAGCATGAATTTCCGATTGAAATAAAAGTGGCAGAGCAGGAAAATGGGACAGAGAGCGTTTGGCAGGGCAAAGCGTTACAGGTAATCATCGGCAATACGCGACGCTATGCTGGAGTTTTAGAAATGACCTCGGAGGCCTTTATCGATGATGGGATGCTCGATGTATGTGTGGTTACAGCGGGAGAACCGCTTTCGACGATGCAGCAGATCACATCACTTGTGTTACGGCGCAAACCAGATAACCAGAGTAGTCAGTTCTTCCGAGGTGCCCATCTCTCCATCAGGATTCCAGCCTCAATTGGATTACAACTAGATGGCAGTGCGGTAAAGCTCAAAGATTACTTGAGCAAGCCTGATCGCGCAGCCTTACAAGGCGCACCAGATGCAGAACATGTTCTGGTCACGTATCAGTTCGATACGTTGCCAGTCACCCTACCAGTTGCCATTCCTTCTACGTACGATGGCCCTCTTTTCTCAAAGTCCCAGCAAGGGAACAAAGAAACACCACAGTCGTCCGAGCACCAGCAGAACACTGATCATGATACCAATACTAATAGCGATGAAAAGCCAGCGGATACATCTTCTGGCAGTGATGCTCAATCCCATGAACAGCCCCATACACCAGTTAGCTCTGGACGCAAAGTGACCGTTGTGGGCGTGGCGACACGCTCTAAAGAGAAGGGCGAGTTTATTGTCGCTGCGCAAACAGCCAAAGCCAGCACTGGCGAAATCATACCAGTTGCTATCCGTTTTGACGAACACACAACGCTCTTAAAGCAGACAGGGGAAGCAGCAACAGCATGTGATGTACAACACTTACAAGAAGGTGCAGAGATCATAGTAGAGGGTAAGAAGAGCAAACGCGCAGTAATTCACGCGACACGAGCGATACTCTAACGCTCTAAACTGGTGGCTTCCTGACAAAGCCTCATTGACAGCCATCTAACACACGAGATAGACTGAAAAAATGCAGTTTGCCAACATCAGGAGGTCTTACTATGTCCTCGACCCTCGTTCTCACCAATCTCACCCTTATTGATGGCACAGGAAGCTCACCACAGGAAAATTGCACGCTCGTACTGCGTGGCGGGCGTGTCGCTTATATTGGCCCTGAAGCAGGTTGGAGCATGCCATCAGAAGAACTACATACGCGCCTTGACCTGCACGGTCACTACGTATTGCCCGGTTTGATTGACTGCCACGTGCATCTGGCAGGCGATGGCGCACCCGACAGTCGTTTGCGCGGCGATAATAGTTGGGCGACACTGTTAATGCTCAAACATGCACAAAATAGCCTCGCGGCAGGCGTGACAACCGTGCGCGATGTAGGCGGGCGGCATGGTTTGGAATTTTCTGTGCGACAGGCTATTCAGGATGGCATGTGGGTTGGACCGCGTATGCAGTTGGCAGGCAAACTGCTTTCTATCACATCCGCAGGCACAGAATACTACGATGGTATGTACCGCGAGGCCGATGGTGTTGACGAGGTACGCAAAGCGGCCCGCGAACAGCTGAAAGCGGGGGCAGATGTAATCAAGGTCCTGGCGACGGGAGCGGTTTTATCTCCTGGTGAACAACCAGGAGCAGTGCAATACGGATTGGATGAGCTACGTGTAGCCGTTGAAGAGGCGGGAAAAGTTGGTAAGCCTGTCGCGGCCCATGCACACGGTATCCAGGGCATTCGTAACGCGGTCGCCGCAGGTGTGCGCACAATCGAGCATGGCACCTATCTTCACCAGGATGAGCGTGTGATGGAGCACATGGCTGAAAAGGGCATCTTCCTGATCCCCACGCTCAAAGCAGGTTTCGATGTCGTCTATGGTGAACGGCCCGGCATTCCGCAGTGGATTCAAGAGAAGATGAAAGAAGTGCAAGAACATGCGATACGTAGTGTGAGTCATGCATTAGAAATGGGTGTGCCTATCGCAATGGGAACCGACGCCGCGACACCCTATAACTTTCATGGCGACAATACGCAGGAATTGCATTGGATGGCAGAGGCTGGGCTGTCACCAATGCAAATTATCGTGGCCTCGACCGCGAATGCCGCTCGTGCGTTAGGCTGGGAGAGCTGGCTGGGAACACTCGAAGTCGGCAAGGTCGCTGATCTTCTCGTCGTCCCAGGCAACCCGCTGCAAGATTTAGGGATGCTAACAGACCGTCGCAACATCGAAATGGTAATCAAAGATGGACAGATTGTGGCGCGACAGTATACAACAAGTGGCTATGCGATACCGGAGTCGGCAATAGCTGGAGCCTGGATATGTTGTGGAGTGCCATCACCTGCCCATTAGCGTGAGGATATATGCAACCACGTTATCGCTCATCGGGAAACTGACGGTTATCTAGGCGAAAGACACCGAGTTGAACCAACATTGGCCCAATTTCGCGCAAAGATTGCACAACTAGACGGTACGCTTCGCGCTCGCCAATAATCGGTGAGCAAAAATATTGGCAAATCGCGATCAAGGCAGCAAAACCTTCTATGACATCTTCACGTGGCATACTATCTAATTGCGAGTCGTTCGCGACACGGAGATAGCCAGAGGGGGCAATTTCCAGTCCTAAAAAGGCTGGAAATGCTGCCGCGCAATCATCAAGGATGTCTTGCAGGACATTGAGAGCTTCCTTTGGGCCAACCAGGTGAGCAACAGCGAGAGAGATGCGGCGCGTGCCTTCAATCAGAACCCGCCATTCCCAGGGTGTGATCAACTGCTTCGCCTCCGCAGTTATCACCAATTCACTGTCGATCACGAGCGGCTTTCCCCCAGCACGATTGTCCTCTTCAGCATTGAATGATACAGATTGCGGTGATTGAATAATAATCCCGCGCTGACCCAGAAAAAGCAAAACCTCATCCAATAGACGCTCATACTCGCCATTTACATTATTGCCTGTTTCGGTAAGCGTACCACGATCAAGACGCACAGATCCCTGTGTCCATAGACGTAATTCGAGTAAGATAGCACGCACATCGCCACGATTGCCTACAACATGAACAAGCTTGCCAGCACGAAAATAGAGATGTACAACGCTCAAACGCTCCGCATTACGAAGCGAGAGCCGACCAAAAAGGCGCATGCGTCTGATATGGAGGACTACATTGGCAAGGTCACGGAAGGAGCCTTGCCAGGCCGTACTAAAAGGGTCAGCCCGATATGCCACTGATACTTAAGCTCCAATTCGACATGATTGCTGGCATGTATCACACCATCCAACCACTATGTTGTCTTCTTCATGAACATCGGTCAGACGATGCGCGCAACGACATACATACCCATGTAGACGCGCAGGGTTGCCAAATACAAGAGCGTGCGGAGGAACATCTTTCGTCACAACTGACCCCGACCCAACCAATGCAAAAGAACCAATGGTCACTCCACAGACAATCACTGAACCTGCTCCAATTGAGGCTCCATAACGCACGAGTGTGGGAGTGATCACCCAATCGTTGGCACTTTTTAGTTCACCAGCAGGTGTGATTGCACGCGGATAGAGATCATTGGTAAAACATACATGGGGGCCGACAAAGACCCCATCCTCAATTGTCACGCCCTCAAACACCGACACGTTATTCTGTATTTTTACACGTGAGCCAATCGTAACATGGGCGTCAATATACACACCTTTCCCAATATTACACGCGGCTCCTACGCGAGCATGTTCGCGAATATGGGCATGTCTCCAAATACGCGTCCCCTCACCAACACGCGCCTCTGCTGAAACCTCTGCATCTGGATGTACATAGAAAGATACGTCCGACATCTGCCACCTCTCTTACCTCGAATTTGTAAAGCGTTTACGAATCGCGGGCAGCCAGCGCAGACGTGCAATGATGCCCCATAAACCCGCTGTTGCCGCCGCAACAACGAGCCAATGTTGATCTACATCCACCTCTACGCGATACAGGCTAAGCATATTCGTCTCTGGTGTATTGATCCCATAGCTTGTAGTTAATGCCCACGTATACCCAGCCTGTCGCACCGCTTCTACTGTTTCATTGCCAATATGCTGCTGCTGCCCAATCGGATAGGCAAAACTTTTCACATCATGCCCCAGGGCACGCTCCAGATAGGCGCGACACTCGCTCAACTCGCGCTGTCGCTCTTCCGCATCAGTCAAATAAGACAAGACAGGATGATGCATGGTGTGTGCCCCAAAAGAGACCCACCCACTCTGCTCCATCTCCGCCACTTGTTCCCAGGTTAACGGTAATTCTGGCTGCTCTTCTTCTATAACGGACGAAGACACAGCAAGTAGCGCACGCATCGAAACTAAAAATGCCTCGCGCTCCGCCACAGAGCGGGCATAGCGAACGTGGTTATCAATCAGGTTCGCCAGAGCCACACGCTCCTCTTCGCGCTGTAAATGATAGGTTATACCTTCAACAGTAGCCTCTGGCACCTGCGCGCTTTGCACCAGGCGTTTCCCTTCAAACCACCAAAACCGTTGCCCGCTATCAATATAGCCCGGCACAAGATAAATGGTCATCGGTGTTTGGAGTTCACGGGCCAGCGCAAACCCATGGGTATAGTTATCGCAATAACCATCATCAAAAGTCAAGACAAGCGCAGTTTTCCGAGGAACAATACGGCGGTGCGCTTTTTGGGGAGTATATAATTCCTCAAGAGCCGCTTCTACATGCAGAATACGGTAATAGCGACGTAAATAGTCCAGATGACTGCGCAGGTTGCCACCTGATGCCCGATGGTAATTAAGAATAACCAGACGCGCCTGAGCGCGTCTGGTCCTCCAGCGAGCAAATCCCACCAAACCACTATAATAAAAAAAAGCCGCCAACGCTATTAAGACTCGTCTACGCATAATCCATTGCTCGCTTTTCGAGTTTCTTATCGCCTTGAGTGTGCCACTTGACGCACAATTGCAGATGTAACTCGCCGTGCGGCCGCAGCATCGCCAATTACAAAACGATAGAATGGGCCAAAGCTACGGGCCGCAGAAAAACCAATAAAGTAGAGGCCCGACACGCTACTTTCAAACCAGGGATTGAGTTCAGGCGATTTCATATAGGTGCGAATAGAGGTAAGCAATTGTGGATGAAGCATTGATAAGCGCGTCAGATCAGTTCGATAGCCAGTGGCTAAAATCACATGATCGACGGTTAAGGTTTCTCCATTTGCGCATGTTAGACGAACACGTCCATCCACTGCTTCCACCGCTGTGATAGGTTTCTGCTCCTGTATCGTTACCTTATTGAAGACCCGATTTTTTAACCAGGGTGAGCCTGCGGGACCATGCCTGGTCGTCAAGACATAATCGCGTGTATTACGTGGCAAACGCTGGAAGGCATAGGGATATTTTTCGAGCAGAAGATTAAGCCAGCCACTCCCCATACCAGCTTTTGGTGCGCGCAACTGCCGTAGCAACGCGGGAATACGCATGTTGGCGTAAGGAATCCAGCGCAAAGGATGGCGCGAGACCAGATGCACCGTCGCTCCATTTTCATGCAATAGAGCCGATGTTTCCAGCGCAGCCTGTCCACCACCGACAACCGCGACGACTTTATTGGCAAAAGTATCAAGACAATGGTGCTCTGACGAATGCGAAACGAGATGGACGGGCATATGCTCATACTCTGCCGGACAATAGCGATAGTATTGTAGCCCGGTAGCCATCACCACAGTTCGACTATGCAGGACGCGCCCATCTTCTAGCGTGACTACAAACTGCTTACCCACGCGCTCCACGCACGAAACATAGGTCTCGTCTACATTTGGCACAGCATTTTTCTGAAACCAGAGGGCATAGTCTATAAAGGTTTCGACAGGCAGGGGATCAGTACCTTGTGCGCCTATTGCCTGAAAATAGCGATCAAAACTATATGCCCCTTGCGGATCTGATAAATCCGTTGCCCACCAGTAAGAGCGCAACAACATCCCTTTCGGCATATGCTCACGCCAAAAATAGATCGGTTTGCCAAAGACTGCCACCTTTAGGTTTTGTGCCAGTAAGTGGGCTGCGGCAGACAGTCCATAGGGACCAGCTCCGACAACAACCACATCGTAGTGTTCAGTTGGCAGGGAGTCTTGTGTTTTCTGCACATCTAAAGATACACTCACTGCGATGTCCTCCTCAAAAATTTTTTCTCCAGCCGCTGCCGCACACGGTCTGCAAATTCGGTTGCCGCAGTCCAGGCAGGAAGAGGGTCCTTCCAGTCCATATAATCATATCCTGTAGGAGTTAAAAAATCCATAAAGAATTCAGTAAATGCGTGTACGGGTGGAGTAACACCTGGTCTACCACGTTGACTGATAGTCTGAAACGTGGTCAGAAGATCACCTTCGAGATAACGCATCCAACCACCCGTACGATACCCAGAGATGCGTTCTATCTTCTCCCCACTCGCCCATTGATAAAGCAGATAGGGGAAATCTACGCCCGCACGCACCGCCACCTCAACCGATGCCGAAAGGCGCGGATTGACCTCCATTAAACAGGCTCTTCCCGCGCTATCTCGTCTGAACTCGATCTCAGAGTACCCTTCCAGGTCCATTGCACGAATCAGTCGCTCTGCCTGTGCGCCGATATCATCTGGTATCGTAATACTTTGCCGATAGACAGAGGTTCCTCCCAGAGGCGGTTGCATGCGTTTGGCCCATTGTGCAAAACGCGCATAGACCTCGCCGCGCACATAGAAGAGACTGACCGCTTCACGCTTGCCTGAAAGAAACTGCTGAAATAGGACACTACCACCATCCTGCGTGAGTTCCTCAACCGCACGTCGTGCCTCATCTGGCGTTGTTACCAGTTGGCAGATCAAGCGCACCCCGTGTTGTTCGCCCCAGAGCCAGGACTCAATCGGCTTGACAACAGCAGGCAGACCAATCTCACGGATTGCCGCGCTCACCTCGTCTACGGCTTTCACTGTTACGCCATGCGGAACACCCACTCCTAGTTGTTCTGCCAGTTCCAGCGTTTTATCTTTGTTAATAGCAAGATCAAGAGCCGACTCTTTCGCCAGAGCAAGACCCACACGACGCTCTAATGCTGCCCGATGCTCACGAATAACCGCCAGTGTCCCATCGGAAGAGGTAATGAGCGTACGCGCGCCCGTGTTATCTAACAATTGCTGGATATAGGTTAAAAAAGGCTCGGTACCCTGTTCATAACCCGGCGCAAGATAGGCTCGCTGACACCAGCGCGATGAAAATGTGGGCACACTGCGCGATTTCGCCAATAAGCTAGAGATTTCTAAGGATGCCACGCGCAGGTTACGCCGTCCTAGCGAACGCACTGTCACCAGCGATTGGCGCAGTTTTGCGTCCAAAACGAGTGCATCGTACGTTACCTGTTTACCAGTCGGCACTACGACTGCTTCAGGAGCGATATGTTCATCAGGAAGGTTTCCTTGCCGCGTTGCATCAAACTGTTTATCGAGAGCGTCTTTCACGCGATTTTCTCCTTCGTCGCGACAAACCGAGTAGACCCACCAGTTCAGCCGCCATAATTAACCAATGTTGTGTAATATCACCAGGGAGCCGTCGCAGCAGATAATGATCTGTCTGATAGGTATTGACATCCTCTATCGTTGTCACAGCCCACCGATAGCCCGCGTCTTTCACCGCCTGCACGCCATGTGTACCGATATGCTCAAGCTTCCCAATGGGATAGGCAAAGGAGAGCACAGGATGGCCCAGGTGGCCTTCCAAGACCTGACGGCATTCAGCAACTTCACGGCGCACCTCTTCGGGGTCTTGCAAGTAGGCCAAAACGGGATGATGCATCGTATGTGCCCCAAACGAGACCCAACCGCTCTGCTCCATCTCTTTGACCTCTGCCCACGTTAATGGCAAGGCTTCCCGGTCTACCTGCTCTACTGGACTCTGTGGCGTAATCGCGAGGACAGTCCGCATATGGTCCAATTGCTCTTCACGCACAGCAACCGAAGGAGCAAAACGTACACGCGTATCTATCGTTTTCGCCAGGGCGACACGCTCCTCGCTTCTCTCCAAATCGTAGGTCTGGTCCTCAAGCGTGACATCTTTTGTTGGCGTATATGTCGCCAGACGTTTTCCTTCAAGCCACCAGAAGCGCGACCCACTTTCGACATAGCCCGGAATCAGAAAAATCGTGATAGGAACGCGCAACTCTGTTGCCCATGCAAAAGCCGAGGAATAATTATCATGATAGCCATCGTCAAATGTCAATACTAGCGGCAATCGGCGATCAGCCATATGCGACTTTCGTCCAGGAGCGAAGAACGCTTCTAATGCCTCATCCAAGTGCATGACACGATAATGCTTACGCAGATAGCGCATCTGATGGCGAAGCATTACATCTGTTGCTCGATGATAATTTAGGATAATAAGACTTGGGCGAAAACGACGAATCCACCAGTGGGCAAGATACACCAGCCCACTGTAATAGAAACAAGCCGCGAGAGCCAGCCTTACACGCTCACGCATGACACACCTCAGTCTATCTCATGGCTCCGAAGATCTGATCTAGCGTCGCACACGCGCAACATGGCGGGCGGCGGCGGCGGCGACACGCTCACCAGAAGCTTTTGCGCCAACCACAAAGCGATAGAGAGGTCCAAAGCTACGCAACGATGTCAGCCCAATAAAGTACAATCCCGGCACGCTACTCTCAAAGCTTGAACTCAGTTGTGGAATATCCGTCTCGGTCTGCACTTGCGCCCGTAACGCTGGATGGACCATGTTCAGACGGCTCAATCTAACCTCATAGCCAGTCGAAAGCATGACATGATCGACATGGAACTCTGTACCATCCTCTAACGAGACATCAACGCCCCCAGCAACCTCTTTCAAAGACTGCGTCTTCTGGCCTTCATGCAGATGCGCCTTTCCAATCACGCGATCACGTAACCAGTCAGAAGCAGCGGCATTATAGTGGTTGCGAATGTAGCGATCTTTTCTATATTGTGGCAAGTAGTAAAACAGATAAGGTAGATACTCTAATGCCCAGTTCTTCCATCCTGGAGCGATACCCGAATTGGGAGCCTTGATCTTTTCCCACAGAGAACGCTCCTCAGAATGATCTGGAGCAAGCCAGTTAATGCGACGGCGTGAAACCAGATGTACTGATGCCCCGGCCTCTAATAACAGTGCTGTATATTCTACCGCACTCTGCCCGCCACCAATCACAAGCAGTTTCTTGCCATTGAAACGGCTAAAATCGTTATGCTCGAAAGAGTGCGTCATTACCTCTGATGACAGATGAGTATACTCAGCTGGCATATTCGCATAGTAGTAGAGACCAACTGCCATAATAACCGCTGCCGCTTCTAGAACACGCCCATCCTCTAGTGTAACGCGGAATTTGTCGCCAATTCTCTCGACAGAAGCAACATACGTCTCATCGACATTCGGCACAGCATTCTTTTGAAACCAGAGAGCATAATCAACGAACGCTTCGGCAGGGACTGGATAACATTTCTTATATTTAGATACGCGGAAAAACTGATCAAAACCGTATTGTTTCTTTGGATCAGAAAGATTGGTCGCCCACCAATGAGAGCGCAAGAACATACCTTTTGGCATATGCTCACGCCATAGCTCCAACGTTTTCCCAAAAATAGCGACCTTTAAGCCACGTCCTAACAAATGGGCTGCAGCCGTCAATCCATAGGGGCCAGCACCAACGATCACAACATCATATTGTGCAACAGATGTAGATTGTTGTAGTTGTTCTTTATCAGATATAACGCTCATGAATTTTACCTCCTCAAACGGGATACTCGACGTTTTACTGCATCGCCCACCCAACTACGTAAAAAGGTGTTGCTTGCCTTCCACGCGGGAGCGGGATCGTGCCAATCAAGATAGTCATAACCCATAGGCATAAAGAATGAGAGACCAAAACCGAGAAGCGCGGGGGCGGGCGGCGTGACACCTGGTCGGCCACGCTGTTGAATCGCCTCTATCGTCGTCATCAAATCGCCCTTCAAGTAGCGCATCCAGCCACCTGTACGATAAGAAAGCGTTTTCTCAAGTCGTTCCCCGTTCGCCCAGCGGTACAGCAGAGTCGGGAAATCTACCCCCGAACGAACCGCAATCTCAACAGAAGCGGATAGGCGGGCATTAATCTCCATCAGATAGGGCACCCCCGCACTGTCACGACGAAACTCTACCTCTGAATACCCCTCTAGATCTATTGCGCGGACCAGTTTCTCAGATTGTGTGCCAATATCGTCGGGCATAGCAATACTTTGACGCAACACTGACTGCCCACCCAGTGGCGGTTCCGTGCGTTTGGCCCACTGCGCGAAACGCGCATAGACCTCACCACCCGCATACAAGAAGCTGACCGCTTCACGCCGACCTGTTAGAAACTGCTGAAATAATACCGTTCCGCCCGTCGCGGTTAGCTCTTCTACAGCCACGCGAGCCTCATGCAGGGTTGTTGCCAAACGCGACATGTAGCGTGCTCCACGTTTCCCCCCCCAAACCCATGACTCAACAGGTTTTACCACTGCGGGTAACCCAATTTCGCGCACGGCGGCGGCTACCGCGTCGAGACCACTCACAGTCACTCCACGCGGGATGTGTAGCCCCAACTCCTGCGCGATTGCTAATGTCTGCTCTTTATTGACCGCGATTGCTAATGCAGGCTCTTTCGCCAGCGCAAGCTGAACCCGCTGCTCAATGCGCTCACGATACTGACGCAATAATGCGATAGTACCATCAGAAGAGCTTATAATGACGCGCGCCCCCGTTTGCGCAAGCATCTGCTCCACATAGGCCAGATAGCCATCTGTGCCCTCTTTTGCTGGACAGAGGAGGGGCTGTTGGCACCAGCGCGAGGCAAACGAAGGGGCATCTGGTGTTGTTTCTAGAGCAGCAACACGTATCCTTTGCTGGCCCAGCGCACGCACTGTTACCAACGATTGCCTTAAACGCGCATCGAGCACGAGCGCATCACACGTCGAGATCTGAGTTGACTTCGCCTTTTGGCGCACGGCGGGATAGTTCCCCGGCGCAGTTGATGTGCTCTCCTGCACATCCTTCTCCGATTTGTTTACCATACGCTACCCCTTTATATGTCAAGCTTACGCGCTCTCGCCTTTGCCAATGAGTGTTTTCCAGAGCGGTGCAAAAAGGCCCCAGATACCAGATGTTTCAGCCGCCATGACTAGCCAGTGGCGTGTAACATCGCCCAACACACGTTTTAAGCGGTAGGCATCCTCATCAGGCATATTGACACTATTCTCCGTCGTGACCGCCCAAAGATAACCAGCCTGCTTGACGGCCTGTACAGCATCCTCTCCAATATGTTCATGCCGTCCAATAGGATAGGCAAACGTGCGAATAGGATGTCCCAGGCGTTCCTCTAGAACCAAGCGGCACGCTGTGACCTCGTACTGCAACTCCTCATGTTGTTTCAGATAGGCCAGCACGGGGTGATGCATCGTATGCGCTCCAAAGGAGACCCAACCGCTCCGCTCCATTTCTTCGATTTCAGCCCACGTCAGCGGACGATCCGCCTCTTCCGTGGGCAACACGATTGAAGGAACAGCCAATTGCATGCGCATCTGCTGCAAGAACGCTTCTCGTTCCGCTACGGATGATGCATGACGGACCTGATTATCAATCAACTGTGCCAGTTGCGCAGCCTCATCTTGCACCTGAAGACGATACTTGCGCCCATCCATAACCGTCTCCTCGACAGTGGCACGCTGTACCAGGCGTTGTCCCTCGCCCCACCAGAAGTATGCTTCGCTCTCGATGTAACCAGGAACCAGGAAAATGGTGATCGGCACGCGCAGCGAGCTCGCCAGAGGAAATGCATGCGTATAATTGTCATGGTAACCGTCATCAAACGTCAGGGCCAGTAATGTACGCTGATCTTTGGGCCGCGTGGACTGCGCTGGTGGCGCAAAGAACTCTTGCAGGGCCTCATCTACATTCAGCACCCGATAATGACTGCGTAGATAGCGTAAATGGCGCTGCAAATCACCACCGCGCGCCCGATGATAGTTCAGAATAATCAGCCGCTTGCCCGAACGTTGCATGAACCAGCGTGCCAGTGCTATCACACCACTGTAGTAGAAACAGGCCGCAACCAGTATTCCTAAACGCTTGCGCATCCTCACATCCTCTTTTTTCTCGTCTTGGTACGCTCTATATATCCAGCAACACTGGACGAGATCGCAGCAACTTATCTGATATGGGCAACGTGCTGAGCAATTGCTCCAGCAACACGCCGTGCCGTCGCCTCTGTTCCTACTACAAAGCGATAGAAAGGCCCAAAGCTCGATACAGAAGAAATGCCAACAAAGTAGAGACCAGAAATGTTGCTCTCAAAAGAGTTTTTCAATACTGGCGTATCCTGGTAGGTGACTATTTTAGAGAGTAAATCAGCAGGCAGCATTGGCAAGCGTTTGAGATCTACGCGGTAACCAGTTGCCAGCATGACATGATCGACAGTCACCGATGTATGATCCGACAGTTGCAACACAACGCCAGCGTCCGTCTCTTCAACACGTTGCACATGCGCACTTTCATGCAAGGTAACACTTCCGACAACGCGAGGCTTGAGCCATCCAGCACCGGCTGGGCCATAGCGACCGCGCCCACGCATCAGGCGATCTTTTGCCCGACGAGGAAGACGCTGGAAACCATAGGGGAGATTTTCCAGACTCCAGTTGAACCAACCGGGGGCGATGCCTGCTTTTGGATAGCGAATACGTTTGAACCAGGAGCGACCTTCCACCGTTTCGCTAACCAGCCAATGAATAGGATGGCGTGAGGCCAGATCAACACGCGCTCCGTGTTCGTGAAGGAGTGCGGCAGACTCAAGGGCATATTGTCCACCACCAATGACGATCACACGTTTGCCAGCAAACTGCTCATAGGTATGGTGGATAGAGGCATGTGATACAGCATCAGCAGAGAGATGAGCATAAAGAGATGGAGAATAGGCATAATATTGCAAGCCAGGAGCCATTACAACAGCACTGGCCCGTACTACTCGTCCATCTACGAGCGTGACGTCAAAATATCTTCCATTTTTAGTTACATTTTGTACGTATGTTTCATCAACGTCAGGCACGCATTGTTTTTGAAACCACAGTCCATAGTCCACAAAAATTTCGAGGGGAAGAGGATCGGGTGCTTCCATATTGTGGGACTCAAAGTACCGCTCAAAGCTGTACTTTTTATCGGGATCCGAAAGATTGGTCGCCCACCAATAGGAGCGTAAAAACATGCCCTGTGGCATATTCTCACGCCATAGATTCAACGGTTTACCAAAAATCGCAACTTTAAGTCCCTTGCCTAGCAAGTGGGCAGCAGTGGAGAGACCATAGGGTCCTGCTCCAACGATAACAACATCGACATATGTAATTGGCACACTCTCCTGCGGAGCTTGCATATTTAGTGATACACTCACCAGCATACCTACCTTTTTTACGTTTGCAGCGCATAATACCCAACATGTTACAATAGTGTTCAACCTATCCATTGTGTTCGGTTCACCCTCTTTGGGCATGAACCTATTGCTGCCACTAACAATAGCACAACCATGTAGCAACGAGATGTACATTCAGGTGGAGAATCAGTAAAGCCTTCTCACTTACCGTAGAGAAATTCGCGCCCCTATTTATCTTATGCTCTACCACAGCGTATTAAAGGGTACATATGTATACCAGTAACCTCATATCTTAACGTTATCTCAACATTTATAAATACCTATTATCACAGCTTTGGCTGTTATCCTAGATAGTGTGAGAAAAAAATGCCTGTTATGAAGGCACGCACTATGGGATATACGCTATATTCCACGCTTTGCTACTTCTGTTTAGTTGATGTAGTAAAAAGATTAATATTTTTGAGGATGGTATTTGAATGCGCAATCCATTTACTCGCTATATGCTTCTTGCCAAACGTTGGGCATGGATTATGGTGCTTGGCGTCGTTCTCTGCGGCGGCGCAACTTATGTTGTTACAAAATTAATGCATCCAACTTATCAAGCAACCGCATTTCTTGTTGTAAGTTTTGATACATCTAACTCTGGTTATGATAATACCTCAGCCGCGCTAGAGGCGGTCCCCACGTATGCTCAGCTCATTACCAGTCCTAAAGTTCTCAATCCCGTTATTGCACAACACCCTGGACTGACGTTAAAAACCCTTTTACCGCTTATTGTAGTAAAACCGCAATCCAATACGCAGATTATTGAACTAGATGTAAGCAATAGAGACCCACAACTGGCTGCGCAGCTAGCGAACGAGATTGGACAAAGTTTCTCTCAGTTCTCTAACACGCAACTGGCCGCTACCGTCCAGGTACTTCCTGCTCAAACCCCAACTGATCCCACCCAACCCAAGCCATCGACAGATGCTCTGATTGGCGCGCTGGTGGGTCTCGGTCTCTCACTCACACTGGTCGTCGCTTTTGAATGGCTTGATGACCGTATGGACAACCCTGATGAGGTTGAAGAACTGCTCCATCAAGAACTGCTCACCGTCATTCCATACCTCTCACAGCGTGAGCGCATCAAAAACGCAGAAGACACCCCTCCACTTGCTGAGGGATGCCGCATCCTCTGTGCCAGCCTCAATGCACTCCAGGAAACTCAACATTTTAAACTCATTCTGGTGACAAGTGCTCTCGGCGGCGAGGGCAAGAGTACCATTGCCGCTAATCTTGCCTCGTTTATGGCAATGACGGGCAAACGTGTGTTGCTGGTTGATGCAGACCTGCGCCACCCCGTACAACATCAGCATTTCCAGCTTGATAACCATAATGGCTTATCCAATTCCTTCCTAGAAATGTGGGCACAGGTTGAGGTTGAATTGACGGGACAGGCCACTGAAATGCCCACGCTACGGGTGCTGACAGCGGGTGTGCTACCCTCCAACCCTTCTGAGTTGTTACAATCACAACTGGCCCAGCAGTTGTTCAAACGTTTCAGAGAAACCCAACAATTCGACTACATCATCTTTGATAGTGCGCCACTGTTGCCAGTCGCCGACACACAAATTCTCGCTGGCTATATGGACGCAACCATCCTGGTCGTAGACATCTCTAAAACCGCACGCAAAACACTGGTGCGCGCCAAACAGATTCTGCAACGGTCACACGCTAAAATCCTGGGCCTCGCCATTAACAAGAGCCGCTGGCCCGATTACGGCGACAGCCGCGACTATCTTGGCATTCAAGCCAAATCGAAAGCAGATATCTCTCTCTCCATTCCAGAGACACCGATCGTTTCATCTTCTCCCAATGGCAAAGTAAAGGACGAGGAAATCACAGCTGCGCTCCGTCAGTCACGTACAGGGAAAGAGTAACATCTATGAAAGAGTTATTACACGAGCGAATTGCAAAGCGAAACCTGCGTGTCGCAGTTATCGGACTCGGCTACGTGGGTCTCCCGCTCGCTGTCACCTTTGCGCAAGCTGGTTTTCAGGTGACAGGCATTGATGTGGATCAGCGCAAAGTTGATAGTGCCAACCAGGGCGAAAGCTATATCCCCGATGTCTCTAGCGGCGTGTTACGCGAGATGGTCGGCACACACAATCTGCGTTTTACCACTGACTATGCCGCGCTTGAAGAGATAGATGCGATTAGTATCTGCGTCCCAACGCCGTTGCGCAAGACACGCGACCCAGATATCTCGTATGTGCTTGCTGCCACCCGTCAGGTGGGGGCGCATGTGCATCGTGGACAACTTATTATTCTGGAGAGTACGACCTACCCTGGCACAACCGAGGAAGTGTTGCAGCCAGAGCTAGAGGCAACAGGATTGCGCGTAGGACAGGATATCTTTCTGGCCTTCTCACCAGAACGTATCGATCCCGGCAATCCACACTTCGATACGCATAACACACCTAAAATTGTTGGAGGCGTCACACCATCATGCACAGAACTGGCACAGGCGTTTTACAGTGCGGCCATTAAAAATGTAATACCCGTCTCGTCAGCACGGGTTGCCGAAATGACAAAGCTGCTAGAAAATACGTTCCGCGCCGTCAATATTGGCCTGGTGAATGAGATTGCCATCATGTGCGAGAAGCTCGGTATCAATGTCTGGGAAGTGATCGACGCTGCCGCGACGAAACCGTTCGGCTTTATGCGTTTTCTGCCCGGCCCAGGTCTGGGGGGTCATTGCATCCCTGTGGACCCCCACTATCTCTCGTGGAAGCTCAAAACGCTTGACTACACGGCACGTTTTATTGAGCTGGCGGCAGAAGTTAACAGTAGCATGCCCCACTATGTGGTTAATAAAGTGAGCACGGCCCTGAATGAGCAACAGCGTAGCCTGAATGGTTCACGTATTCTCATCCTGGGTGTAGCCTACAAAGCTAACGTCAGTGATGTACGTGAGTCACCCGCGCTAGACATTATGCAATCGCTACTCAACCAAAAAGCAAATGTGATGTACAACGACGACTACGTGCCCACGCTTCTGCTTGGCAAACAGCAGTTTGAAGCGCAGCCTCTCACCGATGAACTGCTCCGCTCCGCTGACTGTGTCGTAGTTGTTACCAATCACAGCTATTATGATGTCGCACGCATTGTCCGTGAGGCCCGTAGCATTGTTGATACACGTAATATCACACGCGATTTCCATGATGACAAAATCGTTCGCTTATAACCTATACTGCATTAATATAAAGAATGGTTTATAGATATGTCTGAGCCACCAGAAAAAGGAGATAGCCAGCCGTTAAGCGCAACTGGCATCAGCCAGCCGCTAGGGACAACGACAGGACGTTTGGCAGCTATTCGGCTCAAATCGGCAAATAAGTATATCTTTCGCGCCCTTTTGAGTCTGGCTTCTGCCAACCTGCTTATTCGCGTGATGGGCATGTTGAACCAGATTGTTGTCACGGCACGTTTTGGGCAAGGGGCGTCAATGGATGCATACTTTGTCGCCGCTGCTCTGCCCACACTACTAGCGCAACTGCTTGCCAGCGCGCTTGAAGCGTCTGTTATTCCAGTGTATGCGCGTGTGCGTACAAAAGATGGGCGCGTCGCGGCGTCACGCCTCTTTAGCACCCTACTCAACATTTTATTCATCACGATGGTGGTGGTCACGATATTCATGCTGGTGTTTCGGCAACAGATGGTTTTTTTCTCAGCACCATCGCTCAAAGCCTCCTCGCAAGAATTAGCATTAGGTTTAACGCCATATATCTTTCCAGTGTTAATCTTCATGGTTCTGAACAGTTTCATGGAGTGCCTGTTAAATACTGAAGGCCAGTTTGGTTGGCCCGCCTACGCGGGAATGCTTGTGCCATTGACGACCGCCAGTTTTGTGTTGGTGGGCGGAAAAACAGAGGGTGTTGTGATGCTTTGTCTTGGCACACTCGTGGGACAATTTGCGCAACTGGCTGTCATTATCGTCCGCGCCCACCGCGCCCATATCGTGTATAAGCCCATTATCGATTGGCGCAACCCAGAGCTACGCGCGATTCTCCTGGTTGCCTGGCCTGTACTATTTAGTGCCCTTATCAGTCAAGCAAGCCCTCTCGTCGATCAGATGTTCGCATCGTCGCTTTCAACGGGTAGCATTGCCGTCTTGAACAATGCATTGAAGCTTATCAGTGTTCCAGTGGGCGTGATTTTCTCCTCCGTGGGACGCGCCGCTCTCCCCTATCTCGCCAGTCAGGCCGCGATGAAAGATATGAAGTCTTTCAAGGCAACACTACGCCTGTACCTCTGGGCTGTTACCATTGGCACACTAGCACTGACAGCATTTCTTATTCTGCTAGCGCATCCAATTGTCGAAATCTTGTTTCAGCATGGTGCCTTCTCAGAGGAAGATACCACACGCACAGCAATAACGTTGATTGGTTTCTCAATTGGTCTGGCTCCGATGGCAATCGGTTTTATCATCTCCCGTGCCTTTAGTGCACTCGGCAAGACACATGTCCTCATGTACATTACCATTTTCAGCATTGGTGCAAATGCCCTTTTTGACTACGTGTTTGCACGGATCTGGCAGAGCTTTGGCATCGCGCTCTCCACCTCGGTCGTCTACTGCTGCACGATGGTTATCTTGCTCGTGACGCTCCGCTCCGTTATCGGCAAACTTTCGCTCTTTACACCTCCGCGCGAGGTCTTAAAAGTAATCTGGAAAATAGGCTTAGGCCAATACTATATTAACTGGGTACTTTGGAAAGAAGAATATCTGACCACATTCCGTCTGCCTTATGGCCTCTCAAGAAATATCATCCGTGGAACGGTGATCCTGAGCGTCTTTATTGCTGGCATTGTTGGTTCCGCGCTCAACTCTCTGTATACCCTGCGCGTCGCCTTTGGTGCGATCATTGTGCTGGCATTTTTCCGCTATCGCTACTTCTTGCTCATGGTATGGATCCTTCTCAATGCATTTATTGGCTCAAATCTGCCGTTTTTCAACGGTAATAACTTCCTTTCCGGCTTGACACTACCGACGCTTATCCTGCTCTTTGTCCTGCCAACAAAGGATATCTTCAAACGCATGCCAGCACTCCCTTTCTTTCTGGCCTATGTTGCCTGGGTCTTCCTGGGCATCGGTCTCTCACCGCTAACGATGAGCCAATTCTTCACGCTCTGGCTGATTATGCTTGATAGTATCGCCATTAGCGTGCTTACCGTCGCCGTTGTCACCAACCGCAAACGCATGTTGCAGGTTATGGATGCAATTCTCATTCCAGCAGTCTTTATCGCCCTCTACGGCATTTATGGCTATTTCGTGAAAAAGAATGGCGTTGTAGACACCACGACGTCACTCTTCCGTATCAGTTCAATCTTTGGCAATACGCCACCGACCTTGGCGCTCTTCCTCTCCATTGTGTTGCCAATGTCCATCTATCGCACATTTACGCTCGAAGGACTCAAGCGCATCCCTGGCATTCTCGTTGTGCTCCTTCTGCTAGGCACACTTGGGTTAACATTTGACCGCGCCGCCCTGATCAGCGTACCCGTTAGCATCATCGTAATGATTATCTTCCTGCCTTCGCGCAAGTTACGGCTCAGCATGATTGGCGGAATGATCGCAGTAGGTGCATTAACAGTGCTATTCATACTCTTTAGCAACACTAATTTCTTCCAGCGTTTCCTGAACGCAGATGTCACTACGCTTAATGGTCGCACCTATCTCTGGGCCGCGATCATTGATCACTTTGACCCGGCAAAGCTGCTCGGCAACGGTCTAAAAGCCTCTGATGCCCTGCTTGCCAATCTTCAAGTAGGCGTGGGACGAGGCGTCATAGCAACAGCGGCGCACAACATTTTTCTGGAAACACTCTACGATCATGGCATGATTGGCCTCTTGTTCTTGCTCCTGACATTTTTAGCGTTTGCCATCTCTCTGCTCCGCAAAGTGCGCAAAGGCACGCCCGACTACCGCATGTTGCTGGCAATGGCTCTGGCAATCTTTTTCAATGTCGTTGTGCAATCATTTGAGTCCAACGACTTTTGGAATCCTAGTGTAGGCATCTACTTCTGGATTCTGATGGCCCTGCCGTTTGCCACGTATTGGTTCACGCCTGTCAGTGACGCGCAGAAGAACATGAACGAACAGACAGATACACTTGTGGAAGAGACAGAACAGCAAGAAAAACAAGTGGCATTGGTGTAAATTAAAGGAGTTTATCGGTGCAAGACCGTTTACGGATATGTATTATTGCCTTTATGTTTGCTCCCTTTGTGGGAGGAGCTGAGGTACGCGCAGAAAAATTGGCTCGCCAATTGATGGCACAGGGACATAAAGTGACCATCGTGACATTGCGCCATGAGAAACATTGGCTGCGCACAGAAACGCTCGATGGCTTGCCCATTGTGCGCGTGGGGGGCCTTTATAGTCGGCAAGGGATTCTACGCATTGGCAGATTGGGCCATCTCCCCATTGATCTGCTCATGTTTCTCACGCTGTGGCGTCTACGCCATCGCTTTGACGTACTGCATTCTTTACAACTCTCACCGCTTGCGGCAGTCGCAACGCTGGTCGGCAAGTGGGCGAAAAAACCGGTGGTTATTAGTATTCCCAGCACCGGCCCTGGCAAAAAACAGCAGACAGAAGATGCAACGTTGATGGCGGATACGCTTACCCAGACCGATTTCTTAAAAGTTGCATTCAAAGATATCGTAGTTGGTGATATCGCCTATCTGTCTAAATCGGCCTTCGGCGGCAACGCAATCGTCAAATTTTTGCGGACATCAGAGGCTTTTTATCAGGTATTGAGCAGCCGTAGCTATCCATATATGATCGCCAACGGTTTCCAACGGGCAAAGTTGGTACTCATTCCTAACGGTGTTGATGCCACGAAGTTCCAGCCCGCGCCAGAGTTGCGTCCAGACCCGGCGCAACCAGAGCGTGCGATCCTCTGTGTTTCGCGCCTTCAGTATCCAAAGGGCATTGATGTACTGCTACACGCCTGGGGACGCATGATGCATGCGCCGGCTGAATGGCGCAGTCACCTTCAGCCCAAGCTTCTGATTGCGGGTGAAGGACCTTTGCAGGCCCAGCTAGAGCGCATTGCGAGAGAATTGAGCATACAAGATAGTGTTGAATTTCTTGGCCTGCAGCGCAATGTCATCCCGCTTCTTCAACGGGTCTGGGGCTTTGTCCTGCCTTCACGTTGGGAGGGCATGCCGAATGCCCTTTTGGAGGCCATGGCAGTCGGATTACCATGCGTGGCAACGCGCGTCAGCGGTAGCGAGGATATCGTAAATAACGGTGTCAACGGTCTACTTGTCGAACCGGAACAAGCAGAAGAACTCGCGCAAGCTCTCCGCCGCATTATCGAGGATACAGACTTCGCCCAACAACTTTCACGTGAGGCACGTGCCACGATTCTGCGTGATTATCAGCTGAATCGGATTGTCGAGCAGTGTGTCGCGCTCTATCGCAGTGTTTTGGGTCGTGAAGTAGAGCTACCAACAATGGAACGAGAAGAGGTGAGCAAATGAGCGCACTCCCACGCATCTATGTTGCAATCACCACATTTTATCCGCTTGTGGGTGGGGCAGAGACACAAACATTGGCTCAAAGCCAGCTTTTACGCTCACGTGGCTATGACGTGCGCGTGGTGACGTTCCGCCATAGCAATACATGGTTGCCATATGAAGAGGTGCGCGGCGTACCTGTGCAACGTATTGCAGGGCATCTATTAGGGCAACGCGATAACTGGCCGCGCTTGTTGCAGCGTCTCGCCTATCTGCTAGCGATGTTTGCGATGAGTTGGACGCTCTGGCGGCAACGCAACAACTATGACATTTTACAGGTCTGTCAATTTAGTCTGCTTGTACTACCACTGGCATTTATCTGCCGACTGGCTGGTAAACCCATGACGATTGTTGTTATCAGCGCGGGTGCTGGCAAGCCGACGAAGACCAATGAGCCAGCCAAACTCCTGTCTGGACCGTTGGACCCGACACTCTCCTGGCTTCGGGTTGATGGCAAAACATGGATCGACGGCGATCTCTATGGTCTGGAACAGGCAGGACCGTTCGTGGTCCAGTTCATGCGCGCGCAACTACGGCGAATGGGCAGTGTTGTTATCGTACTCAGTTCACGTATGCAGCGTTACCTGATCGAACACAATTTCTCGCTCCCTGGTACACGTCTGGTTCCCAACGGTGTTGACATCACACGCTTC
The DNA here is from genome assembly GCA_027451525.1 of Ktedonobacterales bacterium. Lineage (GTDB taxonomy): Bacteria > Chloroflexota > Ktedonobacteria > Ktedonobacterales > Ktedonobacteraceae > DTNP01. Next base: position 57,772 of record DAIDJF010000031.1, read on the forward strand.
TATCCCGCTGCCGCCGACTTATCAAGCGAGGAGCGCAGGCATACAGTTGTCTGTGTCTCTAAACTACGTTATGAAAAAGGCATTGATGCTCTTCTTCAAGCATGGCGCATTGTCCACGAACACATGCCAATGGCACGCCTGATTCTCGTAGGCAGTGGCCCCATTGAGCCACAACTAACGCAACTGGCGGAAGCTCTCGGCATCTACGAGAGCGTCGAATTTGCAGGTTTGCAAAGCGACGTACCCGCGCAATTCCATCGTGGCACAATCGCTATTTTGCCTTCGCGCTGGGAAGGTATGCCCAACGCGCTCCTTGAAGGGATGGCATCTGGGATGGCATGTGTCGCTACACGAGTAAGCGGCAGTGAGGACTTGATTCAACAAGGTGAGAACGGACTGCTTGTTGAACCCGACGACTACGAACAGATGGCACAGGCTCTGCTTACGCTCTTACGCGACCCCGCACTGGCACAACGCTATGGGCAAGCGGCGCGCACGACCGTCGAACAGCAATATACGCTAGAACAAGTTATTGATATGTATGGAGCTATCTACCACTCCATCACACAACCTAAAGGGCGAAGCGGCGGACGGATCACATCTGAACGCTATCCTGTTACCCAATAGGGACGAACCGAAAGGATAGGTATTTCTGGAATGTGTGGCATAGCTGGATTTATTGATAAAAATTCTTCGTATGAGAATGCAGAGCATCTCCTTGATGCCATGTGTAAAATCATTCGTCATCGTGGACCAGACGATCAGGGAATGTGGTTCGGCGATGGCGTTGCGCTGGGTATGCGCCGCCTCTCCATCATTGACCTCTCAGGTGGGCATCAACCTCTTTACAATGAAGATCAAAGCATTCAAATTGTTTTTAATGGTGAAATTTATAACTATCTAGAATTGCAAAAAGAGCTAAAAGCGCACGGTCATCAATTTCACACGAATAGTGACACTGAGGTCATTGTCCATGCTTACGAAGAATACGGTGATCAGTGTGTACAACGCTTGCGTGGCATGTTTGTATTCGCACTCTGGGATAGAAACCGCCAACGCCTGCTCGCGGCACGCGACCGCTTTGGCAAGAAACCATTTAACTATTATTGGGATGGACAGCGTTTGATCTTCGGCTCCGAAATCAAATCTATCCTTGAGGCGGGTATTCCACGCGCAATCAATGCCCAGGCTCTAGACGAATATCTGCTCTATCGCTATGTTCCCACGCCACACACTATGTTCAAAAATGTCATGAAGTTGCCAGCCGCCCACATGTTGGTCTACGAAGATGGCACAATCCGCACACAACGCTATTGGGAACTGCCTTTCACGTCAACCAGCCAGGACGATGAGGCGACGGCCCTTGAGCGCATTCGCGCACTACTCAAAGAGGCAACGCGCATCCGTCTGATGAGCGAAGTGCCGCTAGGAGCTTTCCTCAGCGGTGGCACAGACTCTAGTATTGTCGTGGGTCTAATGAGCCAGATGATGTCTCAGCCCGTCAAAACCTTTTCAATTGGCTTTGAAGAGGACGAGTATAGCGAGCTACCCTATGCACGTGCCGTCGCTCGCCACTTTAAGACCGATCATCGCGAATTTATCGTCAAATCGGACCTCGTAAAGGTGTTACCGCAACTGGTTTGGGCCTTTGACGAACCATTTGGAGACTCTTCAATGCTACCAAGCTACTATGTCTCCAAACTGGCTCGTGAGCATGTCACCGTTGTACTGACTGGCGATGGCGGCGATGAGATATTTGCAGGGTACGAGCAGTATCGCCGTGAATATCTGATCCATCGCGTGCCAACACCCATTCGTAGTACACTCGGTCTTGCCAGCGCATTTCTGCCCAATGGCGTGCGTGGCAAACAACGCCTTACCACCTGGAAACGCGATTATGGGACACGCAGTATCGAAGCATTTATGCTCTTTCCCGACTATCCACGTATCGCTCTCTACACACCTGAGTTTTATGAACAGGTGCGTGACCAAAACCCGTTTGAACGCCATCTCAGCATCTACCGCTCCGCCCAGCACTTACATCCCACTGCGCGCATGCAGTACGTTGATATACAAACCTATCTCACAGATGATATTCTGGTGAAAGTTGATAAGGCGAGTATGTTTAATTCTATCGAAACACGCGCCCCCTTGCTCGATCACTTATTAGCGGAATATGTTACCGCGCTGCCCGCCAGTGTACGGATGCGCCATGGACGGCAAAAACATCTCTTAAAGACTATCGCGGCAGAGATGCTCCCACTAGAGGTACTCAACCGCCGCAAACAGGGGTTCTCAATCCCGATCTCGCACTGGTTCCGTAATGACGCACATAGCTATGCGCATGATATTCTCGGCTCGCAGAAGGCCCGTCAGCGCGGTATCTTCCAACCAGAGTTTATGCAGATGCTCTTGCAAACAGATGGTAGCACGCGCCTTGCAAATCATAGCCAGGCATTATGGACACTCCTCTGCCTGGAACTTTGGTTCCAAATCTACATTGATCAGCCATCACAAGAGGTTTGCCAACAAGAGACTGATCCATCAATTCAAGCAGTACAATCTACACTTTATCGATAAGAAGAGAGAAAAATGTATGTGTGGCATTTGCGGTGTTTTTACGATGCATAGTGGGGAACCAGTTTCGCCCCGACTGATCGAACACATGACTCGTCTGATCGCCCATCGCGGACCTGACGATAGCGGTTCATATATTGATGGTCCCGCAGGGTTAGGTTTTGCTCGTCTTAGCATCATTGATCTAAGCGGCGGACATCAGCCCATGAGCAATGAGACAGGTGATATCTGGGTTGTCTTCAATGGCGAGATCTGGAACTACAAAACGCTGCGGCAAGAGTTGATTGAAAAGGGGCATCAGTTCCGCACAAATAGCGATACTGAGACGATTGTGCATGCGTATGAGGAATACGGTGTAGAGTGCGTAGCCCGTCTGCATGGAATGTTTGGCTTTGCGATCTGGGATAGCCCACGCCAACGGCTGTTGCTTGCACGCGATAAAGCCGGTAAGAAGCCACTTTACTATACGCAGATTGATGGGGGAGACATTTTGTTTGCCTCTGAGATCAAATCTTTGCTCGCGCATCCAGGTGTCAAACGTGCCGCCAGCACGCAAGCGATGGCGGACTTCTTGAGTATACGTTACGTGCCAGCACCCGCAACGCTCTTTGAGGGCATTTATAAAGTGTTACCCGGTCACTGGCTGTTGTGCGAACAAGGGCGTGTGCGTCAGGAATGTTACTGGGACTTTACCTTCGGCAAGACCGAGGAACTCCCCATTGAAGAATATCTGCGCGACATTCGCACACATATTCAACGTGCCGTTGAAGAGCGCATGATGGCGGATGTTCCCGTCGGTGCAATGCTAAGCGGTGGTGTCGATTCCAGTATCATCACAGGTCTTATGAGCAAGCTTACGCAACACAAGGTGCAAACGTTTTCCGTTGGCTTCGATCATCCAGATTACAGCGAACTACCCTATGCGCGCCTCGTTTCAGATCATTTT